>NZ_JALEGT010000019.1 GCF_022763305.1 Marivita sp. | reverse complement strand
TACTGCAGAAAATAGGGCAGACGGATACCTTCGTTTCGCACGGTGCAGAAGAGCAGGATGTCCGTCTTGCGAATTCGGTCGGTGCGATTGGACACAGGTTTCAGCTCGCGGCGTTTTCGGAACGCGCGGAACCTCCAGCGTTTGCGCTGGAGCCTTAGTCCATATCTTTGCACCACTCCCAAGAGTCAGCTGCCTGCCAATGTGGTCGCAAACCACGCGTAGGTATCAAAGACTTGTGAATAGTTTATTGAAATGTGCCTGCCAAGTCAGGGTCTCTAAAGACATCATCCCGTTCTGCTCACCGCCTTGATCCCGGCGTCTTTGCGCCAGTTTTTCAATCTCTTGGTGCCAAACGTAGCAATCGGACTCTTTCGCGTAAATGGGTCTTTCGCCGAGAACCTCACGAAATACAGGCAAAGGGTTGCAAATCAGCGGCACATTCAGCCGTGCGGCCTCGACCGCAGGGTAACCGAATCCTTCGGCATGGCTGGGAAACAACAGTCCGGTGCTGGCGTGCAAGAGGCCCCACATCTCGGCATCCCGCAGGTCGGACACCTCGTGCACGTTGGGAGGTGGCGCATCCAGCCGGGCGAAGACCTCTTCGTTCATCCATCCCCGGCGACCGCAGACAATCAGATGCGGATCATCCGGTCCCTGGAAACCTTCCCAAAGGTCCAAGAGAAAGCCGATATTCTTGCGTGGTTCGATCGTGCCAATCGCCATGAAATAGGCTTTGCCTGTCCAGGGCCCCTCGGGGGGTGTCTCAATGCGGATGTCGGGCAGACCGGGCAGGATCACATGCACAGTATCCGGGGGCAGCCGACTGGCGTGGCGCAGCACATGCTCCCGCGTGTCTGCGGAATTGCAAAAGACAAGATCCGCATGGCGATCCACCTTGTCAAAGAATGCCCGAAAGGCCTGGCGGGATTTCGGTGTCTGGAACTCGGGCCAGTCGAGCGGGATCGTGTCATGAATGTAGATCCCGATCCGAAGATCATCACAGCGTGCCAGCGCCGTTATCACACGGTCGTTGAACTGACTCTGTCCGACATTGAGATACACTGTACCCGGTGGAAGGTGTCGGCGCAGCATCTGGGGCAGTCGCGCTGGCACCGCGCGGTCGAGTGCGATCTTGCGCAGCCCGCTTTCCGTTGCTGCGCGCGCACCGTCGCCCCGATTCGACACGCGGGACAGAAGATCGGAATGCGTCCAGACAGGTACTTCGTTATGGGCCAACAGCTGGCGACATCCCGTCTTGTCGAGCAGTAGAAACCCCAAGCGCGTCCGAACCAGACCGTAGAGCGGTGCCGGATCGTCTATGAGATGATCAATGTAGGCCTGTTCGATCCGGTCGATGCCAGTCGGTTTCATCCGCGCACGGCGGACCGTGCGGGTCACATCCAGAAGATGTGCAGCTGCGGGGCTATGCGCAATTGATGTCACGGGTACGTGGCAACCAGTCGCCTCTTGTCGAGCAGCGGGGATACCTGACGTGATCCCTGGATACGAGCGCGCCACCTGACTCGATATGTCCTACGCTAACCGTTTTTCAACCCGTCTGGCTCACTCGGCCGCTTTCTCGATCTGCATGACGGAATCAAGGAAGCTGCGCAGATCGTCCTTCAGGTCATCGCGGGCCAGACCAAAGGCGACCGTCGCTTGCAGGAAGCCCGCCTTCGAGCCGCAGTCGAACCGCTGGCCACGGAAGCGATACCCATAAACACCTGTACCGTCGATCTCCTGGGCAATTGCGTCGGTCAACTGGATTTCTCCACCGGCACCGGTTTTCAGCTTGTTGAGGTTCTTGAGCACCTGCGGATCAAGGATATACCGCCCGATCACGGCAAGGTTCGACGGGGCGTCTTCGACCTTGGGCTTCTCGACCATGTTCTTGACGGACACCATTGCGCCCATATCGTCCTGCACGTCGAGGATGCCGTAGCTCGATGTCTTGTCACGTGGCACTTCCATCGCGGCGACCATGTTGCCGCCGGTTTCCTCGTAGGCTTCGACCATCTGCTGAAGGCATGGCTTTTCCGCCGAGATCACATCGTCCGGCAGCATCACGGCAAAGGGCTCGTCACCGATCAGACGCCGCGCGCACCAGACCGCGTGTCCCAAGCCAAGCGCCTTGTGCTGGCGCATATAGGCGATGGCGCCGCTTTCCATGTTGGTGGATTTCAGGTCTTCGAGAATGTCCAGTTTGCCCTTCTTGCGCAGTTCGCGTTCAAGAATGGGGGACTCGTCGAAATAATCCTCAAGCGCGCTTTTCCCGCGCGAGGTGATGAAGATGAATTCCTTGATACCCGCCGCGCGGGCTTCGTCGATGGCGTATTGGACCAGCGGACGATCGACCAGGGTCATGATCTCCTTCGGCACCGATTTGGTCGCCGGCAGAAATCGTGTGCCAAGCCCGGCAACAGGAAATACGGCTTTGGTTACTTTCTTACGCATCGGGCTGCTCCTCCGTATCGCGTCTTACTGCGCGTCGATGGTTACGTCACAAACTCGTACGTAAGTGTACGGCTTCGAACCCGAAATAATAAGGACTTTTGGCGAATTTATGTCTAATGATCCAAATCGAGCATTTTTTTTGACCTGATCCCGTGCAGGCGCGCCTGTGTCCGCCGCACCCGTTCAGCCTTTGACAGCATGCGGAACACGGGTTCGTCGCGCAGTTCGCGGCCGAAGATCCCTCCTGTGTGCAGCCAATACCCCTCGTCGACAAAGCGCACGTGGTGAAACCGCGCAGTGTGGGTATAGTCCAGAACCGTCACCCGATGTCCCTGCGCAACCAATGACTTGGACTTCGCGCGTGCGGCCGCCGAGCGTCCGTGATCGACCACAAGACACACATCTCTGGCTTCCGACTCTTTCTGGAAAATGTCGTTCAGGTGATGCAGCGTCTGCAAAACCGGGTCTGACTGCGGGCGCTGAAAGCCTTCGGCATATCCAGCCTTCAGGTCACGGATCATCCGCCAGGCCTGATCCGGAGTCAGACCTCCTCGTTGCATATGTCGCAGGATCCAGTGGCGACGGTCGGTCAGAAACTCCGCCCGCGCACGATCACGGTCCGCTTGCGGCGTGTGCTTGGCATGAAAGACTGCCGCCGATGCGGCGATTTCGAAGACGTGGCGGGGTGTACGATCAGCATCGCGGTAACGGCTTGGACCGCTGGCATGATGCACGATGGCCTTGGGCACAAAGGCTGTCTGCCCACCGCTGCGGGAAATCCGGTAGGTCAGATCGGTTTCGTCCAGATAGAACGCAAACCGCGGGTCAAAACCGTACATCCGCTCGACCGCTGAACGCCTCAGCGCCATGTTCGTGCCGTGCAACCTGGGAAGCCGGTCGTCCTCAGGCGCCACGATACAGACGGAATCGCCTTCAATGGCGGCCGGATGGCTGACCCCGGATGCGTCCACGCGCGCGGCTCCATGCTGCAGGGAAATGCCGTTCCGACCCAGTGTCACGCCGCCGGCCTGCTGAACCTCTGGGGCGTCAAAAGCCCCGGCCAGATGGGCGAGCCAGGTGGGTTCGGGCACCGCGTCATCGTCGATGAAGGCCAGGACCTCGCCCCGCGCCAGAGTTATGCCGGCATTACGCGCCTCCGAGATGTTGGCGCGATCAAAGTCGATCACCCGCACCCCTGCGGCCTCACGAGCGACCGCAGCTCCTTTGGGGCAGGCCACAACGATGGTCTCGAATCTGGGGTAATCCAGTTGCCGGACCGCCAGAAGACAGCGTCGAAGCCAGTCGGGCCGATCACGGCTGACGACGATGACGCTGATGGCGGGCTCTGCCATCGTCCCGTTCAGACAGGGCTCAGGTCGATGCCC
This sequence comes from Marivita sp., assembly GCF_022763305.1. Taxonomy (GTDB): domain Bacteria; phylum Pseudomonadota; class Alphaproteobacteria; order Rhodobacterales; family Rhodobacteraceae; genus Marivita. The sequence goes on along the minus strand of NZ_JALEGT010000019.1, from coordinate 112,951 downwards.
GGTGCCGTCGCGACGAAGAACGGATTGGCAAAACCGGGCTTGCCATAGGCAAGCGGCTCCAGATCATCAAGCCGCAACACCCGCCCGCCTGCGCCGGTCAGAACCGCGTGACCCGCAGCGGTGTCCCACTCCATCGTCCGGCCAAGACGCGGGTAAAAATCCGCTTCTCCCGTCGCAACAAGACAGAACTTCAGTGACGATCCCGCGCTCTTGCTGTCCTTGACGGCATATCGGTTGATGTAATCGTCGGTCGCCTGATCGCGATGGGATTTCGACGCCACCACCATCAAAGCCGCGCTGTCCGGATCCGAGACTTGGATGGCCTTTGTGGCGCCTGGTGTCTGCTTGTCGAAGGCGCCGGTTTCCTCGACACTGCGACCAGAGGCGTCGGTATAGAAGAGCCGATCCTTCGCAGGCGCATAGACCACACCCCGCGTCGGGACACCGTTCTCCACGAGCGCGATATTGACGGTAAAGTCGCCCCGGCGATTGATGAACTCCTTGGTGCCGTCCAGCGGATCGACGATCAGGAAGTCACGCACATCAAGATCATGGGTGTCGGCCTGTTCCTCGGTGATCAGGGCGATTTCCGGGAACGCAGCCCGCAGGCCAGCCGAAATCAACGCATCCGCCGCCTCGTCCGCCGCCGTGACCGGACTCGCGTCAGATTTCGCGCGAATGTCGAAATCATCCGCCTCATAGATCTCCATGATCCTGTCACCGGCCTCGAGCGCAAGGCGTCGCATCGTCTGTGTCAGGGTTTCGTAATCCATGCGGGTCGGTCCTCGGGTCGATTGATTTACAGGCGCGCCTCTCTTATCATTGCCTTAACAAATGTCCGCAACAACAGTCAGGTCAATTGACGGAAAGACGCGGGCGACGGCAGAGGCAGACCGGCCATGTTTCAGAAATCGGTTCCGACGAACAATGTGTCGTCAGCGTTCCAGATCCTTGAACTGATCTACCACAACACGGTGCGCTCCGTGCGCAAGACCCACGGCAACGCGTTCATGTCGATTGCCGTCAGTGTCTTCCAGTCACTGCTTTTCGTGCTCTTCTTCTATGTGATGTTCAGCATCATGGGTATGAAAAGCCTGGCCCTGCGGGGCGATTTCGTCATCTTCCTGCTGACCGGCATCTTCATGTTCATGACTCACAACAAGGCGGTGGGTGCAGTCCTTGGCAGCGAAGGCCCCTCCAGCGCGATGATGCAGCACGCGCCAATGAACACTTTCATTTCCATCGTCTCCGGCATGCTGTCTGTCCTTTACATCCAGATGCTGGCCATTTTCTTCATCCTCTTTGTCTATGACGTTGCGATGAACCCGTATGTGCTGACCGAGATCGTCGATCCGGCACCGGTGATGGGGATGCTTCTGCTGTCATGGTTCTCCGGCGGCGCGGTCGGTATGGTCTTTCTGGCGATGAAGCCATGGTTGCCCGGCCTCACGTCGACCCTGTCCAACGTCTACAAGCGCGCCAACATGATCGCATCGGGTAAGATGTTTGTCGCCAATTCCCTGCCTTCCTTCATGGTGTCCATGTTCGACTGGAACCCGCTTTTCCACACGATCGATCAGGCGCGGGGCTTTGCGTTCATCAACTACGTGCCGCGCAACACGAACTGGGAATACGTGGTCTACCTCTCGCTGACCCTGCTGATGATCGGTCTCATGGGCGAATTCTACACCCGCAAACACGCGTCGGCCTCGTGGTCGGCGCGGCGCTGATCAGGTCACAACCCGCAGAGTCAGTTTGATGCGGCCCCCTTTTGGCATCAGGGTAGAACTGTTCGGGCGAATGCGGTCGATCCCGTGATAGGCCAGCCGGGCAGCGCCGCTCATCACCACAACATCGCCGGATCGAAGCCAAACCGACTCGGTCTTGCCGCCGCGGGTCGGATTGCCCATCCGGAACAATCCCTCATCCCCGAGTGAGACTGACACCACCGGCTGAGTCAGATCGGCCTCGTCCCGGTCCTGATGGAGGCCCATCCGGGCTGATGCGTCATACCAGTTGATCAGGCAGCATTCCGGCGCCCGCGCGTCAGGTACAAGATCCTGCCACATCCGCAACAGCCGATCCGGAATCGCGGGCCACGGGACGCCCGAAGGATGCCGGGCTTCGTACCTGTAGCCCTTGCGGTCACTGATCCAGCCATATCGACCAGCCGCGCTCATCCGCACGGACATCGGCTTGCCCCGAGGCGTCACCGGCTGGATCAGCGGCGCATGGGTCAGGACCTCCCGCAGGTCTGACACAAGTGCGGCCTGCGCGTCAGGTGGGAAATATCCGGTGTGAATCGCGAAGTCTCGGACATGCAATACGGTCATTCTCCAAGGATAATGCGGGCAACCGGGGAACACATACCGAATTTTCAGAAAGTCGCGGTAGATGCGGCGCTTGCAGGCGTCCGGATGCCTCCTTATATACCCTCCGGACCCGCTGAACCGAATGGTCGGCGGAATGAAATGCGGGGCGGGATGCCGGAATGGGTCTTCGTCTCGTGACATCGCCTTAAGACATGAAGGGATCGAAAACATGGCCAAAGTGATTGGTATTGACCTCGGAACAACCAACAGCTGCGTCGCGATCATGGATGGATCGCAGCCGCGCGTGATTGAAAACTCCGAAGGGGCGCGCACAACCCCGTCCATCGTGGCATTCACCGACGACGAACGCCTCGTCGGTCAGCCGGCAAAGCGTCAGGCTGTCACCAACCCCGAAAACACCGTCTTCGGCGTCAAGCGCCTGATCGGTCGCCGCAACGATGACGCCGATCTTGCGAAGGACCGCAAGAACATGCCGTTCGAGGTGATCGATGGCGGCAATGGCGACGCATGGGTGCGCGCCAAGGGTGACAAGTACAGCCCCTCCCAGATTTCCGCCTTCATCCTGCAGAAGATGAAGGAAACCGCCGAGTCGTATCTTGGCGAAGACGTAACGCAGGCGGTCATCACCGTTCCGGCGTATTTCAACGACGCACAGCGTCAGGCAACCAAGGACGCGGGCAAGATTGCGGGCCTCGAAGTGCTGCGGATCATCAACGAACCGACAGCCGCCGCGCTGGCCTATGGTCTCGACAAGAAAGACAGCAAGACGATCGCGGTCTATGACCTTGGCGGTGGTACGTTCGACGTCACCATCCTCGAAATCGACGACGGCCTCTTCGAAGTGAAATCCACCAACGGCGACACCTTCCTTGGTGGTGAAGACTTCGACATGCGGATCGTCAACTACCTTGCCGACGAGTTCAAGAAAGAGAACGGCGTCGACCTGACCAAGGACAAGATGGCGCTCCAGCGTCTCAAGGAAGCTGCGGAAAAGGCCAAGATCGAGCTTTCGTCCTCCAGCCAGACCGAGATCAACCAGCCGTTCATCTCGATGGACAGCAAGACGGGCCAGCCGCTTCACCTCGTGATGAAGCTGACACGCGCCAAGCTGGAAAGCCTTGTTGGCGACCTCATCAAGGCGTCGATGAAGCCGTGTCAGGCCGCTCTGAAGGACGCAGGTCTGTCGACCTCCGACATCGACGAAGTCGTGCTGGTCGGTGGTATGACCCGCATGCCGAAAGTGGTCGAGGAAGTGACCAAGTTCTTCGGTAAGGAGCCGCACAAGGGTGTGAACCCGGACGAGGTTGTGGCGCTGGGCGCGGCCATTCAGGCTGGCGTTCTGCAAGGTGACGTGAAGGACGTTGTCCTTCTCGACGTGACCCCGCTGTCGCTGGGCATCGAAACGCTGGGTGGCGTGTTCACCCGCCTGATCGACCGCAACACTACGATCCCGACGAAGAAGTCGCAGATTTTCTCGACCGCCGAGGACAACCAGAACGCCGTGACGATCCGCGTGTTCCAGGGGGAACGCGAGATGGCGGCCGACAACAAGATGCTCGGTCAGTTCAACCTCGAAGACATCCCGCCCGCACCGCGCGGCATGCCGCAGATCGAGGTGACGTTCGACATCGACGCCAACGGCATCGTGTCCGTGTCGGCCAAGGACAAAGGCACCGGCAAGACGCAGAACATTACCATTCAGGCGTCCGGTGGTCTGTCCGACGAGGACATCGAGAAGATGGTCAAGGACGCAGAGGCGAACGCCGAAGCGGACAAGGAACGCCGCGAAATGGTCGAGGCCCGCAACCAGGCCGAAAGCCTCATCCATTCGACCGAGAAGTCGGTGGAAGAGCACGGCGACAAGGTTGACCCGACCACGGTCGAAGCAATCGAATTGGCCATCGCGGCGCTCAAGGATGATCTGGAAGACGAAAAGTCCACCGCCGACAAGATCAAGTCGGGCATCCAGAACGTGACCGAAGCGGCCATGAAGCTGGGCGAAGCGATCTACAAGGCGCAGCAGGAAGAGGGCGACTCGGAACCCGCTGCGGCAGACCGTGGACGCGGTGACGACGATGATTCCATCGTCGATGCCGATTTCGAAGATCTCGACGACAACAAGCGCGCCTGACGCTGGTTGGGCGGAACCGAAAAGGGGCCGGTCCGGACACCGGGCCGGCCTCTCTCGTTCCGTAGAAGGAGGGCATGATGTCCAAACGTGACTACTACGAAGTGCTCGGCCTCAAGAAAGGCGCTTCTGCTGACGAGATCAAGAAAGCCTATCGCGCCAAGGCGAAAGAGCTTCATCCCGATCGCAACGCAGACAATCCAAAGGCGGAAGAGCAGTTCAAGGAAGCGAACGAGGCCTACGAGGTTCTCAAGGACGCTGACAAGAAAGCGGCCTATGACCGCTATGGCCACGCGGCCTTTGAAGGCGGCATGGGCGGCGGTGGTCGTCCCGGTGGCTTTGGCGGCGGCGGACAGGGCGATTTCGCCAGCGCCTTTTCTGACGTGTTCGACGATCTCTTCGGTGATTTCATGGGCGGCGGCCGTGGTGGCGGGCGTCAGCGCGCTTCGCGCGGGGCCGACCTGCGCTACAACCTGCGTGTGACGCTTGAAGATGCCTATGGGGGTCTGCAGAAGACGATCCAGGTGCCAACCTCGGTCCAGTGTGGGTCTTGCAACGGTTCTGGTGCCGAAGGCGGGGCCGAACCCACGACCTGTCCCACCTGTTCCGGCATGGGCAAGGTTCGTGCGACCCAAGGGTTCTTCACTGTCGAACGCACCTGTCCGACCTGTTCCGGTCTGGGCCAGACGATCAAGAACCCCTGCAAGACATGCAGCGGGGCTGGCCGCGTCCAGAAAGAGCGTGCTCTGTCCGTGAATATCCCGAAGGGCGTGGAAACCGGCACCCGTATCCGTCTTGCTGGTGAGGGTGAGGCGGGTCTGCGCGGCGGACCTCCGGGCGATCTCTACATCTTTATCGAGGTGGCCAAGCACGATCTTTTCGAACGTGATGGGGTGCACCTGCATTGCCGCGTGCCCGTATCGATGACCGTTGCCGCCCTGGGTGGCAATATCGAAGTGCCCAGCATCGACGGCGGTCGCAGCCGTGTCGCTATCCCGGCAGGAAGCCAGTCCGGCCGCCAGATGCGCCTTCGCAGCAAGGGCATGCCCGCGCTGCGTGGTGCAGGGCAGGGCGACATGTTCATTGAACTCGCGGTGGAAACACCGGTCAATCTGACCGCAAAGCAGAAAGAACTGCTGCGTGAATTCGAAGAGCTGAGCGAAGACAACAACCCGGAATCCAAGAGCTTTTTCAAATCTGTAAAGGGCTTTTGGGATTCGATGAAAGGCTGATGATAAGGCTCCGGAGACTCTTCGGGGCCTTTCATCGTTTCGGGCCATACAGGATTGCTTAGCCTTTTCTTAACGATCCACGCGCCATGATCAGCACATGGTGCAGTCTCGTCCTCCACAACCTTCGCTCTTCGAAGCCGCGGCTTTCGCGCCCACGCCGCCGTCCAAGAGCGACGCAATCAGGAAAAAACAGCCGTCCTATATCGATGGTCATCGCAAACGCCTGCGTGCCCGTTTCATTGCAGGTGGTGCCGATCCGCTGCCCGATTACGAACTGCTCGAACTTCTCCTTTTCCGATCGCTTCGGAATGGCGATGTGAAACCGGTCGCGCATCGTCTGATCGCCACTTTCGGTGACTTCAACTGCGTCTTGTCGGCACCCATCGATCGCCTGAAGGAGGTGGAGGGCGTGGGTCCCGAAACCGCGTTCGACCTCAAACTGATCGAAGCCGCGACGCACCGCATGTCCCAGGGCAGGGTTCTGAAACGCCCTGTCATCTCAAGCTGGGATGCGCTGCTCGACTATTGCCGTGTGACGATGTCCCATCGTGACACTGAACTCTTCCGCGTGCTGTTTCTGGACCGCAAGAATGTCCTGATCGCGGATGAAATCCAGGGCAAAGGCACGGTCGATCATGTCCCCGTCTATCCGCGCGAGGTGATCAAACGCGCGCTGGATCTGAACGCGTCGGCACTGATCCTTGTGCACAACCACCCCTCGGGTGACCCGACGCCTTCAGGCGCCGATATCGACATGACCGAGACCATCCGGCGGGCCTGCGAAGGGATGGGCATTACCCTGCATGATCATTTGATCATTGGAAAATCGCGCGAGGTCAGCTTCAAATCCGAAGGCTATCTCTAGCGCACCCAGACCTCGACCCGCCGGTTCACCTGCCGTCCCCAGCTTGTGTCGTCACAGGCCATCGGCATTGCTTCGCCGAATGCGTCAGTCGACAGCTGCAGCTGTGACAGATCGGCTGTTTCTACCGCGGCCTCGATCGCCTGTTTCACGGCCTGCGCTCTTTGCTGCGCAATGCGCAGATTGCCTTCCGCCGGGCCTTCGCCATCGGAGAATCCGACGAACACCAACTGCCGCCCGTCATAAACTCCGGCCTCGATCGCATGGGCCAACTGCTGCACGTTCGACCGTGACTGGGCGTCCAGCCGTGCCGCCCCTGCCTCGAACCGGAACGAGGTGGACAGGCGCCGCAGTGGGGCCAGCGTATCGACCATCCGCTTCAAAGCCAGCAAATCCGCCTCGCCCTCGGCCACGCGGATGGCATTGGCGAACCGGTCCCCCTGCGCATTGAGCGCTATCTCTTCGGGTGCCTGATCCACGAACCCGGCCCGCCGCGTGATGATCTGTGCAGGCGCGGTACGCGCATAAGCCAGAAAGTCCCGCGCCAGCTTGGGCAAGCGTCGCGCTGGAATGTAGAGGAACATCGGCGCGGTCAGCGGGTAATCCTCAGTCTTGATAGTCAGCCGATTGGCGCGCAACTGGAACCCGCAGGTCCCGGTCAGCGCCAGGGGCTTGCTGTTGCCGATTTCTGAATAACTCGCCACTCCCAGCGCAAGCTGGTCGCGCGCCACCGCGTCGGCCAAAGCCACATTGGTCGCATGCCGTATCACTTCGTCCGTCAGGCGCAGCCCGGCTTGCTGAAGCACGCGATCTTCGACCGCCTGTGCGATGCCGGACTGAGCGTCACGCATGTGGATCGTGATTGGTGCATCCGGCCCGCCCAATGTGCGCCAGTTGTCGATCTGACCGGCCAGAATCCGCGCCAGATCCGACACCGATACAGCCGCCACAGGATTGGTTGGCGACACGATCACCGTCATTGCGTCCAGCGCCAGAACCCGACTGCGGTTCAGATCGTCGAGCTGCCCGAGTCCGACCTCGGCCGCAAGGGACAATTCGCCCGGACGAATCTCGCGCAGCGCCATCACGAGGTCCGCCTCGTCAGCCAGCAGATCGGCAAAGCCCTCATCGGTGCTGGTCACGCGGAATCGGAACCGGCCGACCGGCGTCTTCCCTTCGGGGCCGGTCAGGACATAGTCGAAATGCGCCTCGTCCCGGGTGATCCGCTCTGCCTTCAGGCCGGACTGCAGCGCAAAGCCTTCGACAAGTGCGGGCATCAGCACATCTCCGATGGTCGAAGATCCGGAAATCGAGAGTTCGGCCACGAATGGGGTCAATGACGGACATCCCGGCCCTTCGCAGAGAACGCCCGATCCATCGACGGTCAATTCACCATACTGGGTCTCGACGCGGTAATATTCGCCGTCAAAGCCCAAAAGGGTGCCCGACAATTCGATCGCTCCATCGCGCGACCGCAGCGTCACGTCATCCGCGCGCGAGGCGCTCGCACTCACTACAAGGAAAAGTGCGGCCAAAAGCGCCGCACAGAACTGTTTCATCTCACAAAGAGCCTTTGACCCGCCCGCCTATTTTGCAGCGATTGTCAGGTCTTCGACGAGATTTTTCAACAGCAAGAAATCCCCGACGGCATCGCAACCTGGCACGTCGATGGTCAGCTCTTTTGACGACAGCGTGCCGCCATTGCGAATCTCGAGGGTCTGCGCCTCGACGCTTCTGTCGCAGTTCGACGCGATGATTTCGGCCTCGACGGTCAGCGCGACCGTACCCGACGCCTGCGTCATGCCGGAGGGAAAGGTATAGACCTCGGCCAGTAAGGCATCCGGCGCGTCGACCCGGCCCAGCGTGGTCAGAAATCCGCCTTGCCCGGTTGCGGCACGGCTCGGTTCTCCACTGGCGCCATGCCAGATATGGCCGTCCGTGAAATACTCGGCATCGAATTCCCGCGCATGCAGCTGCAGCCCGGCATCGCCACGCCATTGCAGGACAACGCGATCATAGAAGGGGACCGAACTTACCTCGGTCATTGCAACCGCACCTTCGCCATCCAGGAAAGACGCAATCACAAGGGCCTGTTCGGACAGGGCGGGAACATCGAGAGACAGGCTGCCATCGGGCTGCATCACGGTCGTGAACATCAGCCCGTTGTGATGCAGGGTCACGCGTTCGCTGCCATGGCAGGGGGCCGTGATCTCGACCGACATCATCGCGCCCGCCGTCGGCGTCGCGGTCATTGCGACGTCACAGGCAAAACCGGTGTCGACCGGCGCTTCGGGAATCGCGATCTCGGGGGTTTCGATGACAGGTGTTACCGCGGCGGACACGATAGTGTCGGGAAGTGATGCGACCATGGGCATATCGACCGGCACCAGGTCGCGGGGGGTCGAGGATACAGGTTGCACATCGGACACCACCAAAGGCACCTGTGTGACGCTGCGCGGCTTCGACGATGGCCAGGACTGCATCACCAGCCCGATCCCAAGCGCCGCGCAAAGCGTGATGGCTGCGATACGAATAGTGAACTTCCTGTCCATGACAGACTCCCGATACACAACATGCACGGGAAGAAATGCCAAAGGATTTGGGTCTGCCTAGGGCAGCGAATGGGTCACTTTGGGACGGGATTGTGGCAGGACGGCCTTAGGCCAGCCGTCCATGACAATGCTTGAACTTCTTGCCGGATCCACAGGGGCAGGCATCGTTCCGGCCCGGATTGCCCCAAGTCGTGGGATCGGCTTCATCGAAGCCGTCAATGGCGGCTTCAGTGTCAACTGGCGGAGTGCCCGGCTGTGCCGTGGCCGCTTCGGCGGCGCGCGCCATCGCGGCCTGTTGCGCGGCCATCTGTTGAAGCATCGCCTTCTGCTCTTCCTCGGTCATCGGGCGAACCTTGCCCAACTGCTTGCTGACGTCCTCACGCAGACTGTCGAGCATGGATTCGAACAACTGGAACGCCTCGGACTTGTACTCGTTCAGCGGATCGCGCTGCGCATATCCCCGGAATCCCACGACCGATCGCAGATGTTCCAGCGTCAGCAGGTGTTCGCGCCACTTGCTGTCAATCGTCTGCAGCAGCACCTGCTTTTCGATCTGGCGCATCGTGTCCGCGCCAAAGGCCTCGGCCTTTTTCGCCATCATCTCGTCCGACGCGTCCTCGAGCCGCTCGCGGATCACCTCGGCATCCACACCCTCTTCATCTCCCCAGGCGACGACAGGGGCGTCAACACCAACCAGCTCTTTCACGGCCTCGTGCAGGCCTTGGGTATTCCACTGATCTGCATAGGTTTTGGGGGGGATGTAAGTGTCCACCAGATCGTCGATCACCTGATGGCGCATGTCGCGGGCGATTTCGGACAGATCCTGCGCTTCCATGATCTCGCGGCGCTGGCTGAAGATCACCTTCCGCTGATCGTTCATCACGTCGTCGAATTTCAGAAGTTGCTTGCGGATGTCGAAGTTGCGCCCCTCGACCTTGGCCTGCGCGCGCTCGAGCGACTTGTTCACCCACGGGTGCACGATCGCCTCGCCTTCCTTCATGCCCAGCGTAGACAGCACCTTGTCCAGCCGTTCAGAGCCGAAGATACGCATCAGATCATCGTCCAGCGACAGGAAGAAGGACGACCGGCCGGGGTCACCCTGACGGCCCGAGCGGCCACGCAACTGGTTGTCGATGCGGCGGCTTTCATGGCGTTCGGTGGCCAGAACGAACAGACCTCCCGCAGCCTTGACCGCCTCTTCGTCGGCGGCATGCCCCTCTTCGATCCGCTTCCGGATCGCCTCGGGGTCACCTTCGGGATCGGCGGCAATCGCTTCCATGATCTTGAACTCGACATTGCCGCCCAGTTTGATGTCGGTCCCGCGACCGGCCATGTTGGTGGCGATGGTGATCGCGCCCAGCTTGCCGGCATCGGCGACGATCTGCGCTTCCTGCTCGTGCTGGCGCGCATTTAGGACATTGTGCTTGAGCCCGGCTTGCGTCAGCAACTGGCTCAGCATCTCGGACTTCTCGATCGAGGTCGTGCCCACCAGAACAGGCTGCCCTTTGGCGTGGGCCTCTTTGATCTCGGTGACGATCGCGTCGTATTTTTCCTTGGCCGTGCGATAGACCTTGTCGTCCTCGTCGATCCGCGCAATCGCCCGGTTGGTCGGCACTTCGACAACACCAAGCCCGTAAATCTCGGCGAATTCGTCGGCCTCGGTCGCCGCCGTACCGGTCATCCCGGCCAGCTTTTCATAGAGACGGAAGTAGTTCTGGAACGTCACCGACGCGAGCGTGACGTTCTCGGGCTGGATCTTGCAGCCTTCCTTCGCTTCGATTGCCTGATGCAGACCCTCGGACAGACGCCGCCCGGCCATCATGCGACCGGTGAATTCGTCGATCAGCACCACTTCGCCATCGCGGACGATGTAATCCTTGTCCTTCTGATACAGCTTGTGCGCCCGCAGACCCTGGTTGATGTGATGGATCAGCGTGGTGCTTTCCGGATCGTACAAGGATTGTTCGTCAGGCAGCAGGCCAAGCCCGTGCAGCGTTTCCTCGAGGTATTCGTTCCCTTCGTCGGTGAAGGTCACGTTCCGCGTCTTTTCATCCAGCGTGAAATGTTCCTCGGTGAGGGACGGAATCACCTGGTCGATGGCCACATACAATTCGCTGCGGTCCTGTGCCGGGCCGGAAATGATCAGCGGCGTCCGAGCTTCGTCGATCAGGATGGAATCCACCTCGTCGACAATCGCCATGTAATGGTCCCGCTGATACATCTGCGTCAGTTCGGACTTCATGTTGTCGCGCAGATAGTCAAAGCCCAGCTCGTTGTTGGTCGCATAGGTGATGTCGCAGGCATAGGCGGCCTGCTTTTCCGCGTCCGGCTGGCGCGGATAGACCACACCCGTGGTCAACCCCAACGCGCCGTAAACCTTGCTCATCCATTCGCTGTCGCGTTTGGCAAGGTAATCGTTGACCGTCACGATATGCACGCCGCGCCCCGTGAGCGCGTTCAGGTAGGCCGGGAAAGTCGCGACCAGCGTCTTGCCCTCACCCGTCTTCATTTCCGAGATGTTGCCCTGATGCAGGAAAATCCCGCCCATCAACTGCACATCGAAGGCCCGCAGCCCCAGCGCGCGCTTTGCCGCCTCGCGGCAGTTGGCAAACGCCTCGGGCAGAACGGCATCCAGTGCTTCGCCATTGGTGATCCGGGCCTTGAATTCAGCCGTTTTTTCAATCAGCTGCGCATCGTTCAGTTTTTCGAACTCCGCTTCCAGTGCGTTGATCTTTTCGATCAGCGGGCGCGTCGCCTTGACTTTGCGGTCATTCGGCGTTCCGAACACCTTGCGCGCGACTTTACCTAATCCCAGCATGCAACCACTTTCAGCTTTGACATCTTCGTGTGCGGCATCTGCTTGCTCGCCTCGCACACAGCCCATATGTCACAGGGGAACGACTGGCTTCGCAGAGCCTTGTGGCGATGTAAGGTCAGACAAATACACTGTCAATGTCGCCCCAACGGTACCGGCGGCTCTGGAAGGATAAACATGACGAATCTCATCACGAAACTCTCCGCAAGCGCGCTCGCGCTGATGCTGGCCATGCCGGTTCAGGCGCAGGATACGCTGACGGCAGACTCGGTGGTGGCCACGGTCAACGGCACCGAGATCACGCTGGGTCACATGCTGATGATCCGCGCCTCCCTGCCCGAACAGTACCAGCAGCTTCCCAGCGATGTGCTTTGGGACGGCATCATGGATCAGATCGTCCAGCAGACGGTGCTCAGCCAGCAGGAGGGCAGCGAGGAAACCCGTCGCATCCAGCTTGCCCTCGAAAACGAACGGCGTGCCCTTCTGGCGGCACAGGTCATTGAAGGCATCGTTGACGACGCCGTCACCGACGAAGCCGTTCAGGCATTTTACGAAGAAACCTATGTGAACGGTGACAAGACCGAGGAATTCAACGCCTCGCACATTCTTGTCGAGACCGAGGAAGAGGCTGCCGCCATCGTCGAGGAACTCAATGGTGGGGCTGATTTCGCCACCGTCGCACGCGAGAAATCCACTGGCCCCTCCGGCCCGAATGGCGGTCAGCTCGGCTGGTTTGGTCCTGGCATGATGGTCCCCGAGTTTCAGTCCGCTGTCGAAACGCTCGAAGTAGGCGCGATTTCCGGTCCGGTGCAGACGCAATTCGGCTGGCACGTCATCACGCTGAACGAGAAGCGCCTCCAGGAAGCGCCTGCTCTGGACAGCGTGCGTGCAGAAATCGAAAATCAACTCAGCCAGCAGGCGGTCAGCCAGAAAATCGACGAACTGACCAACGCCGCTGATGTCACCCGCACCGCCAAGGAAGATGTCGACACATCTGTCCTCGGCAATCTCGGTCTTCTGGAGGACTAAGAATTGGCCAAGATCACATCGGTTTCGCCCCTCGCGCCTGCCAGCTTCCCAACGCTGCCGGTGATCAAGGGCGCAAGGTTTGCAACCGCGGCCGCGGGCGTGAAATATGCCGGGCGAACCGACGTGATGCTGGCCGTTCTTGACCCCGGCAGTTGCGTGGCGGGGGCATTCACCAAGTCCGCCACGCGATCCGCCAACGTACTGGACTGCCAATCGAAAATCCGGCTTGAGGACGCAGGCGGCGCTGCCATCATCGTCAACTCCGGCAATTCCAACGCCTTTACAGGCCGGGCAGGGGACGAGTCTGTCCAAGCCATTTGTGCCGAGGTCGCCCGCGTGACCGGCCTGCCCGCCACCCGCGTTTTCACAAGCTCCACCGGCGTCATCGGCGAACGCCTCCCGCATGACCGCATCGCGGCCAAGGTCGAAGAGCTGTATGGCAATCTGGACGAGTCCGGACTGCCGAACGCCGCCAAGGCGATCATGACCACCGACACCTTCCCCAAAGGATCGACCACCAGCGTCGAACTGCCGGGAGGCACCGTGACCATCGCCGGCATTGCCAAGGGTTCGGGCATGATCGCGCCCGACATGGCGACGATGCTGGTCTATATCTTCACTGATGCCAAGATCGCTCAGACCGATCTTCAGGCCTTCGTGTCCGAGATCAACGAAAAGACCTTCAACAGCATCACCGTCGACAGTGACACCTCCACCTCCGACACTCTGTTGGTCGCCGCTACAGGTGCGTCGGGTTTGACAGTCGGTGCAGAAGACACCGCCTTCCGCGACGCGCTGCACCATGTCATGTTGGACCTCGCTCATCAGGTTGTCCGCGACGGCGAGGGGGCTACCAAGTTCGTCGAAATCACAGTCACTGGCGCGCTCAACGATGCCGACGCCAAGACTCACGCCATGTCCATCGCCAATTCGCCATTGGTCAAAACTGCCATCGCGGGGGAAGACCCCAACTGGGGCCGCGTTGTCATGGCCATCGGCAAATCCGGCGCACCCGCCGACCGCGACACGCTCAGCATTTCGTTCGGGGATGTCAAAGTCGCCACCAACGGCTGGGTCGATCCGGACTACCGCGAGGAACAGGGCGCGGCGATCATGAAGCAGGAAAACATCGCTATGACCGTCGATCTGGGCATGGGCAGTGGACAGGCCACCGTGTGGACCTGCGACCTGACGCATGGCTACATCTCGATCAACGCCGATTACCGCTCGTGACCGTTGTTCTTGTTTCCGCGGTTGCGCTCATCGACCCCGATGGGCGCATCCTTCTGGCCCAGCGGCCCGAAGGCAAATCCATGGCGGGCCTGTGGGAATTCCCCGGCGGCAAAGTCGAACCCGGTGAGACCCCCGAACAGGCGCTGATCCGCGAACTACACGAAGAACTGGGCATCGACACGTGGCAAAGCTGTCTTGCCCCGCTCACCTTCGCCTCGCACAGCTACGAGAAGTTCCACCTGCTGATGCCGCTCTTTGCCTGCCGCAAGTGGAACGGCACCCCCGAATCACGTGAGGGACAGGCACTCAAATGGGTGCGGGCCAATCAGCTCAAGGACTATCCCATGCCTCCGGCGGATATCCCCTTGATCCCGATTCTACGTGACTGGCTCTGACCAAATCGTCCCAAACGCGCAAAACTTGCGGGCGGACGTCTTTTTTTCTGGCAAAGAATAAGGCGGCGTTCTACTTAAACTGTGTTAGACCTTGGGGGAGATTTGACATGCTGAGAACAATCATCATCGGAAGTTGCATGTCTGTGCAGGGGATTCTTGAAAAGACCCTGCCCGATGGGCGCATTTCTGTCCGCGTCGGAAGCCGCATCTTTACAGGTCTGCCGGTCGCATCGCGCGGCTGATCCTTCGGGATCATCGGAAAAAGAAAAAGGGCAGCGGTGACGCTGCCCTTTTCTGTGTCTGGTGACACGCCGGATCAATCCAGCGTGCGTTCCACTTCCTGACGCTCGAAGATTTCGATGACATCGCCCTCGCGGATATCGTCGTAATTCTCGAATGCCATCCCGCATTCCTGACCGGATTGCACCTCGGGAACCTCGTCCTTGAAGCGCTTGAGCGTCTTGAGCGTGCCTTCGTGGATCACCACGTTGTCGCGCAGCAGGCGCACACCGGCGCTGCGGCGGGCCACACCTTCGGTGACCAGACAGCCCGCGACCTTGCCCACGTTCGACACCTTGAAGACTTCCTTGATCTCGGCATAGCCGATGAAGGTCTCCTTGATCTCGGCGCTAAGCAGACCAGACGCCGCCGCTTTCACATCGTCCACAAGGTCGTAGATCACGCTGTAATAGCGGATCTCGACGCCCTTCTGGTTCGCCGTATTCCGCGCAGACGCATTGGCACGCACGTTGAACCCGATGACGGGACAACCCGACGCTTCGGCAAGGCCGATATCGGTTTCGGTGATGGCACCCACGCCCGAATGCAGCACGCGCACGCGCACTTCGTCGTTGCCGACTTTCTCCAGCGCCTGAACGATCGCTTCCGCCGACCCCTGCACATCCGCCTTGACCAGCACAGGAAGCTCGGAGACGTTCTCGTCGTCCTTCGCCTTTTTCATGAGCTGTTCCAGCGTTGTCGCCGCACCAAGGGCAGCCCGCTTTTCTTTTGCGACGTTCGCACGGTATTCCGCGATCTCGCGCGCCTGCGCTTCGGTTTCGGTCACGTTCAGCACGTCACCCGCTTCGGGTGTGCCGTTCAGACCCAACACCTCGACAGGTACCGACGGACCGGCTTCCTTGACGCGTTCGCCCTTGTCGTTGATCAGCGCCCGGACCTTGCCGTACTGCTCGCCCACGACGAAGATGTCGCCCTGACGCAGCGTCCCGGTCTGGATCAGAACAGTCGCCACCGGGCCACGGCCCACGTCAAGCTGCGCTTCGATCACCGCACCCTGCGCCGACCGATCCGGGTTTGCCTTGAGTTCGAGGATCTCCGCCTGCAGCGCGATCGCTTCGAGCAGGTCCGACAGGCCCTGACCGGTATGCGCCGACACTTCCACGTCCTGCACATCACCGGACATCTGCTCCACGACAACTTCGTGTTGCAAGAGGTCGGTCCGCACCTTGGTCGGGTTGGCGCTTGGTTTGTCGATCTTGTTGATCGCCACGATCATCGGCACCTTGGCCGCTTTCGCGTGGTTGATGGCCTCAACCGTCTGCGGCATCACCGCATCATCCGCTGCAACCACGAGAACGACGATGTCAGTCACCTGAGCACCGCGCGACCGCATCGACGTAAACGCCGCGTGGCCCGGAGTGTCGAGGAAGGTCAGAACTGCGCCATCCTTCGTCGTCACCTGATAGGCGCCGATATGCTGCGTGATCCCGCCCGCTTCGCCCGACGTCACGTTGGTTTCGCGGATCGCATCTAGCAGCGACGTCTTGCCGTGGTCGACGTGACCCATGATCGTGATGACCGGCGGACGCGGCTTGAGGTCTTCCGGAGCGTCCTCGACCTCCTTGATCACATCCTCCACATCGGCATCCGAAACGCGCGTCACCTTGTGACCGAACTCTTCGATAATGAGTTCCGCAGTATCTGCGTCGATGGTCTGGTTCTGGGTCGCCATGATGCCGTTCTGCATCAGCGCCTTGACCACATCGCCCACACGTTCGGCCATCCGGTTGGCCAGTTCGGCCACCGTGATCGCTTCGGGCAGCTGCACGTCGCGCACGACCTTTTCGCGCGGCTGGTTGCCGCCCATGGCCTTCTGACGCGCCCGCTCCTGCTTGCGCTTCATCGCCGCCATGGATTTCTGACGGCCACCTTCGCCACCCAGCGCCTGATTCAGCGTCAGCTTGCCGGAGCGACGCTCGGAATCGTCGCCCTTGCGGCGGCCGCGCTGCTCTTCGCGTTCCCGTTCGACCTTGCGCGGCGCAGGCTGCTGCGCGGGTTTCGGGCCGGCAGCGGATTGACGCGACACAGCCGGTTCAGCCGGTGCGGCCTCGGCCTGCTTGGCCGCTTCCGCGGCTTCACGCGCCTTGCGCTCTTCTTCTTCGGCCTTCTGGCGCGCACGCTCTTCGGCCTCGCGCTGCTCGCGCTCCTTGGCCTCTTTTTCGGCGCGCATCCGCTCGCGCTCTTCAGCGCGGGCTTTCTCTTCGGCTTCGCGCTGCGCGGCTTCTTCGCCTTCGCGGGCCTTCGCGGCCTGAAGCGCCTTCAACCGGCGTTCCATCTCCGCATCGGAAATGCCTGCGGGGCGTTTGTTCCCCGCTGCGGCCACAGCCGCGCTGGCAGACCCGCCCGAGGCAGACTGGGACGCGCCGGGTTTCGGCACCACAACGCGCTTGCGCTTGGTCTCGACCACGACGTTCTTGGTCCGTCCGTGGCTAAAGCTCTGCTTCACGTTCCCGGAACGGGGACCGCCGCGCAAACCCAATGTCTTTTTGCCGTCGTTATCGCTCATTTAGCTCTTTTTTCCTTCCCAGCGGCCCCTGCCGCTGTCTTTGCATCAGACGTTCCGATGCGAAAGCCCTTCAATCTTTGGGCTTCCTCTACAACACGTTGCGTGAGTCCACCAGCGCCAAGCGCGGCATGTATCACAGTTTGTCGCCCAAAGGCCATTCCAAGCTCGTCCGCCGTGAGCCAGCCGATGTAATGGCCGTAGTGCGGCGTGCTGAGTTTCGATTTCCCGCGACTCGATCCATCGGTCGCCTGCAACAGCACTTCGGCTGTTTCCTTGGACAGGACGTCCTTGACCTTTTCATAGCCAGAAACCGCCACGCCGGATTTGCGGCTGAGACTTATCAGATCGATAACACGGCGTGCAAGCTGCTGCTCGATATCGGAAACAAGGCTGTCGGAGACGCGCAGTTGCGTTTTCGCTGCCCTGTGAAACATGTTCTTTTTCACCGCCGTTTCAAGGGCGGTGCGCGTTGCCGTCACCCAGATACCCCGACCCGGCAGCTTTTCCGCCAGGTCGGGAACCAGTTGATCGTCGGGACCGACGACAAAACGGATCAGCTCGGCCTTCGGGCGCACCTCTCCGGTCGCAATGCACTTGCGTTCCGGTCCGCTCTCCCGATCCTTGTCTCTTCCGCCGCGTGTCACGTCTGTCGTCGTCCCTCAAGTCAAGGCAGGTCAGGCCTGCTCGTCTTCCATATCGCCAAGGTCTTCGCCTTCGGTCTCTTCCTCAAGCTCGGTCGGATCGACCCAGCCCAGAAGAACGCGCGCGGTCATGACCAGATGCTGTGCTTCGTCCAGCGACATGTCGAAGGGCTCCAGCAGACCTTCGTCCTTGTGACGCTCGCCGTTTTCGGTCGTCCAGCCACCGGCCAACTCCCAATCCGCGCAGGTCGCAAAATCCTCGAGCGTCTTGACGCCATCCTTGGCCAGCACTTCGATCATCTGCGGTGTCAGACCTTCGAAATTGATCAGGCTGTCATCGGCACCCAGCGCACGGGCGTTTTCCAGCGCCTTCTTGGCCTGCTCTTCAAGGTATTCGCGGGCACGGGTCTGAAGCTCCTCGGCGGTGCCTTCGTCCACACCGTCGATGACCAGAAGTTCGTCCAGCTCGACATAGGCGACTTCTTCAAGGTTGGTAAAGCCTTCGGCCACCAGAAGCTGGGCAAAGAACTCGTCCAGATCCAGAGTGTCCATGAACAGCTGCGTGCGCTCTTCGAACTCTTTCTGACGACGTTGCGATTCCTCTTCCTCGGTCATGATGTCGATGTCGAGGCCCGTCAGCTGCGACGCCAGACGCACGTTCTGACCGCGGCGACCGATGGCGAGCGACAGCTGCTCATCCGGTACGACGACTTCGATGCGCTCCGCGTCTTCGTCCAGAACCACCTTGCTCACTTCCGCAGGCTGCAACGCGTTCACAAGGAAGGTCGGCACATCTTCGTTCCACGGGATGATGTCGATCTTTTCGCCCTGCAGTTCGTTCACAACCGCCTGAACACGCGAACCGCGCATACCAACGCAGGCCCCAACCGGGTCGATCGACCCGTCATAGGAAATGACGGCGATCTTCGCGCGCGATCCCGGATCACGGGCAACCGCCTTGATCTCGATGATGCCGTCATAGATTTCCGGCACTTCCATCTTGAACAGTTCCGCCATGAACTCGGGCGCGGTCCGCGACAGGAAGATCTGCGGACCACGGGTCTCGCGACGCACGTCCTTGATGTAGCAGCGGATGCGGTCGCCATTGCGATAGCTTTCGCGGCCGATCTTTTCGTTGCGGCGCAGGATGCCTTCGCCCCGGCCCACATCGACGATGACGTTGCCGTATTCCTCGCGCTTGACCACACCGTTGATGATGGTGCCCGCGCGATCCTTGAATTCTTCGTACTGACGGTCACGCTCGGCTTCGCGCACCTTCTGCAGGATCACTTGCTTGGCCGACTGTGCCGCGATCCGGCCCATTTCCACCGGGGGCACTTCCTCGGTGAACATGTCGCCCACCTGCGGGCCACCCGCGAAATCGGTCAGCGCCTGACCATCCCGCATCCAGACCGCGTTCTGGTTCGGCTTCGGTGCCTCGAAATAGGGCTTGGCGCTGTCGATCGTGAACTCCGCCTGGTAGTTCTCGTACTCTTCTTCATCGACCACGGTGCGGACGCGGGTAAAGGTCGCGCGACCGGTCTTGCGGTCGATCTTCACGCGGATGTCCATCTCGGACCCGTAACGCGACTTGGCAGCACGGGCGAGGCTTTCTTCCATCGCCTCGACGACCAGTCCGGGGTCGATCATCTTCTCGCGCGCCACCGCTTCGGCGGTCTGCAGCAGTTCCAACTGGTTGGCGGAAGTGATTGCCATGCGGTTTACTCCTCTTCGGGCCCTTCGGCCTCAATCACGTCGTCAAATTTGGTCTCGTCAAAGCCCTGCGCCTTGCGGGCCTTCAGCATTTCCTTGATCAGCTCGTCGGTGAGGACCAGCTTGGCATCGGTCAGCCAGTCGAACTTCAGCCCAACGGTGCCTTCTTCGATATTGATCAGCACCTCGTCGTCCTCGACCCCGGCCAGCACACCCTTGAAGCGCTTGCGCCCGTCGATCATCTCCGAGGTCTCGATCTTGGCTTCATAACCTTCAAAGGTCTCGAAGTCCTTGAGCCGGGTCAAAGGCCGGTCGATGCCGGGCGACGACACTTCCAGTGTATAGGCATCCAGGATCGGGTCCTCGACATCCAGAGTCGCGCTCACGGCGGTGCTGATGGCGGCGCAGTCATCGACCTCGATCCCGCCTTCGGGGCGTTCGGCCATGATCTGCAGCGTGGGCGACTTGCCGCTCATCAAACGGATGCGCACCAGTTCGAACCCCATGTCCTCGATGACAGGGGCAACGATCTCGGCCAGTCGTCGGTCCATCGCGGCTTTGGCGATCAGGTCAGACATTGTGATGCAGGTCTCCAGACACAAAAAAACGGGCGCGCGGCCCGTTGAATAATTCGGTGGGTGCCGACCGAAGCCAACACGCCGCTGTTGAGATGCGTATACGGAGCATGGTCCGAGTCTGCAAGGCCTTTTGCGCTGATGCACATGTCCGCTTCGTCTGCGCCTGATTCCATTGCGATCGGCTCAGCGCACTTCGGAACCCCGACCATCGTCGCGAATTCAGGCCTTTGGACCCCGAAAACCCTGCCGGAACTGCCGATTTCAAGCGCGAACGAGAGTCTCCGGCTCTCTTTCGTATGCGCCCCGTTTACGGGGTTTGCGGTGCTTTTACAGTCACCGCATCCCTCCTCCAGAAAGAACCCGAGATGCCTCTCTTCAAGAAACAGGTCTGTGCAATCAGGCGAAGTGAAGCTGGTTGTTCAATGTGTAGTATTCGCGGAATCGTCGAAGGCACGTATGTGCATGTCGAAAGTGGCTGGCAGCCCGTTGAGACCCTCGACCATCTGGATCGCTGGGCCGTGCTGTCAGGGGGATATCGCCCCGCCACACGGCTCAGCTCGCACGAAGTCTGGCAGGACACCCGCGATTGCCCGTCGGTGGCACGTCCGCTCATCGTGCCGCAAGGCGCGTTGGGCAATGATGAACATCTCTGGATGCAACAGGACACGCGCGTCATCCTGCAAAGCGCTCCGTTCTCCGATCTGGTTGGTACAACCCATGTATCGCTCAGGGCTGGCGATCTGATCGGCGAGCGCGGGATCGAACTGGCCGACACACCGCCCACACGCGCCTTCATTTACCGCGTCTTCTTTGATGAGATCGACGCGGTGCAGATCGCCGGTGGGCTTTGGCAGATGTGTGCGCCGACCTGCAATAACCTCAATCTGTTCTCGATGGGCGATTACGATCAATGCCGGATCGGTCGCCATGTGGTGCGACACCTGACCCGGGACGAGGCCTTGATGTTCCTTCTGGCGCAGGATGCCGCCGGGACGCATGACATCACCCAAGGCATCAGACACACCTTCGCCTGACCGCGGTTCAGGACCGGCCATGGTCAGGTGGGCATGGGGAAAAGAAACACACCCTCTTTTCCCCATGGTCCCCGTCAGTAGTCCCGTTCGAAAAAGATCCCGAGCGACGAGTTCCCGGTATTGTCGACGCTGCCTCGCGCGGTGATGTCTGACGTGACATCCAGGTTGAGGTTGATCTCGGCCCGACCCCCGCTTTCGACAACCACGTCGGAATAGATATTGTCCGAGATGTATTTGCCTGCCCGCACTGCGGTGCCGCCTTCCTCGGTCTGGCTCACGTCCAGATCATCCAGCCCGAAACTGTCGCGCAGCCGTGACAACAGCCCGACACCGCCGCGCCCCGCCAGCGTTGCCACCGCGTTGGCCAGTTCGAGCGCCTGCAGCGCCGACAGATTCGACAGGTTGCGCCCGAACAGCAGTTGGGCCAGAACTTCGTCTTCCGGCAATTCCGGGCTCGACGAGAACGAGATATCGGGGGACGAGGCCGGTCCGTCGAGGATCACCCGTACAGTGATCCCGTTGGCATCGGTCTCTGCAACGAAACGCAGCACCGGGTTGAAACTGCCGCTCAGCTGAATCCGTCCCTCGTCCAGCGTAAAGCGCTGGTTCAGGATATCGAGCCGCCCGCGCACCAACTCGAACCCGCCTTGCGGGATGATGTCCGAGGTCGGCCCGGTGAGCCGCAATTCACCTGCCAGTTCCGCGTCAAGCCCGCGCCCGCGCACGAACACCTGCCCGGGCGCCCGCAGCACGATGTCCAGACGCGTGCTCGACGGTCCTCGCGACTCCTGCACGGTACTTTCTGCAGTGCGCGAAATCCCGGCCCGGTCCAGCGTCCGAATCACCGGGCGCGTCGCGCCCAAATGGTCGATGGGAGGAATATCACCCAATGCCGACACACCGGTCGAGGGCACCTGGATCTCGGTCTCGTTCAGCCGGAGATCTCCGCTGACGAGGAGGTTCCGACCGATGGGTCCACTCAGCGACACCGCACCGCTGACGCTCGTGTCATACAAATCGGGGTCGCGGATTCCGAACCGGTCCAGCGTTGCCGTGATCGCGGCATCCAGCGTCGTCAGACCCAGCCGCCCGGCCACATTGACCGATCCACCATGATTCCCCCGGGCATCCAGCCCGATCTGCGCCGCGCCATTGGAGAGTTGGATCTGCCCGGTGATGGGGGACAGGATGATGCCCAGTGTCGGCGCGCTGAACTCGGCCCCTTCCGGTGTGATCGTGCCGGAAACGCTTGACAAACCCAAGGGGCCCGCGACGCGCAGGTTCAGCGTTGCCCGCCCGTTCAATCGGCGCGGTGCAATGAAGACATTGGCCAGGCCCAGCGGGGCCGATCCGTTCACCGAAAGATTGGCGGTCCCGCCATTGGCAACGCGTCCATCGACGGCCAGCGTTGTACCGCCGGGACCGTCCAGATCAACATCGACGGCGTAGCCGTCGGACCGCTGTCCCACTGTTCCATCGACCACCAGAGCGCCTTGGAAATCTGGTGCGATCAGTCCGACATTCGCCAGCCGGGCGTCGATCTGCAAATTGCTGAGCGGCCCGTCCACGCGTGCGGTGATCTCGGGATTCTGGACGTTCGCGGACAACCGTCCAAGCGTGCCGCCCTGTCCGGTCGCACCCAGTTCGAACCGCGTTACGCCAGACAGAAGGCGATCCACCGTGGCATTGTTGATGCCCAACCCGGCGCCCTGACCGGTCACGTTCACGTCGAAATCACCGCCGTCCTGATACGTTCCCGTCACGTCGATATCGGCGCGTCCGCGCAGCGGCTGCCCGGCCAATCCAGACAGCGGGGCAAGGCTTTCGGCCAGCAGCGACAGCGCGAATTGCGCGTCCGGCGCGCTAAGCGTCTGCGACACCATCGCAGACCCCGTGACGTCGATCGAGCCGGTGTTCAGCGCAAGGGACTGCACCGTCAGCCGTTCGCCTTCTTGTTGCCAGTCAAACCGGGTCGTCACCGTCGGAGCGGTTCCAATCGCCTGGTCCAGCCGCGCATCGCTGAGACGCAGCGCCGAGGCCTCCGCGCGCAGTTCGCCCCCTGCAGAGACCAGACCGCCAGTCTCGGTCTGCGCAATCGTCCCGTTTCCGGTCAGTGCCAGCGTGCTGGCCGAAATCTGCGGCGACACCATATCGCGCAGCGCCACTTCGGCTTCCCATGTGCCATCTGGTCCACCTGTCGCAGTCACGTCCACCGTTCCGGTCTCAAGCCGCATCCCCCCGCCGAACGGCAACCGCACGGGCTGCGCGTCGTTCGACAGGTCCGCCGTCAGTTCGAGGTTGCGCAAGGTTGTGCCGGTCAGCCGCACGGATCCGTCCAGCACCGCTGCCCCCTCGGCTTCGCCGGGATAGACACGGTCAAGATTGCTCAGGACTCCATCGAACTGCACCGCGGTAGCCCCGCTGGTGATCTTGCCCGTCGCTTCGATGCTGGCAGCAGGGGTCACCACGCGCGCTGACCGGATCGTCGTGCCGGTTTCGTCCCGTCGCACATCCACCCGCGCCGAACCGACACCAGTGAGCAGCCGGTCCGCAATATCCTGCCCGACTGCCAGATCGACTGTCGTGCCATCGACGACCAGATCGATCATGCCGGAAACCGGCGCAACCGTTCCGTCGACCGCAACTTCGACCCGTCCGTCCAGCGCGCGGCCCGCCACGGCGGAAAAGCGCGCTATGTCCTCGGCCACGACCCGCAGGTCGAGCACCAGCGGCATCGCGTCTTCGGCCGTCCAGGTGGCATCGCCACTCAACCCGTAATCCGCTCCATTGGCTTCGAGCCCGGTCACGCGGATCGGTTGTCCGCTCTGGTAATCCACACGCGCGGCGCCTGACAGGTCCGTGCCAACGGCTTCGGCCAACGCCGGATCGGTAAATCCCAGCCTTTCTGCCGCCCAGGTCAGGTCCAGCGCGAACTGGCCATCCTGTTGCGCAAAGCTTTCCTGATCGATCTGCCCGCGTCCGGTCAGCGTCAGGACATCCAGCGTGGCTTCGGGCGTTTCAAAGCCTTCAAGCCGTGCGTCAAAGGTCAGGTCGCCGTCCAGCGCAGCGTCGAACGTCACAGACGCCACCCGCGTGTCGCCGCCGCCAAAGGGCAGGGCGACGGGTCCGCCATCGGTGTTTGCGATCCGCCCCTCTGCATCCAACGCCTCGAGCCAACCGCTTTCGGACACCACGGCGCTTCCGCGCAGGCTCAACGCATCGGCCCGCAGCGTGAATTGCGGCAGCTCGATCCGCCCCGACGCGTCACGCAGCACCTGCGCCTGCAAGCCGATATCGTCACCAAAGAAGGCACGTGTCTCTTCGGTCAGAAGCGGCGTCGGATCCCCGGTGATGTCCACCCGCACGTCAAACGCCCCGGTCTCGGCTGGCGCTGCGATCTCGACCGTTCCGGTGATGCGTGGGGCGCCGTCCGTGGCCAGCGCGATCTCGGCCGTAAAATCATCGACAGGGCTTTCACCCTGCACAGTCAGAGCCACGGAAGGCGTTCCCGGAATACCCAGCAAGGTCGCCGCCAGCCCGCCTGCCGCTTCCTCGGCGTTCAGGTCCACTGCCAGTTGACGGGAGGACGGCTCATAACTTGCCGCGAGCGCGATCTGCGCCTGTTTTCCGTCCGTCCGCTCCAGAGCGAAATCGACATCCGCACCGCCGCCTTCGAGAGCGGCGGATCCGGTGATCCGGAATGTGGCCGCCTCTCCCAGAAGCGGTGCTCCCAGTTCGACCGCGTCTACTGCGATCTGCTCGATCCGGATCGACACCGGCAACTCGGGAATGCTGAACGGTTCGGCTTCGGCGCTCGGCACGTCGGGCCCCGCATCAGGTGCACGCGCCACCACGACGCGCTCTGCAGTGAAGGCGGTGACATCCACCACACCCCGGAACAACGCTGCCCGGTTCCAGTCCAAAACCACATTCTCGGCCCGGAACCATTCGCCCTGACCGTCAGATATCGCGATCAACTCCACTGTCGCTTCGCTCGACAAGGCACCGGCAAAGCCACGAATGCGCACGTCGCGCCCTGCGCCTGACAAGGAATCCTGCAGGAGGCCCGCCAGATAGCCGGGGTCGTCGTCGCCATCCTGCGCGAAGCCGGCCATCGGCACCCACAGCAGGACCAGAAGTGTCGCTAGAAATCGCATGTCAGAATGCCTGGCCTATCCCGATGTAAAGCTCGTAATCCTGCCCGGCACCGTCACCGGTCACGGGCGTTGCGATATCCACCCGGATCGGTCCGATCCCGGTATTGTAGCGCAGCCCGACGCCCGCCCCCGCATGCCAGTCGCTGTCACCGGCAAAGCCGCTGTCTTCGGTGATCATCCCCGCATCGTAAAAACCGACGATACCGATATTCTCGCTCACGCGGGCACGCAGTTCGGCGGAAATGGCCGCGAAACTCTGCCCGCCGGTGAACTCGTCATTGGGCAGTGTCACACCGAGCGACTGGTAGGGCACACCGCGCACCGTCCCGCCGCCACCCGAATAAAACAGGTAGTCCGGCACCGTGTCCTCAAGGCTTGGCCCCCAGACCGTGCCGATCTGGGCCCGGCCCGCCAGCACGAACCGATCCTCGGCACCAAGCCCCAGATAGGCCCGCGCATCCGATGTCAGACGCAGCCCGCTTTCCGTGTCATCGAGACCCAGGAACGGCGTGCCTGTTGCAGACAGGTAGAACCCGCTGGTCGGGTTGAGAGACGTATCGCGGGTGTCATAGGTCGCCCCCAGCGTCGCGGTCAGAAGCTGGAACTCCCGCTCGCCGAACGCATCTTCGGTGTCGATATAGCGATACCCAAGCCCGAATGTCCCGCTCAGCTGGTCGGAAAACCGATGCGAGAGCCCCGCGGAAACGCTTGCCTGATTGCTCATGAATCCTGGCTCGTTGAGCTGTTCGATCTCGGCCGTCAGGTAGAACTCGGTATCCGGCGTGAACGTCGCAGGCCGCCCATAGGTCAGGGCCAGACGGTAATCCATTTCTTCGGTATCGGTGCCGATCCCGGACACCTCTCCTTCGACCCGCAGCCGTTCTGCCCCTTGAAACAGGTTGCGATGCAGCCAGAACGCGCTGAGCTTGCCGCCCTCCTGCGTCGATACTTCGGCGCCAAAGCCGAACCGGCGCGGTTTCTGCTCCGCCACCTGCAGGTTGAGGTCAAGCGTGCCATCCGCATTGGGCGACTCCGCCTCGGACACAGCAACAGAACTGAACACCCCTGTCTGGCGCAACCGCCGTTCGGCCTCTGCGATTTCGCGTGGATCAAACACTGTGCCCTGCGGCAGGCCCGCGATCTCGCGAATCCGCGTCCGTCGCACGCGGTCGTTGCCGGTCACGATGACCTCGCCGAACCGCAATCGCGGGCCCGGCGCCATCCGAAGCCGCACGTCCAGCTCTCGGTTGGGGTGATCGGCGACAATCTGCTGATCAGCCAATCGCGCCTTGGCATGGCCGACATTTCGCCAGCCCGTGACGCCGGCGCTTACCGTATCGCGAATGACGGATGTCGCGGCACGTTCGCCCACCTGAAACCCCGGCGGCACCTCGGTTCCCTCCGCCAGCGGCGCGATCTCGGCCCGGCCGAACCGGAATCTCGGGCCGGGTTCCACGTCGATGACGATCTGGGTGATCGACGCCGGGGCCTCGAACGCCGAAATGCCCGACGCCTCGCGTCCGTCGATGCGGATCGACACCACCGGCGAGAACCGCCCACCGCCATAGAGTGCCGCGACGATCCGCCCGTAATCGGCCTGTGCTGCCGCGATGAGCGCTTGCGGCGTCGCATCTTCGGCATCCACGAGTGCGTAAAGCGCCATCGCATCTTTGAGCTCGCTGCGCAGCTCATCGCTGCCGCCCGGCACGTTCAGATCAAGGTCCTGTGCCACGGCGAATGTCGGGGCAGCCGCCAATGCCGCGCACAATATCCTGCGTGTCAGACGGTTCATGTGCCCCAAACCTCGTTTTTTCGGATATCTCAGCTTAACAGCGCAACGACTCGTCGTGCAAACGGGTTCCGCGCGAACTTGGTCACATTTCGCGCAAGTCCCCCGACCGAAATCAAAAAGCACGCATGGCGTGGGGTCGCCATGCGTGCCAGGTGCGGGAACCAAGGACCAAAGTCCCCGCTGGTCCGGCGCGATTCAGTAGCGCGCCAGTGTGTATCCGCGATGCCGCAGGCACGGCAGCGCATAGGCGCGTGCCGCGCCGCGTCGGGTTTCGACAGTCATGTGGCAGGCTTTGGGAAGGGATTTCGTGTGGATGTTATTGCGTTCGAGGCAGCGACCCATCACGACTTTCCCGACACGCCCACCCTCGATATGGCGCACACAGGCCGCGGGCAGCACGGCTCCACTTCGGTGCTTTCCGTCGCGTGGCACGAGTCTCGGGAACGGCTTGTCATTGCCAGGACCGTATGGCTTCGAAACATGCGGGCGATAGTCGGGAGTATTGTGCCGGATCACTTCGGTCGACGTGTCCCGGCGGTCGTCGTCCCGGGAATTCTGGATCGCCTTGCCAATGATGAAGATGGTTGCCGCTCCGGCCAGCAGCCGGGCGATATCTTCTTCCGAGGCGGCGCGCGCCGGGACGGCGGAAACGGCGGCGATCGTGGTGGACACGGCTAGAACGGCTGCGATGAATTTGCGTGACATGGTCAGGTTCCTTTCCGAACGGGTTGGGCCAGCGATGGCTGTGACGGGCCGGGGATGTGGCCCCGTGCCGATGTCATGCATCTCGGACCGACCGCTCGGGTCAGGCAATATCGCCCTCCGGCTATCCGATAACGGGCGCTCCGTTATTGAATTTCCCAAGGCTTGGCCGCAGGGTGACGCCATGAAACACGCGCTCTCCCTTGCCTGTCTCGCCATGCTCTTCTGGCCCGCCGCCGCCCAGGCTGCGTGTTATGCCGATTACAAGGCGAAACAGGATGCCCCCCTCCGGCTGCACTATGGTGTGGCCGAGATTTCCGAACCCTGCACGCCCGCCTCTGCCGAGGCGCAGTTGCAGACCCGTCTTGCACAGGCGGGCTGGACGCTGCTCAATGTGGTGTCGGTCTTCGATGACTCAGGGTTAGCCGAAAGGAAAGAGAGTGCCGGACCAAATTACCTCCGTTACTGACGCGCGCCGCTCCGGCACCCGTCTGGTGGCTTTCGGCATAAGCGGCATTCTTGCGCTTCTGGTGCTGGCGGGGGTGTTTCTTGTCCTGACCTTGCCGGATGCCAATGCCTTCAACATGCGGGTGGAACAGATCTTCATCGAGAATGACGACCTCACGTCCCAGGCCGAAGTCAAGCTTCTGGAAATCCTGGCCCAGTCCGGCACCGCCTTTTCCGACACGCTGGCCGGGTATCGCACTACGATCTTTGTGCTTCTCGTCTTTGCCACGGCAATGCTGATTGCGGCCCTGGTGTTTTTGGTGATGCTTGTGACGATGAACCGGCGGATGGCGCAGATCGAACGGTCGGGGATTCAGGTCAATTCCCTGATTGTCAGTCGGGAAGAGAACACCGTTTATCTCAACACGATGGGCTTTAAGCTCACCGATGCGATGATCGAGACCATCTCAATTCTCGCCGAAGCGCGGCTGGACGACGAACTGCTCTCGGGTGCGCAGATCGAGGCAATCATTTCGGGCCGGTCCGAGGCCGATTGCGACGAGGCAGCTGGCGCCACCCGCATCAAACGCCTGCGCGACGGTCTGGGCAACCAGCTTGTCAGCGAATTGCTGATCAAGAACATTGCCCGGCGGGGATACATGCTTGCCATCGACAAGGACGTGATCGAAGTCGTCTGACAGAACCCCCGGTGACTTTGCCCGCATCCTTTTCCCACTGGGTCCTCTCGGAGAGAACAAAAGACGGTTGCGAGAGTATCAATCGTAGGGTTCCCGGATTTGTCGCGGCGCATTGACCGGAGGCACATGTGTCTCCACGATCTCAGGTGGATACAGCCCGTCGGTCAATGGCACGGCGGACGGATGGACCTGCGGAACGGAAATGAGCGTCGTCGTCAGCTTGTATATACAAGCCTGCTGGCGATTTCCGTGTGCAGATGGGCGCTTGCGCCGACGATCCCGGCGGTCTGCGGCACAGCATTGTTGAACCGCAACGCGTCACCGTGCCGGTCCGTCACCTTTGCCCCGGCTTCGGACAGGATCAGCGCTCCGGCCGCGATGTCCCACTCCCAGCTTGGCCGGAACGTCAACATCGCATCATAGCGCCCTTGTGCCACCAGACACAGGCGGTACGCGAGCGAGGGCCTGTGCGATCTGGTAAAGCCGGGGACGGCATCGCGCCAATGGGCTGGGTCCATGTTCGGCTTGGTGGCCAGAACGCGAGCAGCGTGAATATCACTGATATCGGAAACACTTAGCTGATCTCCATTACAGAACGCGCCCTGCGTCCTGTCAGCGGAGTACAGCAAATCCATTTCCGGGAGGTAAACAACGCCATGGGTCACGACGCCTTCTTTGACCACTGCAAGCGAATGCGCCCATGTGCTTTCGCCATTGACGAAGCTGCGCGTCCCGTCGATCGGATCGACAATGAATACCCGCTCGCGGTCCAGCCGATCCGGCGTGTCGCGTGACTCTTCGCTTAACCAGCCATACGCAGGCCGGGCTGCTGTCAAAGCCTCCCGCAGGGCGAGGTCTACGGCGAGATCGGCCTGCGTCACCGGACCTGCATCATCCGGCTTATGCTCGACGTCCAAGCCCTTGGCCTTGTGGTAAAGGGCGATCTCACCTGCCTGGCGTGCGGCGTCGATCAGAAGGTCGAGGTCACTCTCCGGCAAGCGTCAGACCTTCCACCAGCAAGGACGGAACGACCCGGCTCAACCAAGGGCGCGCATCATTGGCGGGTGTGATTTTCTTGAGCATTTCGATGAGATTGCCGGCAATCGTCACGCCGCTGACCGGATAGGCGACTTCGCCGTTCTCGACCCAGAAACCGGCAGCGCCGCGGGAATAGTCGCCGGTGTTCGGGTTGATGGTCGAGCCGATCATCGACGTCACGACAAGCCCCGTTCCCATCTCTGCGATCAACCCGGCCCGGTCCTTGTCTCCTTGAGTCACGGACACATTCGACACGCTCGGCGACGAGCCGCCGGTGGTGCCGCGTGCGGCGTTGGCGGTGGAGTCCAGCCCCAGCTTACGAGCCGACGCCAGATCGAGCGTCCAACCCGTCAGCACGCCGTTCTCAACGATCTTGCGTTTCTGCGTGGCAAGTCCTTCGGCGTCGAAAGGACGAGAGCCTCCGACCCGAACGCGATGCGGATCCTCGATCAGGTCAAGCCCTTGGGGCAGAACCTCTTTACCGAGAAGATCGAGCGCCCAGGACGACCGGCGTGCAATCGCGGCACCATTGATCGCGGAAAGCAGATGTCCGATCAGCGAAGAGGAGATCCGCTCGTCGAACAGCACCGGATAGGCCCCGGTCTTAGGTTTGCGTGGGTTCATCCGTTCGAGCGTGCAGTCTGCCGCCGTCCGGCCAATCTCGGTCGGAGACCTCAGATCGCTCTGGAAAATGCGCTGGTCGCCATCGTAGTCGCGTTCCATGCCCGTGCCGGTCCCGGCGATGGCCACGCAGGAGGTAGAGCGCGATGTCCGTTGGTAGCCGCCGGAAAAGCCATTGCTGGCAGCAAGAAAGACCTCTTGCGACCCGTAACCGGCGGACGACGCCGACACCTGTGTAATACCGTCGACCGCAAGCGCTGCCGTTTCGGCATCGCGAGCGTCCTGTTCCAGCGCGGCGGGCGAGGGTTCCGGCGCGGGGTCGAAAAGTTCCAGCCAATCAGAGCTGCGGTTCACTGCCAATTGTCCAGAATCCGCCAGACCGACATAGGGATCTTCGGGCGCTTCGCGGGCCATGGCCACGGCGCGCTCGGCCATGATAGCGAGGCTGTCTGCCCGAACATCGGAAGACGACACATTGGCCACCCGCTGTCCGACAAAGACACGCAGACCGATATCCGTGGATTCCGACCGCTCCGCCTGTTCCAGAACCCCGTTCCGCACGTCGATGGATATGGAGTTGCCCCGCACGGCCAGCACATCGGCCGCATCGGCCCCCGCCGCCTTTGCGCGCTCCAGCAGGCTGTGCGTCAGGTCTTCAAGCGTGTTGGTCATGGGGCCTCCGATGGCGGAACATATGCGGCAGAGAGGTAGAGCGCCGCGCCGACCACCGCAACCCTATGGCGCGATCGGAGCCACGACGCCGACGATCGGCCCCAACCAACGTCCGAAATCCGACCGGTTCAGCTGTGGCGCGTGCAGTCGCGATACGCTGCCATCAAGGAAAAGCGCCTGCGGCAGACCGAGGTCGTCGCGAAAGATGCGGCCGAATTCATGGAAAGTCACGGCTTGATCGGAAATGACAAAAACCACGCGCGTGCCGTCTGCCGACGTGCCGACGCCGTTGCGGACATAGCGCGAGTCGCTGTCTTCGAGGAACCGGGGATGCAGTTCGCCGTCGATCACAAGCATGGGACCGGATTGCGTCGCGTAACGGCAATCGGGCCGTGCGGCATCATACCTGAGCGTTTCGATGACATCCGCGCGGTCGGACTGGATGCAGAAGATACCGTTGGGCAAGAGCCCGAAATTACCCGGTCCCGCGTTGGGGATCACACGCATGATTTCCCTGCCGTCCTCGACATAATGTCCAACAGGCGCCCGGTCGGCGTGGTACATGCCAGCGTTCATGCCGAAAACCAGAGTCTTTCCATCTGCGGCAAGCGTGGCGTCGATGGTCGAGAATTGCCCATACCGTTCGCCAGACGGCGCGTCGAGGAACAGCCGCAGATCATCGGCGCGCGGATCCACTTCGCATGCGGTATAGGCAAGCCCGTCAAAGCGGCGTTCCGAACAGGTCACGTCGGCCTGTACGCCCAGACCCGACATCAACAGCAGGGCCAGAGCGCCAAGGACGCTTTCAGCTTTCGATGTCACGGCGCACGGTGTCCTGTTCGAACATGCGGCGGGTGTCGTCCATGCGGTCGAACGTATCGTCCAGCTTGAACCGCAGCTCGGGCGCGAATTTCAGCGTGAGGTTCTTTGCCACCATGCGACGCAGCTCGCTGCGATTGCGGTGCAACAGCTCGAGCACGTCCTCCTGCCCCTTGCCCCCCAGAGGCACGACATAGGCTGTCGCGACCCGCAGATCGGGCGAGGTGCGCACTTCGCCCACGGTGATGGAGTAGCGGTTCAGGTCGGGATCATGGATGTCGCCACGCGCCAGCACATCGGCCAGCGTGCGGCGGATCAATTCCCCCACGCGCAGCTGTCGCTGGCTGGGTCCCTCAGAGCTGTGAGATCGGTTTTTTGCCATATCCGGCACATAAGCCGTCCTGCAGGCTTTGCCAAGCAGGGGGTCTCCGGCTATGGAGGCGAAAATCTACCTATGGAGTTTGGCCATGAGCGCAGAAATCGGGGTTGTCGTCACCGGAGTATCCGGACGCATGGGGCAGATGCTGGTGGCTGAAATCGCGAAACACCCGAGAATGCATCTCGCCGGCGCGGTCGAGCGCGAAGGCCATCCCTGGGTTGGGCAGGATGTGGGAACAGCCATGGGCGGTGCCGCGATTGGAGTGATCGTCGCAGACGACCCGCTGGATTGCTTTGCCCGCGCGCAGGCGGTGATCGACTTCACCGCACCTGCGGCGACTGTGGCCTTTGCCGAACTTGCAGCGCAGGCGCGCGCGGTGCACGTGATCGGAACCACCGGATTGTCGGAAGACGACCTGGCCAAGATCAAGGCGGCCGCGCGCCATGCGGTCGTTGTCCGCGCAGGCAACATGAGCCTTGGGGTGAATCTGCTCACGGTGCTGACGCGCAAAGTGGCAGCGGCGCTGGATGCGGATTACGACATCGAGGTGATCGAGTATCACCACAACCAAAAGGTCGATGCCCCGTCCGGAACCGCCCTGATGCTTGGCGAAGCCGCCGCAGAGGGGCGTGGCGTCGACCTGCGCGAGGTGTCGGACCGGGGGCGCGATGGCATCACCGGGGCACGCAAGCGCGGTGATATCGGCTTCAGCGCCGTTCGTGGTGGGGACATCGTGGGCGAACATGACGTACTGTTCGCGGCGGCAGGCGAGCGGATCATCCTGCGCCACGTGGCTAGCGACCGAGCGCTCTTTGCGCGGGGGGCTTTGAAAGCGGCCCTATGGGGGCAGGACAAGGCGCCGGGCGAGTATGACATGCTGGATGTTCTGGGATTGTCAGAGGCGTAATCACGCCGGTGTGACGGGAACCTCTTGATCCATTCCTGCATTTCTTGCGTATCTTTTTGCAAGTTGCTGTTTGGAGGTTTCCATGACGACCCGTATCGCTGCCGCCCTTGCCACCGTCGCTTCCATGGCCATCCCGCAAGCTGCTGCCGCCGAGCTGAAACGCATCGAAGACAAGTCGGAGTTCATTCGCCTGGTGCAGGGCAAGACCCTGTCCCGCCCGCTCGTGCGGTTGACGGTGACGCCGGATGGCAAGATCGCGGGACGGGGTGCCACGTGGGATGTCACGGGGTCGTGGGATTGGAAGAACGGGTTCTTCTGTCGTGACCTGAACTGGGGTGGCGACGATCTTGGCTACAATTGCCAGGCGGTTCTTGCCAATGGGTCCGAGATGCGGTTCATCGCCGATCAGGGAGCCGGTCAGTCTGCGGATTTCCGGCTGCGCTGAACTTCAGAAGTCGATCGCCAGACCACCCTTTTCCCAATCGCCGTAGCGGACGGGTTCAGGCCCGTCGCGGCCGCCCAGCTCTTTCGGCAATGGCTTTTCGGCAGCCGCCTTGCGTCGACGTTCTTCGGCCTCGGCCAAGGCGCGCTGGGCAGCAGGGGGCAGGTCTTTGGGTGTGTCAGAACTCATCGCGGTCTTCCATAACGTCTGTCTTTGATATACGCGCGGTCCGATCCGGGACAACCCCGGCCGTCTTGCAGGAGTGGTCTTTGCCCTCACCCACATCGCCCCGCCTTGCCGCCCTTGACGGGTTGAGCCAGATCATCGGTGAAGGCCGCATGCTGTCGGATGTCACCGGCGATGCGGCCTGGCAGGAACTCTCTCCGCCCGAACGCGCCACGGCACAGCGGCTCATCACGGACACGCTGCGGTTTCTTGGTCGGGCGGACCATCTGCTCACGCCGCATCTCAACCGCCATCCACCTTTGCGGGTGATGAACCTTCTGCGCATGGCGACGGTCGAACTGATGACGGGCGGCGCCGCGCATGGTGTTGTGAACGAGGCGGTCAAACTCGCCGGACGCAACCGCAAGACCGCGCCGATGAAGGGGTTGGTGAACGCGGTCTTGCGCAAGATCACGGCGATTGATGCATCGGCATGGGATACCGCACCCGACACGATGCTGCCGAAATGGCTGCGTCCCAAACTCGCCAAGGCCTGGAGCAAGGCCACTGTGGCACAGATCGAGCGGGCCCATGCGGTGCCGCCGCCGGTGGATCTGTCGGTGAAATCCGATCCCGCGGGCTGGGCGGACAAGCTGGGTGGAACACTCCTGCCGACAGGGTCGGTGCGTCTGACGGCGCGCGGCCAGATTTCTGCGTTGCCGGGTTTTGAAAGCGGTGACTGGTGGGTGCAGGACGCGGCGGCTGCGGTCCCGGTTCAGCTTTTGGGCGACGTCTCTGGCAAGCGCGTGCTCGACGTCTGCGCGGCCCCAGGTGGCAAGACCATGCAGCTCGCCGCGAAAGGTGCGGATGTCACCGCGCTCGATATTTCAGAGGCGCGGATGACGCGGCTTGCCGAAAACCTTGCCCGGACCAAGCTGCCTGCCAGGACGGTGGTTGCGGATGCGCTGACCTATGACGATGGGTGTTTCGATGCGATCCTGCTCGACGCGCCGTGCTCGGCCACGGGAACCATCCGGCGGCATCCCGATCTGCCCTATGTCAAATCCCACACAGGCATCGACGACTTGGTCAGGCTGCAACGGGATTTGCTGAACCGGACACTTGGTTTTCTGCAACCGCACGGAATGCTCGTCTATTGCACCTGCAGTCTCCTGCGCGAGGAAGGGGAGGACCAGATCAAATTGCTTCTGTCCCAATCCGACGCGCTCGAGGTTGTCCGGCCGAATGCGCCGGGTCTCGACCCTGCCTGGATCGGGCCGGAAGGCGGCGTGCGCCTGCGCCCGGATTACTGGCCCGAGTCGGGCGGTATGGACGGGTTCTATATGGCCGTCTTGCAGCACAAATCGTCCCCGTCGCGTGCCTGACATTTGCACCGTGACTCGATTCACGCACGCGGCTATGGTGTCTGCATAAGAACGCTTGCGCAAACGCAAGACAGAGGCAGAGCTGATGTTCCGACTGGACGCCGCAAAACGGGCGCAGGCCCGGATGTTGAACCGTGTTCATGCACGGTTGTCCACGCGCGCCAAGCCGGCAACCGCTTTCGTGGCACAGCCTGAACCCCGAACCGTCGGGTCCTATGCTCGGGGTCGGCAACTGACCGCGGGCAATCTTCTGTTTGCCGGACATCTTGTCGAGGCACCGGGGGCGATCCTTTGGGACATCGCGCCGCCCGATGATGTGTTTCTTGAGGAAATCCACGGATTTGTCTGGCTGGACGACATGGCCAGCGTCGGAGATGCGGCGGCGCGCAGAACGGCGCAAAGCTGGCTTTTTGATTGGATCGCCCGCTATGGCAATGGGTCGGGCCCCGACTGGACGCCGGAACTGGCCGGTCGGCGTGTCATGCGCTGGCTGCATCATGCAATCTTCGTATTGGGAGGGTGTACGCCGGAACAATCGCGCGCCTTTTTCCGGTCGATTGCGCAGCAGACGATCTTTCTCAATCGCCGGTGGCACAGCTCTGCGCCGGGACTGCCCCGGTTCGAGGCGCTGACCGGGCTTATCAGTGCCGGATTGTCGCTTCAGGGGATGGAGTCGCAGGCCGATCCCGCCATCAAGGCGCTGGGGCAGGAATGCGCGCGGCAGATCAACGAGGCGGGCGGCATCCCGACGCGCAATCCCGAGGAACTGCTTGAGGTCTGCACATTGTTGATCTGGACGCGTGACGTTCTCGAGGACACGGCACGCCAGCCCGAACTGGCACATGTTCAGGCCATCAAGAGGATCGTGCCGACCTTGCGTGCGTTGCGCCATGCCGATGGCAGCCTCGCGCGGTTCCACGGGGGTGGTCGCGGCGCAGAAGGCCGTCTGGACACCGCTTTGGCGGCCGCGGGCACCAAGGCGCAGGTCGCCAAGGGGCTGGCGATGGGGTATGCGCGGCTGTCGGCCGGGCGCACCACCATGGTGATTGACGCAGCGGCCCCGCCCACCGGACAGGCCAGTTTCAACGCGCATGCCTCGACCCTTGCCTTTGAACTGACGTCGGGGCGGCGGCCTCTGATCGTCAATTGCGGATCAGGATCGACTTTCGGTGAAGAGTGGCGCCGCGCCGGACGCGCGACACCGTCGCATTCAACCCTGTGCCTTGATGGATTCTCCAGCTCGCGCCTTGGCAGCACGTCCCGCATGGGTGCGCTGGAGCGGGAGCTGCTGGACGACATTCCAAAAGGTGTTCCCGTGGAAATGTCCCGTGCCACGGATGGGGTTCGGTTCGAAGGCGGGCATGACGGCTATCTCAAGACCCACGGTCTGACCCATGCGCGCATTCTCGAGCTGACCTTCGACGGACGCGGTGTTGTGGGCGAAGACCTGCTGATCGCGCTGGATACGTCGGCCAAGGCACGCTTTGATCAGAAGCTGGAGGACAGCCGACTTGCCGGCATTCCCTTTGACATCCGGTTCCACCTGCACCCCGAAGTCGACACCGCCATCGACCTGAACGGGACGGCGATTTCGATGGCGCTGCGCAGCGGCGAGATCTGGGTTTTTCGCTATGAGGGCCTCTGTGACCTCAAGCTCGAACCCTCGGTTTATCTGGAAAAAGGGCGCCTGCGGCCGCGCGCGACCAAACAGATCGTTTTATCTGCCCGCGCAATGGAGTATGCGACCCGCGTTCGCTGGTCGCTGGCGAAGGCTCAGGAAACCGCAATCGCGGTCCGGGACCTTGTTCAGGACGATGCGACAGAGCTGCTGAACTGAACATCTGGGACCTATCGCTGTCATGACCAATCTCGCCCCCCTTCGCCGTGCGCTTCTGTCCGTTTCGGACAAGACCGGACTTGTCGATCTTGCCAAGGCGCTGGACGCGCGGGGTGTCGAATTGCTGTCCACGGGTGGGTCTGCCAAGACGCTGCGCGACGCAGGTGTGCCGGTCAGGGACGTGGCCGAGGTGACGGGCTTTCCCGAGATGATGGATGGTCGCGTCAAGACGCTGCACCCGATGGTGCATGGCGGGCTGCTGGCACTGCGGGACAATGACGATCACGTCGCGGCAATGTTCCAGCATGACATCAAGGCCATCGACCTGCTGGTCGTGAACCTCTACCCGTTCGAGGAAACCGTCGCCAAAGGTGCCGATTATGACACCTGCATCGAAAACATCGACATCGGCGGCCCCGCGATGATCCGCGCTGCGGCCAAGAACCATGCCTTCGTGACGACGATTGTGGATGTCGAGGATTACGACGCGCTTCTGGCCGAGCTTGATGCCCATGACGGCCAGACCACGCTGGCCTTCCGCCAGCGCCACGCGCAGATCGCCTATGCGCGCACCGGTGCCTATGATGCCGCCGTCAGCACTTGGATGGCGGGTGCCATCGGTGAAGAGACCCCGCGCCGCCGCGTGTTTGCCGGAACGCTGGCGCAGCCGCTCCGCTATGGCGAGAACCCGCATCAGGGCGCGTCCTTCTATCATGACGGCTCCGCCCGTCCGGGGGTTGCCACGGCGACCCAGCTTCAGGGCAAGGAACTGAGCTACAACAACATCAACGACACCGATGCGGCGTTCGAACTGGTGTCGGAATTCCTTCCCAAGGACGGCTTTGCCTGCGCGATCATCAAACACGCCAACCCCTGCGGTGTGGCAACAGGCCGGACGCTGAAAGAAGCGTATCAGAAGGCGTTCGATTGCGACCGCACCTCTGCCTTCGGCGGGATCGTGGCGCTGAACTCCACGCTTGATGGTGAAACCGCCGAGGCGATTGCCGAGATCTTCACCGAGGTCGTCATCGCCCCCGGTGCGCATCAGGACGCCAAGGATGTGTTCGCTGCCAAAAAGAACCTGCGTCTGCTGACCACTCCGGGTTTGGCCAACACGGCCGAGCCGGGTACTGCGTGGAAACAGGTGTCGGGCGGTATTCTGGTTCAGAATCGTGACAACGGGCGGATCAGCATGGACGACCTCAAGGTCGTGACCAAGATTGCGCCGACCGACGACCAGATGCGCGACCTGCTCTTTGCCTGGACCGTGGCGAAGCACGTCAAATCCAACGCCATCGTCTACGTCAAGGACGGCGCGACCGTGGGTGTCGGGGCCGGCCAGATGAGCCGTCTGGACAGCGCTTTGATCGCCGCGAAAAAGGCCGAGCGCATGGCTCAGGCGCTGGGCCTGCCGGAACCGCTGACCAAGGGCAGCGCCGTGGCGTCCGACGCGTTCTTCCCGTTTGCCGATGGTCTGCTTGAAGCGGCCGCCGCTGGTGCGTCCTGCGTCATTCAGCCGGGCGGGTCGATGCGGGACGACGAAGTGATCAAGGCGGCAGATGAGGCCGGTCTGGCGATGGTGCTGACGGGGATGCGCCACTTCCGGCACTGAATTTGACCATCCGGTAAAATTCCGGAGCAGGGCAAAGGAGACAACATGCGTCTGGTGGCCATCGTCGCGGCGGCGATCTTTCTTCTGGATCAACTGACCAAATGGCTGGTGGTTCACGTGATGGATCTGGCCCGCGTCGGCGCCATCGACGTGTTGCCGCCCTATCTGAATTTCCGCATGGCGTGGAACACCGGCATCAATTTCGGCTTGCTTTCGGGTCAGGCGGACTGGACGCGCTGGGTGCTGATCTCGGTCGCGCTGGGGATTGTCCTCTTTGTGCTGGTCTGGATGCGCCGCGATCCACCGGGGAAAACCGGCCTTGTCTTTGCCGGGCTGCTGATCGGAGGCGCCTTGGGCAATGTGGTGGACCGGGTTCTCTACGGGGCGGTTGCGGATTTCCTCAACATGTCCTGTTGCGGTTTCACCAATCCTTATGCCTTTAATGTGGCAGACATTTCGGTGTTTATGGGGGCCATCGGGCTCGCGCTGTTCTCGGGCGGGAAAAACGCCTCGTGACGTGTGCGGCTTCATGCGTTAAAGCAGAGTTGAGGCGACTACGGAGGCGGGCAGGACCAATGATGCCGCGCGCATTGATCATACTTTCCCTGGTGGCACTGACCGCCTGTGGATCGCGTCAGGACACGGCCGATCGGGACACCAACCTGCGCCAATTGCGCAATGCCAGCGGCGCGCCCGAGGAATTCTCGATTGTGCCGGCAAAGCCGTTGCAAGCGCCCGAAAGCCTGACCGCGTTGCCCGAACCGACACCCGGCGGCAGCAACCGGACCGACCAGACGCCGCTCAAGGACGCTGTTGCGGCTCTGGGTGGCGCGCCGTCACGGCTTGATGCGCGCGAGGGAATCGGCGCGGGCGATCAGGCGCTTGTGGCCCGTGCCTCGCGCTTCGGTCGCGACCAGAACATCCGGGTCGAGCTGGCAGAGGCCGATCAGGCCTTCCGCGAACGCCGGTCGTTCTTCAACTGGCGGCTGATCCCCGAGGACACCTATAACCGCATCTACCGCAATCAGGCGCTTGACCCGTATGCGACGCTTGACGCGGCGCGGCGGGCCGGTGCCCGAACCCCGTCGGCGCCTCCCGAGGAGTAAGTCGGCGATTTCGGCAGCGAAAGCCGCTCACGAAACTGTTGATCCGCTTGAACTCGGCCCGGCGCATCGTACCTTACCGTGAAACGGAGGAGTATTGCCGATGCGTCGCCTCATAGCCCTCGCCGGGCTCTGTTTTCTGACGGCAGCGCCGCTGCGCGCTGCAACCATCGAGGATCAGGTCACGACCTTCCAGCTTGAGAACGGG
The DNA here is from genome assembly GCF_022763305.1 of Marivita sp. GTDB lineage: Bacteria > Pseudomonadota > Alphaproteobacteria > Rhodobacterales > Rhodobacteraceae > Marivita. The sequence continues at coordinate 72,616 of NZ_JALEGT010000019.1, read as the reverse complement.
ATGGATGTCGTCGTGATCGAGGATCACCGTGCGCCCGCGGTTGTTCACATGGTCTGGTATCGTGCAGGGTCTGCGGATGAGCAGCCCGGTGTGTCTGGCGTGGCGCATTTTCTGGAACATCTGCTGTTCAAGGGGACTGAAACGCTTGCGCCCGGTGAATTCAGCGAGGTCGTCAAGGCCAATGGCGGCACAGACAACGCGTTTACCAGTTTTGACTACACCGCCTATTTCCAGCGTGTCGCGGCAGATCGACTTGGTCTCATGATGGACATGGAAGCGGACCGGATGAAGAATCTTCAGCTTGATCGCGAAGACATCCTGACCGAACGCGACGTGATCATCGAAGAGCGCAATCAGCGTGTCGAGAACGATCCCGGTTCGCTGTTCCGCGAACAGCGGATGGCAGCGCAGTACCTCAACCATCCTTATGGACGGCCCATCATCGGCTGGCGTCACGAGATGGTAAACCTCGATCTGGATGACGCCTTGGCCTACTACAGGCAGTTCTATTCGCCCAACAACGCGGTGCTGGTGGTGGCCGGTGACGTGTTGCCCGACGAGGTGCTTGCGCTCGCGCAGGAGCATTACGGCCCGATCCCGCGAAATGACGCGCTGCCCGAACGGACGCGCCCGTCAGAGCCGCCGCAGATGGCGGAGCGCCGGATCACCTTCAGCGATCCCCGTGTTGCGCAACCCTATGTGATGCGCACCTATCTTGCGCCGGAACGTGATCCCGGAGATCAGCGCAAGGCGGCCGCGCTGACCTTGCTGGCCGAAGTGCTGGGAGGGTCACAAACAGCGGTGATGCCGCAAAAGCTTCAATTTGAAGAAAAACGCTCCGTCTATGCCGGAGTCTTCTACAGTGGACTGTCCTTGGATGACACGACCTTTGGTGTGGTGAATGTCCCGGCCGAGGGTGTGAGCCTTGAAGAGGCCGAGGCCGATATGGATCGCGTGATTGCAGAGTTTTTTGAAACCGGCGTTGATCCGGTTCAGTTGGACCGTATCAAGTTTCAACTCCGCGCGGCGCAGGTTTACGAGCTGGACAGCTCGAACTCACTGGCCAACCGGTACGGTGCGGCACTCGCCTCGGGTCTGACCATCGACGATGTGCATGAATGGCCGCGTATCCTGCAATCCATCACGCCCGAGGAAATCATCGCGGCCGCAAAAGATGTGTTTGATCGTGACAACGCCGTGACCGGATTCCTGCGCACGGCCGAGGAGGTGACGCAATGAAGTTCTTTGGTGCGCTGATCACATTCATGCTGCTGGCAACCGGTCCGTTGCGGGCAGAGATCGACATTACCGAAGTCACCAGCCCGGGCGGCATCAACGCCTGGCTGGTGCAGGAAGAGTCGATTCCCTTCGTCGCTCTCGAGTTGCGGTTCAAGGGAGGGGCGTCGCTTGACCTTCCGGGCAAGCGTGGGGCCACCAACCTGATGGTCGGATTGCTGGATGAAGGCGCGGGCGAGCTTGAGTCCCGCGCGTTTTCCGAGCGCGCTGAATCGCTGGCAGCCAGTTTCGATTTCGACATCGGCGATGATGCCGTATCGATCTCGGCCCGGTTCCTGACCGAAAATCAGGACGACGCGCTTGCGCTTCTGCGCGACGCGATCACCCGGCCGCGCTTCGATCAGGAGGCGATTGATCGGGTCAAGGCGCAGATCGTGTCCGGCGTGCGTTCGGACGCTCAGGATCCCGACACGATCGTTGGTGCCACTTTTGACAGCATGGTGTTCGGCGATCATCCCTATGGTTCCGCCATCGAAGGCACCGAAGAGAGCATCGCCGCGCTGACGCGAGACGATCTGATCGAGGCGCATCGAGGCGCGCTGGCCCGTGACCGGGTTTATGTCGGCGCGGCGGGTGACATCTCTCCCGAGGAACTGGCCTCGCTGCTGGACAAGCTTCTGTCGGATCTGCCTGAAACCGGAACACCGCAAGCGCCGGATGTGACGGTGTCTACCGAGGCTGGTGTGACCGTGGTGCCGTTCGATGTGCCGCAATCCGTTGCCCTTTTTGGGCATGTCGGGATTGCGCGGGACGATCCGGATTTCTTTCCGGCCTATGTTCTGAACGAGATCCTTGGCGGTGGCGGGTTCGAAGCCCGACTGATGGAAGAGGTGCGCGAGAAGCGCGGTCTGACCTATGGCGTCTACAGCTATCTCGTGCCCAAGGACCACGCGGCGCTGTATCTGGGACGTGTGTCGAGCGCCAATGACCGCATTGCCGAAGCCATTGACGTGATCCGCGACGAATGGACCAAGCTGGCCGAAAATGGCGTCACCGAAGAGGAACTGGCCACCGCCAAGACCTATCTGACTGGGGCGTATCCGCTTCGCTTTGACGGGAATGGGCCAATCGCGAATATCCTTGTCGGCATGCAGATGGATGATCTTCCGGTGGAGTACGTGAACACCCGGAATGCGCAGATCGAGGCGATCACGCTTGAGGACATCAAACGTGTCGCGGCGCGGATTCTGAAACCGGAGGCTTTGCATTTCGTGGTGGTGGGGCAACCCGAAGGTCTCGACTCCTGAATTTGACCATTTGGTAAAAAACGAAAGGCCGCGCTTCAGAGGCGCGGCCTTTTTGTATTTCGAGGCCAAATCCTTCAAAGGATTTGGCCAAACTCTTTCAAGAGTTTGCCCCGCTCAGTTCAGCAGTCCGGCATGGCGCAGACCGCTGTCGATCAGATCGCGCGTCGGCTGCGAGACCGGGAAGAGCGGTGCGCGCATCTCCTCGTCACACAGGCCCAGACGGCTCATGGCGTATTTCGCGCCACACAGGCCCGGCTCGACGAAGATGCTGTGATGCAGCGGCATCAGGCGATCCTGAAGCTCCAGCGCAGTCATGTAGTCGCCGATCAGCGTCGCTTCCTGCATCTGGGAACAGAGGGCAGGGGCCACGTTGGCGGTGACCGAAATGCAGCCGACACCGCCCTGCGCGTTGAAGCCGTGCGCGGTGGCGTCTTCGCCTGACAGCTGGACAAAGTCCTTGCCGCAGGTGATCCGCTGGGCGCAGACGCGCGCCAGATCACCGGTTGCGTCCTTGACCCCGATGATGCGCGGCAGCTTGGCCAGTTCGCCCATTGTCTTGGGCGACATGTCCACGGCCGACCGGCCCGGGATGTTGTAAATGATGATCGGCAGATCGCAGGCATCATGCAGCATGGTGAAATGCCGGATCAGCCCGTCCTGCGTCGGCTTGTTGTAGTAGGGAGTCACGACGAGACCCGCCTGAGCCCCGGCCTTTTCGGCATGCTGCAGAAAGCGGATCGCCTCGTCGGTGTTGTTCGACCCGGCCCCCGCGATGACGGGAATGCGCCCGGCGGCGGCTTCGACGACGAAAGACACAACCTCTTCGTGTTCCTCGTGGGTCAGGGTCGGGCTTTCGCCCGTGGTGCCGACGGGGACAAGCCCGTGGCTGCCCTGATCGACATGCCAGTCCACAAGTTTCTTGAGCGTGTCAAAATCCACTGCACCGTTCTTGAACGGTGTGACCAGTGCAGGCATCGACCCTTTGAACATCGTCACGCTCCTTTTCGTGTGTGGCACTTTCGCCGTTACACCTGTCCCGCGAATGTGAGTTGCAGGTCGCGGGGTGCAGGCTATCCTTTAGCGTGCCGTCTATCCTGTTTCATCGGAGAAAATGCAAGCCATGTTTCGGCGTATCGCGATCCTGACGGTGCTTCTGCTGTCCTTTCCCCTGAGCGTTCTGGCCCAGCAGGGGACGCGTCCGTTGGAGCGGGCGATGGACCTGATGCGCGAAGGCAACTGGGCCGCAGCGCAGATCGAGGCGCGGGGTGACGGGCAGGCGGCGCTGGATGTGATCCTGTGGCATTACCTGCGCGCGGGACTCGGCTCTGCGCGGGAGGTGCAGGATTTTCTGGCGCGCAACCCGGATTGGCCGGGGCTCCCGTTTCTCAAGGAAAAGAGCGAGGGCGCAATGGCCGCGGCCTCTGCAGAGGCAATCCGCGCATTCTATGCCGATCACGAACCTGAAACCGGAGCTGGGGCCCTTTCGCTGGCACGGGCGTTTCTGACGGCGGATGACCGGGCGAGTGCCGATGCAGTGATCCTGAACGCGTGGACGCAACTCACGCTGACCGCCGATGAACAGAGCGCGTTTGTCGCCGGGTATGGAGACCTGATCCGGCCACATCACACGTCCCGGCTGGACGCCATGCTGTGGCGGGGCAATGCCGGCAACGCACGAGCCATGTTCCCGTTGGTCGGAGAGGATTGGCGGGCCCTTGCGGAAGCGCGCCTTGGATTGCGCGAGGATGTGGCGGGTGTCGATACGTTGATCAATGCGGTGCCTGCCGCCCTCGGTTCGGATGCGGGTCTGGCCTACGAGCGCTTTGCCTGGCGCATGCGCAAGGGGCGGACGGATGACGCGGTCGAGCTGCTGCTGGCCCGCTCATCCTCTGGCGAGTCCTTGGGCCGGCCCGAGCTCTGGGCACGTCAAAGGGACGACCTTGTGCGGCGCCTGATGTGGGACAAGCGGTATCAGACGGGCTATGACGTGGCAGCGAGCCATCATCTGGACGAGGGATCATCCTTTGCCGATCTGGAATGGCTGGCTGGCTACCTGTCCCTGCGGTTCCTCGGCGAACCCAAGCGCGCGGCCCAGCATTTCCGCGACCTGCGCGGTGGAGTGGAATCTCCCATCTCGTTGGGGCGGGCCGGGTACTGGTTGGGCCGCGCGCTGGAGGCGGCTGGTGATGCCGAGGGGGCTGCCAAGGCCTATGCCTTCGGGGCGCAGTACCAGACGTCCTTTTACGGGTTGCTGGCAGCAGAGGCGGGCGGTCTTCCGCCTGACCCGATGCTTGCAGGCAACGAAGTCTTTCCCGACTGGCGCGATGCAGCTTTCACACAATCGTCCGTCTTCACGGCCGCGATTCTCTTGCTCGACGCCGAAGAAAAGGTGTTGGCCGAGCGGTTTTTGACCCACCTCGCGGAGTCGCTCGACCGTCAACAGATCGGACAGATGGGTCAGATGCTTGAGGATTTGGGCTTGCCGCACATCCAGGTGATGCTGGGCAAACGCGCGGCGCAGTACGGGTTCGAGGTGCACGCGCCCTATTACGCGCTGCACCCGGTTGCCGAGCTGGAACATCCCGTTCCGACAGAGCTTGTTCTGGCGATTGCGCGCCGGGAATCCGAGTTCGATCCGGGTGTGATTTCCCCCGTTGGCGCGCGTGGGTTGATGCAGGTGATGCCACGCACGGCCCAAGAGGTCGCCGGGTGGCTGGATATCGAATACTCCGAGACCAAGCTGCTGACCGATCCGATCTACAATGCGGTCTTGGGTGCGACCTATCTCGAACGGCTGGCGCAGCAGTTCAACGGCAATGCGGTGATGATCGCCGCGGGATACAACGCGGGTCCCAGCCGACCGGAGCGTTGGATGCAAGAGCGTGGTGACCCCCGGCGTGGCGAGATGGACATCATCGACTGGATCGAACACATCCCCTTTACCGAGACACGCAACTACGTGATGCGCGTCACCGAAAGCCTGCCGATCTACCGTGCCCGGCTGGGGCGTGATCCGCATCCGGTGCCATTTTCGGAAGAGCTGAAAGGCTCAACCCTTCTGCCGCTGACGCCACAGGGTGAATAGGCCCGCGCCGACGATCAGGCTTGCCCCGAAGACGACATTGGGGCGGATCGCCTCTCCGAAGACCATGATGCCAAGGCTCGCTGCGAACGGCAGTTGCAGGTAGGCGAAGGGTTGAACCGCGCTGGCCTCGGCCACGTCGTAGCACTTGATCAGCAGGTAATGCCCGGTTGCCCCGGTGATGCAGAGCAGCGCCATCATGGCCCAATCGGTGGGAGTCATTGGTTCCCAGAACCAGATGCCGATCAGGGTCATGAACACCGCGCCCACGGTGCCCGTCCAGAAAAAGCTGGTGGCGGCGCTGTCCTTGCGGGCGGCATAGCGGGTGAGCAGGCCGTAAAGGGCGAACATCAGCGCAGAGATCGCCGGGATGATGGCGAGGGGTGAGAAGACGCCGAAGCCGGGTTGCAGGATGATGAGGATGCCGACGAAGCCCACACCAATCGCTGTCCAGCGCCGCCATCCGACCTGCTCGCCCAGGATCGGGCCAGACAGAGCCGCGATGAGCAGGGGGTAACAGGCGAAGATCGCGTGGCTCTCGACCAGACCGAGATAGGTGAACCCGAGCACCATGACGCAGATCTCGGAGGCCAGAAGCAATCCTCGGAAGCCTTGCAGCCAGGGCTGGGTGGTCGCTGCCGCCGCACGCAGGCCTCCTGCGCGGCGGCTGGCAACGAACATCACGAAGGCGGCGAAAAACCAGTAGCGGATCATCACCACCATCAGCACGTTGTATTCGCTGGCCAGATGCTGCGAGAGGCCGTCCTGCATGGCGAAGACGAAAGTGGTCGCCACCATGAGCCAGATGCCCAGGCGGTTGTTGGTCTCGGTCATGTCAGTCGGCTTTCCGGGCGATGGTCATGTGACGCTTGCGGCCAAAGCCGGGGATGCGGGTGGTGACAAGACCCGCCGCATCCAGCGTGCGGCGCACGTGTCCGGCGGCGGTGTAGGTGGCGGCGGTGCCAGTGGGCGCGGTTTTTTCGGCGACGCAGGTCAGAAGCCCGGGCTCCCAGAGTTCAGGGTTCTTGGCGGGGGCAAAGCCGTCAAGGAACCACGCGTCGGCGGGGCGGGGCATGGTTTTTACGGTTTCACGCGCGTCGCCTTCGATAAGGGTGAAGTGCAGGTCTGGCAGGGTGATTTCGCGCGCGCTTGCCGCCCAGAACGGGGCGAGGTCCTTGGCAATCGGGGCGAGGTCCGGGAACGCCTGCTGTGCGCGGATCATGTCTTGGGGCTGCATCGGGAAGGCTTCGAAACTGGTGTAGTGCAGCGTGCCGGCCTGACCGCTGGATCGCCAGAGGTCGAGCGTTGCCAAGAGGTTCAGCCCTGTGCCGAAACCCAGTTCGGCGATGCGGAACCCGTCCCTGAACCGCGCAGGCAGGTCATTGCCTGCAAGAAACACGTAACGCGTTTCCGCCAGGCCATTGTCGAGCGAAAAATAGGGATCGTCGAACCGGCGGGAGACAGGCACATCCCCATCGCGCCAGTCGAGCGGTTCCGTCTGGAGTTCCATGATGACATACCTTAGCGACAGCGCGACCTTGGCGAGGAGAGACCGGAATGGCAATGCCCGAAATCACGGTGCGCGGTGCGGGGATATTCGGCCTGAGCATCGCGTGGATTCTGACGCAACGCGGCGCGCGGGTGCAGGTCGTTGATCCGTTCGGGGCCGGTTCGGGATCAAGCGGTGGCCTGGTCGGGGCCCTGGCACCGCATGTGCCGGAGAATTGGAACGACAAGAAGGCGTTTCAGCTTGAAAGTCTGCTGATAGCTGAATCGTTCTGGGCCGATGTGCAGGCGGTCGGCGGTGTCGATCCCGGATATGGCCGTACCGGGCGGTTGCAGCCGATTGCGGACGGTCATGCCCTGGAGTTGGCGCAGGCGCGGTGCGACGGCGCCCGCGATCTCTGGCAGGGGCAGGCGGTCTGGGAGGTGATCCCGGCTGCTGAAGGCGGTCCCTTCGCGCCGGTTTCACCGACGGGTTTTCTGATCCGGGATACCTTGACCGCGCGGATGCATCCGCGTCAGGCCTGTGCCGCTCTGACAGCCGCTTTGCATGCCAAGGGCGTGAATGTTGCCACGGAAGCTCCGGATCGAGGTGCGGTGATCTGGGCAACCGGCTGGCGTGGATTGTCGGATTTGTCCAAAGCGTTCGGACGACCGGTCGGAGCGGGGATCAAGGGCCAATCCGCGGCTATGTCCTATGACGCCGGGCCGGTGCCGCAGGTATTTGTCGACGGCTTGCACATCATCCCGCATGCAAATGGGACGGTTGCCATCGGCTCGACCAGTGAGCGGGAGTTCGACTCGCCCGATGGTCTGGATGCCCAATGCGAGGAGCTGATCGCCCGCGCCATCGCCGCTATGCCGGTGCTTGCGGGTGCGCAGGTGGTGGATCGCTGGGCCGGTGTGCGGCCTCGGGCGCGGTCACGCGCGCCAATGCTCGGGATGTGGCCGGGGCGCGACGGGCATTTCATCGCCAATGGAGGGTTCAAGATCGGATTCGGTATGGCACCCAAGGTAGCAGAGGTGATGGCTGATCTGGTGCTCGACTCGCGTGACGCGATCCCCGCAGGTTTTCGCGTCGACGCGTCTATGTGACGGGGGTGGCGTCGATGGCCTTGGCGATCTCGGCCACGCCCGGGTCAATCCGCGCCTGGGCAATCGAGCTGTAGGCCAGCCGGTAGTAATTCCGTGGCGGGGCGTCTCCGGCAAAGAACGCGGTTCCCGGTTCGATCAGAACGCCGATGCGGCTCAGGCGGTGGGCCAACTCTTCGCAATCGACATGCTCCGGGGCACGCATCCAGAAGCTCGATCCGCCATGTGTGCCCTTGCCCGCGATGGTCAGCCCGTGTTTGCGGATGGCATGTTCCATGATCACCCGCCGGTCATTGAGGGCCTTGCCCGTGCGGCGGATCAGGCTGTCATAGTGGCCGAGGCTGAGGAAGTAGGCGGTCGTGCGCTGGGTCAGACCCGGCGGATGCCGCAGCATCGAGGCCCGCAACGCGCGCGCCTCACGGATAAAGGGGGCCGACCCGACAAGATAGCCAAGGCGCAGTCCGGGAAAGAGCGACTTGGAGAAGCTGCCGACATAGATCACGCGTCCGTCCTCATCGAGGCTCTTCAGCGCAGGCATGGGCGGCTTGAGAAAGGCCATCTCGAACTCGTAATCGTCCTCGACGATCAGCGCGTCGAGCGCGCGAGCGCGCGCGAGCAGCGCCTGCCGGCGCGCCAAGGGCATCGTGCAGGAGGTGGGGCATTGATGACTGGGCGTGGTGAAGATCACGTCGGTCCGTTCGGGGATCCGGTCAGGCGGTAAGCCGTCTTCATCCACATCGACGGCGCTCAGGTGACAGCGTGACTGTGTCAGCACCCCGCGCAGCGCCGGATAGCAGGGGTTCTCGATCACTGCATGGCGCCGCTGGGTCAGAAGGACCTGCGAGGTCATCCAGAGCGCGTTCTGGGCCCCCATGGTGATGAGCACCTGATCCGGGCTGGCCGTGATTCCGCGACGTGGCAGCGTGTGGCGGAGAATGAATTCGACAAGCTGCGGGTCATCCTGATCATAGTAGTCGCGGGTCAGCGCCGCGAAGTCCCGAGCGCCAAGAGCCTGTAATGCGCAGAGCCGCCAGTTGGCATGATCGAAGAGTTGCGGGTCCGTCTGGCCATAGAGAAACGGATAGCGATACTGCGCCCAATCCTGCGGCTTCACGAGGGTCGCCGTTCCGGTGAATTTCTGCCCGAGCGCGCGCGACCAGTCGATCGCGTCGTCCCGCCGGGCCGTATCCGCGAAATGCGGCGGTACGGGCGCCTCGTTGGACACATAGTATCCGGATCGCCCTTTCGAGGTCAGGTAATCGTTGGCAAGGAGTTCGGTATAGGCGAGCGTCACGGTGATGCGGCTGACAGCGAGATGTTGTGCGAGCTTTCGGCTGGATGGCAGCTTCTCGCCGCGTCGGAACCGACCCGACAGGATCCCTTCGGCCACCATCTGTTGGATGCGGGCTTGCAGCGTGCCTTTGGTGTCAGGTTTGAGAAAGAAGTTTTCGACCGGGATTGCCATTCCGGAAGTCTAGATTGGACTTATCCTGTTGGCAATCTGGTCTTACCATGAGCGCGTCGGCCACGAACCGCACCTTGCCCAAGAATTTTATGGGGCGCGCCCAGAATCTTCGTACGAAGATTCTGGCAACCGTCCGTTTCAATCGCGTTAATGCGGCAGGGTGGCGACGGCACGCTGCCTGCCCTGCCGCATGGTGTTGAGGATTACTCCGTCCAGCTCACACCGGTGAGGTCGGTTGCCTGAGTGGGCGCGTTCTGCCAAAGACCCTTGATCCGGGCATCTGCAACCGTCGGGAATGCCAGCTGGAACAGATACCCGTTGACGTAGTCGTCCGCGATCATGGTCTGGGCCTGCGCGAGCAGCTCCGATCTTTTCGCCGGATCGCTGGTCGCGCCCAAAGTTGTCATCAGTTCCTGAAACGCCGGGTTGTCATACTGGAAGTAATAATCCGGGCGCGCATAGATACCGATATCGAACGGTTCGGTATGGCTGACGATGGTGAGGCCGAAATCCTTGCCGCGGAACACTTCCTCGAGCCATTGCGCCCATTCGAGATTGGTGATCTCGGTCTCGATTCCCACTGCGCTCAGCTGCGCTGCGATGATCTCGCCGCCGCGCCGGGCATAGGACGGCGGCGGCAGCTTGAGTGTGGTGGTGAAACCGTCAGCAAGCCCTGCCTCGGCAAGGAGCGCCTTGGCGCGCTCGGGGTCGTGAGCCGACGTCCCGGTCAGATCGACATAATCGGGATTGTGCGGCGCGAAATGCGTTCCGATCGGTGTGCCAAGGCCGAACATCGCCCCGTCGATGATGGCTTGCCGGTCGATGGCATGGGAAATCGCCTCACGGACGCGAACATCGTCAAGCGGCGGCAACTTGTTGTTCATCGCAAGGATCGTTTCGCCTTCGGTCGAGCCGACAAGGACCTGGAAGCGCGGATCGGCTTCGAATTGTGGCAGGTTCTCCGGTGCCGGGAAGCCGGCGAAGGCGTCGATGTCCTGGGCCATCATCGCGGCAAAGGCGGCGGTCGGGTCCGAGATGAACTTGAAGGTCGCCGCCTCGAGTGCCGGGGTGTTGCCCCAGTAGTCGGGATATCGGCTGATCTCGATCCGGTCGCCCTGCACCCAGGTGTCGAACTTGAAGGGGCCGGTGCCGATAGGGGTCTGCTTGATGCCGTCGATGCTTTCGGGGGCAACGATCACGGCATCCCCCCAGGCCATGTTGAACAGGAAATTGCCGTCCGGGGCCGACAGGGTGACTTCGACTGTCGCGGGGTCGATCACGGTGACTTCGGAAATACCGGCAAAGAGCGCCTTCTGCGCATTTGCGCTGTCTTCGGCGCGGGCGCGGTCAAGTGTGAACTTCACGTCCTCGGCATCCATCGTGGTGCCGTCGTGGAAGGTCACGCCGTCGCGAAGTTTGAATGTGTATGTCGTCCCATCGGCGCTGATCTCCCAGCTTTCGGCAAGGCCGGCCACGACCGACCCATCGGACATGAAGCGGGTCAGCCCTTCGAACACATTGGAATAGAGAACCGAATCGATGGCCCCGGCGGCAGCGCTGGTGGGATCGAGATGAGGTGGTTCGAGCTGAAGTGCGATGGTGAGGTCGGTTTGCTGCGCCATCGCAGGGAATGACAGCAGCGCGGCGGCAGCGGCGCCCCGAAGGAAGTGGTTGATCATGGTGTCCCTCCTGTGATTGCGCGCAGTTTCACGGCAAACCGTCCTGCAATCAAGCACATGCTGTGGCGCTGCCCGGAAATTGGCCTCGGCAGCCCAGCCATCAGAGAACAGCGCATCTGCCTTGGACGGGCCGTGGCACTCAGGGGATCAGCAGGGTTTCAAGTGCGCGTCCCATGACCTTGGCGCTGTCCAGCATGTCGGTGATTCCGACCCATTCGTCCGGTTTATGTGCCAGTTCCAGAACGCCCGGGCCATAGGCGATACAGTTCTTCAACTTACCGATCCGGTCGATGTGTTTCTGATCGTAACTGCCGGGCGAGGCGACATAGGTCGGGTCCTGGCCCAGAACCGATCGGATCGCGTCATGAACGGTGGTGACGATGGGCGCGGCCTTGTCCGTCATCGACGGGATGACCCGGTTGATCTCGCGAATCTCGTAGTCGAAATTCGCGCGCCGTGCCTTCAGGTCATCAAGCAGGTCGATCACCTCCTGCCGGACCGCATCAATGGGTTCTTCCATCAGAAAGCGGCGGTCGATCACGATACGGCAGCTGTCGGGCACGCAATGGGCGGGCAAGCCGGTATAGTCGCTGGCCTGTTCGGGCTGGCCGCCATGGATCGAGTTGATGTTCATGGTGGACTGGCGCGCGCCTTCGGGAACAACGGGCATATCGGTCCAACGCGCGGCCATCGCCGGATAGAGCGTCTCTTCGAATGCTTGCAACACAGCACCCATGTGGCGCACTGCGCAATCTCCGAGGAAGGGCATCGAGCCATGGGCAATCTCACCCTTGGTTTCGATCTCGGCCCACCAGCCGCCCCGATGGCCAAGGCAGATGCGATCCTTGTTCAGGGGTTCGGGAATGATGACATGCTGCACGCGTTTGGGGTCGAACCAGCCCTGCTCGGCCAGGTAAGCGACACCGCCATACCCGCCGGATTCCTCGTCGGCCGTCCCGCTGATCTCGATGGCACCCGCGTAATCAGGATGTTCGGCGATAAAGGCCTCTGCTGCAATGATCGAGGCCGCCAGCCCCCCCTTCATGTCACAGGCACCTCGGCCGTAGATCCGGTCCTCCCCGACATCACCGCCAAAGGGGTCGCGGGTCCATCCGTGGCCGACCTCAACCACGTCGGTATGGGAATTGAAGTGCACGCAGTCGCCCGGTCGGATGCCGTTGTGGCGCGCGATCAGGTTCCACCGGGGATACCGGTCGCTATCGCCGGGGGCGCCTTCAGCCCGAACCCAGGTGGTTTCAAACCCGGCGCGGGACAGGCGGACATCCAGGAGATCGCAAATGGCCGCATAGTTTTCGCCGGGCGGGTTCAGCGTGGGAATGCGGATCAGCTCTTGCGTCAGCGCAATCAGATCATCGCGCCGATCATCAATCCTTTGGAAAAGCCCGTCTGTCATCTGTCACCTCGCTGTTCGCGCCAGTGTCGCGGGGTGACGTGGCCTTGGCAAGGCTCAGCGCCATACCAGAGGTGGCACCGCCCCGATGGGCAACGGTCCGAGAAGCACCCCGCCTTTGTCGAGCCCGAGGGTCACATCCAACGCATCGCGTGAACCACCAAACGTGGCGAGCATCCCGAGAAGGTCGATCAACCCATCGCCAAGACCCGGCGGCAGGTCGCCAGACGCCTGAGCGGCGGCAATCGCATCGCGCCAATTCTCGGCGCTGACGTGGACTTCGCCGCTGGCGCGCCCCTGCGCATCGAGTTCGGCGTCGCCCGTCAGTTTGAACGTCACGCCGCCATAGCTGAGTTCAGAGCGATGGAGGGTGATCCGTGTGGGTTGCGGCGTGCTGCTTTCGAAAAGGTCAAAGGTCAGAGCGCGGTCGAGCGCAAGATCCATCTCGGCGCGCAGGCTGGCCATGGAGTCGGGGCCGATCCCCGGGGTGCGGGTGGCGATGCTGCCCAACGACAGCGCCACGCGATACGTGTCGGGGCTCGGCTCGATCCGGTGCACCGCCGCGTTCACGTCTGCCAACGCGAGACTCTGATCCGGACCTTCGAGATTGAGGACGGTGGCTTCGAGGTTGGTGCGGATGAGCGTTCCGTCGTCGTGAATGACGCTCGCGCGCAGTCCATCCGATGAAAGCGCAATTTCGCCTTGCGGCGTTGTGACGGTCTGGCTGTCTGGCCAGGCGACGATGACATGGCCCTGTTTATACGTCAGGCCAAAGACTTGCAGGAACGGCGCCTGCCATCCGAACCCGTTTTCGGGCGCGCGCAGCACCGGTGCGGTAAGTGTTAGGTCGGTCCGGTTGGGAAAGCCGCGCACCGTGAGATCGGCATAGCGCGCCTCAAGGCCCGCTGCCTGCTGTTGCTCGAACCAGTCGGCCACATCGGTGCGCAGGGCATTCGAAGCATAGACCCACCAGCCACTATAGGCCAACGTGGCCACAATGATCGCGCCAAGTAGACGTTTCACCCGCACCCCCTTTTCCCCGTGCCGCGTTTGGTGTTTACCGCGCCCGGAAAGGCAGGACCAGCATCATGACGCTTTGGGTTTTCGGCTACGGATCGCTTTTGTGGAATCCGGGTTTCACACCGGTCGAAACGGTGCATGCCCGACTAAACGGGTATGCACGCAGCTTTTGCATGCGATCGATCCACCATCGCGGAACCGAAGAGGACCCGGGACTGGTGCTGGCGCTTGACGCGCATCCTGCAAGCGCGTGCGAAGGTCTGGCGATGAAGATGCACGAGGCCGAGTACGACGCCACGATGGCCTATCTGCGGGAACGCGAGCTGGTGTCTTCGGCGTATCTCGAGAAAATCCTGCCGCTGACCTGCGCAGACGGTCGCGAGGTTTTGGCCGTGACCTATGTAATCGACCCGGATCACGTCCAGTATTGCGGTGCACTGGCCCTTGAAGAGCAGGCGCAGATCATCGCGCGGGCGGTCGGCGGGCGGGGGCCGAACAGCGAATACCTGTTCAACACGGCCTCTCATCTGGCTGAACTGGGCATTCCGGATGCAGAACTCGACTGGCTGTGTGCTCGGGTGCGGGAGTTGATCGCTTAACAGCTTGGCGATTGGCGGCGAACCGCCTAGAGTTGGCCCCGCAGAACAAGAAAATCGTCAGGAACTGTCCGAATGGATCAGCCGGACATCGAGGCCGAGCCGCAGTTTTCCCAGCCTGTCCGACAGGTGCTCATGATGCTCCTTGTGTTGGGGCTCACGGGGTTTGGCGGTTTCCTCGCCTTGCCACGGGTCTTGCCCGTGTTCGAATCCAATCCCTATCTGAACGGGTTCATTGCCTTTGTTTTCGTGATCGGGGTGCTGGCCTGTTTCTGGCAGGTCTGGCAATTGATCCAGTCGGTACGCTGGCTGGAGCAATTTGCCCGAGAGCGTGAACGGGGATTCCAGGGCAAGGCGCCCCTGCTGCTGGCGCCCTTGGCGACTTTGCTGCGTTCGCGCGGAAAGCGCATGCAGATCAACACGACGTCGACCCGGTCGATCCTCGATTCCGTGGCCACCCGCATCGACGAAGCGCGCGAGATCACGCGCTATATCGTCAACCTGCTGATCTTTCTGGGCCTGTTGGGCACGTTCTATGGTCTTGCGACCACGGTGCCGGCGCTGGTGGATACCATTCGCGGACTGGCTCCGGAGGATGGCGAGAGCGGGGTCGAGGTATTTGCCCGCCTCATGAATGGGCTCGACAGCCAATTGTCGGGTATGGGCGTCGCGTTCGCGTCGTCATTGCTGGGTCTTGCGGGCTCTCTTGTGGTTGGTCTGCTCGAACTTTTTGCCGGGCATGGCCAGAACCGGTTTTACCGCGAGCTTGAGGAGTGGCTGAGCTCGATCACCAAGCTGGGCTTTTCCAGCGGCGATGGTGACGGAGCAGGCGACATGGGTACAGCGGGGGTCATCCTCGACCAGATGGTGGAGCAGATGGAGGCGATGCAGCTCTTGTTCGCCCGGTCCGAGGAAGGCCGCTCCGAAGTCGAATACCGGCTGGGTCAGCTGAGCGACACGATCGAACGCATGACCGAACGGATGGAGGCGACAGCCCCCAGCGCGACGGCCTTCGCCCGGATTGCCGATACGCAGGAACGCTTGATCGATGTTCTGTCGCACAAGTCGGACAACGAGGGGCTTGATGCGGAAAGCCGGATGCGGTTGCGGTCGATCGACGTGCAGATGTTGCGCATCCTCGAAGAAGTGGCTGCCGGGCGTCAGGAAACCATGGCAGAGCTTCGCACCGATCTGAACGCCATTGCCCGTGCACTGGACCGCATGGCGCGGACGTCTGGGCGCAAGGCCGACAAAGGCGAGGGCTGATCCATGGCCTTGTCCCGTCGCACCGGCGCCCGGTTCCAGGCCTCGATCTGGCCTGGGTTCGTGGACGCTATGACGGGCTTGTTGCTCGTGCTGATGTTTGTGCTGACCATTTTCATGGTGGTGCAGGCGGTTCTGCGCGACACCATCACCGGGCAGGAAAACGAGCTGAACTCCCTGTCCTCCGAAATTGCCGAGCTGGCCCGGGCCCTGGGCGTGGAACGGCAACGGACGACGTCGCTGACCAACCAGCTTGGCGCGTTGAACGCCACATTGGACGACACGCAGGCGCGATTGACGGAACAGGAGGCGATCATCGCGTCCCTGTCCGCCACACGGGACCGGCAGGCAGCGGCCCTTGATGCGGCGGATGCCCGGATCGCGTCGTTCGAGGAACAGGTGGCGGGGCTTTTGTCCGAACGGGATTCGGCCCGGGATCAGGTGGCCGATCTTACGCAAACCCGCGATCAGCTCTTGTCAGAGCAGGAAGCCCTGAACCTTGCCCTGGCCACAGCCCGCAGCGAGATCGACGAACAGGTCGAGGCGGCGCGGCTGGCAGCGGCCCGCCGCGAGGCGCTTGAGGCGTTGGTGGCGGATCTGAGGGCAGAGAATGCGGCGACGACCGAACAGGTCGGTGCCTTGACGGCTCAGGTGGCGGATCTGGAAAATGCGCTGAGCGACGAGGAAGCGGCCAAACTGGCCGAGGCTGCTGCGGCCGAAGCTCTGCGCGCGCGGTTGGAAGATGCGGATGCCGAACTGACGGCCATGACCATGGCGCTCGAGGAGCAGCGGGCGCGGGCCGAAGAGACATTGACCATGCTTGCAGCCGCGCGGGATGCCGAAGAGGACCTCAATGCGCGCCTTGCGGCAGCGCTTCTGGAAGGCCGTGAAACAGCAGAGAGCTTGCAGGCACGGCTGGATGCCGCTTTGGCCGAGAGCGACGAGAAGCTTGCGACGCTTCAGGCGCAATTGGATGCCGCTGTCGCGCAAGGCAGCGAGACCGAGGCCAGCCTGCGGGCGCAACTGGCAGCCCAGGCGACCCGGATTGCCGCTTTGGAACAGGAGATCGCCGACGCTCAGGTCGATCGAACAACGCTTTCCTCGCTTGAGGCGCGGCTGTCGCAGGCCTTGATCCGCGTGTCCGAAGCCAATGCGCTCGAAGCGCGTCTGGAACAGCTGCGCGCAGAGAATACGGCACTTGCTGCGGATCTGAGTGGTTCGGAAGACACAACCGCTGAACAGCAGGCGACGATCGAGGCGCTTCGGCAGGCCTTGGCAGAGGCGCAGGCGCAAGCCGCTGCGCGCACCGAAAGCGAACAGACGCTGGAACAACGGCTGGCCGCCGCTCTGGCGCAACAGACGTCCGCCGAAGCAACGCTTGAGGAAACGCGCAACCAGCTGGCGGCCGCGCTGGCCGCGCAGGTTGCGGCCGAGACCGCGCTCGAGGACCGGTTGAGCGAAGCGGACCAACGCCAACTCCTGCTGGAGCAGGCGCGAGACCGTCTGAACGCGGAAACCCAGCGGGCAACCGAGGCACAACGGCAGACCGAATTGCTCAATCAACAGGTGGGCGCGCTGCGGCGGCAATTGTCGTCGTTGCAGGCGCTTCTGGACGAAGCCCAGGCGCGGGACATGGAAGCGCAGATCCAGCTTGAGAGCCTTGGCAGCGAGCTCAACACAGCATTGGCGCGGGTGGCCGCAGAAGAACGGCGGCGGCGCCAACTGGAAGAGGCAGAGCGTATTCGGCTCGAGGAAGAGCGGCAGAGGCTTGAGGCAGAGAAACAACGCCTCGCGGGGGAAAATCAGGATCTGGAGCAATATCGGTCTGAATTCTTTGGCCGACTGCGCGAGGTTCTGGGCAACCGCGACGGCGTCCGGATCGAAGGCGACCGCTTTGTCTTTTCATCCGAAGTGCTGTTCCCTTCCGCACAGGCGTCGCTGTCGCCGGAAGGCCGGGCACAAGTTGCCAATGTTGCTGCGATCCTGCGGGATGTTTCGCAGGATATTCCCGAGGGCATCAACTGGATCATCCGCGTGGACGGACATACCGACAACGTACCCTTGTCCGGTCAGGGGCCTTTCGCGGACAACTGGGAATTGTCACAGGCGCGCGCCTTGTCTGTGGTGCGGTACATGATCGACGATCTGGGCATCCCGCCGCGCCGTCTGTCGGCCAACGGGTTCGGAGAGTATCAGCCGGTCAATACAGCAGACACGCCAGAAGCGCGGGCGCAGAACCGGCGGATCGAGTTGAAGCTGACCGAGCAATAGGCGCTATTCAACGATGACGTCGGCATGCCGGACAGCAAGAATGGTCCTGCCGCGCACCAACTGCACATAACCTCGATAGGCACCCTTGACCCAGCCAGCATCCGGCGCGCGTTTGCCATAGGCGCGCATGAGTTGCGCCTGATCGTCTTCCAGGTAGGCCGAGTGGGTGAAGACCTCACCGTCCGGCCCAATCATCGTAAAGTCGATCCGATCGTGGGCGTCACCGTGAAATGCGTGAGCATAAAGGACCATCGCATCCATTGGTGACAGCGTGGTCCGGCGGGCTGCCCCCGATTGGACCTGTGCGAGATCCGGCACCGCGTTCGAGACACCAACGGTGAAAAGGCCGGCATCTACATATCGAGGAGGCTCCAGCCATAACGTGTTTCGGGTCTCGGCGCAGGCATTGGTTTTGCCCGGCGCGAAGGGGTCAATGATGTCAGCGCCCTGGGTGATCGTCAGGTGCAGATGCGGGTAATTCGTCAGACCGCTCAGCCCAACCTCACCCAACAACTGGCCTTTGACCACGCGTTGGCCGGGCGTGACGCGCACGGACCCCAGCTTCATGTGGCAGTAGACCGATTGATAGCCGTTGCCGCGATTGATGCGAACCGCGTTGCCGCATTCCTGCCCGTTCAGGTCGGTCCCCGGAACATAGGGTTGATCGGGGCGCGTGTTGCGGATGGCCTCGACCCGGCCATCGGCTGCGGCAATCACACGAACGCCCGCATCCATCTGTTCAAAGCTGAGCAGGGCGAAATCCGTGCCGCTGTGCCCATCCCGGGTTTTCAGACCGCATCGGTAATCCGAAGTGGCGTCGGTTGGATCCACATCCGGGTAATCCTCGATCACGCAGGTTTCGCCCAGAACGCAATCAAGCGGCATCCCCAAAAAGGAAACGTCCGCCACAGCAGCTGTGGCGGACGCAAAGACTATGGCGATCAGACCGCGGATCACTCCGCCGTCAGAAGCGGGGGTTTCTTGCTGGACAGGCGCGGATTGTCCGGCCCGAAGGTTTCCAGCAACAGGTTGCCGTCCTTGATGGACACGCGCACCACACCGCCTTTGGCCAGCTTGCCGAAGAGCAGTTCCTCGGCCAGCGGTTTCTTGATCTCTTCCTGGATCACACGGCCCAAGGGACGTGCACCCATCTTGTCGTCGTAGCCTTTGTCGGCCAGCCATTCGGCGGCAGGCTTGGTCAGCTCGATGGTCACGTTGCGATCCATCAACTGCGCCTCGAGCTGCAGCACGAACTTCTCGACGACTTGCAGGATCACCGACTTCGGCAGCGGCGAGAACGAGATCACGGCATCCAGACGGTTGCGGAATTCCGGCGTGAACGTGCGTTCGATCGCGGCGGTATCCTCGCCCTCGCGGCGGTCACGACCAAAGCCGATGGCGGCTTTCGCCTGTTCCGCTGCTCCGGCGTTGGAGGTCATGATCAGGATCACATTGCGGAAGCTGACGGTGCGTCCATTGTGATCGGTCAGTGATCCGTGGTCCATCACCTGCAACAGGATGTTGTAGACATCCGGGTGCGCCTTTTCGATCTCGTCAAGCAGCAGCACGCAATGCGGATGCTGATCCACGCCATCGGTGAGCTGACCGCCCTGGTCGAAACCGACATATCCCGGAGGCGCACCGATCAGACGGCTGACGGCGTGTTTCTCCATGTATTCCGACATGTCGAAGCGCAGCAGTTCCACACCCAGCGTATCCGCCAGTTGCTTGGCAACCTCGGTCTTGCCGACACCGGTCGGACCCGCGAAGAGGTAGTTGCCGATGGGCTTCTCCGGTTCCCGCAACCCGGCACGGGCCAGCTTGATCGCCGACGACAATGCCTCGATGGCGGCGTCCTGACCAAAGACAACGCGCTTGAGCGAGCTTTCGAGATCCTTGAGCACCTCTGCATCGTCCTTCGACACGTTCTTTGGCGGAATGCGCGCGATCTTGGCCACGACTGCCTCAATCTCCTTGGCGCCCAGCGACTTGCGCCGCTTGGATTCCGCGACCAGATGCTGCGCCGCGCCCGCTTCGTCGATTACGTCGATGGCTTTGTCGGGCAACTTGCGGTCATTGATGTACCGCGCCGACAATTCCACGGCCGTCTTGATCGCGTCGGCGGTGTATTTGACGTTGTGATGCTCCTCGAAATAGGGCTTGAGGCCCTTGAGGATCTTGATCGTATCTTCCACCGACGGCTCGTTCACGTCGATCTTCTGGAACCGGCGGCTCAGCGCGCGGTCCTTTTCGAAGTGCTGACGGAATTCCTTGTAGGTGGTCGACCCCATCGTACGCAGTTTGCCACCCTGCAGCGCGGGCTTGAGCAGGTTGGAGGCATCCATCGCGCCACCAGAGGTCGCGCCGGCGCCGATCACCGTGTGAATCTCGTCGATGAAGAGCACCGCGTCGGGATGTTCCTCGAGTTCGTTCACGACCGCTTTCAGACGCTCTTCGAAATCACCGCGATACCGGGTGCCGGCGAGAAGCGCGCCCATGTCGAGCGAGTAGATGGTCGTCTTCGACAGAACCTCGGGCGTTTCGCCCGCAACGATCTTGCGCGCCAGACCTTCCGCGATGGCCGTCTTGCCCACGCCCGGATCACCCACCAGAAGCGGGTTGTTCTTGCGGCGGCGGCACAGCACCTGGATGCAGCGCTCCACCTCGGAATCCCGGCCGATCAGCGGGTCGATGTCGCCTTCGCGCGACTTTGCATTCAGGTCCACGCAGTACTTGGACAGCGCCGATTCCTTCTGTTCGCCTTGCGGTTCGGAAGACTGTGTTTCCTCTTCGTTTTCCGCAGCCCCCGTCACGGGGCGGCTTTCGCCATAGGCCGGGTTCTTGGCCACGCCATGTGCGATGAAGTTCACCGCGTCGTAACGGGTCATGTCCTGATCCTGCAGGAAGTAGGCGGCATTGCTTTCGCGTTCGGCAAAGATTGCGACCAGAACGTTCGCTCCGGTCACTTCGCTGCGGCCCGAGCTTTGGACATGGATCGCCGCGCGCTGAATGACGCGCTGGAATGCGGCGGTCGGGACCGCTTCGGACCCTTCGATATCGGTGACGAGGTTCGACAGATCGTCGTCAATGTAATCGACAAGCGTCGTTCGCAGCTCTTCGGTGTCGACCGAACACGCTTTCATCACGCGGACTGCGTCGGGTTCGTCGATCAGCGCCAGCAACAAGTGCTCCAGCGTTGCGAACTCATGCGATCTCGAATTGGCCAGAGCCAATGCCGAGTGGATTGCCTGCTCAAGGGTATTCGAAAATGAAGGCACGATTGAGTGCTCCTTCTTTTGGGTGTCGTGACGCACGCTACGGCACAACTGTCATCTTGGTATTAAACTGTGGTCGTTACCTACAAACCTTCAAGTTTTTTCTTCGTCTTGACAGGGTACTCTGGTGCGATTGCGCGCACGTTCTTGTGAAATTGCCTCAGAAGCGATCCTTACGGGCGCGAATTTCGGCAAATACGTCAACGGGCTCTGCGCCCAGCATGTCCAGATGCGCTTGAATCGCGGGGTCAGCGGCGCGCAGGAAGGGGTTTGTCGCCGCTTCGTCGGAAAGTGTGCTGGGAACCGTCGGTTCATTGTTATCCCTCAATGAACTTATGCGGTCCACCCGTGCTTTCAAGTCCGGATTGTCGGGGTCGATTGTGACGGCAAAGCGTGCATTGGCCTGCGTGTATTCATGTCCCGAGCAAATCAGGGTGTCAGGGGCCAGTGCGGCCAGTTTTTGCAGGCTGTCCCACATCTGCGCAGCCGTGCCTTCGAACAGGCGACCACATCCCAGCGCCATCAGGCTGTCGGCCGTGAACGCATAGCCCGAGCCTTTGGCGACGAACGCGACATGGCCCAGGGTGTGCCCCGAGACGTCGAGCACATCGATCGCCTCGCCCCCGAATTCGAAACGGTCGCCATCTTCCACTTCCCGGTTCAGCGGCGGGAGGCGGTGCCGGTCGGCCTTGGCGCCGGTGATCTTGGCATCGTGCACGGCCAGAAGATCATCGACGCCGCCGATATGGTCATGATGGTGATGCGTCAGCCAGATCTCGGTCAGCCGCCACCCGCGCAGGGACAACTCATCAAGGATCGGTTTCGCCTCAGGCACGTCGATGCAGGCCGTGTCGCCGCTGTCGCTGTCATGCAGCAAATACGTGTAATTGTCTGACAGCGCGGGCAAGGTGACGAGTTCAAGAGGCATGGCGTTTCTTTCCGTGGAGGTTACATTCGGTTTAACCTAGGCCAAATCAAGTGGAGGCCCAAATGCATCTCGACGTTCATCGGCTGCACGGCTTCTACTACCGCAGCGCGTTGGGACGGGTTGCGCAGCGTGTCGTTCGCGATCAGGTCACCGCCTTCTGGCCCGAAGCAAAGATGCAATCGGTCGGCGGGTTCGGGTTCGCCGTACCGTTGCTCCGTCCCTACCTGGCCGATGCCCGCAGGGTGATCGGGCTTATGCCGGCACAGCAGGGGGTCATGCCCTGGCCTGCGGGGATGCCCAACGTTTCCGTGCTGTGCGAGGAAACGCTCTGGCCGATCGAAAACGGGCGGTTCGACAAGTTGATCGTGATGCATGGGCTGGAAACCTCGGAGCGGCCCTCGGCCTTGCTCGAAGAATGCTGGCGCGTGCTTGGGCCGGGAGGGAAGGCGCTTTTCATCGTGCCGAACCGATCCGGTCTCTGGGCACGTTCGGATGCCACGCCCTTCGGGTATGGCCGTCCCTATTCGATGGGCCAACTCGAGGCACAACTCAAGGACCACAATTTCGCGCCCCAGCGCCATACTGCGGTGCTCTATCAACCCCCGTCCACGCGGCGCTTCTGGATGAAGACCGGCCGCTTCTGGGAAAAGATGGGGCGCAGCGTGTCCGCCTTGATCGCTGGCGGCGTGCTGATGGTCGAAGTCACCAAGACGAACCCGACACCCCGGGGCACGAAAGCGCAGAGCCGTGTGCTCAACCCGCTTGGCAATCTCGTTCCGACGCCATCGGCCAAGCCGGCGCGGGCGCGGGTGCAGGGCAAGAGCACGGTGTTGGAGCATGGGAAATCCTGACGTCATTCACAGTCTGCCTCGTTTTTGTGCAAGAGGGGTGCCATTCCAAACAGCCTCGGACATGCAGAACATGGCGTTGTGCGCGGGCAGGAATCGCCATTCATGACCAATCCGCTCGGAAAAGATGCAACTTTCTTGCGCGCAATAGGTCGCACTTGCACTTAACCCTTTGTTAACATGGTGAATGTGGCTGATTTCAAAATCACCATACCGTGTTGCGGGCTGAGGAAGCCTCTGCTACATCCGCGCTGATTTCTATGCCATGCGGCATTTGCCAAACTGAAAACGCCTCTGACCACCGGTAATTCGGGGGATCGGAGGCAGAATAGCGGAAGGGTGGACGTGTCTGAATCAGCATCCATTTCCTCGGGCATCGCGGATCGCTATGCCACGGCGGTCTTCGACCTCGCCAAAGAGGGTAAAGAGCTCGACAAGCTCGAAGCGAATCTCGACGATCTGTCGGCCGCGCTTGCCAGCAGCCCGGAATTGGCCGATCTGATCCATTCGCCTGTCTATACCCGCGAGGCGCAATCGAACGCGATCTCGGCGGTGGCTGCGAAAATGGGTCTGACCAAGACCATGCAGAATGTGCTGGCCCTGATGGCGTCCAAGCGTCGCCTCTTTGTTCTGCCGCAGATGATCAACCGTCTGCGCGATCAGATCGCGGAAGAAAAAGGCGAAGTGACAGCCGACGTCGTGTCCGCCGTCAAACTGACCGCCGCTCAATCGAAAGAGCTTGCCAGCACGCTCAAGGCCAAAGTTGGCAAAGATGTTAAGATCAATGCGACCGTTGATGAATCCCTCATCGGCGGTCTTGTCGTTAAAGTGGGCTCGAAGATGATCGACACGTCGATCCGCTCCAAGCTCAACTCCCTGCAAAATGCTATGAAAGAGGTCGGATAAATGGGTATCCAAGCAGCCGAGATTTCTGCGATCCTGAAGGAGCAGATCAAGAACTTCGGGCAGGACGCCGAAGTCACCGAGGTGGGCCGCGTCCTGTCCGTTGGTGACGGTATTGCGCGCGTTTACGGCCTCGACAACATTCAGGCCGGTGAGATGGTCGAATTCCCGGGTGGAATTCGCGGCATGGCTCTGAACCTTGAAGCCGACAACGTCGGTATCGTTATCTTCGGGTCGGACCGCGACATCAAAGAAGGCGACACCGTCAAGCGCACCAACGCCATCGTGGACGTTCCGGTGGGCGACGAGCTGCTGGGCCGCGTTGTTGACGGTCTGGGCAACCCGATCGACGGCAAAGGTCCGATCAAGACCGCCAACCGCTCCATCGCGGACGTGAAGGCACCGGGCATCATTCCGCGTAAATCCGTGCACGAGCCGATGGCAACCGGCCTCAAGGCCGTTGACTCGATGATCCCGATTGGCCGTGGCCAGCGCGAGCTCATCATCGGTGACCGTCAGACCGGCAAGACCGCCGTGGCTCTGGACGCCATCCTGAACCAGAAATCCTATAACGACGCCGCTGGCGACGACGAGAGCAAGAAGCTCTACTGCGTCTACGTTGCTGTCGGTCAGAAGCGCTCCACCGTGGCGCAGCTGGTGAAAAAGCTCGAAGAGAGCGGCGCAATCGAATACTCAATCGTCGTGGCCGCAACCGCGTCGGACCCCGCGCCGATGCAGTTCCTCGCACCGTACGCTGCAACTTCGATGGCCGAGCACTTCCGTGACAACGGCCGTCACGCGCTGATCATCTACGATGACCTGTCCAAGCAGGCCGTGGCCTACCGCCAGATGTCCCTGCTTCTGCGTCGTCCGCCGGGCCGCGAAGCGTATCCGGGTGACGTGTTCTACCTCCACTCGCGCCTGCTCGAGCGTTCGGCCAAGCTGAACGAAGACAATGGCTCCGGGTCGCTGACGGCTCTGCCGATCATCGAAACCCAGGGTGGCGACGTGTCGGCGTTTATTCCGACCAACGTGATCTCGATCACCGACGGTCAGATCTTCCTTGAAACCGAACTCTTCTACCAGGGTATCCGCCCGGCCGTGAACACCGGTCTTTCGGTGTCTCGTGTGGGTTCGTCCGCTCAGACAAGCGCGATGTCCTCGGTTGCCGGTCCGGTGAAACTGTCGCTCGCTCAGTACCGCGAGATGGCTGCCTTCGCCCAGTTTGGCTCCGACCTCGACGCCTCGACCCAGCAGTTGCTGAACCGGGGTGCGCGTCTGACCGAACTGATGAAGCAGCCGCAGTATTCGCCGCTGACCAACGCGGAAATCGTCTGCGTCATCTTCGCAGGCACCAACGGCTATCTCGACAAGATCCCGCTGGATCGCGTCAAGGATTTCGAAGCCGGTCTGCTGGGTCACATGCGTGGCAAGCGTCAGGACATCCTCGAGTGGATCACCAACGACGATCCCAAGATCAAGGGTGACGCCGCCGACAAGCTCAAGGCCGCGATTGACGAATACGCCGCCGACTTCTCGTAAGGAGACGAGGCAATGCCAAATCTCAAGGATTTGAAAAACCGGATCGCGTCGGTCAAATCGACCCGCAAGATCACCAAGGCCATGCAAATGGTGGCCGCCGCAAAACTGCGGCGGGCACAGGATGCGGCCGAGATGGCGCGTCCCTACACCGAGCGGTTCAATGCCGTGATGGGTGCACTTGCAGCCAGCGTCGGTGACAGCGACAGCGCGCCGAAGCTGCTGAGCGGCACCGGCAAGGACGACGTGCATCTGCTCGTCGTCATGACGGCGGAGCGTGGTCTGTGCGGTGGGTTCAATGCGAACATCGCGAAGCTGGCCAAGCAGAAGGCGACCGAGCTCAAGGCCAAAGGCAAGACGGTCAAGATTTTGACCGTCGGCAAAAAAGGCCGTGACGCGATGAAGCGGGACTTCGGCAACCTGTCCGTTGGTCACATCGACCTGAGCGATGTGAAGCGGATCGGTTACGCGGATGCACAGGGCATCGCCAAGGATATTCTTGGCCGCTTTGATGCGGGCGAATTCGACGTCGCAACGATCTTCTATTCGAAGTTCGTCAACGTCGTAAGCCAGGTCCCCACGGCCCAGCAGGTCATCCCGGCGGCATTCGATGCGCCCGAGGAAGGGTCGGCTGAAGCCACAACGCTTTACGATTATGAGCCGGACGAAGAGGCGATCCTCGCTGATCTTCTGCCGCGCGGAGTGGCCACGCAGATCTTTGCGGCGCTGCTTGAAAACGGTGCGTCCGAACAAGGCGCCCGGATGAGCGCGATGGACAACGCAACGCGCAACGCGGGCGAAATGATCGAAAAGCTCACCATCGAATACAACCGTTCGCGTCAGGCCGTGATTACCAACGAACTGATCGAAATTATCTCGGGCGCCGAGGCGCTCTAAGAACCGGAGACGAAACATGGCAAACGCAAAAGGCAAAATCACGCAGGTGATCGGCGCCGTCGTGGACGTTCAGTTCGACGACCACCTGCCGGCTATTTTGAACTCGCTGACCACGGACAACAACGGCAAGAAGCTCGTTCTCGAAGTGGCCCAGCACCTTGGCGAAAACACCGTGCGCACCATCGCGATGGACGCAACCGAAGGCCTCGTTCGCGGTCAGGAAGTTGTCGACACCGATGGCCCGATTTCGGTTCCGGTGGGTGCCGCAACGCTCGGCCGCATTCTGAACGTCGTCGGCGAGCCGGTGGACGAAGGTGGTCCGGTCGAGGCGGAAGAGTTCCGTCCGATCCACGCCCCTGCGCCCGAGTTCTCGGAACAGTCGACCGAGTCCGAAATCCTCGTCACCGGCATCAAGGTGATCGACCTTCTCGCACCCTACTCCAAGGGCGGTAAGATCGGTCTCTTCGGCGGTGCCGGCGTGGGCAAGACCGTTCTCATCATGGAACTGATCAACAACATCGCGAAAGTGCACTCGGGGTACTCGGTGTTCGCGGGTGTGGGTGAACGGACCCGTGAGGGCAACGACCTCTACCACGAAATGATCGAATCCAACGTGATCAAGCCCGACAACCTCAAGGAAAGCCAGGTGGCCCTTGTGTACGGTCAGATGAACGAGCCTCCGGGTGCGCGTGCCCGTGTGGCCCTGACCGGTCTGACACTGGCCGAACAGTTCCGTGACCAGTCCGGTACCGACGTTCTGTTCTTCGTGGACAACATCTTCCGCTTCACGCAAGCCGGTTCCGAGGTGTCCGCTCTCTTGGGTCGTATCCCGTCTGCTGTGGGCTACCAGCCGACACTGGCCACCGACATGGGCGCGATGCAGGAACGCATCACCTCGACCAAGGCTGGCTCGATCACCTCGATCCAGGCCGTCTACGTGCCTGCGGACGACTTGACCGACCCGGCGCCTGCAACGACCTTCGCACACCTCGACGCCACCACCGTTCTGTCGCGTGCAATTTCCGAGCTTGGCATCTATCCTGCGGTGGACCCGCTCGACTCGAACTCGCGTCTGATGGATCCGCAGATCGTGGGCGAAGAGCACTACCAGGTTGCCCGTGACGTTCAGGGTATCCTGCAGCGCTACAAGTCGCTTCAAGACATCATCGCGATCCTCGGCATGGACGAACTGTCCGAAGAGGACAAGATGACCGTTGCCCGTGCCCGCAAGATACAGCGCTTCCTGTCGCAGCCGTTCGACGTGGCGAAGGTCTTCACCGGATCCGACGGTGTTCAGGTCCCGCTCGAAGACACGATTGCTTCGTTCAAGGCGGTTGTGGCTGGCGAATATGACCACCTCCCCGAAGGTGCCTTCTACATGGTTGGCGGCATCGAGGAAGTGAAAGCCAAAGCCGAAAAGATGGCTGCCGACGCGGCATAATCCGGGCGCTCATCAGCCCTCGCGGGCTTTCTCGCGAGGGTGCCCGTAAGGGCAGACGAGCGCTTCACCCCAAAGGAGATCCCACATGGCAGAGACCATGCAATTCGATCTGGTCAGCCCCGAGCGCAGCCTGATGTCGGCGCAGGTCAAATCTGTGCAGATCCCGGGTGCCGATGGTGACATGACGGCGATGCCGAACCATGCGCCGCTGATCACGACGCTGCGTCCCGGCGTTCTCAAGGTCGAGACCGACAAGGGCATCGAGGAATTCGTCGTGACAGGTGGTTTTGCCGAGCTTGGCGAAGGCCTGTCGGTTCTGGCGGAACGCGCTGTGCCGAAAGCGGATGTTGATCAGGCCACCTACGAGGCGATGGTCGACGAGGCGCATGCGGCCTACAAGCAGACCAAGGAAACCTTCAAGAACGAACCCGGTCCGGTCGATGACGCGGCCAAGCTGCTGGCCGACATGGTTGCGGTCGGCACGCATATCGGCCTTTCGCCGAAACAACCGTCGCTCTGATCCGGTTGCCGTTTCCAGATCAAAAGCCCCGCAGCGATGCGGGGCTTTTTTCGTTTTGTCCCTCTTCGCGTTGCGGTAGAACATCGTGACTTCAACGGACGGTGACATGCAAATCATCAACAGCTCCCGGATCGGGATCGCACAAGGGGCGGTCGATCTCTTTTCCGATTTCGAGGAAGGGGGCGAGATGTGGACCGGAGAGGGGTCGCGCATGCGGAGCCAGTGGATCGGGTTCGATCGACCGTTCAGCACTCCACCGCTTGTGCATGTGTCGCTTACGCTTTGGGACATGGACAGCGCGCATAATGTGCGGGCCGATCTTGCGGCTGAAAACATTTCGGAAAGCGGGTTTGATGCGGTGTTCCGCACCTGGCTCGACACCAAGGTTGCGCGTGTCCGGTTGTCCTGGATCGCCATGGGTGCTGTGGCCGACGACGACGCATGGGACGTCGTTTAGCGCAGAGACGCGCCAAGACCTGTCAGTCCGGTATCACCAGTTGACGAACCTGCGCCATGATTGCCTGATGGCATTCCCGCGCCGTCGCTCCCTGGAACACTGCGGCTCTTGTTCCCCAGGTGTAGATCGCCCAGATCGATTTGGCCGTCAGCATCGGGTCAAGCGATGACCGAAACTCGCCACTGTCACAGCCCTTCTGCACGAGAAGAGCAACGGCGTCCTTGAACCCGGCGCGCACGGTTTCGTTGTCTTTCTCTGTCTCCGGGGGCCACACCCAGGCATAGGATTGCATCACCGCAAGCAAACGGGTGTCTTCGATATCGCCATCAAGCCACGCATGCAGCATGTCGTCCATTTGCGCCAACGCCGACTTGGCGGCGTCCCCGGTTGCAACCGTGTCCACGTATTGCAGCGCGTTGTTTTGCCGAATGATCTCGTACAGCAGACCCGGCTTGCCGCCGAAATAGACGTTTATCATGCCATGCGTGACACCGGCCGCGCTCGCGATCTCCGTCACGGATACGGAATCGTAATCGCGTTCCGCAAAGAGCCTCCGGGCGGCATCCAGAAGGCGCGCGCGGGTTTCTTCGCGACGAATGTCCTTGGCGGTCCGGCGAGGGTAAGGTGCGTTTTGGTTCTGCGTCACGTTATCTGGATAGCAACTGCGCGAAACCAGTCAATTCCAATCCTGTCGTGGCGTCAAAAGATACCACGGACATTGACAATGTCATAAACATTGATAATAACATTATCAGCAAGTGGAAATGATTGACCGATCTGCCTTGCTGGAGCCTGCTTTCGTTCTTGGGCAACCCCAACTGTCCAAGATCGGAAGCAGGACTTCCCGCGCCCTCCCAATGCTGCACGGGCGCATCTGCGCCGAACCATTCAACCAGGTCGGGGATGCCTTGTCAGAGGATGCCTTCATAGATCGGTCCCAGAGTTTCGGTCTCGAAGAGGGACGATACGGACGTACCATTCCAGATGTTCAGGATTGCCTGCGCGAACATCGGTGCGGTCGGAACGATGCGGATGTTCTTGGCGCTGGAAACCGCGTCTGTCGCCTGGATTGAATCCGTGATGACCAAAGACTTCATAACAGACTTGGTGATCCGCTCCACGGCGGGACCGGAAAGAACACCGTGTGTGATGTAGGAATGTACTTCGGTCGCACCGTGCTGCATCAAGACTTCGGCCGCCTTGCACAGCGTTCCGGCGGTATCGCAGATGTCGTCCACGATGATGCACTTCTTGCCGGTCACGTCGCCGATGACGGTCATCTCCGCGACCTCGCCGGGCTTCTCTCGGCGCTTATCCACGATCGACAGCGGCGCATTGATCCGCTTGGCCAACTCCCGCGCGCGGGCCACACCGCCCACGTCCGGCGAAACGATCATGATATCCGACATTCCGTCTTTGAACTGTTCCATGATGTCGAGCGCAAAGATCGGCGAGGCGTAGAGGTTGTCCACCGGGATATCGAAGAACCCCTGAATCTGCGCTGCGTGCAGGTCCATCGTCAGAACGCGTTCGATCCCCGCCTCGACGATCATGTTCGCGACCAGCTTGGCACTGATCGGCGTACGGGCCTTTGAGCGACGGTCCTGGCGGGCATAGCCGAAATACGGGATCACGGCGGTGATCCGCGCGGCCGATGACCGACGCAGGGCATCGGACATGATCAGCAGTTCCATCAGGTTGTCGTTCGCCGGGTTCGATGTCGGCTGGATGATGAACATGTCCTCGCCGCGCACGTTCTCGTACACTTCGACGAAGATCTCCTGATCGTTGAACCGCTCGACCCGCGCATCCACCAGTCCGACACTCATGCCGCGATACATCGTCATGCGGCGTGCGATGGCCTTGGCCAATGGCATGTTCGCATTGCCGGAAATCAGTTTGGGTTCATCAATGCTGGGCATGGCGGCAGGCTCCGTGGGCGGTCAGGTATGACAGATTCGTGACGTTGCGCTCGCCTTAGCATGGGCCTAACGTCGCGCAAAGCAGGTGAACCCCGGAAGGACCAAATGGCCCACATTGATTACTTTTTCTCAACACTGTCGCCATATGCCTATCTTGCGGGCACGCGGATGGAGGAGGTCGCCGCGAAACATGGCGCGACCATCACCTACAAACCACTCGACGTTGTTGCCCTGTTCGGGCGCACTGGCGGCACTCCGCCCAAGGAACGGCACCCCAGCCGTCAGGAACTGCGCGCACAGGAACTGACGCGCCAGTCGAAGAAGCTGGGAATGGCGCTCAATCTGCAACCGGCCTTCTGGCCGACCAATGGCGCGCCGTCGTCTTATGCCATCATCGCGGCGCAGAATGCCGGGGGTGGCGATCTGGGCAAGTTGGTGCATGGCTTCCTGCGGGCCGTCTGGGCCGAAGACAAGGATATCGCTCAGGACGACGTGGTGCGCGCCACGCTGTCTGACGCGGGGTTTGATCCGGCCCTGGCCGACAGCGGATTGCTCAGCGGTGCTGAAACCTATGCCGCCAATCTCGAAGAGGCAGCGTCGCGCGGCGTGTTCGGAGCGCCCTTCTATATCACCGACACCGATCAGCGGTTCTGGGGACAGGACCGGATCGAGGATCTGGACCTGCATCTGTCCGGAAAGATCTGATGCTTGACGAGGTCAAAGCCGGCTTTCCGGTGTTCACCCGGTCGTTCGGGACCGGGCCGCAACCGGCTGTCTTGCTCCATTGCGCCTTGGCCCATTCCGGGGCCTGGACGCCTCTGGCTGCGCGCTTGTCTGACGATCTGTCCATGATCGCGCCGGACATGCCAAGCCATGGGCGCAGCGCCGCGTGGGATCACCGGTCCGACCTGCACGATCAGGTCACGGCCATCGCACGGGAATGTCTGGGAGCAGGCGGGCATGTCATAGGGCACAGCTTCGGCGCGACCGTCGCGTTGAGGTTGGCGATGGAAACGCCCGAGGCCGTGCGCAGCCTGACCCTGATCGAACCCGTGTTCTTCGCCGCCGCGCGGGAAAGCGATCCGGACGTGTTTCAGGCCTACCATGAGACATCTCGTGCCTTTGGCGCCGCATTGGTGGAGACTGACTGGGTCTCGGCGGCGGCCGCATTTTTCACCGTGTGGGGCGATGGCCGGCCTTGGGATGCGCTCAGCGAGAAAGAGCAAACCGCGTTCTGCACCAAGATGCCGTTCATCGCCGAGACCGAACCGTGTCTGTTCGAGGATGACAAATCGCTTTTGGAACCTGGCCGCCTTGAGAGGATCACCTGTCAGACCCGACTGATCCGGGGCTCGAAGACGGAGCCCGTGATCGAAGCGATCCACAGAACACTGGAACGTCGCATCCCGAACGCGGTCGATGTGATCGTGGATGGTGCCGGACATATGGTGCCAATCACGCATCCTGACCAAGTGGCCCGCATCATCGCCGAGATCATAAGCGGCTGACCCCCTTGCAAGACGGGGTCCGGTGCGCCATCTACGCCGTGTCTGGACGGTAACGGCGACAGGAGACACAGATGATCGAACTTGGACAAAGCCCGGCACAGGCTGACCTGATCAAGGATGTGTCACAGGACGCCTTCATGGCCGAAGTAATCGATGGCAGCATGGAGACTCCAGTTATCGTCGATTTCTGGGCGCCGTGGTGTGGTCCGTGCAAGACATTGGGCCCGATGCTCGAAGCCGAAGTGCTTGGCGTGCGTGGTGCGGTCAAAATGGCCAAGGTCAATGTGGACGAGGCGCAGGGCTTGGTTCAGGCGCTGGCGCAACAGGGTCTGCCGATCCAGTCGATCCCAACCGTTGTCGCCTTCGTCAAGGGACGCCCGATCGACATGTTCCAGGGCGCCTTGCCGGGATCGGAGATCAAGGCCTTTGTCGAACGTGTCGTCAAGGCAGCGGGCGGCGATGCCAGCGGTGGTCTGGATGCGGCGGTGGACGCTGCGGAAGAAATGCTCGAAGCCGGTGCCGCCGCAGATGCGATGCAGACTTTCGCGGCAGTGCTCGAGGAAGACCCGATGCATGCCCGCGCCTATGCCGGTCTTGTCCATTGCGCAATCGCAGTCAACGATCTCGAGCAAGCTGAAGCGATCCTGAACGGCGCGCCGGCCGAGATCTCGGGCAAGCCGGAACTGGAAGCGGCGCATGCCAAGCTGGAACTCGCAAAGCAGGCGAGCAACTCGGGGCCCGTCGCGGAATTGCTTGCGGCAGTGGAGGCGGATCCGGACAATCATCAAGCCCGCTTCGATCTTGCGCAGGCGCTGTATGCCAAGGGTGACGGGCAGGGTGCGGTCGATCACCTGCTGGAGCTGTTCCGTCGCGACCGCGAATGGAACGACGCCGCCGCGAAAACGCAGCTCATGACGATTTTCGAAGCGCTGAAACCCAATGATCCGGTTGCCCTGAACGGACGTCGCAGATTGAGCTCGATGATATTTGCCTGAGCCGTCCGTCAGGCTAAGTCCTTTCGCATGACAAGAGTCACTGAACTTCCGGGGTCCATTCCCGTGTTTCCGTTGCCCGGGGCGCTGCTGCTGCCCCGCGCGAGGTTGCCATTGCACCTGTTCGAGCCGCGCTATCTGCAGATGCTTGAAGATGCACTGAAAACGCCCACCCGTTTGATCGGTATGGTCCAGCCCAACGCACGCCCGAATGGCGACAAGGGGGCGCTGCACCGCATCGGCTGCGCGGGTCGCGTGACGCAGTTCTCCGAGACCGAGGACGGGCGCTACATGATCACCCTGTCAGGCATATCGCGGTTCCGGCTTGGCGACGAGTTGGAAGGCTTTACGCCCTATCGGAAGTTCGAGGTCAATTGGGACGGGTTCGATCGGGATCAGGGCGGGCCCGAGCAGGACCGCGGGTTCGACCGTGATGCGTTTCTGGGCCTTTTGGACCGCTACTTCTCGGCGCGGGATCTGTCGGCGGATTGGGCAACGCTGAAAGAAGCGGATAACGAGCTGCTGATCAATTCGCTGTCGATGCTGCTGGATTTCGAACCGGAAGAGAAACAGGCCCTTCTCGAAGCGCCCTCGTTGTCCACCCGCCGTGAGACTCTGGTGACATTGATCGAATACGCCCTGCGCGGCGGACAATCCGAGGACATCCTGCAATGACAGACACTCCCGCATTCGACCGCAAGATGCTGGAAGCGCTGGTCTGCCCGCAAACGCAGGGCCGGCTTGAATATGACGCCACGCGCCAAGAGTTGATCAGCCACACCGCGCATCTGGCCTATCCGATCCGGGACGGGATCCCGATCATGCTCGCCGATGAGGCGCGCGAGATCGACTGACATGATCCTGTTGAATTGACAGCCATCCTGCCCTGAGCTACCTCGCCGGTCTTTCAAGGACGCGAGAGACAGAATGGCACGCAAACGCAAGGGGCGCGATATTTCCGGATGGCTGGTGGTGGACAAACCTGCCGGCCTCACCTCGACCGCCGTGGTAAACAAGGTGCGATGGGCGCTTGATGCGCGGAAGGCCGGACATGCCGGCACGCTCGACCCCGAAGCGACAGGCGTGCTGGCGGTGGCGCTTGGCGAGGCGACCAAGACCGTGCCTTATATCACCGACGCCCTGAAGGCGTACGAGTTCACCGTACGGTTCGGACAGGCCACCCGTACGGATGACGCCGAAGGCGACGTGATCGCAACCTCTGATCTGCGGCCCTCCGATGACGAGTTGAAGGAAGCACTGCATCGGTTTGTCGGAGAGATCGAACAGGTTCCACCGCAGTTTTCCGCAGTGAAGATCGACGGTGAACGGGCCTACAAACGCGCCCGGGACGGCGAAGACATGGATCTCGCAGCACGCCCGCTTTACGTCGACGAACTGACCCTGCTGGATCGGCCAGATGCAGATCATGCCGTCCTGATGCTGGTCTGTGGAAAGGGCGGATATGTCCGTTCAATTGCCCGCGATCTTGGTGAGGCTTTGGGGTGTTACGGTCATGTCCTGCAGCTGCGTCGTGTCTGGTCTGGGCCCTTTGAGGCCGAGGAAGGGTTAAGCCTCGAAGCGATCGACGCAATGGCGCGCAGTCCCGAATTGGACAGCCATCTCAAGCCGTTGGAGATTGGTCTCGCGGACCTTCAGGAGCTGACCTGTTCGCCGGAGTCAGCGGCGAAACTGCGCAACGGCAACCCCGCCTTGGTGATCGCCTCTGGTGTCGAATACGGCGAGGAGTGTTGGGTGTCCTGCGACGGTGTGCCTGTCGCGGTGGGGCGCTACAAGTCAGGCGAGGTGCATCCTTCGCGGGTTTTTGTCTTGGCATGACCGACTTGCCCCCAGACCTCCAAACCGGCCTGAGGTACCGCTCGCACGAGGCCGAGGGGAGCATGTCGCGGGTCTGGTATTCGGAATGCGATCAGTACCGCTTTGGTTTGTCCCGGCAATGGGATTCGGATCGACCCGCGCTTTTTTTCATCATGTTGAACCCGTCAACGGCGGATGAACACCGCAATGACCCGACCGTCGCCCGGTGTGAAAGCCGGGCAAGGGCGATGGGCTTTGGCGGTGTGGTCGTCGCCAACCTCTTTTCCTTTCGCGCGACGCGCCCCACGGACCTCAAGAGAGCTGACGCGCCGATCGGCGATCGGACGGATGCGGTGCTCGACCATTGGGCGCGCTCCTCCGGAATGACAGTGGCAGCGTGGGGCGTACACGGTGCGCATCAGGATCGGGGCAAGACGGTGGCCCGGCGTCTTTCGGCACCGATGCATCACTTGGGACTCACCAAAGACGGCCATCCGCGACATCCGCTCTACGTGGCTTTCGACACAGCGCCGATGCCTTGGCCGATGGCAGGCCGTTACACGCCGCACTGACAGCTGGATCGTCACCCAATTGGTTTCAAACCTTTCTTCACGGTTTTTCAGGTAGTCTGGGCAAGCCATTTGAACAGGGTTGATCCAGATGATGTCGCACTTTCGCAGACTGGCTGCCGTCGTTTCGGTCTTCGTGCGGTCCAGGCCTTCAGCCCGGATCACTGTGGTGCAAGGGGGTAGCGTTCCGGTGCGGAACCTGGGCCTTTTCCAACCTTTCGGACGCATTCACGAGCATCCGATCCGATCACGTCCGGTTCGGGTGTTTACGCTGGATGCGGCGCGCGCCTGCGTCCTCGAACGGGTGAAAACAGCCAGCCCGGACATGGCGCTGCGGTTGAGTCCCGGGGCACCCGACTGGATCGATGTGCTGCTTGACGGCAAAGTTGTGCTTCAAATGCCGACGCGGATCCTGAGGGCGCGATAGGGCAGATGTGCGACCCGTCGCAATAGTCTTTCCAAGACGGACTTTTTCGCCTATACGCCCGCATCCGCACGCGGTGCGGAGATTCTCCACGGGCCCTGCTGGACGACATCCCGGCTTGTGCCATCCACACAAACCTTCGAAAGGAGACCCCGATGTCGATCACTGTTGAAGAAAAGAACCGCCTGATCAAGGAATTCGCAACCAAGGACGGCGACACCGGTTCGCCCGAAGTCCAGGTCGCCATCCTGACGAGCCGTATTGCCACGCTGACCGAGCATTTCAAGACCCACAAGAAAGACAACCACTCGCGTCGTGGGTTGCTCAAACTGGTGGCACAGCGCCGTAAGCTTCTGGACTACACAAAGGCCAAGGATGAAGCGCGCTATCAGAACCTGATCCAGCGCCTTGGTATCCGCCGCTGATACGATCAGACGATTTCCCGCCTTGGGATATGTCGACCAAGGGCCGCGCAGAAGGATGCGCGGCCCTTTTTTGTCGCACCGTCAAAGATCTGTGGTCTGGCGATTAGGACATTAACCGTAAATTAGTTTGTGGGCCCGAATTTTCGCAGAAAATTCGGGCCCGTGAAAAACTCGACATACGAGCTCGACATACGGGAATGACCTCTCTGGGTGACGGGCGTCACCCCCTCAGTCGTCGGCTGTTTGGACTTGAAGATAACGGCGTGTCCGCAAATCAGAGCAATCGGTGAACCGGCGCATCCGAACAGATGACAATGAACTGTCCGGCGCATTCAAGAAGGTGGAACCCGCGCTGCTCGATCTCCGCGAGAAACCGTTCGCGTCCGATCTCGCGTTCCACCCACGGTACGGCGCGTCGCACGATACCGCCCTTGGTCACGGCTTTTGCCGCAAAAACCTGTTCGATCCAGTGATCGGGAATGTCACGTTCAACGCTCTCCATGCGCCATCGTGGCGCGCCCAGGGTTAAGGTCCGGTAAAGGCGGATCAACCTCCTTTCCAAACACCGCATAATCCTGTATGGCCCCCGCATCTGAGACGTGACGCTTCGACCCTGGCGCATGGCATGATGAAAGGGTCGGCGGCAATGGGGCCGCCATGAAAACGGGAGACCCGGAGGGCCGGGAGCGCTCCCATACAGGATACGATGATGTTCAACATTTCGACGAAAAGCATGCAGTGGGGCGAGGAAACGCTCACACTGGAAACGGGCAAGATTGCCCGCCAGGCTGATGGCACCGTGATCGCCACTCTGGGCGAAACCTCGGTCATGGCCAACGTGACCTTCGCCAAACAGCCGAAGCCGGGTCAGGATTTCTTTCCGCTGACCGTTCACTACCAGGAAAAATACTATGCCGCCGGCAAGGTGCCGGGTGGCTTCTTCAAGCGCGAGGCGCGCCCGACCGAAAAGGAAACGCTGACCGCGCGCCTGATCGACCGTCCGATCCGCCCGCTCTTCGTGCCGGGCTTCAAGAACGAAGTGCTGGTCATGTGCACCGTGCTTTCGCACGACCTCGTCAACGATCCGGACATCGTTGCGATGATCGCGGCCTCCGCCGCGTTGACCATTTCCGGAGCACCGTTCATGGGTCCGATTGCGGGCTGCCGCGTGGGGTATGTCGACGGCGAATACATCCTCAACCCCGAGGTCGAGGATATGGACCAGCTGCGCAACAATCCCGAGCAGCGGCTTGACCTTGTTGTCGCAGGCACAAAAGACGCCGTGATGATGGTGGAATCGGAAGCTTACGAGCTGACCGAGGACGAGATGCTGGGTGCCGTGACTTTCGCGCACGAGCAAATCCAGCCGGTGATCGACCTGATCATCTCGCTGGCCGAAGAGGCCGCCAAGGAGCCGTTCGACTTCCAGCCGCCGGATTACTCGGAGCTCTACAACGCTGTGAAATCCGCGGGCGAAGACAAGATCCGCGCCGCTTACGCGATCACCGACAAGCAGCAGCGCACGACCGCTGTCGCCGAAGCCAAAGCCGCGATCCTCGAAACGCTGAACGAGGAACAGCTCGAAGACCCGAACCTCGGTTCGGCTCTGAAAAAGCTCGAAGCGTCTGTCCTGCGCGGCGATGTCGTCAAGACGGGCAAGCGGATCGATGGCCGGGCTCTGGACGAAGTCCGCGACATCGTCTGTGAAACCGGTCTGCTGCCGCGCACCCACGGCTCTGCTCTCTTCACCCGCGGTGAAACACAGGGCTTGGTCGTGACCACGCTCGGCACCGGTGACGACGAACAGATCATTGATGCGTTGCATGGAAACTTCCGTTCGAACTTCCTGCTGCACTACAACTTCCCGCCGTACTCGGTCGGTGAAGTGGGTCGCGTGGGTTCTCCGGGTCGCCGCGAAATCGGTCACGGCAAACTGGCATGGCGCGCGTTGCAGGCGGTTCTGCCGGCCGCTACCGATTTTCCCTACACCATCCGCGTCGTGTCCGAGATCACGGAATCGAACGGCTCGTCCTCGATGGCATCGGTCTGCGGTGGCTCCCTGTCGATGATGGACGCAGGTGTGCCGCTCAAGTCGGCTGTGGCTGGCGTGGCCATGGGCCTGATCCTCGAAGAGGACGGCTCCTACGCGGTTCTGACCGACATCCTGGGTGACGAAGATCACCTCGGCGACATGGACTTCAAAGTGGCCGGCACAGAGAACGGCATCACGTCGCTTCAGATGGACATCAAGGTTGCGGGCATCACGCCCGAGATCATGAAAAAGGCCCTCGCGCAGGCGAAAGAAGGCCGGTTGCACATCCTGGGCGAGATGGCCAAGGCACTGACCGGTGCTGCGGAATTCTCGATCCACGCACCGCGCATCGAAACCATGCAGATCCCGACCGACAAGATCCGTGAAGTGATCGGTTCGGGCGGCAAGGTCATCCGCGAAATCGTTGAGGTTTCCGGCGCCAAGGTCGACATCAACGACGACGGTGTCATCAAGATCGCCAGCCCGAACGGAGAAGCCATCCAGAAAGCCTATGACATGATCTATTCGATCGTGGCAGAGCCGGAAGAAGGCCACATCTACAAGGGCAAGGTCGTGAAGATCGTCGATTTCGGTGCCTTCGTGAACTTCTTCGGCAAGCGCGACGGGCTGGTGCACGTGTCCCAGATCGAAAACCGTCGCCTGAACCATCCGTCGGATGTGCTCAAGGAAGGCCAGGAAGTCTACGTCAAGCTCTTGGGCTTCGACGACCGTGGCAAGGTGCGCCTTGCCATGAAGATGGTCGATCAGGAAACCGGCGAAGAGCTGGCACCTGAGAAAAAGACGGAAGATGCGGAGTGACATCTCGTCGCTCAAGTCATTGAAAGAAAAGCGCCTCTTGCGAGGCGCTTTTTTTATGTGCAAGGCGGGCTATGTCCGGTGCAGGGGTCTTGGGGGAAATGTCATGTCTATCATGTTTGTGGGTCAATCGCTGACGGACACGGTTTTTGACGATTTTTCCGGCGACGCGGCGGCGCGCTGGGATTTTGTGGCCGATGGTGTCATGGGGGGCGTTTCGTCGGGATCGCTTGAACGGTTCGACGCAGGTTTGCGTCTGCATGGCATGGTCAGCACGAGGAACAACGGTGGCTTCATCCAGATGCGGCGTCGGTTCTCCGAGCCATGGTCCAAGGACGCATCCGGTTTGCGGCTGAGCGTTCGTGGCAACGGCGCGCGCTACTATGTCTTTCTGAAAACGCCGGGCCTTGCGCGGGTCTGGCATTCCTTCCGGGCAGCTTTTGACACGACCGAAAGCTGGCAGGATATTGATATTCCATTCGACATGTTCGCCCCGTCCCATATGGGCATGCCCGCGATGGTTCGCCCGTCCGAGGTGAACAGCATCGCCATTGTCGCCTATGGGGACGACTACGAAGCCGATGTCTCGGTTCGCGAAATCCGCCTGTACTGAAAAAAAGACCCCGGAAAAGATCCGGGGCCAGGTCCAACAGGGAGGTGCATATGATGACCCGCATATGCGACGGGAACCGTTACGATTCACTTAAAGATGTGCATGCCATGCTTCTTTGATCTGAATCAAAATGGACTTAGGTCTTAAGATACCAAACGGTATCCTCCGGACTCTGTCACGAGGAGCCGCGCGTTTGACGGATCAGGTTCGATTTTCTGGCGCAGACGATAGATATGGGTCTCGAGCGTGTGGGTCGTCACACCCGCGTTATAACCCCAAACCTCGTGCAGCAGCGTATCGCGTGCAACCACACCGTCAGTGGAGCGATACAGGAATTTGAGGATATTGGTCTCTTTTTCCGTCAGCCGGATCTTCTTGTCGTCTTCCGTCATCAAGAGTTTCATCGACGGCTTGAACGTGTACGGCCCAAGCGTGAAGACCGCGTCTTCGGATTGTTCGTGCTGCCGCAGTTGCGCACGGATGCGGGCCAGAAGCACCGGGAACTTGAACGGCTTGGTGACGTAGTCGTTCGCACCCGCATCAAGGCCCAGAATGGTGTCGGCATCCGAATCATGCCCGGTCAGCATCAGAACCGGTGCCTTCACACCCTGCTTGCGCATCAGCCGGCACAATTCGCGGCCATCGGTGTCGGGCAGACCGACATCCAGAATGATCAGGTCATATAGCTGTTCCTTGACCCGGGCCATGGCGGCGGTTCCGCAATCGGCCTCGAAGACTTCGAAGTCTTCGGTCATGACAAGCTGCTCGGCCAGCGCTTCGCGCAGATCGTCATCGTCATCAACCAGAAGGATATTCTTGAGCTGTGCCATCGTGTTGCCTCTCCGTCGCTTTCCAGACACATGGGCGAGACGTTGCGTGTCAGCAAGAATTGCTGCAAGTGTTTCACGGCCTCGTGTATCCAGGGGGCAAATGTTTCACAAATCGGGGCTCTTTGTTGCAAAGGGCCGCCGCAGGACCGCTTCTGTTACATGACCCTTGCGCCCGACATCACCGATCTCCTGGCCCGGGCGCGGGCGGATCTGCGCATGGGCGTGCCGATCGTTCTGGGGCAATCACACGGTCTTCTTGTGCTCGCGGTCGAGTCGCTGGGCCCGGATCGCCTTGCCGATGTGATGGCATTGGGCGCAGATGTTGATCTTGTCCTGACAGGTCGTCGTGCCGAAACCCTGAAGGCGCGGGCGTATGACGGTGACGTTGCGCGCGTGATTTTGCCGTCCGATGCGACCTTGCGTTGGGTGCAGGCTGTGGCCGATCCCGCTGACGACCTGTCCCATCCGATGAAGGGGCCGCTTGTCACGCGTCGCGACGGGGACGCAGCGCTGCATCGTCTGGCCATCACGCTCGCGAAATCGGCGCGCCTCTTGCCTGCGGTGATCGTAACCCCCTTGGCGAACGCCAGAACCTTCGCGGCGGAGCATGCGCTGACCCTGCTCGATCCGGTGTCTGCCGCACCTCGTCTGGGCGCTTCCGCTGTCTTCGACAGTGTTGTGTCGGCACGGGTCCCGTTGCGTGCCGCGTCCAACGCCCGGCTCCATGTCTTCCGTCCCGAGGACGGCTCGGAAGAGCATTACGCGATCGAGATCGGTCGCCCGGATCGCGCTCAACCCGTTCTGGCGCGTCTGCATTCCGCCTGTTTCACCGGCGACCTGCTGGGCAGCCTGAAATGCGATTGCGGCCCGCAGCTCAATGGGGCGCTGAATGCGATGGGGGCTGCTGGTGAGGGCGTTCTGCTCTACCTGAACCAGGAAGGGCGGGGTATTGGCCTTGCCAACAAGATGCGGGCTTATGCGCTTCAGGATCAGGGGTTCGACACGGTCGAGGCCAATCACCGTCTGGGATTCGAGGATGACGAACGGGATTTCCGGATCGGCGCAGAACTGCTGCGCAAGCTGGGCTTCGATGCGGTGCGCCTGATGACCAACAACCCGGCCAAGATCGCGATGATGGAAAAGCACGGCATCACCGTGGCCGAACGGGTACCGCTCAAGGTCGGAGAAAACCCGCACAACACCAACTATCTCGCCACGAAGGCGCGCAAGTCGGGACACCTGTTGTGACGCCTCTGGACATGGTTCTGACCCGGCAGGGTCTGCGCTTCATGGGTCGGATGTGGCCCTGCACCATCGGCAAAGGCGGCATCCGCGCCGACAAGCGCGAAGGCGACGGTGGCACGCCTGTGGGGGTGCATCGCATCGTGGGCCTACTCTACCGTCCCGACCGCATGGCGCGTCCGGCCGATTGGGCGGTGCCCATCCGCCCCGGCGATCTCTGGTCCGACGACCCGACTCATGAGGATTACAACCTCATGGTCCGCGCTCCCTATCCGTACAGCCACGAAAGGCTGCGACGGGGGGATAGGCTTTATGATCTGGTGCTTCTCACCGATTGGAACTGGCCGCATGCCGAAAAGGGGCGGGGATCGGCGATCTTTCTGCACCGCTGGCGCAGGCCCGGCTATCCCACTGAAGGCTGTGTCGCGTTTCGCCCCGATCACCTGCACCGGATCGCCGGGCTGATCCGCTACGAAACCCGTCTGATCGTGCCAAAGACTTTGGTTTGAGCCAAAGCGCCTTACATTCCGGGTCATGACCCTTCAGAACCGCCTGTCCGACTGCACCCTCTGTGCCGACCGCTTTGCCGTCACCGCCACCCGGCACCGCCCGAAACCCGTGGTCTGGTTCCGCCCCGGGGCGCGCCTTTTGATCTGTTCTCAGGCACCTGGACTGCGCGCGCATAACAGCCGGACCCCGTTTGACGATCCCTCGGGCGACCGCCTGCGCGACTGGCTGGGGCTGGACCGCGCGGCGTTCTACGACCAGAGCCGCGTTGCCATTGTCCCGATGGGCTTTTGCTTTCCCGGCTATGATGCGGCTGGGTCAGACCTGCCGCCCCCCGCGATCTGCCGCCAGACCTGGCATGCGGAAGTTCTGGATCACGTCGGAAATGTGCCGCTGAAGCTGGTGGTCGGGGGGTATGCCCACAAGTATCACCTGCGGACAAAGGCCGGTGTGACCGAAGTGGTGCGCACCTGGCGCGACCATTGGCCATCGGTTCTGCCCTTGCCGCATCCAAGCTGGCGCAATACGGCATGGATCAGGAAAAACCCGTGGTTTGAGGCCGAGGTGCTGCCCGCCCTGCGGACCCGGGTGCAGGAGGTGATGGCATGACATTGCAGACCCCGCTCGATCACGCGCAT
Source organism: Marivita sp. (assembly GCF_022763305.1). Lineage (GTDB taxonomy): Bacteria > Pseudomonadota > Alphaproteobacteria > Rhodobacterales > Rhodobacteraceae > Marivita. The sequence goes on along the minus strand of NZ_JALEGT010000019.1, from coordinate 29,550 downwards.
GCCTCGATGGAGGCAAACCCCGACGCCGACGCTCTGCGCCTGCGCTTCTATGACCGTCTGGCCGAGGCAGAGCTGTTTCTGATGCTCGCCCGCGAGGCCGAGGGCGATCAGGCCGAGCCGGAGCTTTTCGATCTGGGCGATGCGCGGTTTGTCCTTGTGTTCGACACCGAGGAGCGGCTGGGCGCTTTTGCTGGCCGCGTTGTGCCCTATGCCGCTTTGTCGGGGCGGTCGATTGTCGGAATGCTGGCGGGGCAGGGGATCGGCATTGCGCTGAACCCCGAGGTGGCGCCTTCGTCGATCCTGTTGCCCTCCGAGGCGGTGGATTGGCTGGCCGAAACCGTGTCCCAAGGCCCGTCAGAAGCCGAAGCGCGCCCGGAAGAACTGCGCGCGCCGGGAGCGTTGCCGGATGGGTTGCTCGAAGCCATCGACGCCAAGCTGCGGACGGCCTCGGGGCTGGCCCGGCGCGGGTATCTGGCGGAAGTGCTGTATGAGAATGGCGTTCGCGGTCACCTGATCGGGTTCACTGGTGCGGTGCCGGGAGCCGAAGGTGCGTTGGCGCGGGCCATTCAGGAGGCGCTGATCTTCTCGGGTCTGGAGGCCGCAGCACTTGACGTGGTGTTCCTGCGCGACAGCGATCTCGTCACGGCACAGCTTGCTCGGGTGGGCCTGCGGTTCGATCTGCCGGAGCCGGAAGCGCCTGTAAGGGTCGAGCGGATGGCACCGGGCAGCGATCCTGAGAAACCGCCGATCCTGCGCTGAGTGCCAACCTGCAAAGTCAGGTTTGCAAAATCTCCTGCCGCGCCGTCGGAAGGGCGTCATTGGCACTGGGCGTCGCCTCCCAGATCGCGCGGGCAATGGCGCGCGCCATGCAGACCGACGCGAAATGCCCCAGCATCGGCATGACCTCGTCCGAAGGCGGACCACGTCGCCCGGTGCTGGAGGCAAAGATCAGATCGCCATCGTAAGGTGTGTGCGCAGGCACCAGTGCCCGGGCATAGCCATCATGCGCCGCCGTCGCCAGCCGCTTGCACGCCGCCTTGTCGAGCGTGGCATCGGTGGCGACGATTCCGATGGTCGTGTTGCCATGCTGCGCCATTGCCGCAGCCTTGCGGCTGGGGCGCAGGGGTTGGAGATTGCTGGCCGGATCTGGGCCCAGCCCGCCGAATTCGTCGCCGATCTCGAACGGGGCGGCCCAGAAATGCCGTCCGGACGGGGTGGTCGCACTGCCAAGCGCATTGACCACGACAAGCGCGCCAATGGTGGTGCCATCCGGCAGAACCAGCGAGGCCGATCCCAGCCCGCCCTTGTGCTGCGCATCCGTCGCCCCGGTTCCCGCACCGGTGGTGCCAAGCACAAAGTCCTGCGAAGCGTTCGCGAGCGCTTGTTGTCCCAAGGTTGGGTAGGGGTTGTCCGTCCAATCCTTCTGCCCGTTGTTGAGAAGGTCGAAGACGATCGCCGCCGGCACGATGGGCACGCGGGCCGAATGTACCTGGAACCCGCGCCCCTGCCGCGCCAGTGCGTCCATCACACCCTGTGCTGCGGCAAGGCCAAATGCGGACCCGCCCGACAGGACAATGGCATCGACGCCGGGCACCGTCTTGTCCGGTTCCAGAAGATCTGTGTCCCGCGTGCCCGGAGCACCGCCCATGACCGAATAGCTGGTGGTCATCGGGCCGTCTTGGGACAGCAGCACCGTGGTGCCGGATTTCAGCGCATCATCCTGTGCGTTGCCAACAGCCAGACCTGCGACGTCGGTGATCAGATTGCGCGGGCCGGGCGTCATCTCGGCGCTCCTCTTGTGGCTGCGTCGGAGTGAGGGGCCAGCCCCTCACACTCCCCGAAGTATTTGTGAACCAGAGAAGCACAGGTCATATGCAGCGGCCTCCGTCCACTTCCATGCAGACGCCGGTGATCATGCTGGCCTCGTCCGAGCAGAGGAAGGCTGCGGCGTTGCCCAGGTCTTCGGGTTGCGAGAAGCGTCCGAGCGGGATGGTCGCCAGGAACTTGGCGCGAATTTCGGGCGTGTCCTCGCCCATGAAGCTTTTGAGCAGCGGTGTTTCCCCCGCCACCGGGTTGAGGGCGTTCACGCGGATGCCGTCGGGGGCGAGTTCGACCGCCATGGTGCGCGTGGCGGTGATCATCCAGCCCTTGGAGGCGTTGTACCAGTTCAGACGCGGGCGCGGCGAGACACCGGCGGTGGAGGCGATGTTGAGGATGGTGCCCGATCCGCGATATTTGAAATGCGGCACAAGGCTGCGCGCGCTGAGGTAGACGGATTTGCAGTTCACGGCAAAAACACGGTCGAAATCTTCTTCGGTGATGTCCTCCATCGGGCCGGGCAAGTGGGTCACACCGGCATTGTTCACCATAATGTCCACATGGCCCATCGTGGTGATCGCGGTTTCGACCATGTCGGCCACCTGATCGCCGTTCGACACATCGGCAATGTGGGCGCGGCCGCCGATTTCCTGCGCGATGGTTTCGGCGGCGTCGGTGTTCAGGTCGACGACCATCACCGTGGCACCCTCGACTGCGAATTTGCGCGCGATGCCTGCGCCAAAGCCCGAAGCGCCTCCGGTGACGATGGCCGTCTTGTCCTTGAGCCTCATGGTGGTCCTCCCTTACCCGTGTTTCGCGGCGACGGTCTTGAGCGTCGAGAAGCCATAGAGCGCCTCGAACCCCTTTTCGCGGCCATGGCCGGATTTGCCGATGCCGCCAAAGGGGAGTTCGACCCCACCACCCGCGCCGTAATTGTTGAGGAAAACCTGCCCGGTTTTCAGCGCCTTGGCCAGCCGCATCTGGCGGGCGCCACTGTCTGTCCAGACCCCGGCGACGAGGCCGTAGATCGTGCCGTTGGCGATCTTGATCGCCTCATCTTCGGTGTCAAAGGGGATCAGCACCTGCACGGGGCCAAAAAGCTCGTCCTGTGCCAGTGGGTGATCCGATGGCACCGGGCCGTAGAGCCGGGGTTGGACATAGGCCCCCTCGCGCGGCAGGTCGGCTGGCATTGGGGTTTCGGCGATGCAGGGCAGATCCTGCGCTGCCCCGAGCAGGGTCTCAAGGCGCATCTTCTGCTTGGTCGAAATCAGCGGGCCAATGTCCGGATCGCTATTCGCCGGACCGATGCGTTTGGCGCGATACGCCTCGGCCATGCGGGCCGCGACCGCGTCGTAGACGCCGCGCTGGATCAGGATGCGCGAGGCGGCGGAGCAAGTCTGACCTGCGTTTTGGAGGCCTGCGTTGACCAGAAATGGCAAGGCCGCATCGAGATCGGCATCCTCGAACACGATCTGGGGGGATTTGCCCCCAAGTTCCAGCGTGACGGGCACGACGTTCTCGGCGGCGAGCGTCTGGATAATGCGACCGGTCTGGACCGATCCGGTGAAGCTCAGATGGTGCACACCGGGATGGCGGGCCAGCGCGGCACCCGCCTCAGCGCCCAGGCCGGGGATCACGTTCAGCGCGCCATCGGGAAAGCCGGCCTCTTTCGCGAGATGTGCGAACATCAGCGCGGTGAGGCAGGCATCTTCGGCGGGTTTCAGAACGCAGGCATTGCCCATGGCAAGGGCGGCCCCGACAGAGCGGCCGATGATCTGCATCGGGTAGTTCCACGGCACGATGTGCCCCGTCACGCCATGCGGTTCGCGCAGGGTGTAGACGGTGTAGCCGTCGAGATAGGGGATGGTTTCCCCATGCACCTTGTCGGCCGCGCCACCGTAGAATTCGCAATACCGGGCCAGCGCGATGGCATCCGCGCGGGCCTGCGTGACGGGTTTGCCGACATCGAGGGTTTCCAGCGTGGTCAATAGCTCGGTGTGGTCCAACACAAGCTGGCCCAGTCGCGTCAGGCATCGCCCCCGCTCCAGGGCGCTCATGCGACCCCACGTGCTATCAAGGGCGTGTTGAGCAGCTTTGACGGCGTCATCGACAGCGGCGTCATTGCTACGAGCGATCTCGCAAAGCGTGTTGCCATCGGACGGGTTGATCAGCGGGACTGTCTTTTCGGTCGCGCGCCATGAGCCGCCGATCAGGACGTGACTGGGATCAAAGGGCAGGCTGGGGAGCATCTTGGGCCTCCGGAAAATCGGGCAGGTGTGGGGCGGCGTCCATCAATTCGCGCGTATAGGGGTGATCAGGGGCTGCGAAGATGTCTGCGGTGGGTCGATCCTCGACGATCTCGCCCGCGCGCATGACCATCACGCGGTCGGTGATGGAGCGCACGACGCTCAGGTCGTGGCTGATGAAGAGATAGGTCAGGCCATAGGCGCGGCTGAGATCGGCCATCAGGTCGAGGATCTGCGCCCGCACCCGCACGTCGAGGGCGGACACTGCTTCATCGAAGACGATGAGGTCGGGCTTGATGATCAGCGCGCGGGCAATGGCGATGCGCTGGCGCTGGCCGCCAGAGAAGGCGTGGATGTGGCGGTCGGCATCTTCGGGTTTGAGGCCCACGGCGGTGAGTGCCTCGGCAATCGCCGTGTCACGCGCGGCGCCTTTTGGCGGATCGGGCAGAAGGTGAAAGGGTTCGGTGATCAGGCGAGCAACCCGGTGGCGGGGATTGAAGCTGCCATAGGGGTCCTGAAACACCACCTGCATCTTGCGCCGCACTTGGAGGTTCGGATGGCCGTCCTGCCAGACCGGATCGCCGTCGAGTGTGATCTGTCCGCCTTGCGTGGGCTCCAGCCCGAGGATGGCCCGTGTCAGGGTGGATTTGCCACAGCCGGACTCGCCGACAAGACCCACGCGTTCACTGCGTTTGATCTCGAAGCTGACGTTTTTCACGGCGCGGAACAGTGGCCGTGTTCCGACGAGGGATGTTCGCGGGAGGGGATAGTCGCGGTTGACGTTCTGGACTGAAAGGAGCGGCGCGTTTGCCTTGGCTGTCCCAAGATCGGCCTGATGGCGGGAGGCTTCGAAAAGGGCGCGTGTGTAGGGGTGGCGCATCTCGCGCAGGATCTGCGCGGTTGGCCCGGATTCCAAGATTTCGCCGTCGCGCATGACGTTCAGCGTGTCGGCCATGTCGCTCACCACAGCCAGATCATGGGTGATCATCATCAAAGCCATGCCGTCCTCTTTGACCAGCCGTTTGAGCAGGTCGAGGATTTGCGCCTGTGTGGTGACGTCGAGCGCCGTCGTCGGCTCGTCCGCGATCAGCAGGCGCGGGCGCAGGGCGATGGCCATGGCGATGACGACGCGCTGGCGCTGGCCGCCGCTGAGTTCATGCGGGTAGCGGGACAGAGGGAAACGGTCAGGCGGCAGGCCTACGCGGGCAAGGACGTCGCGGGCGCGCTCTTCCGCCTTCTCGGGCGGCATCGCTTTATGGATGAGGATCGTCTCCATCACTTGCGCGCCGATGGTCTGCACCGGGTTCAGCGCCGTCATCGGTTCCTGAAACACCATGCCGATCTCACGCCCGCGCAGGTCGCACATCTTCGGCTCTGCCAATGTCAGCAGGTTCGTTCCATCAAAGGTGACAGCGCCACTGGTCGTCGCCCCTTTCGGCAGCAGGCCCATCGTGGCGAAGGCGGTCATGGACTTGCCGGAGCCGCTTTCGCCGGTGAGCGCAGTGATCTCTCCCTCGGCAATCTCCAGCGAAATCCGCTTGAGGATCGGCGTGCCGTGGATCGCAAGCGACAGGGTCTCGATGTTGAGCAGGCTCATGCGCGGACCACCTTGAGGCGGGGGTCCAGCGCATCGCGCAGTCCGTCGCCCAGCAGGTTGAGCCCCAGCACCATCGCCACGATGGTCAGTCCGGGGATCAGTGCCACATGGGGGGCCAGCGACACCATGGTCTGCGCATCCGCCAGCATCCGCCCCCAGCTTGGGATTGGCGGTTGCGCACCAAGGCCGACATAGCTGAGGCCCGCTTCGGCCAATATGCCAAGACTAAACTGGATGGTGCCCTGAACGATCAGCAGGTTCGCCACGTTCGGCAGGATGTGTTCAGCGCTGATGCGGGTGCGCGTCTTGCCGGCCACCTGCGCGGCCATGATGAATTCGCGCTTCCACAGGCTAAGCGCGGCACCACGTGTGATGCGGGCGAAAACAGGGATGTTGAAGATACCGATGGCGATGATCGCATTGGTGGCCGAAGGGCCGAAAACTGCGGTGATCAGGATGGCGATGACCAGTGACGGGAAGGCGAAGATCAGGTCATTCATCCGCATGATGACCTCGTCCAGCATCCCGCCGCGCCGGGCAGCGGCGGCCAGACCCAGGGGCACCCCGATTCCCATACCGATGCCCACCGCGACCAGCGCTACCGCGATGGAGGTGCGCGCGCCGACCATCAGCATCGACAGAATGTCCCGTCCGAAATGATCGGTGCCCAGCAGGTTGTCGGCGCTGGGCGGTTTGAGGCGGTTCGCGATGTTCATCGCCTCGACGCTGTCCGGCGTCCAGACGAAGGACAGAAGCGCCGCAATCACGAAGACCCCGGTCAACAGCCCGCCAAGGATCAGGTTGCGGCTCATGTCCGTGTCCTCAATCGGGGATCGACCGCGGCGTAGGCCAGATCGACAAGGAAGTTCACCATGATGACGGCAAAGACCAGAAGCATCACCACCGACTCCACCACGATCAGATCGCGCTGCGTGATGGCCTGAAAGATCAGCCGCCCAAGTCCGGGCAGAAAGAACACCTGTTCAATGATGATCGCGCCCGCCATCAGGAAGGCGAATTGCAGGCCGATGATGGTCAGCACCGGGATCAGCGCATTGCGCAGCCCGTGCCGCCAAAGCGCTTGGCGCGCGGAAAGGCCCTTGGCGCGGGCGGTACGCATGAAATCCTCGCCCAGAATGTCCAGCAGCGAGGACCGCATCACCCGCGTCAGGATCGCGGCCTGTGGCAGGGCAAGGGCAATGGCGGGCAGGGTCAGCGCCTTCATCCCTCCCCAAAAACCCTTGTCCCAACCGGGAAAGCCCCCGGCGCTGAACCAGCGCAACTGGATTGCAAAGATCAGCACGAGCATCATCGCGAACCAGAAGTTCGGGATCGCCACACCCAACTGGGTTGCGCCTGTTACCGCCAGATCGCCCGGACCGCCCCGGCGCGCGGCCGCAAAGATGCCTGCCGGAAACGCGATCAGGGTGGAGAGGGTCAACGCATAGAGCGCAAGCGGCAAGGACACCCACATCCGGTCCGCGATCATCTGCGCAACCGGCGTGCGGTAGGTGTAGGAGGTGCCGAAATCGCCGGTCAGCATTCCGCCCACCCAGCTCAGGTAGCGGTCCAGTTTCGACTGATCCAATCCAAGCTCTGCGCGCAGGGCCGCGACTGTGTCGGGCTGTGCGTTGATCCCCAGCATGAAGCTGGCGGGGTCGCCCGGGGCCACCTCGACAACGACGAAGATGACCACCGAGGCCACGATCAGGCTGATGGCAAGGGAAACCAGTCGTTTGACGATATAGCCCAGCATTGCGGGCAGGTTAGGCGAAGCGTTTGGGCAAGGGAACGTGGAAAACGGTGCAATCCCCTGCCTTTCTGCGTCCGACTCACGGGGCGGGGGCGAGGACTTTGGAAGGACGCTGTTCTGGCATCGGTATCGGCGAGATGGCCGCGGCTGATGCGGTGTCTGGCAACACACCCTCGCGCAAAGCCGCCTGATGAATCACAAAGCCCAGCTGTGGTTCGAGGAGCATCAGCCAAGCCAGCTTGAACCCGGACAGGCGCGTGATGCCGGGCAATCCAACCGATCTCAGAAAATGACGTGTTCCCATCGGGCATAACGGAGAACTGTGCGCATCCTCGATCAGGATGTCGAACCGCATGCGCCGTTGCCGCAATGCACGGGCGACCCGTCGGACCTCGTCCCAGCGCGTCTTGATCCTTCGGCGCTGGTCAAGTGCCGTGCGCGCCTCTTCAAATGCGGCGAAGGGACAGGTCGCTTCGGAATGATATCCGCGCGACTTGCCTTTCGAGAAGACGAACCAGAGGAATTCGCCCCGGGTTGTGATGGCACGATAGGCAAACTGGCTGCCATCATCGGATGTCACCTTGTGGCCGCTGTCATAAAACAGAGAGACCCAGTCGGACCTCTCGGGGATGAAGTCGCCGCCGAGAGCTATGATGTCCCGATCAATATGTGATATCATCTGGCGTTCTTTTGCCAGGCGCTCGTAGGCAGCGACATTCGTCAAAATGCTTGGCATTACAATGGCTTCTCAAAAAATTTTGGTGCTTAAAAAGGCTCAGTAAGATGACCTTAGGGAAGGCCGTCGCGGTGCAATATCCCCAAACGGGGACAAAGTGCCGTAAGGGTCAGACTGGCGGGATCGTATAGGTCCGGTCATAGGGCGGCACGTCCAGACCGGCTGCCCGCGCGACCATCCAGGGCCAGCTGGAAATGTGCTGATAATGTCCCCTGTCGTTGAACAGGGTGAACCGGGCATTGGGCAGATGCTGCGAGAGAAGCTGGCCACCTTGGGCCGGCGCGACATTGTCATCGGCACCGTGGTAGATCTCGACCTCGGCCAGGATATGCCGCACGTCGAAATCCCATCCGCGCGAGTTCAGCAGGTTCTCCTCGACCATGCCATTCACGCCACCTGCGGTGCGCTCTTCCAGCATGCGCGAAGAGCGGATGCCGATGGTCGGGTGAGACAGCAGCTCCACATCATGGGCGCTTGGCGTGCGGTTGCAATAGCGTTCCATATAGCGGGGCGCGTTCTGGATGATTGACCGCACCAGGAACGGAATCAATTGTCGGAACATCGCGGGCCAGCGCTGTGCGAGCACGGCAGACAGATGGTAGAACTGGTCCAGTTCGCGCCAGTTGTCGTGCTTGTAGACGGGATAGCTGGGTGAGGACAGCAGCACCTTTCGAATGCGGTCCGGCATTTCATGCGCCGTCGCAAGCGCGATGCCCGATCCGAAGGAAAAGCTCATCAACGACACCTGCGCATAGCCCAGAGTGTCGATCAGGCATTCCAGATCGGGCGCAAAATCGCGCAGGCTCGTCATCTTCTTGAAGTCCGACCGGTAGATCCCCGGACGACAGGGCATGATCAGGCGCACCCCGTAGTGGTCCAGATGTTCAAGGTACTGGCGTGGAAAGCCGGTGAGGTCGATGGATGAACCCGACAGCGCGTCGAACAGAACCACGGGGCGGCCGTCTTCAGGCCCGAGAATGAAATATTCGAGCATGCGCCCATCGGGCAGGCGCAGAAGGCGTCGCACCTGAAACCGTTCGGCGTCGGTGGTCTCGCGCTGCCGGAACATCGACAAAGGGCTTTTCGCAATCGTGTTGATCAGGTCGACCTGGCTGGTCAGCCCGGTCTTTTCGAACACCCGCTTGAGATAGGTCCGTCCGGATTCGTAGCTGATCCCCATGGCCTCGCTGGCGGCCCGGAGATCGCTGGTCTCCATAAGGCCACGCACCAACGCCTGCTCGCGCAGTGTAAGGCCATGGGCGCTTGCCAAGGCGCGCAGGCCATCGGCCGTGTTGGGGTTGGTTGCCACCAGAACCGCCGCCGCCTTGGCCGGAAACCCCATGCGAATGGCCTCTTGCCGAGGCAGCAAGAGGTAGGTGGTGTCACTGTCGCGGGTCATCAGCGATTGAGGTGCCTCAAGCCGGTTGGACTCCGACACCCAACGGGACAGGGGCTTGGCCTTGTCTTCGGTGTCACTTGGGCTGCCCGCGGGCAGAAGCCGGATCGGGGCATCCAGCGCAAGCCCGGTTTCGCGCATCGCCTGATTGATGACCAATGGCGCACCGCTGTCATCGACAAGAGCGATGCCGACGGCAAAGGTTCCCAAAACAGCGGCAAGATCGGATTCCCGTTCCTGAAGTCGCACCATCTTTTCCGAGATTTCGATGGCGCGGCGGAAATGGATCATCAGGTCGCTCAGATCGTGCCGCTGATCCGCCTCGATCATGCGACCGTCGGTTGCCATCTGCACCTGTTCCGTCAGTTCAAGGATCAACTCGGGCAACAGCGAATTGTCGAGCGACGCTTCGTAGACAAGGTGCGTCAGACGTTCATTTGTCGAAAGAGACATACCATCACACGGAAATGACCAAACTCAATGTCCGAGATGCTAGCAGACTTGCGTCTGTTCCCTCACTGAAAAAACCGTGAAATCGTAGTCGTGGGGCGTCCGAAAACGCGACCGATCAAAGCGAATCCAGTTTTCGCGCCAGTTTGGCATCCAAGGTCGACAGTCCGCCCACGTCATGGGTCGTCAACGTGACATCGACCTTGTTGTAGACGTTGAACCATTCGGGGTGGTGGTTCCATTTCTCGGCCCAGAGTGCGGCGCGCGCCATCCAGCCGAACGCTTCGGTGAAGTCCTTGAACTGATAGGTCTTCGTGATGGCGTCCTTGTCGTCGACAAGCGTCCATCCCGCCTCGAGCAGCGGTCCCAGAACGGTCTTGCGTGCGGTATCGGATAGTTTTTCGGTCATTGATGTTCCTCCGTGCTGACTTTGCGGAACGGGCCATAGCTGGTCAGAACCTCGATATCCTGACCGACTGCCTCGGTTTCGGCCTGCAGGTACCGGGCAATCGCGTCCGAAAATCCGGGATCCGCGATCCAGTGCAGCGAATGGGTGTAGACCGGCAGATACCCGCGTGCGAGCTTGTGTTCCCCCTGCGCCCCGGCTTCGACCCGGGATTGACCCTGCGCGATGGCATAATCCATGGCCTGATAATAACACAGTTCGAAATGCAGGCAGGGGTGATCCTCGATACAGCCCCAATATCGACCGTAAAGCGTATCGCGGCCGATCACGTTCATCGCGCCCGCAACCCAGCGACCGTCACGTTCGGCCAGCACCAGCAAAATGTCATCGCGCAACCGCTCTTGTGCAATATCGAAGAACTTGCGGGTGAGGTAAGGCGTCCCCCATTTGCGCGCACCGGTGTCCTGATAGAATGTCCAGAATGCCTCCCAGTGATCGGGCTGGATCTGGTCTCCGGTGAATTGGTGGATTGTCCCGCCGAAACCCTGCGCCCGCTCGCGTTCCTTGCGGATGGTCTTGCGTTTGCGCGAACTCAGCTCGGCCAGAAAGCTGTCGAAATCAGCATAGCCCCGGTTTTCCCAGTGATATTGCTGCGTCCGCCGCCGCAGAAGACCGATCTGCTCTCCGGCAATCGCTTCGGCTTCGGTGCAGAAGGTGATGTGAAGCGACGAAAGCTGGTTCTCGGAAGCCACCTGCACCGCGCCCTGAACAAGCGCGCTGATGCCTTCCACCTCGAACCCGGGACGGGTCAGGAATCGGCGGCCCGTGGCAGGCGTGAAAGGTACGGCGATCTGCAGCTTGGGATAGTACCGCCCACCCGCGCGTTCCCACGCATGCGCCCAGTTGTGATCGAAGATGTATTCGCCCTGGCTGTGACTTTTGGCGTAAAGTGGCGCGCAGGCGATGATCTGATCGTCTATTTCCGCGGTCATGTAGCGCGGATCCCAGCCCGTCCCGGCCCCGACCGACCGGCTGTCCTCAAACGCCTTCAGCCAGCGATGGGTTGTGAACGGATCAAACGCCCGTCCGCCATCGGCCACTTCGGGGCACGCGCAGGCGTCCCAGTCCTCTGCCGCGATCTGCGACAGCGATCCGTGCATCGAAATGGCGATTGTGGGCGCGTCGGTTGGGTCGGACATGTCCGTTCCTTGGTTACGCGGTGCTACGTGGGTCTGATCAGGCGCGGATCAAGCCGCGTAGCCTTCAAACGTGATGTTGTCAGCAACTTTGCGGGAAAGGCGTTCCTGCTCTGCGCTGCGGATCGTCCAGCACAGGATCGGCACACCCCGCGCCTTGAGCTGTTCCACACGGGGCGCGTCGAGGTTCGTATGGTCGTGGCTCAAAAAATCTGCATCCATGTCTTCGAAACCGGGAATAGTGGCGAGTTCGGCCCGGCGATCCACGGGTACATGCGGCTCGTCGATCTTGCGCCACGCGCACCCGATGATCCCGCGCGGCGTGTCCGGCGACAGTTCCGCCACCTTGGCCACCATGCTGGGGTTGAAGGACATCAGGGCAAACGCGCCGTCATAGCCCTTGAGGACATCCAACGCCGCCCGCTCCAGCGCACCATCGGTGTCGCCCATCGCGCCGTGCTGGTCCTTCAACTCGATCAGCAGCGGAACCGCGCCGTTCACCTGATCCAGGACCTGTGCCAGCGTCGGAAGCCGGTCGGTGCCGCCCTTGATCGTCAGCGCTTGAAGGTCTGCCGCATCCCGGCCCCGCACCGCGCCTGTCTCTGCCGTCAGCCGATCCAGCGTGTCGTCGTGAAACACCATCGGCACGCCATCGCGCGACAGTTGCAGGTCAAGCTCGATCGGATATCCGGCGGCCATCGCCGCAGCAAAGGCCGAGGGGCTGTTTTCGATCACCCCTTCGGCCTTGTTGTGCAAACCGCGATGCGCAATCGGGCGGGTCAGAAACGCAGAGGGCAGCCGGGTCATAGCAGTTCGAAAATCCCTTCGATTTCGACCGCCACACCAAAGGGCAGCGACGCCGCCGACACCGCAGAGCGCGCATGACGGCCGTTGTCGCCCAGTACGTTGACCATCAGGTCGGACGCCCCGTTCACCACCTTGGGCTGGTCGCCGAAATCCGCGGTCGAGTTCACGAAACCCACCAGCTTGACCACACGCACCCGGCTCAGATCACCACCGGCAGCCTTGCGCGCCTGCGACAGCAGGGCCAGCGCGCAATATTTCGCGGCTTCGGCACCAGCTTCGGCATCCAGATCGTCGCCCAGCTTGCCCTTGATCAGCCCGTCCGGCCCGGTCGGCAACTGACCCGACACGTAGATCTGGTTTCCGGTCTGCACGAACGGCACATAATTGGCCGCCGGGGCCGGGGCATCCGGCAGGGTCAGGCCCAGCTCTGCAAGACGGGCGTCGATGGCGTTGGTCATGATGTCTCCCCTTTCTCGTTTGTGCGGACGCTATTGCGCACTGCCGGAAATGGGAAGGGGAAAGACGGCCCTTTTCCCCGTGATCGCAAGGCGTCAGTTCTGCCCGAGAATGTCGCGCAACAATTGGTTCAGTGCATTCTCGAGCGCATTGCCGCCCTGGCGCTGTTGCTGTTGGGGGGCGGGGGACTGCTGTTGCGGCTCGGCCACCTGGCGTGGCGGGGTCGGCTCGATCATCGGCAAGGGGCGCACGGGCAACCCATCATGTACGCGCACCATCGCCTCATGCCAGATCTCGGCCGGAAGGCCGCTCCCGGTGACACCGGCCAGAGGCGTATTGTCGTCATAGCCCATCCAGACCCCCGCGACGTAATCCGCGGTGAAGCCGATGAACCATGCATCCCGCGCTTCCTGCGATGTGCCCGTCTTGCCAGCAACCTGCCTGTCAGGCAGCTTTGCCCGCCGCCCGGTGCCCTGAGTGATGACCTTCTCCATCATCCAGACCAATTGCCGCGCCGCTTCTTCGTTGATTACGCGTTCCCCGATGCCGCCGCCCGATCCCATCAGAGGCTGCTCCTCACCCACCAGCCGCAATTCCTTGAGGCCATAGGGTGTCACGGACGACCCCCCGTTCAGGATGCCGGCATAGGCCCCTGTCATTTCCAGCAGCGAGGCTTCCGAGGCGCCCAGGGCCAGCGCGGGTGTATCCGTCAGGGAACTCTGGATGCCGAAATCCTCCGACACTTTGCGCACGAGATCGCGGCCCACGGATTCCGATACCTTGACTGCGGGGATGTTCAGGCTCTTGGCGAGCGCTTCGGTCAGCGTCACCGAACCATAGTGATTGCCCGAATAATTCTCGGGGCACCAACGGCCCGATCCGGGAATGTTCATGCAGAAGGGTTCATCCGTCACCCGGTCATAGGGGCTGTAGCCCAACTCCAGCGCAGTGGCATAGACAAACGGTTTGAAGGCCGATCCGGTCTGGCGCTTGGCCTGTGTGGCGCGGTTGAACACGCCCGAAACGTTGGTCTGTCGGCCACCCACCATGCCGCGTACCGCGCCATCGGCGGACATGACGACAATCGCCGCCTGCGCCTTGGACCCTTCGCGGACCTTGGTCGCGAAAACCGTCTTGATCGCATCTTCCGCCGCTTTCTGGATGCGCTGGTCCAGTGTCGTGGAAATCACCACATCCTCGGTCGTGTCGCGGGTGAAAAAGTCTGGTCCGGACTGCATGACCCAGTCTGCGAAATAGCCGCCCGTCTGGGTCTGGGCCTTGTCGGACAAGGTAGCGGGGTTGGCCTGCGCGGCCTGCATCTCGGCATCCGTCAGGTAGCCCTGCTCGTTCATGAGCCTCAGCACCGTAGCCGCGCGCGCCTGCGAGCGTTCGAGGTTCGATGTGGGCGCAAGGCTGGACGGGGCCGTCAGCAGACCGGCGATCATCGCGCTTTCCTGCGGGGTCAGCGCCGAGGCCGGTTTGGAGAAATATCGCTCTGCCGCCGCTGCCGCGCCGTAGGCACCGCCGCCCATATAGGCACGGTTCAGGTAGATCGAGAGGATCTCGTCCTTGGTGTACTTGATCTCCATCGCAAGTGCATAAACCGCTTCCTTTGCCTTGCGATAAAGCGAACCGCGTCGGCAATCCGCCACATACTCGGCCTCGTTCTTCCAGCTGTTGGGGTCATAGGTCACGCCCAGACACAGCAGTTTTGCGGTCTGCTGCGTGATCGTGGACCCGCCATGCCCGGACAGCGGCCCGCGCCCTTCGGACAGGTTGATCCGCACCGCCGAGGCGATGCCGCGCGGAGAAATCCCCAGATGGCTGTAAAAGCGCCGGTCCTCGGTGGCGATGACCGCGTTCTTCAGATGCGGCGACACAGTGTCGGTCGTGACCACCCCGCCGAACTGATCGCCGCGCCAGGCAAAGGCCACGCCGTCGCGGTCCAGAAGCTGCACCGAGCCGCGCGCGCGCCCATCCAGAGCGTCGGAAACTTCCGGCAGGGTGGTGTACTCATAGGCGACGAACCCGGCAATGATCAGCGCCGCGACAATCCCGGCCCGTATGAAAAGCCGAAAGAAGAACCGGAAGACCCAGCTGACGATCCCGGTAAAAAAGCCGATGATCCCGCCACGTTTGGCCTTTGTTCGCGTCGGTTTGCGCTTGGCCGGGGCGGCCTTGCGTGGCTTGGACGCCTTCGTTTGCGTCTTGGGATATCGCCGGTCCGCGACCAGACGGTTCTTCCCGCGTCGTGAATCAGTCATGGCGCCCGCCTGTGTTGCTGCTCTTTTTTATCAATTTAGTGGCTTTCACAGTCGATGTGGACTGGTCAAGAACCCGTTACTTGGTTTTTTAATTGATCAAAAAATAAGCAAATGAATATAATTGTGCAAAATTTGTGCAACTTGATGGGCTCTGACCCGTCCGGCTTGGTGCCAAACCTTCCCTTACCATCCTGCCTGCCTCTTTTCTGCGCATGCAAACACGATCGACCTGCAAGGGAAAGGGACCAAGGTGAAGTTCATCATAGCGACAATCAAGCCATTCAAGCTTGAAGAAGTCCGCGAGGCGCTCACAGACATTGGCGTCCGCGGCATGATGGTAACAGAGATCAAGGGGTTCGGCTCTCAGTCGGGCCACACCGAGATTTACCGTGGCGCGGAATACGCGGTGAACTTCGTGCCGAAAATCAAACTGGAAATCGTGGTCGCAGCCGACATGGCCGATCAGGTGATCGAAACCATCACCAAGACGGCCCGCACCGGCAAGATCGGTGACGGCAAGATCTTCGTGCTCGATGCGCAGCAGGCCATCCGCGTGCGCACCGGCGAAACCAATGGGGATGCGCTCTGAACCGGCGCTGTGACAGAGATTAGGGGACACATACAGATGAAACTACTCAAGACACTCCTGCCCGCTGCCGCGCTCGCTGCGCTGCCGGTCATGGGCCTGGCTCAAGAAGCCGCCGCACCGACCATGGACGAGGTCGGCCCGTATATCTTCACAACGCTGCTGTTCCTCATGGCAGGTTTCCTGGTGTTCTTCATGGCAGCAGGCTTTGCCATGCTCGAAGCGGGCCTTGTCCGGTCCAAGAACGTGGCCATGCAGCTCACCAAGAACATCGCGCTCTTCTCGATCGCGGCGATCATGTATTGGCTCGTCGGGTTCAACACCATGTATCCGGGCGACTTCAACGGCTACTTCGCGCTCGGCGGTCAAACCGTGCTCGACCCGGTGGGCGTAGCCGCTGCTGACGCAGCTCTGGATTATGCGTCGGTCGGCTCCGACTTCTTCTTCCAGCTGGTGTTCGTTGCCGCAACCGCGTCGATCGTGTCCGGTGCAGTGGCCGAACGCATCAAATTGTGGCCCTTCCTGATCTTCGTGGTTGTCCTGACCGGCATCATGTACCCGATCTCCGGCTCTTGGCAGTGGGGTGGCGGCTGGTTGTCCGAAATGGGCTTCTCCGACTTCGCTGGCTCGACCGTCGTGCACTCGGTCGGTGGCTGGGCAGCGCTCGCTGGTGTTCTGGTCCTTGGTCCGCGCATCGGCAAGTATAAAGACGGCCGTGTGAACCCGATCCCGGGCTCCAACCTGGCGCTCGCAACCCTCGGCACATTCATCCTGTGGCTCGGCTGGTTCGGCTTCAACGGTGGTTCGCAGCTTGCCATGGGCACTGTGGGTGACGTGTCCGACGTATCGCGCATCTTCGCCAACACCAACATGGCGGCTGCCGCTGGCTCCGTGACCGCGCTGATCCTGACCCAGATCCTTTACAAGAAGGTCGACCTCACCATGGTGCTCAACGGCGCGTTGGCGGGTCTCGTGTCGATCACCGCAGAACCTCTTGCTCCGACGCTCTTCGGCGCGCTCTGGATCGGTGCCGTCGGTGGTGTGATCGTTGTCTTCGCGATCCCGTTCCTCGACAAGCTCAAGATCGACGACGTGGTCGGCGCGATCCCGGTGCACCTCTTCGCAGGTATCTGGGGCACCATCGCCGTGATCTTCTACGGTGAAGCAAGCCTGATGACCCAGCTGACCGGTATCGTTGCCTACGGCATCTTCACCTTCGTGGCCAGCTTCATCCTGTGGTACATCCTCAAGCTCACCGTCGGCATTCGCGTCAGCGAAGAAGAAGAGATCAACGGTCTCGACATGGCCGAGCTGGGCATGGAAGCCTATCCCGAATTCTCCAAAGGCTGATCTCCTCCTTCCAATCAGCCTTTCGTGACCAACTGCCCGGGCGTTCGCGCCCGGGTTTTTTGTCTTCGTTAAACTGGCGGAAGCGCATTCGCTCTCCTGCGTCTTTGGTTAATGACCGGCGCTACCCGCTGCCGATCAGAACGCCCGCTGCAAAGACAAGCGCGCCCCCAAGCACCACCTGCAAGGCCGCCCGGAAGAACGGCGTATCCATGTATTTGTTCTGGATCCAGGCAATGGCCCAGAGTTCGATGAACACGACGATGAAGGCGGTCACGGTCGCAGTCCAGAAATCGGGGATTAGATAGGGCAGGGCATGCCCAAGCCCGCCCACGGTCGTCATGATCCCGGACGCAAAGCCACGTTTCCAAGGCGATCCCCGCCCCGAAAGCTGCCCGTCATCAGACGCCGCTTCGGTAAAGCCCATCGAGATCCCCGCGCCGACCGAGGCCGCAAGCCCGACGAGGAACGTCGTCCACGTGTCCTGCGTTGCAAAGGCGGTGGCAAAGATCGGTGCCAATGTCGACACCGACCCGTCCATCAACCCGGCCAGACCTGGCTGCACCCAGGTCAACACAAACTGACGCCGCGCATTTTCCTCCTCGCCGCTGCGCGAGTCCTCGGTCAGATGCTCCTGCTCCAGCCGTTCCGCCGTGCTCTGATGCCCTGCCTCCGCCGCCGCAAGATCTCCCAACAGCTTGCGGGTGGCTGCATCGCTCGTGCGTTTGGCGGCCTCGAGATAGAAACGTTCTGCATCCCGCTCCATGGCCTCGGCTTCGGCGCGGATACGGTCAATGCCAAGGTTCTCGACCAGCCAGACGGGCCGCCGCGCGTAATATCCCGCCACATGTTCCCGCCGAATGAGCGGGATCACATCCCCGAACCTGTCACGATGCAGATCGACCAACCGCTTGCGGTGCCCATCCTCTTCCGCCGCCATCCCATCGAAGATCGCCGCCGTCGCCGGAAAGTCGAGGCGCAGACGTTCGGCATAGGACCGGTAAATCCGGGCATCATCTTCTTCCGAGGAAATCGCGAGCGCCAGAATCTCCTGCTCGGACAGATCGGAAAAGCGGCGCCGGCTTGGTGAAAACAGCATGGCGTAAGTCCTTGTCTTGTGGTCGGGCGCTGGGTGAACCACCGACGTCACGCTTGCATTCCCGGCAGCAGGCCACACATCCCTACTTGCGAGACTAAACCGACCTGTTTAGCTTTTGAACGCGACATAAGGGAAGAGAATGGCAACCGCGCAGGCACAGATCCGAAAAGGCCGGAAGTTCGACCAGGTGGTCGACGGCGCGCGCGAGATTTTCCTGCGCGACGGCTTCGAAGGGGCCAGCGTCGATGACATCGCCCGCGCCGCCGGAGTGTCCAAGGCCACGCTCTACAGCTATTTCCCCGACAAGCGCCTTCTCTTCATGGAAGTGGCCACCCGCCAATGCGAGGAACAGGCGCGCATCTCGATCGAAAAGATCGACAGCACCCGCCCACCGCAAGAGGTTCTGACCTGCGTCGCGCAGCAGTTCCTGGGGTTCATCTATTCCGAGGTGGGACAGCGCATCTTCCGCATTTGCGTCGCGGAGTCCGACCGCTTCCCGCTGCTGGGACAAGAGTTCTATCACTCCGGCCCGATGATCATGCGCGCGGCGGTTGTCGATTATCTCAAACAGGCGGCAGGTCGCGGGGAATTGCGGATCGAGGATTACGATCTCGCCGCCGATCAGTTCGCGGAACTGTGCAAGGCAGACCTCTGGCCCAAACTGATCTTCGGCATCATTCGAAATGTTGCCGATCCAGACAGGGACCGGGTGATCGACGGCGCGGTGAAGACCTTCATGGCGCGCTACGGGACAGAGACGTCTGCACTCAGAACCGCCTGATAAAGCGACTCCAGCGTATCAACGCAATGATCCATCGACGCGGCGGCGGCATCCGCCCCAGTGCGGACGGCGATATCCCGGTCGATCTGCACGATATTGCCGCTGATGAAGATGAGCGACCTTGGCGCGGCGACGCGCAGTTCGACAATCACGCGCGTCAGCGCCCGCACGCGATCCGCGCCCGAGGCCGACAAACCGATGATCGGGTACCCGCCCTCGCGCGCGATCTGGCAAAGCTCGGCTTCGCTGCGGCCCACCTGAAGGTCGATGTGCCAGCCCTTGCTGCGCAGGATATCCGTCGCCATGGTCACACCCAGCACATGCTGTTCTCCGGGGACGGTCGCGAACAGAGCCTCGCGTTGTCCGCGCAACGGCACACGGGGCATCGCCATGCGCAGATCGCGCAACATGTGCAGCATCCGTCCTGCCGCGATGGCCATGTCGCTGAAATGGATGATGTCTCGCTCCCACCACTCGCCCAGCCGCTGCGCGGCGGCGGCGATATAGGACAGGCACAGCTTTTCATGGGTGGCACCGCGTTCATGGGCCAGCGTGACAATCCGCCGGGCCTGATCCGCCGTTGGCTCAACAAGCGCGATGCAGAATGCATCCAGATCGACGTCGCTCAGATCGGCATTTGCGTTGCGCGCGATATATGACAGCCGCGCAATCACCTCCTGTGCCATGACAAGCAGCGACGCGTCCGAAAGCCGACGCTCCTGTCCATGCATGGTGTCGTCTATGGCGCGGACGATGATCGGCGTGTCTACAGTCAGCATAACAGGGCCTCCGACGCGCATGGCGCAGACTCCCCCGTTCCCCCGGATAAGAATGGCACCTTCCGAAACGCACTGCAATGCTGCCGTGAAGCCGGGCGTTCAGTCCCGCCTGCGCACCATCAGCTGATTGTTTGAGCCGCGTTTGACTTCGAGCACCTTCATGTCCGCGACCAGATCGCTCAGCTTGCGCTTGCCATACGTGCGCGTGTCGAAATCGGGATTTGCCGACACGATATGCTGGCCCAACTGGCCCAACCGATACCATTCGTCATCCTGGTCGATGGCGTCCATCGCCTTGAGGATCAGGTTCCGCGCCTCGTTCAGATTGCTCTTGGCGGCGGGTTTGACGGTCGCCGTTTCCGTATCGGCCCCGTCTTCGAGATTCTCGAGAAAGATGAACCTCTTGCAGGCGCGCCGGAATGCTTCGGGTGTCTTCTGCATGCCCATGCCATAAACCTCGAGCCCCTGTTCCCGCAGCCGCTGCGCAAGTCGGGTGAAGTCGCTGTCCGAACTCACCAGCACGAACCCGTCGAACCGCCCGGTATGCATCAAATCCATCGCGTCGATGACCAGCGCGATGTCGCTCGCGTTCTTGCCCACGGTGTTGGCGGGCTGGTGATGCGGCACGATCCCGAACTCGGCCTGCACCTTGGACCATCCCGACATCTGCTGGCTGGAAAAGTCGCCATAGCAGCGCCGCACCGAGGCCTCGCCCAGAGATGCGATCTCTTCGAACAGCGCTCGGGCATATTTCGGCGACGTGTTGTCCGCGTCGATCAGCACGGCAAGCAGCGACGGATTGTCGGTCATGAGATGGCCCTTCGTCTGGTGTGACGCCGGAGGCAGGCTCCGGCGTGTGCAGGTTACTGCCCCAGGGCGATGCCCTCGCGGCGCGGATCGGCCCCGCCGGTCAGCCCGTCGCCGATGGCAATCGCGTGCAGACCCGAATTGAGCGAGGTCACGTTGACCTCGAACCCCAACTCGCTCAGCGGGCCTTCCAGCGCGCTCATCGGCATGTCGGCTTCGATGTCGAACGTGCCGAACCGGTTGACCAGATGCGGCATCGCCACGGCCTGCTGCACGTCCATGCCCCAATCGACATGGGCGATGATCGCCTGCGCAACATATCCGATGATGCGGCTACCTCCGGGCGATCCGATCACCAAAGACGGTGCGTTATTGGTCATCACGATGGTCGGGGCCATCGACGACCGGGGCCGTTTGCCCGGCTCCAGCCGATTGGCAATGGGCCGCCCGTCCGCATGGGTGCGGAACGAGAAGTCGGTCAGTTCATTGTTGAGCAGGAACCCCCGGACGAACAGCCGCGATCCGAACCCGTTCTCGATGGTCGTCGTCATCGAAAGCGCATTGCCGTAGATGTCCACGATCGAGATATGCGAGGTCGAGGGCAGCTCGAGGCTTTCGTCAGGCGCCAAATCCATCGCGTGATCCCATTCGGGTGTGCCCGGCGTCACTTCAGGCAGCGCATCATCACCGCTCAGAAGCTGACCGCGCTCCTGCAGATAGGTCGGATCGACAAGCCCCTGCGTCGGCATCGGCACGAAATCGGTATCGGCCATGTAAAGCCCGCGATCCGCAAAGGCGAGCCGCGACGCATCCCCGATCAACCGCCACGCCTCGGCGCTGTTGGGCCCAAGTGCGGCAAGATCGTAGCCTTCCAGCATGCCAAGGATCTGCCCAACGGTTAGCGCCCCCGATGACGGCGGACCCATGCCGCAGACCTCGTAGGCGCGATAGGGGACGCAGACCGGTTGACGTTCCTTGACCTGATACAGCGCCAGATCAGCGCGCGACAGCACACCGGGATTGCCCGCCGCCGTGCGCACCGTTGCCACGATGTCGGACGCGATGGGGCCGGTGTAGAACGCCTCTGCCCCTTCGGCAGCGATCAGGCGCAGCGTGTCGGCATACTCGGCATTGACCAGCGTATCGCCTGCCGCAATCGCCGTGCCACCGGGAAAGTAGTAATCCTGCGTCGCCTTGAACCGTCCCAGCCGGTCGGCATCCCCTGCCACGAGATCGGCCAGTCGCGGCGACACGGTGAACCCGCCCTCGGCCAGCGCAATCGCCTCGGCGAACAAGCCCGCCCACTCGTAGCGCCCCCATCTGTCATGCGCGGCCTGCATCAATGCCGGAGTCCCCGGTGTCCCGACGGATCGTCCACCGACCACCGCATCGAAGAACCCCATCGGTTCACCTTCGGGCGTCTGGAACAGCGTCGGTGTCGCGGCAAGCGGTGCGGTCTCGCGCCCGTCCAGCGTGGTGACCACGCCCGAGATGGCATCATACCAGACCAGAAACGCGCCGCCCCCAAGGCCCGAGCTTTGCGGCTCCACCAGCCCGAGCACCGCCTGAACGGCCACCATCGCATCCGCCGCCGATCCACCTTCGCGCAGCACTCGTGCGCCGGCTTCGACTGCCAATGGGTTCGCCGCGGCGACCATCCAGTTCTGCGCCTCGACAGGTGTGCCCGCGTCCTTGGCGGCCAATGCGGCAACCGCCGCGTCGGACAGGGTGCCAAAGGCGGTGCCTGTCTGCGTTGCTGCCTCTGGCGCGACGGCATCCGCCGTCTGTTGCGCAAAGGCGCATGTCCCGATCAGGCTTATCGCCCCGGCAACAGCGGATGTCTTCCAACGAACCATGACCTCAACTCCTTTTTCGAAATGAAAAGCTGCGCGCGGAACGGGCCGCGCGGGATGGAAACGTAAATCCGGGTCAGGCCGGGGGCATGGCGCCCCCGGTCAAATAGCTTAGTATACGACGACCGAGCGGATGCTTTCCCCCGCATGCATCAGGTCGAAGCCTTTGTTGATGTCATCCAGAGGCATGGTGTGGGTGATCATCGGATCGATCTCGATCTTGCCCTCCATGTACCAGTCGACGATCTTGGGCACATCCGTGCGACCGCGTGCACCGCCAAAGGCCGTGCCTTTCCACGTCCGTCCGGTGACAAGCTGGAAGGGCCGCGTGCTGATTTCGGCACCGGCCGGGGCCACACCGATGATGATGCTCTCGCCCCACCCCTTGTGGGCACATTCCAACGCATCGCGCATGACCTTGACGTTGCCGGTGGCGTCAAAGGTGTAATCCGCGCCGCCCTTGGTCAGGTTCACGAGATACGGCACCAGATCGCCCTCGACCTCCTTGGGGTTGACGAAATGCGTCATCCCAAAGCGTTCCGCCATCGGCACCTTGTCAGGGTTGAGGTCCACACCGACGATCTGATCGGCACCCGCCAGACGCAGGCCCTGAATGACGTTGAGCCCGATGCCCCCCAGACCGAACACCACGGCGCGGCTGCCGATCTCGACCTTGGCCGTGTTGATCACCGCGCCGATGCCGGTGGTCACGCCACAGCCGATGTAACACACCTTGTCGAAAGGCGCGTCCTCGCGGATCTTGGCCAGCGCGATTTCCGGCAGGACCGTGTGGTTCGAAAAGGTCGAACAGCCCATGTAATGCAGGATCGGCGTCCCATCGAGCATCGAGAACCGGCTGGTGCCATCCGGCATCAGGCCCTGTCCCTGCGTGCTGCGGATCGCCTGACAGAGGTTCGTCTTGGGATGCAGGCAGTATTCGCATTCCCGGCATTCCGGGGTGTAAAGCGGGATCACGTGATCGCCCGGTTTCAGGCTGGTGACGCCTTCGCCCACCTCGACGACGACGCCCGCGCCTTCATGGCCCAGAATCGCGGGAAACAGCCCCTCGGGGTCGGCGCCGGACAGGGTGAATTCGTCGGTGTGGCAGATGCCCGTGGCCCTGATTTCGACCAGCACCTCTCCGGCGCGGGGGCCGTCAAGGTTCACATCCATGATTTCCAAAGGTTTTCCGGCCTGAACGGCAACGGCGGCACGGGTGCGCATGATGACTCTCCCTCGTTGGTTTTTCCGAAACCTTGCGGGAAAGCGTCCGGTTTGCAAGCATTGGCTTGGATATTTGAAAGGTTTCTCTATGCGATTCTACGTGATGCTTGGTGCGTGTCTGGCGCTTGTGGCCTGTCAGGAAGCTACCGTTGCGGAAAAGCCGGCCGAGTCCTGTGGGGCCGAAGAGATGGCCCACCTGATGGGCCTTCAACGGTCGCAACTGGAAAACATCGCCTTCACCCAACCGCACCGTATTCTGGGGCCGGGCGATCCGATGACGATGGATTACCGGGGCGACCGGGTCAATTTTGCACTGAATGACAGCGGCGCGGTGGTGCGCATCTACTGCGGCTGATCACGGCGCGGTGCGCTGGGATCTCGACTCGTCGGGCGTCAAGGATATATAGAACAAAAGAAGAACATGTGCTGCCACGAATCTCATGCCCAACCGTCGCATCCTGTCCATCTGGTTTCCCCGGCTGGCCGCCGAACGCCATATCCGGCGCGACCCCAATCTGGGGGAGGTGCCCTTTGCGGTGGTGCGCGATGTGGGGCAGGCGCAGGTTCTCGCCTCGCTCTCTCCGCTCGCACAGGCGTCCGGGCTTTATGAAGGCCAGCCGCTCCGCGATGCCCACGCCATGTGCGCGGACCTGCTCACCCGGCTGTCGAACCCCCATGCTGAGGCGGCGTTTCTGGGCGTGCTGCACCGTTGGGCGGGCAAGTTTTCCCCATGGGTCGCGCGCGAAGAACCCGATGCGCTGGTGGTCGATCTGACGGGATGTGCGCATCTGTTCGGTGGTGAGGAACAGCTCGCGCTTCAGGTCGAACAGGATTGTACCGATCTGGGTCTTTCGGTGCAGCTTGGCATCGCCGACACGCTCGGCGGGGCCTGGGCGCTGGCGCGGTTCGGCGGCGGGCAGGGGAGGGATCACCATCGCAACGGCGACGCCATCGACCAGGAGGCCCGCGCGACCCGCTCCCGCGCGGGCAAGCGGCGGCACTGGGAACGCGGCGGTGCGGCCCCTTCGGTCACGCTGGCCCCGGTGCAGGCGCGCGCGCGCATCGCGGCCCCCGGCAAGACCTATGACGCGCTGGCCCCGCTGCCGATTGCCGCGCTGCGGCTTGAGCAACACACGATGGCGCAACTGTCGCGCCTTGGCCTGCGCCGGGTGAAAGACCTGGTCGCGCAACCCCGCGCCGGGCTGGCCCGGCGTTTCGGGCGCGGGTTGGTGGCACGGCTCGATCAGGCGCTGGGTGCGCTGCCCGAACCCGTCAGCCCGGCCCCGCCGCCCGACCGCTTTGCCACCCGCCTGAGCCTGCCCGATCCCATCGGTCTGGAAGACGACGTGATGGCCGCCATCGACCGGATGCTGCCCCGGCTCTGCGAGGCGCTGCGCAAGAAGGGACGCGGCGCACGCACGCTCCGGTTCGAGGCGTACCGCGCCGATGGCACGATGCAGTGGATGAATGTCACGATGGCCAAGCCCTCGGACGATCCCCATCACATCCGCCCGCTGCTGCGGCTCAAGGTCGAGGATCTGGATGCGGGCTATGGCATCGACATGCTGCGGCTTGAGGCGGTGCTTCACGAACCCATCCACCTGCGCACCGCGTCAGGCCATCTCGAGGCGGCCGAGGCGGGCCGCGCGCGTATGGCGGGACCGAAGCCCGGAACGCTGGATACGTTGATCGGGCGGCTGGGCACACGGCTCGGGGTCGAGGCGATCACCCGCGTGCAGCCTGCCGACAGCCACATCCCGGACAAGACATGGATCACCGTGGCGGCCGCCTGGTCCGATCCGGTGACGGACTGGCCCCGCCCCACCAAACCGCGCCCGCTGCGGATGTGGCCGCCGGAGCCGGTGATGATCCCGGATGTGCCGCGCCTTCCTGACGTGTTTCGCTGGCGTGGCAGGGATCACAAGGTGCACAGCACCCGTGGCCCCGAACGCATTGCGCCGGAATGGTGGCTGGACGACCCCGCGTGGCGCAGTGGGCAACGCGACTATTGGGACGTGATCACCGATGAGGGGCACCGCCTTTGGCTTTTCTATGCGCATGGGGCCGCAAAATCCTCGGGATGGTTCTGCCAAGGGGCCTTTGCGTGACCTGGCGTGGCCGGGCGAAATGCTTTGACGCATTTCGGTTTTCTTCAAAGAAAAGAGCCCGCCCATCTCGGAACGTCTATGCATTAACCAAAGGTTAAAAGGCCCGATCCGGTCCTTTTGTTTCGCGCGCGAAACATTGGGTCCGGACCGGACCTGTCAGGCCTTTGCGGTCAAGGCGTTGGTTCAGCTCTGGTTCGCGCCGCGCATCTGACGGATGCTGCCCCGGATCGAGCGCCAATAGGCGGCCTCGTCCATGTTGCCGGCATCGGTGAATTCATTCTCACGCTGCGCGGCTTCCGCCTCGGCTCTGTCTCCATGAGCGCGGTAGAGCGCCCGTGCGATTTCGCTGGCTTTGACCATGTCCATGGCATGTCCTCCTGTGCCGTGCGGCGATGAGGCGTCCAACCGGACCGAATTTCTGTGCCGGGCGTGCAGCCTGCCCGACCGGCATCCGTCGGCTGGATCGAACCGGCCCCGCAGCCCCGCCTCGCGCGACGGCTGCCATCGCCTGGGACCGCAACACTACACCCGATGGCGCTTTCGATCAAACTTTGGGCCACGTTCGCTGCGAAACTCTGCTCATGGGCCACACGCAAGACGGATTTGCCACGCTGTCGGGCGGCGGTCTTCAAAACGCTTGATTTACCCGCGAGCCTGACCACATCATGAGATATGAACAGTATCACGCCGTTCCCGACACCGCTTTCGACGCCCGAACAGGTGGCTTTTCACCGGACCGAGCTCAACGTGATATTGTCGCTCTATGGGCGCATGGTGGCTGCTGGCGAATGGCGCGATTACGGGATTTCCACGCTCAAGGACATGGCCGTGTTTTCGGTCTTCCGGCGCACCGCCGAGAACCCGCTCTACCGCATCGAAAAGCATCCCAAGCTGCGCAACCGGCAGGGGCAGTACGCGGTGATCGGCATGGATGGGCAGGTGCTCAAGCGAGGGCATGATCTGCGCACGGTGCTGCGGGTGCTCGAACGCAAATTGATCCGCGCGGTCGAATAACGCCTCTCCACAAACCCGCACAGACGCGGTAATCGGCGGTCATGACGACCTTGCCTGACATCTATGCCGCGCGTGTGGCTGATGGATCGCTGACCCGCGATCCCGCGCAGGAAGCGGCGCTGCCCGAGTTCGAGCGCATCCGCACCGCGCTGGCCGAACCGGTGAAGAAGGGGCTGTTCCGCAAGGCCCCTGAGCCACCCAAGGGGCTGTATCTCTGGGGAGGGGTCGGGCGCGGCAAGTCGATGCTCATGGATCTCTTCGTCGAGAGCCTGACCGTCCCGGCGCGACGGGTGCATTTCCATGCCTTCATGCAGGAGATCCACGCGGCCATTCACAAGGCCCGGCAGGACGGCGTCGAAGACGCGATCAAGCCGGTGGCGAAATCTGTGTCGGACTCGGTGCGGTTGCTGGCCTTCGACGAAATGCAGATCACCGACATAACCGACGCGATGATCGTCGGACGGCTGTTCGAAAAGCTGTTCGCTGCGGGCGTTGTGGTGGTGACCACGTCGAACCGGGTGCCGGATGATCTTTACAAGGATGGTCTGAACCGCCAGATTTTCCTGCCCCTCATCGACATGCTCAAGACCCGCATGGTGGTGCATGAACTGGCGTCACCCACCGATTACCGGCAGGATCGGCTGGCGGGGGCGCAGGTCTATTTCACGCCGAACGATGCGGCGGCCAAGGACGAGATCAACCGCATCTGGCAGGAGCTGACCGGCGGCGAACAGCACAGTCTGACGCTGCATGTGCAGGGCCGCCAGATCGAGCTTCCGCGTTTTCACAACAGTGTGGCGCGGGCGAAGTTCTATGACCTGTGCGGACGCATGCTGGGACCGGCTGATTACCTTGCGCTGGCCGATGCGGTGCGGGTGCTGATCATCGAAGACATCCCGCGCCTGAGCCGCAGCAACTTCAACGAGGCAAAGCGCTTTGTGACACTGATTGACGCGCTTTATGAGGCGAAGGTGCGGTTGATCGTGTCGGCCGCTGCGGAACCGGAAATGCTTTATATCGAAGGTACCGGAACCTTTGAGTTCGAACGCACGGCCAGCCGTCTGCGAGAGATGCAGGCCGAGGGTTGGGGCGAGGCGTAAGGCAAAAAAAGAGGTCCCGAAGGACCTCTAAGGCTGCTCGATATATCTCGCCTGTGTTCAGGTCCTTGCTATACCTTACGTCGATGGTGGCGCGAGGGAGCGCCCGAGGGGTCTTCGAGGTCTTGGTGGTCGTTTCGTGCGGTGTTCTCGAACGCCCAGAGGCCCGAAAAAGCCAAGGTCGCAGATACTTGGGTACTCAATAACACCTGAACATCCCCCGTTCCGTGGTCACTTTGAAAGCAAGTCACGAAGTCTGGCACTGTTGTGCCATAGTGATTCGCACCGGTCAACATTTAGGTGAGGTGCGGTTGACTTTTTCCAACTGTAGCGCGAACGCCCAGATGTTGGGGTCAGGGTGTGGGCAGTTTCAGCACCATTCCGGGCTTCAGGCTGTCCGGGCTGGTGAGGATATTCGTGTTGTGCCGAAAGATCTCGGAGGACATCGTCGTGTCGCCGTAGACTTCCTTGGCAATGCTGAGCAGCGTGTCGCCGGGACGCACGAAGTAAGAGCCTGTGGTCGGTATCCGTGGGGTCGCGGTGCTGACCGGTTCGATCTGTGTGACCGGAGGCTGTGACGCTTGCGCAGGTGTGGTCTTCGCGATGCTGCGTTGGACCACGCTGTGCAGAAGGCTGCCCGGCTGACCCGGTGCCGGCGCTTCGCCGGTGGTCACGGATTTGAGGTTCGAGATCGCGCTGAACGTCATGTCGCGCATGTTGGTGGGATCATCGCCTGACCGCACCGTGGGTGCAATCGGTGGCAGCGGCGCAGGTGTCGCAGAGATGACAGGGGCAGGGGCCGCCGGGGCGGGGGGCGTCACCACGGGGGGCGTCTCCAGCGGGTCGGCGACGCGTGTGACGGTTGTGGCGGTGTCGGGTTCGAAGGTGGTCTGGGCGTGGCGCGGTGAACCCGGCTGAAACACCACGAGGACTATGGTGAGGGCAATGAAGGCAGTGCCCATGAGCGCCATCCGGATATAACCCGCACTTCTGGATGTCTGTGTCATTGTCCCACCGAGATATTCAGGCCAAGCGCGCTCCAGGTCGTGGCGCCGCCGCGGTAATACTTGATCTTGCTTGGCGGGTATCCCGCGCCCAGAAGATGCGTGATCGCATCCCGCGCTGCCGCGTCATCGGGTCCGTTGCCAAAAAGCACAAGTGTGAAGGCCCCGGCAAAACCGGGTGCAGTTTCCGGCGTGCTGACCCCAAGAGCGGACAGCAGATCATTGCGATAGGGGTTTTCGGGAAGAAAGGTTGCGACGGGCACATTCACCGCGCCAGGCACCGAGCCCGAGGAAAAGGTGCCGGGCATGCGTACATCGACCAGAAGCCCGGTGCCGGTGCTCACTGCGTTCTGCAGAAATCCGATGACTTCAAGCTCGCCCAGCGTTTCGACCCCGGCTGCGGCACTCATCGGCTGGATGCAGGACGACGGGCAGGACGGGCCGCTGCGCGTGATCGTCATCTCGACGCCATTCATGGTAAACGAGTACGCGCTCGCACCTTCGGTGATCGCCGCGGATTGGGCGATCAACGGACTGCCTGCAGCAATACCCGCTGCAAGGACGGCGCGCCGTACTGATACCATTGTGCCACCTATCGGCCTCGCTTGTGCGGGCACTGCTCTTTTTTGTCGATATACTCATGCGCCTGAATTGACCTGATGTCGTTTCAGACGATTTTGTATTTTTCTAGGGATACGACGCGGAAGTTGTCGGTTACGGTATCGC
>NZ_JALEGT010000018.1 GCF_022763305.1 Marivita sp. | reverse complement strand
GCTTCAACGCCAACCTCGGCAAGGCCGCGAACCAGGACGATCTGTCCCTGCAGGCCGTCATCCCCTGGGGTCCCAAAGACGCCGCGTGACGGCTAAGGCCGGTCGGTTCTCCACCGACCGGCCCATCAAGACTCCAATCTTGAACGCGTTCAAGATTGGAGTTTTAGGGGTGGTGGAGCTTCTAAATAAGCGCCTGAAACTCATAGGCGCGTGGTATCTTTATTTTTCCTCCAAAACCGTGCTACCATAGAAGCAGAATCGAGTCGAACTCGGACCCAACCGAAGTCAGGGCTTAGGAATGAGCGGTAGTCTAGAACAGTTTTTGACGGACCTGTCACGTGGGCTTGAGCGCACGATGGTGGCAGTGAACAAGGAACTCACCTTGCGTCAGCGCATCAAGCGCACGTGGTCAATGCGCCAGTGCGCAAGGTTTATGAACGTCAGTATTCAGTATCTAACCAAGTTCGCCAATTCGAGCGACGACTTTCCCGCGGGCGAATATGTTGGAAGAGAGCGTGTTTTCACGCTTTCCGAATTGATGCACATGCGGGCCCTTCTGGCGGCCTCGGCAAAGCGGCCCTACGACTACCTAGCCTGGCGCAAACCCGACGCCCCCTTACCCGTCATCTCGTTTGCCAGCCAGAAAGGGGGCACGGCTAAGAGCCTGAGCGCCGCGCATTTTGCGCAGTATCTCAGCTTGCATTACGGCATGCGCGTTGGTGTCATGGATGCAGACCCGCAAAGCACGATAACGCTCTACTTTGTCGGGGGTGAAGGTCTTCCCCAGATGCCCGACGAAAACACCGCCTCCATGGTGGACTTTGCCGGCCTCTTCCAGTCGGAAGATGCGCCATACACTGATCACGATGCGCAGACGCTCGACAGCTTCTTTCTAAAGACCTCCTGGCCGGGGCTGCGTCTGCTGCCGGCACATGGCGAAACGTCTGAGGGAGAGATCCAGATTGCGCGCCTTGTGCGAGAGGCCCCCGCCGGAAAGAGCTTCTATCGCTACCTGCGCGATGCCCTTGATCGCTGGAAAGCGGGCCACCCGCCAAAAACGCTGCCCAACGAATTGGTAGTCGAGGGCAAGGTCGATCAGCAGCGACTGAACGCTGCGCTGACCGAGACCCTCGATGTCATCATCATCGACTATCAGCCTGCGTTGACACTTTTCCAGCTGAATAACGTGATTGCGTCGACTTCGCTGGTCATCCCGCAAACCATGAAGGGGTTTGACATCGCAACGCTGTCGACCTTTGTGACCGGCCTGCTGGGGATGCTTCAGCATATTCTGGCCCATGAACGGATCGAAATAGGAACTGGTGCCAACATGCTGTTGCCGACGATCGTCCAACGATCCAATGCGCAGGATCTAAACCACATCGGAAACCTGCTGGAACACTGCCCCACGGAAATTCTGCCGGTGTTTTATCTGCGTTCCGACGCAATCTCGAATGCGTCAGACGTTTATCAATCCGTATACGAATATGAGCCGGACACGCCGGGAAAACGCAAGGGGATCAACCGGTTCATCACGAATGCCGATGCGGTTAACGACGCCATAGTATCGCGACTCTGGCCGGGCTTCGAACGCGGTTATGCCAATACATGGATGGACGAGTTCTATGAAGATGACGGCGAGGGTGAAGCATGAAACGCAGTATTCCAAGGTCGCTGGTCAGCAAGGCTACTAGTCCCGACACATCCAAGGAGCGCACGCCCGGTCCCGAAGGCCGGGCAGAAACGGGCGACGCTGTTTCTACTCCTTTCAAGGGGGCCGGCAGTGCTTGGAAATCAGGGGCGCTTGCGCAATCGCAAGCCGCTGTGGAGCGAAGCAGAGCTGAGCTTTGTTCGGATATCTTAAACGGCCGCCACGAAATAAGCCTGTCGCCAGACCAGATATCAGATCCGATGGGGACAGACCGCCGTCAAGACTGGATGTCCCAGGAAGCATTCAGGTCTCTGGTAAACAGCATTGCCTCGAACGGGCAGGACACACCCATTCTGGTGTGGCCCGAGGATCCGGATTGGGAGCCGGATCCGTTGGAGCCGTCGAACGTCACTGGTGTTCCATTTGTCATGCTTACAGGACGCCGCCGACTGGCGGCCGCGTCGGAGTTGGGTTTACCTCTTCGTGCAATCCTCGCTTCGCCGGAAGCGCGAAACGCCGAGAACAGCAAGTTTGAGATGTTGTTTCTGCGGTTCCGCGAGAATGAGGAGCGCGAGAATCTTAGCCCATTTGAGCGTTTGGTTTCGATTGGTGAAATGTATGAAACGTTGGCTTCTGGGGCAGACAAGCTGACAGCTGTGGCCTTCGCAAAGAAAATTGGCGTGCATGAGAGCCTAGTCTCACGAGCGAGGTCTGTCTTCGCTGCGCAGGATCAAATCTTGAACGCGTTCAAGAATGTCTACGACATGAGCTTTCGTGATTTGCAGGGAGCCTTAGCGAGCTTGGAGAGGGTGAACAAACCCAAGCTCAAACCGAAGGCAAAGCCCAGAAAGCTCACGGTCAAACGCAAGGTGGGCAACCGAAATCTTTCGGCGACTTCAGTCGATGGAAACCTATCCATCAAGGTTGCAGGTGTGCCGATAGACCAAGAGCGTCTCGAGAAGCTCGGAGATTTAGTCGCCGACTACTTGAGCGCCGAAGGTTCGGGGAAGGAAACCGACTGACGACAATGTCAGCGACATATCCTCCAGAACGACGAGGCAAGGAGCAAAAAGGAACGACAATCGAAATAAAGGCAAAAGAAAAGCCCCCAAGCGGTGTGGCCTGAGAGCTGATCTTAATGGTTTGGTC
>NZ_JALEGT010000017.1 GCF_022763305.1 Marivita sp. | reverse complement strand
CGTAGTTCAGCCGGATAGGCGGGCGTGAATCGTCTCTTCGTCATAGGGCTCATCCTTTGAGTGTTTTACTCTCCGGTAAACCCGGGGCGGTTCAATCTGGCTGGGCCTCAAGGTGCCCTATAACGGCAATGGCAGCACCGCCAACGGGTTTTTCATCCACAAGGGCACCAATGCAGGGTGGTCCGATGGCTGCATCGTGATGCCCGGCGCGAAGGTCTACCAGATGTGGTCCGAAATCACGCCCAAGGAAACCGGAAACATCAGCGTCATCATTTCGGATGAAACCGTCAACCGGGGTCGTCCGCAGGATTGGGACTGCACCCGCTCCATGCATTCCCTTTGGGGTGGGATGCCCACCTTCGAATGATGACCCGACAGCTGATCGGTGGCGCATTGGCCCTGTGTCTGAGCGTCGCTGATGCATGCGCACAGGAGGTGCCGCCGCCCGATCCGACGGACGCGGTCGAGATGATCGAGCTCATGCTGGGGCGGGTTCCGTCCCGGTATGACACACCGCTGGCCGCCATGCAGGGGCTGGGTGATCTCTATGTCCGTCTGCTGGACGGGGCGCGCGCAGATGCGCCCGGGGATCTGGGCCTCTGGATCCTGTTGGGCGATGTGGCGCTGCGGAGCGCGGATGCGGGGCTCACGCAATCCTACGCCGCTGATCTGCTGCCCCTTTACCGGCAAGACCCCGAAGCGGTTCTGGCTGCGCTGTCCGACGCCCCGTGGCTGGCGGCATCGGCCTGTCACCACCTGTCCGCCTATTTCGGGTCAGAAGACCGCCCGGAAGAGGATCGTGCACCGTTTCTCGAGGCGGAACGCGCGCGCATCGCGGATGCGCTGCCGGGGCCGGCCGCCGAGACCTGTCTCACCGCGCTTGCGACACCACGCTGAGCTGGCCTTATTTGTCAGCGGCGACCACCTGCAGCCCGACAGCGCCGATCACCGTGTTCCGCCCAAGATCGCGATGCATCAGCACGCCATCCGCGATGTAGAGGTTTTCGACGTCGAACAGGAACGGCCCCACACCCGTCGCCGCGATACGCACCTTGTCCGAGCGCGCAATCGCGTTCCGCCCATTCAGCGTAACATATTCGGATCCTTCGGGGATCAGGCGGAACATCGTCGGGTCGGAATTGGCCGACAGGTTGGTGACGATATAGAGGATTTCGTCATAGTCGGTGATCCGGTCCTCCCGCAGATAACAGACGCCTTCATAGCTCCCCAGAGCCACCGCCGTCAGACCCGCGACCGCGATGGTCACGGGGGCGGTGACAACGGCTGTCGCTCCGGTCATGGCACCGCCCGCTCCGGCGGCCACGCTGCTGCCTGCCGCCGCAACACCGCTGATCCCGCTGCTGATCATGCTGGCCCCCGAGACCGGGTTTTCCAGCGTATAAACGCCCACCGCCCGTACGGTCTCTGTCGCGGCCGAGGCCACCGCTCCGGCAGTCGATTTCGCGGCCTGACCGGCCTTGCCCGCAAGCACGCTTGGTCGGAAATCGCACAGATCGGCCTGCACAGGCAGGGGGGCTGCCAGCAGCAGCGCGGCAAGAAAAGCGTGTCGCATAAGAGATGTCCTGCTCGGGATCTTTTGCCCAAGCATACAGCATCTACGTACCACGCGCAGGGGGACAAGCATCACGACTAAGGGATCGGCGGAGCTTTGCGTAGGGTGCGTGTAAACACGCACCGTTGTCGGATGTGTTATAGGGTGCGTTAGGTCACGCACCCTACACTTTGCTCAACTATCCATCTTCAACGCCGAGATGAACGCCTCCTGCGGGATCTCGACCTTGCCGAACTGGCGCATCTTCTTCTTGCCGGCCTTCTGCTTTTCCAGAAGCTTCTTCTTCCGGGTCGCGTCGCCGCCATAGCACTTGGCGGTCACGTCCTTGCGCAGGGCGGACAGGGTTTCGCGGGCGATCACCTTACCACCGATGGCGGCCTGGATCGGGATCTTGAACATGTGGCGCGGGATCAGGTCCTTGAGCTTTTCGCACATGGCGCGGCCCCGCGTTTCGGCCCGGTCGCGGTGGACCATCGTGGACAGCGCATCCACCGGTTCGTCATTCACGAGGATCTGCATCTTCACGAGGTTGTCCTCGCGGTAGCCGATCATCTGGTAGTCAAAGCTGGCATAGCCCTTGGTCACCGATTTCAGACGGTCGTAGAAATCGAACACCACTTCGTTCAGCGGCAGGTCATAGACCACCATCGCGCGGCTGCCGACATAGGTCAGGTCAAGTTGCAGACCGCGCCGGTCCTGACAGAGCTTGAGCACATCGCCCAGATATTCATCCGGCACAAGGATCGACGCCTTGATGCGCGGCTCTTCGATATGGTCGATGGTGGACGGGTCGGGCATGTCGGCGGGGTTGTGCAGTTCCCGCATCTCGCCGTCTTTGGTGTAGACGTGATAGATCACCGACGGGGCGGTGGTGATCAGGTCGATATCGTACTCACGCTCCAGACGGTCGCGCACCACTTCGAGGTGCAGAAGCCCAAGGAACCCGCAGCGGAAGCCAAAGCCAAGTGCTGCCGATGTCTCCATCTCGAAGGTGAAGGACGCGTCGTTCAGCGCCAGCTTCTCCATCGCGTCTCGCATGTCTTCGAAATCATTGGCATCCACCGGGAAGAGGCCACAGAAGACCACCGGGATCGACGGCTTGAAGCCGGGCAGGGGCGTCTCGCAGCCCTTCTTCTCGGTCGTGATCGTGTCACCCACACGGGTGTCGCTCACCTGCTTGATCTGCGCGGTGATATATCCGATCTCACCCGGTCCCAGCTCGTCCACCGGCTGCATCGCCGGGCGGTAGACGCCGATCCGGTCGATGTCATAGGTCCCGCCGGTCTTCATCATCTTGATGCGCTGGCCCTTTTTCAGAACCCCGTCGATCACACGGACGATGACCACGACGCCCAGATAGGGGTCGTATTTGCTGTCCACCAGCATCGCCTTGAGCGGCGCATCCCGCGTGCCTTCATGCGGCGGCGGCAGGCGTTTCACGATGGCCTCCAGCACGGCGGGGATGCCGACACCGGTCTTGGCCGAAATCTCCAAGGCTTCGGACGCGTCGATCCCGATCACATCCTCGATCTGTTCCTTCACCCGCTCAGGCTCTGACGCAGGCAGATCGATCTTGTTCAGCACCGGGACGATCTCGTGGTCGGCGTCGATGGCGGTATAGACATTGGCCAGTGTCTGCGCTTCCACGCCCTGCGTGGCGTCGACCACCAGCAGCGATCCCTCGACCGCGCGCATCGACCGGCTGACCTCGTAAGCAAAGTCCACGTGCCCTGGAGTGTCGATCAGGTTGAGGATATAGACCTCGCCATCCAGAGCCTTGTACTCGATCCGGACGGTGTTCGCCTTGATCGTGATGCCGCGTTCCCGCTCGATATCCATCGAGTCGAGCAGCTGCTCTTTCATCTCCCGTTCCGAGACCGTGTTGGTCGATTGGATCAACCGGTCGGCCAGGGTGGATTTCCCGTGGTCGATATGGGCAACGATGGAAAAATTGCGGATGTGCGAAAGCTCTGTCATGCGCCGGATATGATGCGGTTTTGGTATCTGGTCAAGGTGGCGCGAATGGCGCAGCCCGCTTGACAAAAGGTGATTTGAAAACACCTCCCGTTTCGGGCATGTTCGGGATCAGGCAGTCAGCCGTGACACCGGGCACAAGACCCGCGGCGCGGCACAGGAAACAAGAGAACAGGCGTCATGAAAGTCTTGGCAGCACTCATGGTCACGGCATTGGTCGCGGGATGTGGTGGCAATCGGTTCGATCGCGGCGATGGCGGCGCGGTCACACGCTTTTCCAGCGGTCCGATCAGCCGCGCGTGCCTGTCGTCGGATCGAAAGGCGCGCAATCCGCGTCTGTGCGGTTGCATCCAGACCGTCGCCAACCAGTCGCTGTCCGGGTCGGATCAGCGCAAGGCGTCGCGCTTCTTTTCCGATCCGCAACGCGCACATGATACGTGGATGTCGCAATCCCCATCCGACGATGCGTTCTGGGAACGCTACAAGGTGTTCGCTTCGCGCTCCGAACAATCCTGTCGGGGCTATTGATCCCGGTCCAGGAACGCGCGCACCGATGCTTCGAATTCGCGTGGTTTCTCGGCGTGCAGCCAATGCCCGGCACCGGGTATCTTGGCAAAGCGCGCCAGGCGGAACAGCGCCTTGATCGTCGGGCGGGCCTCGGGCGTCACATAGTCCGACAGGGCACCTGAGAGGAACAGCGTCGGTTTCTCGAACCGCCCCGCCACATCTGGAAAGCCGAGGATCTTGGGCATCTCGGCCGCCAGAGCGTCGAGATTCAGCTTCCACCGCCGGTTCTTGACATCGAGCGACTGGGTAAAGAACGCCTGCAGCGTCACGTCGTCGACATGCGCGGCCAATTGTTCGGATGCGTCCGAGCGTTTTTCGACGGTAGACAGGTCCACGGCGCGCATGGCGTCGATGAACTGCATCTGAGAATGACCATAGGCGACCGGCGCGATATCGGCTACGATCAGCCGCTCCACAAGGTCAGGCCGCGTCAGTGCCAGCACCATGGCCGCCTTGCCGCCCATCGAATGTCCGACCACGTCCATCGGCCCGCCATGGGCTGCGATCACCTCGGCGA
The DNA here is from genome assembly GCF_022763305.1 of Marivita sp. Taxonomy (GTDB): domain Bacteria; phylum Pseudomonadota; class Alphaproteobacteria; order Rhodobacterales; family Rhodobacteraceae; genus Marivita. The sequence continues at coordinate 159,793 of NZ_JALEGT010000017.1, read as the reverse complement.
GGTCCGCAGCCATGTCATGATAGGAATGGCTGTCCGACCAGAAACTGTCGCCGTGATTCCGCTGGTCCACAGCCAGCACCGGCCCCCGGTCCGACAGGCGTTTTGCAATGACGCCCCAGTTCCGTCCGGACCCGTAAAGCCCGTGCACGATGAGAACCGGACGTGCGGATCCGGTCGACTCTGTAAACAGTGTGTTCAGCATCTGGCCTGCATACTGCGCCATATCTGTCTTGAGCAAGAGGGCAAGGAGGCTTAGTTTTGTCCAATGGAACACGCGGACATGATCAAAGCGCATGCAGACGCATTGCGCACGCTGATGGCGAAACGGCTTGGCCTCAAGCGCGGCTCTTTGGCCCGTCGGGCCTCCAAGGCCGGGCGCATGCTGCCGCAGGGGGTGCGCCACGATATCACAATCGTCGCCGAGGCAGAGCAGATGGCGCGCAATCCCAAGCTCGCCATCCGACTTGATGCGAACGCAACCAAAAGCGCCTATGACCGCGCCGCGACGCATCTCAAGGCGATTGACGTTGCAGACCGCCGCAAGGGCATCGCGCTGTCGATGCTGGGCAGCATGGCGTTCAACTTTCTGGCCGCGATCACCCTGCTGATCGTCTTCCTGCGCTGGCGCGGTCTGATCTGACACCGTTGACTGACTGACCCCGCACTCTAGGTCGCGGGATCATGACAAAAGCACTCATCATCGGATCAAGTGGCGGCATCGGCACGGCACTCTCCAAGACCCTGACAGCACGGGGTGTGGCCGTAACGGGCCTGTCGCGGAGCCATGACGGGCTCGACGGGACGGACGAAGCCAGCGTGCAGTCCGCGCTGGGCTCTCTTGAGGGGCCGTTCGACCTCGTCCTCGTCGCAACAGGCGCGCTGGAAATCGACGGCGCCGAACCGGAAAAGACCCTGCGGCATGTCTCGGCCAAGGCCATGGTTGACCAGTTCACCCTGAACGCAGTGGGGCCTTCACTGGTGCTCAAGCACGCGGTGCGTCTGCTGCCGCGTCAGGGGCGGGCTGTCTTTGCGGCCCTGTCCGCCCGCGTCGGCTCTATCGGGGACAATCGGCTGGGAGGATGGTACAGCTACCGCACCTCCAAGGCGGCGCTGAACCAGATGATCCACAGTAGCGCCATTGAACTGGCGCGCACCCACAAGGATTTGGCCTGCGTCGTCTTGCATCCCGGAACCGTAGAAACCCCGTTCACGGAGAAATATGTGGGCACGCACCCTTCGGTTCCGGCAAGTGAGGCCGCCGAAAATCTCCTCAAGGTGATCGACGGTTTGACCCCGGCAGATACCGGTAAATTCTTTGACTGGCAGGGCAAGGAGGTGCCGTGGTGACGCGCCTTGTCCTTGTTCTGGGCGACCAGCTTTCCGAGACCCTCTCCGCGCTGCAAGCCGCCGACAAATCGTCAGATGTGGTGGTGATGGCCGAGGTTGCCGAAGAGACGACCTATGTGCAGCATCACCCCAAGAAGATCGCCTTCATCTTTGCCGCGATGCGCAAATTCGCCGCCCGCCTGCGCGACGATGGCTGGGACCTGCGGTACACCCAGCTTGACGATACGGAAAACGCAGGCAGCATCCCCAGCGAATTGCTCCAACGCGCCGAGGACACCGGCGCATCCGAGGTGATCGCAACCCAGCCCGGCGAATGGCGTCTGATCCAAGCGCTCGAGGACATGCCGCTCAAACTGACGATGAAACCCGACACCCGGTTTGTCAGCACGCAGGAGGAATTCGACCAATGGGCCGAGGGGCGCAAAGCCCTGCGGATGGAGTATTTCTACCGCGACATGCGCCGCAAGACGGGCCTTCTGATGGAGGGCGACGACCCCGAAGGCGGCAAGTGGAATTACGATTCGGAGAACCGGAAACCTGCCCCGGACGACATCGCGTTCTCCGGCCCGATGCAGTTCACGCCTGATGAGACCGTGGAAGAGGTGCTCGATCTGGTCGAGGCGCGGTTCGGCAACAGTTTCGGGGCGCTGCGCCCCTTCTGGTTCGCCACCGATCAGGGACAGGCCCGCCGCGCACTGGCGCATTTCATCACCTACGCCCTGCCGCGATTTGGCGATTTCCAGGACGCGATGATGAACGACAACCGCTTCCTCTATCACGCGATGATCTCGCCCTACCTGAATGTCGGGCTGCTTGACCCGATGGAGGTCTGCAAGGCGGCCGAAGACGCGTACAAGGACGGTCACGCGCCGCTGAATGCCGTGGAAGGGTTCATCCGCCAGATCATCGGTTGGCGCGAATATGTGCGCGGCATCTATTTCCGCGAAGGCCCGGATTACCCGCGCCGCAATGCACTCAACCACCAGCGCAAGCTGCCCGATTTCTACTGGACCGGCGACACGGAGATGAACTGCCTGTCCAAAGCGATCACCCAGACCGCGGACGAGGCTTATGCCCACCACATCCAGCGCCTGATGGTCACGGGCAATTTTGCGTTGCTGGCGGGCATCAACCCGCACGAGGTGCATGAGTGGTATCTGCGCGTCTATGTCGACGCCTTCGAATGGGTCGAAGCGCCCAACACGGTGGGGATGAGCCAGTTCGCCGATGGCGGCATCATCGCGTCCAAGCCCTATGTGTCCTCGGGGGCTTACATCAACCGGATGTCGGATTACTGCAAATCCTGCCGCTACAAGGTGAACGACAAGACTGGCAAGGACGCCTGTCCGTTCAACCTGCTCTACTGGCATTTCCTCGACCGCCATGCCGAGAGGTTCGCCAAGAACCAGCGCATGTCCCAGATCTATGCCAACTGGAAACGGATGGACGAGGATCGCAAACAGACGATCCTCTCCGAGGCCGAAGCGTTTCTCGACGGGTTGAGCTAGGGTTTTGGGTCAACCCAAAACCGCGATGGGTCGACCCATCGCTTACCCGTACTGTGCCACCGGCGTGCCGGCGATGGCGGCCATGTTCAGCAGCCCCCGCGCCGTGATCCCCGGTGTGACCACATGTGCTCGGTTGCCCATTCCCATCAGGATCGGCCCCACTTCAAGCCCGCCCGCCCGCATCTTGAGAATGTTGCGCACCGCAGACGCCGCATCCGCGTGCCCGAAGATCAGTACGTTCGCGACACCCTGCATCCGATTTCCCGGCAGCAGGCGCTCGCGCAGTTCCGGATCAAGCGCAGCATCGACGTTCATCTCGCCTTCATAGCAGAAGTCCCGCGGCTGAGAATCAAGAAGCGCGATCGCCTCGCGCAGACGCTTGCCCGATCCCTCCTCCTGATTGCCGAACTGCGATTGCGAACAGAACGCGATGTTGGGTGTCAACCCGAACCGGCGTACGTGACGGGCGGCACCAATGGCAGTCTGGGCCAACTCCTCCGGCGTGGGCAGCGACCGCACATGGGTGTCGGCAATGAACAGAGGTCCGTCTTCGAGGATCATCATGCTCAGCGCGCCATGCGGCGACAGCGTTTCCGACCCAAGCACCTGCGTTACGTAATTGAGATGCCAGCGGAATTCTCCGAAGGTGCCGCAGATCAGGCTGTCGGCCTCGTCGCGATGCACCATCACGGCACCGATGGCGGTGGTGTTGGTGCGCATGATCGCGCGGGCCAGATCCGGCGTCACACCACGCCGTGCCATGATGCGATGATACGTTTCCCAATAGTCGCGGTAACGCGGGTCGTTTTCCGGGTTCACCAGGGTGAAATCGCGCTCGGGCCGGATTTCGAGGCCCAGCCGTTCGCAGCGCGATGCGATCACGTCGGGGCGGCCGATCAGGATCGGCGTTTCCGTCGTGTCCTCGAGGATGGCCTGCGCCGCGCGCAGCACCCGCTCATCCTCGCCCTCGGCAAAGACGATCCGGCGTGCGCCGGTCGCCGCCGCCTCAAAGACCGGGCGCATGAGCATTGCGGATTTGTAGACGCTGGCGTCCAGCTTGGCCTTGTAGGCCTTGAGGTCCTCAACCGGGCGCAGGGCCACACCAGATTCCATCGCAGCCTTGGCCACAGCGGTCGAGACCACGCCCGACAACCGCGGGTCAAAAGGCTTCGGGATCAGGTATTCCGGCCCGAAGGTCAGGTGTTCGCCACGATAGGCCGCAGCCGCCTCGGCACTGGTGGTCGCGCGGGCCAGCTTGGCGATCCCTTCGACACAAGCGATCTGCATCTCGTCGTTGATCTCGGTCGCGCCCACATCCAGCGCACCCCGGAAGATGAACGGGAAGCAGAGCACGTTATTGACCTGATTGGGAAAATCGCTGCGTCCCGTGGCCATGATCGCACCGGGGGCCACTTCGCGCACCTCGTCGGGCAGGATCTCGGGCGTCGGGTTGGCCAATGCGAAGATGATCGGACGATCCGCCATCCGCGCCACCATCTCACGCGTCAGAACCTTGGGACCACTCAGACCAAGGAACAGGTCTGCACCATCAATCACGTCGTCAAGCGTGCGCAGATCGCTGTTCTGCGCGAACGCCGCTTTCTGCGGATTCATCTCCTCGGCACGGCCCTCGTAAACCAGGCCGTGAATGTCACAAAGCCAGATGTTCTCGCGTTTCACGCCCAGTTTGACCAGCATGTTGAGACAGGCAATCCCCGCAGCGCCACCGCCGGTGGACACGATCTTGATGTCCTCGAACGCCTTTCCGGCCACATGCAGCGCGTTGGTCGCGGCCGCACCGACGACAATGGCGGTCCCGTGCTGATCGTCGTGGAAAACGGGGATGTTCATCCGCTCGCGACAGAGTTTTTCGACGATGAAACAGTCGGGCGCCTTGATGTCCTCAAGGTTGATCGCACCGAATGTCGGCTCCAGCGCGCAGACGATGTCGGCCAGCTTTTCCGGATCGCTCTCGTTCACCTCGATGTCGAAGCAGTCGATATTGGCGAATTTTTTGAACAGAACCGCCTTGCCTTCCATCACCGGCTTCGACGCGAGCGCGCCGATATTGCCGAGGCCAAGAACAGCCGTGCCGTTCGAGACAACCGCCACCAGATTACCCTTGGCGGTATATCGCGCCGCATGTGTCGGGTCAGCCTTGATCTCAAGACAGGCCTCCGCCACGCCGGGACTGTAGGCGCGGGCAAGGTCGCGCCCGTTGGCCAGCGGCTTTGTCGCGCGGATCTCAAGCTTACCGGGCTTTGGATGTTCGTGGTAAAACAGAGCTGCCTGACGCAGCGTTTCGTTGGTGTTGTCCGACATGAATCCCGTCCCGCTCAAATTTGGTTTAGGGTTAAACCAAATCTGGTCGCGGGGAAAGGGCAGTCAGTTGCCTTGGCGGCAAGAAACTCATTTCAGGTATTCCTGAAGATGTGCGATGCGGCGTTGGGCCTGCCTGCGCGTCAGGCTTCCGTCAAAGGGCTCGTCCGCTTCGCTGGCAAGTTCACGCAGCTGGATCGCCTGTTTCTCGGTCATCTGTTCTTCGGGATCAGGACCAAGTCCAACCGTCGGATCAAGGCTCAGGCTGTTTTGTATCGGCATGGCGGCCTCCTCTCTTTAAGTCAGAACGCGGAGCAATGAGTTCCGGTTCCTCCAGCCCTTGCAATCGGGCGCGGGGCCTCGCAATCATGGGAGACTGAGAACTTTGGGTGGGGAACCGATGGAACTGAAAGACGCGGCGCGCGCGGTCCGGGAAAAGGCCTATGCGCCCTATTCCAATTTCAAGGTGGGTGCGGCCCTGCGGTCTGAGGATGGCACGATCCACGTCGGCTGCAACGTCGAGAATGTCGCCTATCCCGAGGGCACCTGTGCCGAGGCCGGGGCCATTGCCGCGATGATCGCCTCGGGCGCGTCGCGCATCGTCGAAGCGTATGTCGTGGCCGACAGCCCTGATCCGGTGCCTCCCTGTGGCGGTTGCCGTCAGAAACTCTCGGAATTCGCCGCGCGCGATGTTCCGGTGACGCTCGCCACCACGGACGGCGCCGAATTCAAGACGACCGTGGGCGACCTTCTGCCCGGCGCGTTTGACGCGGGCCACATGGACCGCACCTGATGGACGCACGCGCGATCATCGCCACCTTACGCAAAGGCGGCGCACCCGACGCTAACGCGCTGGCGTGGTTTGCTCAAGGGCTGGCCGATGGGTCGGTCAGCGATGCGCAGGCCGGGGCGTTCGCTATGGGCGTGTGCCTGAACGGACTGGGGAACGCGGGCCGGGCGGCCCTGACCGCCGCGATGCGCGACAGCGGCAAGGTGCTGCAGTGGGATCTCGACGCGCCGGTGCTTGATAAACACTCGACCGGCGGGGTGGGGGATTGCGTCAGCCTGATCCTCGCCCCCGCGCTGGCGGCCTGTGGTGTGTATGTCCCGATGATCTCGGGCCGGGGGCTCGGCCATACCGGCGGCACGCTGGACAAGCTCGAGTCCATTCCCGGCTTCCGAACCACGCTCACCGAAGACCAGTTCCGGCAGGTCGTGTCCAAGGTCGGCTGTGCCATCGTGAGCGCCAGCGCCGACATCGCCCCCGCCGACAAACGGCTCTACGCCATCCGCGATGTGACCGCGACGGTGGAAAGCCTCGATCTCATCACAGCCTCGATCCTGTCCAAGAAACTCGCCGCAGGTCTCGAAGGGCTGGTGCTTGACGTCAAATGCGGCTCGGGCGCGTTCATGAAATCGCAGGACGACGCCCGCGCGTTGGCCCGCGCCCTGGTGGATACGGCAAACGCCACCGGCTGTCCGACCTCCGCACTCATTACCGAAATGTCGCAACCCTTGGCCCCCAGTCTTGGCAACGCGCTCGAAGTGATCGACGTCATGCGCGTCCTCACAGGCGCGACCTCGGGCAGGTTGCTGGATTTGACCATTGCCTTGGGCGGCGCGTTGCTCGAACAGGCCGGGATCAGCGATGGCACTTCGAAGATCGGTCAAGCCATCGCCAGTGGCACCGCCGCCGAAAAATTCGGAGCGATGGTCTATGCCATGGGCGGCCCGGTGCATTTCGTCGAGGACTGGGCCCGGTTCCTGCCCGAAGCCCCCGTGATCCGCGAAGTCGCAGCACCAGCCTCGGGCACCGTCAGCGCCATCGACGGCGAAGTCCTTGGCCTGACCGTCGTGGCGCTGGGCGGGGGACGTCAGGTCGAAACCGATGTGGTCAACCCGGCGGTGGGCCTCAGCGATGTGGTCTCCATCGGGGATCGTGTCACCAAGGGTCAGCCTTTGGCCCGCATCCACGCCGCCCGTGAAAGCCAGGCGGACGAGGCCGAACAGGCGGTGCGCGCCGCGATCACCTTGGGGGACGGCCCTGCAACTTCGCCCGCCCTTGTGCTGGAGCATATCACATGAGCCGCGCCTTCCTTGTCGTCATGGACTCCGTCGGCATCGGCGGTGCGCCGGACGCCGACCAGTTCTTCAACGGCACTGTCCCGGACACCGGTGCCAACACGATCCTCCATATCGCCCAGGCCTGCGCCGCGGGGCAGGCCGAAGATGGGCGCAGCGGACCGTTGCATCTGCCGACGCTCGACGCACTGGGTCTTGGCCACGCTGTCGAACTGGCCTCAGGCCAGCATGCCCCCGGCCTTGACGCCACGCCGACCGGACGCTGGGGCGCTGCCACGGAAGTCTCCAAAGGCAAGGACACGCCTTCGGGGCACTGGGAACTCGCGGGCCTGCCCGTGCCGTGGGACTGGACCTATCTGCCCGACACCGTCCCTTCTTTCCCGGAAGACATCACCCAGCGCATCTGCGACCTCGCAGGCACCGACGGTATCCTCGGCAATTGCCACAGCAACGGCATCCGGGTGATCGAAACCTTTGGCGCGGAACATCTGCGCACCGGACAGCCGATCTGTTACACCTCGGCCGACAGTGTCCTTCAGATCGCCGCGCATGAAGAGGCGTTTGGCCTCGATTGCCTGCTCAAGCTGTGTGAAGACCTCGCCCCCATGTGCCACGACCGCCGCATCGGCCGCGTGATCGCGCGACCCTTCATCGGGCAGGACGGCAGCTTTGAACGCACCACCAACCGCCGCGACTATGCCATCGCACCGCCCGAACCCGTGCTCACAAACTGGGTGCAGGACGCCGGGCAAGCGGTCATCGGCATTGGCAAAATCGGCGACATCTTCTCGATGGCGGGCATTGACACGGTGCACAAGGGGTCGGATGCACAACTGATGACCCACCTCGCGCATCAGATCGACACCGCCCCCGAAAGCGCTTTGATCTTTGCCAATTTCGTCGAGTTCGACAGCAAATATGGCCACCGCCGTGATGTGTCGGGCTATGCTTGCGCGCTTGAATGGTTCGATGCCGAAATCGGCAAACTGCTGCCAAAGCTCAAACCCGACGATCTCTTGCTCATCACCGCCGATCATGGCAACGACCCCACATGGAGCGGCACGGACCACACCCGCGAACGGGTGCCGGTGCTTATCGCCGGGGCTGGCAGCGGAGAGATCGGCCATGTCGGCTTTGTCGACGTGGCCGCAAGCATCGCCGAACATCTGGGTGTGGCGTCAAAAGGATCGGGGCGGAGTTTCCTGTGATGGATGAAGAAGAACGCGAGCGTCTGAGCCGTCCGATGGACGAAGAAGAGCTTGATCGCATCATGCGTCTGCCCAAGGTCGAACTGCACCTGCATCACGAAGGCGCGGCCCCGCCCGCGTTCATCAAGGGGCTGGCCAAGGAAAAATCGGTCAATCTCGACGGCGTCTTCAAACCCGATGGCAGCTACGCCTACCGCGATTTCGTGCATTTTCTGAGCGTCTATGAAGCCGCCACCAGCGTGCTCAAAACGCCCGAGGATTACGCCCGTCTGACCAAGGCTGTGCTTGAGGAAAGCGCCGCAAACGACGTGATCTATTCCGAAACCTTCCTGTCCCCCGATTTCTGTGGCGGCAGCGACGTGGGCGCGTGGCGCGAATACCTGCACGCCATCAAGGACGCGGCGGACGAGGCCGAACGCGATCACGGCATCATCCTGCGCGGCATCGTCACCTGCATCCGCCATTTCGGTCCGGAAAAGGCCAAGGCCTCGGCACTGTGTGCGGCTGAGACCGCAGGCGACTGGATCGTTGGCTTCGGAATCGCCGGCGACGAAATGAAAGGCAAACCCAGGGACTTTGCCTACAGCTTTGACATGGCACGTGAAGCCGGGCTGCGCCTGACGGCCCATGCGGGCGAATGGGGCGGCGCGCAATCGGTGCGCGATGCGGTGGATGATCTGCGTGTCGAACGGATCGGCCACGGTGTCCACGCGATCAACGATCTGGCGCTTGTGGACAGGCTTGTGGAGAACGAGATTACCCTCGAAGTTTGCCCGGGTTCCAACGTGACCCTCAACGTCTACCCGAGCCTTGCCGAACACCCCATTGAAAACCTGCGCAAACGCGGGATGAAGGTCACGGTCTCCACTGACGATCCGCCCTTCTTTCACACCACGATGCGCGACGAATATGTCAATCTTGCCCGCACCTTCCGCTGGGACGAAGATGTATTTGCCGAACTGAACGACACCGCCGCCCGCGCGGCCTTCTGCGACGAGGACACCCGCACCCGTGTCCTGAAACGACTGGAGCGCACATGACCCAACACCTGACCATCGTTGACCACCCGCTTGTTCAGCACAAACTGAGCCTGATGCGCGAGAAAGACACCTCAACCAAGTCGTTCCGGCAATTGCTGCGCGAAATCAGCCACTTGCTGGCCTACGAAGTGACGCGCAGCCTGCCGATGACCACCAAGCGCATTGAAACCCCGCTCTGCGAAATGGACGCGCCGGTGATCGACGGCAAGAAGCTCGCGCTGATCTCGATCCTGCGGGCGGGCAACGGGTTGCTCGACGGTATCCTCGAACTGATTCCTGCCGCCCGCGTGGGCTTTGTCGGCCTTTACCGGGACGAGGAAACGCTCAAACCGGTGCAGTATTACTTCAAGGTCCCCGCGCAACTCGAGGATCGCATTACGATTGTCGTCGACCCGATGCTTGCCACCGGCAACAGCTCTGCCGCCGCGATTGATCTGGTGAAGGACGCGGGCGCCAAGAACATCATCTTCCTCTGCCTGCTCGCCGCGCCCGAAGGCGTCGCCCGCATGAAAGAGGCACACCCCGATGTCCCCATCGTCACCGCAGCACTGGATTCGCACCTGAATGAACTCGGCTACATCGTGCCGGGTCTGGGCGATGCAGGCGACCGGATGTTCGGCACGAAATAGCCCTTTACAGTCAAAACCCTGACAGGCAGTCTTCGGACACATCTGTGGGGACAGACAAATGATTGTGTATCGTATCAAAGCTGCGGCTGCGTTGGCCGCGCTGCTCGTGTCAGCCGTATCCGTGTCAGCCCAGGGCTTGCAGGTCACTTCACCGGCGGAACTGCCGCCTGCCAGCTATGACGCCCGGCAATATGTCGATAGCCGGGGCTGCGTTTATGTCCGGGCCGGTGTGGATGGTGCAGTGACGTGGGTCCCCCGTGTCGGTCAGAACCGGCAACCGATCTGCGGTCAGTCCCCAAGCCTCGCGCGTCCGGCGCCTGCCCCCATCGTCGTGGCCGAAGCCGCCCCGGTGATCATCACGCCGCAGCGCATCATCACGCCGCAGCGTGCGGTTCCGATGGTCCCCAACCGTACGGTTCAGGCGCAGAAATACAGCCAGCCGCAGCCCCGCGTCTATGAAGAGCGGATTGTTCCCAAGCATGTCTATGACGCGCAGGGCACGACGCTGCCGAAGGTGCCCAAGGGCTACAAACCCGCCTGGGAGGATGACCGCCTCAATCCGCATCGCGCCCACATGACCCGGCAGGGCCACCGCGCGACCCAGCAGGTCTGGAGCAATACGGTGCCGCGAAAACTGTTGACCAAACCGCAGCGCATCAAGGAGCCTGTGATCGTGGGGCGCGGCAAGGGCCTTGGCCACTGATCACTCGCCGCAGATGCCCTGCAGGCGCAACCAGTCCGCATCACTGAGAACCGGACGGGCATCCTTGCCAGCCATTGGGTCTGCCTCGATCAGGGGCAGTGTCGATTCCCCCGTGATGTCAACGGCATAGGCATAAGGGGTGGTGCGCAATCCGGCGGTTTCGAACCCGGCAAGGATCACGTCGGTGGACAGCTCCGTCGGCGGTTGCGCCAGAAGATATTCGCTGTATCGGTCCAGATCGGCATCGGCCATTTCGCCGGTCGTCAAGAGCCGCAGGCTGGACCAGAGCCCGGTCTGGATCAGCATTTCCTCGAGCGGATCCTGCGTCAGCGCCCGCAACCGTTCGGTCAGCACATAGCCCGCCGTCACATCCGGCTCTTCCGGGTCTTCGATCAAAGCTCTGTTGAGCAGGATACGCCCGCCCGGCAGATGCGCGGTTTCAGCCACGCCCCCCGGCAGCACCACCAAGGCACCGCGCTGCGCAGGCCCCAGGACGCGCGAGGCCAGACGCCGCAGCGGTTCGCGGGCGTCGCGGGTCATGCAGGCCTGCCCGGAAATCCGCATGATCCGCGCAAGTAGAGCGTCCCCGATCTCGACCCGTTTGACCGCTGGCACAACCTGCACCGTGTGCCGCAGGAGCGCATCCGGCAGCCAGAAGACAATCCCGCCGATCACTGAGGCCGCGATCAGCCCGGTGATCCAGAACCGCAGCTTGCCCGGTTTCGGACGGGTCCGGTCGATGGCGGAGCGGATGCGCTCGATCGCCTCGATCATCTGGATGCTCTCTTGTCCGAATTCGAGTGTTTCGCCCGGATCGCCATCGGGATGATAGATCGCGGGCATCTGCCCCTTGTTGGCGCGTGCCACAGCGGCAACCGACCAATGCGCCAGAACGTTTTCCCGCAGATCGAGGATCGTCAACGAGGCATCGCCCAAGGACACGATCACGTCCTTGCGCTGGTCGGCGGGTGTTGCGCGCCAGACCCCTTCGGCCTCCAGCCGTTGAAATTCCTTCAGCGCGGTCATGCGGGCTGCTCTGCCTCGTTGGTTGATCGTCAGGGTACACCCGCGTTGCGGTTCGCGCAATGCGGCAGGGGTACCGATGCTGTTGCACGAGGCATGCCACTTTGCAAAGCCTTGGCACCGGGCCACAGCGCCGTCCGGCCGCGATGCAAAGGGCCTCCCGACGGTGCCACAGAGACACGAAAGATATGGCCTCCGGTTTTATCTTTCATGGCAGACCGCCGGCACATATGCTTCGGGGGAACAACGAGGGATCTGTCGATCCAGCCTGAACGGAGGGTCTGCCATGAAAACACGCGCCTCGGCCTTGTGCCTCATAGTCTGCGGGGCGGGCCTTGCCCTCGCCGACCCGGCAACCGAATGCGGCGGCAGCAGCCAGGTCGAGATCGGCGCTTGCGTGGCCGACACGCTTGCGCGCGTGGACGCGACCGTCGAGATCTATCTGGGCTTTGCACAATCCTCCGCAGACGAGCTGGACGGCATCACAGGCCGTGTCGTGACGGCGCCAGCGCTCGAGGCGGCACAGGCGGCCTGGTCGGCGTATCGCGACGCGCATTGCGACTATGTGGGCGCTACCTTTGGCGGCGGGTCCGGGACAGGCATCGCAATCGACGCCTGCAAGGTCGAACTTGGCCGCGCGCGGGCGGCCGAGCTGATGCGCTATATCCAGTAGCCCGGACCGCTGGCTCAGAGCGCCTTCGCCCGTTCCCGAAGCTGGAATTTCTGGATTTTCCCGGTCGAGGTTTTCGGCAATTCCTCGAACACCACCTTCTTGGGCGTCTTGAACCCCGCAAGCCGCGACCGGGCGAAGGCGATCAGTTCGTCCTCGGTGGCGCTGTGGTTGCCCTTCAGCTCGACAAAGGCGCAGGGCACCTCGCCCCATTTATCGTCCGGTTTGGCCACCACGGCACAAAGCAGCACCGCGTCATGCGCCATCAGGCAGCCTTCGACCTCGACCGAAGAGATGTTCTCACCGCCCGAAATGATGATGTCTTTCGCCCGGTCCGCGATCTGGCAGTAATTGTCCGGGTGCATCACCGCGATGTCGCCGGAATGGAAATGCCCGCCTTCGAACGCCTCGTCCGTGGCCTTGGGGTTCTTGAGGTATCCCTTCATCACCGCATTGCCGCGAATGACGATCTCGCCCTGAGTCTTGCCATCGCGCGGCACGGGGCGGCCGTCCTCGCCGATCACGTCGATCTTTTCCATCATCGGAAAGGCTACGCCTTGGCGGGCCTTGATGGCTGACTTTGCGTCCTGTTCCAGACCGTCCCACGCGTCGCCGTTCCAGACGCACTCGGTGACGTGACCGTAAGTTTCGGTAAGGCCGTAGACCTGCATCACGTGAAAGCCCAGATCGCCGATCTTGGCCAGCGTTGCCGGGGCAGGAGGCGCGCCTGCGGTGTAAACTTTTACCAGATGGTCAAATTCACGCCGCTCGCTCGGGTCCGAGTTGACGATCATGTTCAGAACGATGGGCGCACCGCCGAAATGGGTCACGCCCTCGTCGGCAATCGCGTTGTAGATGGCCTTGGCGCTGATGTCGCGGCAGCACACAACCGTGCCACCCAGCAGCGGCATCATCCAGGTGTGGTTCCAGCCGTTGCAGTGGAACAGCGGCACAATGGTCAGGTACTTGGGCCGCAGCGCCATTTCCCAGCTCACGGCTGTGCCCATCGTCATCAGGTACGCCCCACGGTGATGGTAGACGACGCCCTTGGGACGCCCCGTGGTTCCGGAGGTGTAGTTGAGCGCGAGGCTCTCCCATTCGTCCTCGGGCATGATCCACTGAAAATCCGGATTGGCCCGCGCCAGAACGTCCTCGTATTCGGGATAGGTGCTGTGGGGCATCACGCCCTCATGCGGATCGGCCACTTCGATCACCTTGGGGGCGGGGCCCTCCATCAGGTCCATCGCCTGCGCCAGCACCGACATGAACTGCGGGTCGCACAACACCACCTTCGCCTCGCCATGGTCGAGGATATAGGCGATGGTGTCCACATCCAGACGGGTGTTGATCGTGTTCAGAACAGCGCCGCAGGCAGGCACGCCGAAATGCGCTTCGGCCTGTGCGGGAATGTTGGGCAGGATCGTCGCCACCACATCGCCGGGCTGCACGCCCATCGCGGCAAGCGCCGAGGCCAGCCGGGTGACCCGCTCGTGGTATTCGCGATAGGTCTTGCGATGCGGGCCATGCACAACGGCGATTGTGTCGGGAAACACCTCAACGGCACGTTGCAGATGCGACAGCGGCGTCAGCGGCACGAAATTCGCCGTGCGCTTGCCCAATCCGGTTTCATCCCGCATCCAACCCATCACCTGTCCTCCCCTGCGACATTCTGTACGGGGTGACATAGCGCAGGGATCGAAGATGGGAAAAGCCCAAACTTGCGGGATCTGCCGCAAACTGGCACCTCTGGCGCATGATTGTTTCGCCCGCCCGGAAATTCATCTTTGTCCACATCCCCAAGACGGGAGGCACCTCGCTGGCCCTCGCGCTGGAAGCGCGCGCGCATCGGGACGACATCCTGATCGGCGACACCCCCAAGGCGATCAAGCGCAAGGGACGGGTCAGGACGCTGAACGCGAAGGGGCGCCTCTGGAAACACAGCACGCTGGCCGATCTCGACGGGGCGCTGTCGCCGTCCGATCTCGACGGGATGTTCATCTTCACACTGGTGCGCAATCCGTGGGATCGCGTGGTCAGCTATTACCACTGGCTCAGACAGCAGGGTTTCGATCATCCGGCGGTCAAGCTGGCCAAGAACACCGGGTTTGCCGATTTCGTCCTGCACCCCGACACCAACGCCACCCTGCGCGCCTTTCCGGCGGCGCGTTATGTCACTGATGCAACCGGGATCGAGCGTGCCTCGGCCTATGTTCGGTTGGAGCATCTGGCCGAAGATCTCGCCCCGGTGGAGGCGCATCTGGGGTTCCGGTTGGACGTGCCGCATGCCAACGCGTCTGACCGGCCAAAAGACTATCGCAGTGCCTATTCAGACCAGACCGCTGCCGCCGTGGCCGCTATGTGCGAAGAGGATATTGCGCGGTTCGGGTATCGCTTTGGCGCCTGAATATTGTGCGGCTTGACCTGATTTGCGCAAAACGCAGGCGCTTGAAGTGGAAATTGCTGCGTTGCAGCATTGACGTTCACCCAAACACAACGATTTCGCGTTAGCCTGACATCACCGCCCGTCAGAGGTGGACATCGCCAATGGGAGGACACTTGAAAAAGGAGTTTTCCCATGTGTCTGACTGCCGAAGCCTTTGCCCTGTTCCTCAACATGATCATGGTACCCGAGATCACCTCGGAACCCGGCCGCATCATCGTCCACGCCGAAACCCGTGACGCGCATTGGGTCGCGGTCGCGGACGAGTGGTGCACCATGGCCCCCCAGATCGACCGGATGGAACGGTTCGCGGCCCTACGGGCGGAGTAGGGTGGACGACCGCCCGGGTCGCTTGCGGCCCGGGCATGCGCCCGCCCGCCCCATGGCGGGCGCATTCGCGCCCACCCGGTCGGGGGCATGCCCTTCGTGATGGATTCCGGCCCAAACGAAAACCGCCCGCGCAAGGGCGGGCGGCGTTCTCGTGTCTCAGATTAAGCGATGATCAAGCCGCCGATTTCTCGGGTGCAAACCGCCCGTAGAAACTCTGACCCTTCGCCGCCATCTCGCGCAGCAGGGCAGGGCAGGCGAACCGGTCGCCGAACGCCTCGACCAGTTGATCACAACGCTCTGCGGCGTATTCCGACCCCAGCATGTCCAGCCAGGACAGCGGGCCACCGGACCACGGCGCAAAGCCCCAGCCCAGGATCGCGCCCACGTCGCCTTCTCGGATGTCCATCAGCACACCATCCTCCAGCGCGCGCACCGCTTCGAGCGACTGCACGAACAGCAGACGATGCTGCACGTCGATCAGATCGGGCTGATCCTCGGCCTGCGGATACTGCGCGGCAACTGCCGATGACAGGCCCTGCCGCTTGCCCGCGTCGTCGTAATCGTAGAACCCGGCCTTCGCCTTGCGGCCCAGACGCCCTTGCTCTTCCATCCAGAAGATCACCTCGTCCACAGCACTATCGGGATAGGCATCGCCCATCGCCGCACGGGTCGCGCGGGCGATCTTGGCGCCCAGATCAATCGAGGTCTCATCGACCAGTTGCAGCGGACCCAGCGGCATTCCGACCATTTTGGCGGCGTTTTCGATCAGGGCAGGGGCGACGCCCTCCTTCACCATCCGGATACCTTCGTTGATATACGGGATGATGCAGCGATTGGCATAGAAGAACCGCGCGTCGTTCACCACGATCGGCGTCTTGCGGATCTGGCGCACAAAGTCGAGCGCCTTGGCCACCGCGCGATCCCCGGTTTCCTTGCCCTTGATGATCTCGACCAGCATCATCTTCTCGACCGGCGAGAAGAAGTGAATGCCGATGAACTGCTCGGGCCGCTTGGAGGCCTTCGCCAGATCGCTGATCGGCAGGGTCGAGGTGTTGGTGGCAAAGATGCAGTCCTCACCGATCACCGCTTCAACCTGCGCCGTCACCTCGGCCTTGATCTTGGGGTCTTCGAACACCGCTTCGACAATCAGGTCGCAGCCCGCCAGATCGTTATAATCCGTCGTCGCCGTAATCCGCGCCAGCATCGCATCGGCCTTGTCCTGCGTGATCTTCTTGCGGGACACGCCCTTGGCCGCGTAATCGGCGGAATAGGCCTTGCCCTTGTCCGCCGCCGCCTGATCGCGGTCGAGCAGCACAACGTCGATGCCCGCCTGCGCCGACACCAGCGCGATGCCAGCCCCCATCATGCCCGCACCCAGAACGCCAACCTTCCTGACGCGCTGATCGTCCACGTCAGCCGGGCGCACGGCCCCCTTTTCCAGCGCGCCCTTGTTGATGAAGAGCGACCGGATCATCGCCGAGGAGGACGGGTTCATGATGACGGATGTGAACCACCGCGCCTCGATCTTGAGCGCGGTGTCGAATGGCACCAGAGCGCCTTCATAGACCGCCGACAAGAGCGCCTTGGCCGCAGGATACACTCCCTTGGTCTTGCCGTTGACCATCGCGGACGCGCCGACAAAGGTCATGAAGCCTGCCGGATGATAGGGCGCGCCGCCGGGCATCTTGTAGCCCTTGGCGTCCCACGGTTTCACCAGATCGGCGTCCTTGGCTGACAGAACCCAGTCGCGGGCTGCCGTCATCGGATCTTCGGCAACCTCATCAATCAGGCCTGCGGCCTTGGCTTTCTTCGGATCGCTGAGCTTGCCCTCCAGCAGGAAGGGCGAAGCCGCCATCGCACCCATCTTGCGCGCCACGCGGGTCGTGCCGCCAGCGCCGGGGAAGATGCCGACAAGGATCTCGGGCAGGCCGATCTTGGCCTTCGGGTTGTCTGCGGCAAACACCTTGTGACAGGCCAGCGGGATTTCCAGCCCGATGCCCAGAGCCGTGCCCGGCAGGACGGCCGCAACCGGTTTGCCGCCTTTCTGCGTCTTGGGATCCATGCCTGCAAGCTCGATCTTGCGCAGCACGCCGTGCATTTTCATGATCCCGTCGAACACCGCCTCGGCGCCCGCCTCCTTAAGAGTCGCCAGTACATTCAGGTCCATGCCTGCCGCGAAATCGGCCTTGCCGGAGGTGATGATGATGCCCTTCACGGCCTCATCCGCCAACGCGCCATCCACGAGATCGCTCAGCGTCTGCAGCCCTTCGAAGCTCAGCACGTTCATCGACTTGCCGGGAACGTCCCAGGTGATCGTGGCGATGCCCTCGGCATCCGTGCTCAGTGTGAAATCGGTCATGTGTGTCTTTCCCTTCCTTGGGTTCATTCAGACGCCGTCTCAGCGGCGGAGTGTGTTCAGCATGCGCCGCGCTTCGGCCTGCGCGGCGGCAATATCGGGGCTGAGGATCTGCAGTTCGGTGTTGTCCATGATCGCCTGCAGCCAGATACCCATCCAGCGTCCGTCGATGCGCATCAGCACCATGTGATTGAGATAGGGCTCCACCGCCACGCCCGTGTCGCTGCGCGTTTCGGTGCGGTGGCGCCCGGCGATCATGTCGTCACGGCCGGTGACGAAATCCGCCTCGAGGCAAATCCGCCGATAGGACGTGACACCGCGGGCCAGCAATTGGGCGCGGAAATCCTGCATCACCATGTCCAGCTCTTCGGGCGAGGACATGACCAATTCGGTATCGCGGGTCGACATCATGTTCGGGATCGCGATGAACTTCATCATCTCCTGCAGATCCCCATCCATCAGCGCCTTGGAGACCGCGTCGAGATTGTCCTGGTAGATGCGGACGGCCGGTGACATCGCCATCAAGAGACCTCCCCGTAGCGCGGGCGGTTCCGGTCGCTCTGCCCTGTGACATCATCACCGCAGGACGGCATCATGCTCCCCTCCTGCTGCCCGCGCCCTTCCGATGGAAAGGCCGGTGGCATCAGCGCATCGGGCAACCCTTTCGTGGAGAGCGGAATGCAGTAATTGGCCGTGGCGATGCGCCATTCCGTGCCGCAGAGCAACAAGGTGGATTGCACCGCATAGGGTTCGGCCACCCGTCGTCCCCGCGAGAAGATATGCGACTCCGCTGTCGCCAGGATGTTGAACGGCGTGACGAATTCCGCGGAGACGAGCGGACGCACGATGTCGTCCACTTCAAGCCGCTGAAACTCGGCCTTCATCCGGTCAAACAGCACCCGCAGATCCTCCTCGGTTTGAAGAACAGCCCACCCATGCAGGGTGACATGCTCGTGCGGTAGCAAGAAGGCGCTGGCGAAAAGCGGGAAATCATCCTCGAAATACGCACGCTTCGTCCGGTTCAGAAGCGCGTAGCCTATTTCGTAGGCCGTTTCCTGCTTGACGCCGACCATGGCTCAGACGCGCTCGATGATCGTGGCCGCCCCCATGCCTGAGGCGATGCAGAGCGTGGCGAGACCCGTGCCCTTGCCGGTGCGCTCCAACTCGTCCAGCAGCGTGCCGATGATGATCGCGCCCGTGGCACCCAGCGGGTGACCCATCGCGATGGAGCCGCCGTTCACGTTCACGACGCTGTCGTCGACGTCGAAGGCCTGCATGAAGCGCAGCACCACCGAAGCGAAGGCTTCGTTCACCTCGAAAAGGTCGATGTCCTTGATCGACATGCCGGTGTCGGCAAGGATCTTTTCGGTCACAGGCACCGGCCCGGTGAGCATGATGGTCGGATCGGTCCCGATCTTGGCGGTCGCCTTGATCCGGGCGCGGGGCTTGAGCCCCCATTTCTCTCCGAACGCCTTGTTGCCGATCAGCACACCTGCCGCGCCATCGACGATGCCGGATGAATTGCCCGCATGGTGAATGTGGTTGATCCGCTCCAGATGCGGGTACTTCATAAGAGCAATCGCATCGAAGCCCGGCATGACCTCGCCCATCTGCTGGAAGGACGGGTTCAGCGCACCAAGGCTCTGCATGTCGGTGCCGGGGCGCATGTATTCGTCATGGTCGAGGATCGGCAGACCGTTCTGGTCGCGCACGGTGATCACCGATTTGGCGAACCGCTTGTCATCCCAGGCCGCCTTGGCGCGACGCTGGCTTTCCACCGCCAGACTGTCGGCGTCGTCGCGAGAGAACCCGTATTCGGTGGCGATGATGTCGGCGGAAATGCCCTGCGGCACGAAATAGGTCTCCATCGCGACCGACGGATCGACGGCAATCGCCGCCCCATCGCTGCCCATGGCAACACGGCCCATCATCTCGACACCGCCCGCGATATAGGCGTCACCCGCGCCGCCTTTGACCTGGTTGGCAGCAAGGTTGACCGCTTCCATGCCGGAGGCACAGAACCGGTTGATGGCGAGGCCGGGGATCGACTGATCCAACCCGGACGCCAAAACAGCCGTCCGCGCAAGGCAGCCGCCCTGTTCACCCACCTGGGTGACATTGCCCCAGATCACATCTTCCACCGCATGGCCATCAAGCCCGTTGCGATCCTTCACCGCGTCCAGTACCTGCGCGCTCAGGCGCACGCTTGTCACCTCGTGCAGGCTGCCGTCCTTGCGGCCCTTGCCACGCGGCGTGCGCACGGCGTCGTAGATATAGGCTTCAGTCATTCTGCTCTCCGTCTCAGGCCCGATCCGCAGGGGATCCGGGCATCAATTCATAAGGGTGTTTCCAGCGCGGCAGGGCTTCGATGCGCCCCAGCCAGCGGTCGATATTGGGCCAGTCCGCGCGGACGAAACCGAACGGTTCGGGGTAAAAGAGGTAGCCGCAGCAGGACATGTCGGCATTGGTGATACCGTCCCCCACGATCCAGTCGCGCTCATCGAGATGCGCATCCAGCACCGCATAAGCGGCCTTGAGCCGCCCCTGCATGAATGCGATCACCTCTGCCGGGCGCTTGTCCTCGGGCAGGAAATTCATCAGGAACCGCGTCATGCCGGCCTGGCTCGACAGCTTGTGATTGTCCCAGAACACCCAGCGCATGACCTCACGCGCCTCGTCCGGATTGGCCCCTCCGAACTTACCGGACTTCTCCGAGATATACATCTGGATCACGCCCGACTGGCTCAACTTCGTGTCGCCGTCCACCAGCACCGGTGCCTCGCCCATCTCGTTGATCTTGGCGCGGTAGTCCGGCGTGCGGGTTTCTCCATTGAAGAAATCCACCTTCACCGGCCCCCAGTCGAGGCTCGAAAGTTCCAGCGCCAGCGCTGCCTTGTAGGCATTGCCCGACTCGCCAAAGCAATAAAGTTGAATGGTCATCTGGTCTGATCCTCGACTGTCAGGACTGGGTGATGAGGCCGGGAGCCTCCGGCGGGAGTTTATCTGGCAAGATGAAGCAGGAGCCTTGCTCTTCTTTACCATCCGTTAAGGTTAATCGACCTACACTGGCCGCGCATGGCAGACTGGAGAGTTGAGCCATGTGCAAGGTGAAGCCCCGCCGACTGTGCCTGACACCGCGTGGTAAAGAGGCCGACCGGCGGGGTGGAGCTTGCCTTGCTCCTTCATCTTGCCGGATAAACTCCCGCCGGAGGCATCCCGCATGTGCCATCTGCAGCATCGCCGGGCCCATCAGAGCGCCCTCGCAATCAGCTCTTTCATGATCTCGTTGGTCCCGCCGTAGATGCGCTGCACCCGCGCATCGGCCCACATCTCGGCCACGGCGTATTCCTGCATGAAACCATAGCCGCCATGCAGCTGCACACACTCGTCCAGCACCTCGCCCTGTGTATCCGAGAGCCAGTATTTCGCCATCGCTGCTTTTTCGACAGTCAGTTCGCCGCGCAGGTGCTCTTCCATGCAATTGTCGAGAAAGGCGCGCGCGACCGTGGTCTTGGTCTGGCACTCTGCCAGCTTGAAGCGGGTGTTCTGGAACTGGGTCAACGGCCCGCCAAAGGCTTCGCGCTCCTTGCAATAGGCGATGGTGCGGTCGACGGCACCTTCCATCGCACCCACCGCGCCGCAGCCGATGATCAGGCGTTCCTGCGGCAGTTGCTTCATCATCTGGTAGAAGCCCTGACCTTCTGCGCCACCCAGCAGGTTTTCCGGCGCGATTTCGACATTGTCGAAGAAAAGCTCGGACGTGTCCGCCGCATGACAGCCGATCTTTTCCAGATTGCGCCCGCGCTGGAAGCCCTCGGCTCCATCGGTTTCCACGACGACCAAAGACGTTCCTTTTGATCCAAGCGACGGGTCGGTCTTGGCCGCCACGATGATCAGGTTCGCGTGCTGGCCGTTGGTGATGAACGTCTTTTGCCCGGTCAGGCGATAGGCATTGCCGTCGCGGACGGCGCGGGTCTTGATGCCCTGCACGTCCGATCCGCCCGAGGGTTCGGTCATCGCCAAAGCGCCGACCAGTTCGCCTGTCACCATCCTGGGCAACCAGCGTTTCTTCTGTTCTTCGGTGCCATAGGCAAGGATGTAATGCGCCACGATGCCGGAATGGATGCCGTGTCCCCAGCTGGCCAGATTGGCGCGGCCCGCTTCCATCAGGATCACCGCCTCATGGCCGAAATCGCCACCGGCACCGCCGTATTCTTCGGGAACAGAGGGGCAGAGCAGACCCAGTTCGCCGGCCTGCATCCAGGTCTCGCGATCCATCTGGCCCTGTTTGCGCCACTTGTCGTAAAGCGGCTGCCACTCGGTCTCGATGAATTTCGCTGTCATCTCGGCAAGCATCTCGTGCTCGTCGGTCATCCAGTTTGATCGCATGGCTCCCCCCATTCCGCGTTATCGTTTGCGTGCGTCAAGCTCTGCATTGAAAAGCCTGAGCCGATGTCCCAGCGCCTCGCTGTCCGTGACGCTGTCGAAATTCTCGAAGAGAAAGGACAATGCCTCACCTTCGTCCAGACCCGCCTCTTCGGCAAACCGCTTGAGGCGGCGATAGCCGTCCTCGGTCATGGCGGCCGGAAAGCGGCGGGTCAGTCGAAAGCGTTTGGGCATCTGTCCTCCCCGGACCTCAGAAATTGGCCGCCTCCAGTGCCATCACCGGTTCTGCCCCGGTCTCGATGCGCGCGAGGTGCATCTTGGTGGCAGGCAGCTGACGTGCCATGTAGTAGCGGCCTGTGGCCAGCTTTGTCTCGTAGAGCGCCACGTCGGACGCACCGTCTTTCAATGCCTTGGAGGCCGCAAGCCCCATCCGCGCCCACATGTAGCCAAGGCAGACATGGCCGAACATGTGCATGAAGTCATAAGACCCCGCGAGCGCATTGTTCGGGTTCTTCATGCCGTTCTGCATGAAATACATCGCCGCCGCCTGCAAATCCTTCGACGCCGATTTGAGCGGTTCGAGGAAATCGCGGTCGAAGGCTTCGTCTTGACCTTTGGTCTCGGCTGCGAAGGTCTTGATCATATCGAAGAACGCCATGACATGCTTGCCGCCGTCCTGCGCGAGCTTGCGGCCCACCAGATCCAGCGCCTGGATGCCGTTTGCGCCTTCGTAGATCATGGCGATCCGGGCGTCGCGGGCGAACTGGGACATGCCCCATTCCTCGATATAGCCGTGGCCGCCATAGACCTGCTGGGCGTTCACCGCCATCTCGAAACCCTTGTCGGTCTGGAAGCCCTTGATGATCGGGGTCAGCAGGGAAATCAGGCCATCCGCGTCCTTGTCCGAGTTCTTGTGCGCCCGGTCGATCAGGTACGCGCCCCAGTAGGTGAACGCGCGGGCACCTTCCGTAAAGGACTTCTGATCCATCAGGTTGCGGCGGATATCCGGGTGCACGATGATCGGATCGGCCGATTTCTCGGGCGCTTTGGCCCCGGTCACGTCACGGCCCTGAAGCCGGTCATTGGCGTAGGCCACGGCGTTCTGATAAGCGACCTCGGCCTGCGCATAGCCCTGAAGGCCCACACCCAGACGCGCTTCGTTCATCATGGTGAACATGGCGCGCATGCCCTTGTGCATCTCGCCGATCAGGTAGCCGGTCGCCTCGTCATAGTTCATGACGCAGGTGGCGTTGCCGTGAATGCCCATCTTCTCTTCTAGTTTGCCGACCGACACACCATTCCGCGCGCCCAGCGAGCCGTCTTCGTTTACGAGGAACTTCGGAACGATGAAGAGCGAGACACCCTTGATGCCCTCGGGGCCGCCGGGGATCTTCGCCAGAACGAGGTGAATGATGTTCTCGGCCATGTCGTGATCGCCGGCGGAGATGAAGATCTTCTGACCGGTGATCTTGTAGCTGCCATCGTCCTGCGGCACCGCCTTGGTGCGCATGAGGCCCAGATCCGTGCCGCAATGCGGCTCGGTCAGGTTCATGGTGCCGGTCCATTCGCAGGTGGTCATCTTCGGCAGGTAGGTCTGCTTCTGCTCATCCGAGCCGTGGAAGTAGATCGCCGAATAGGCCCCGTGGGTCAGGCCCTGGTACATGTTGAAGGCCATGTTGGCCGACACAAAGGGTTCCTGTGCCGCGGTGTGCATCAGGTAGGGCAGACCCTGACCGCCATACTCGGGATCGCAATCCAGAGCAGTCCAGCCGCCGTCCTTCATCATCTGGAACGCGTCCTTGAAGCCGGTCGGCGTGCGCACCACGCCGTTCTCCAGCACACAGCCCTCGGTGTCGCCCACGGAATTGAGCGGCATCAGCACTTCGGAGGCCAGCTTGCCCGCTTCCTCGATCACCGCGCCCGTGAAATCGCGGTCAAGCTCGGCATAGCCGGGAATGTCCTGTTCCGAGGCGTTCAGAACGTCGTGCAGGATGAACTGCATGTCTTTGAGTGGGGCGGTATAGCTCGGCATGGCGGGTCTCCCTTGAAGGCGGTGCGGCTTACTCGGCCGCGCGTTTGCTCTGATCCATCGAGGCAAGCATCTTCTCGCCCCAACGCATCTGTTCCTTGAGTTCGTCAATCGCCTGATTAAGCTCGTCACGTTGCGCTTCCATGTCACTGAGGCGCTGTTGTGCGATCTCGTAGGTGCGCGCCAGCTGGGTCTGCTGCTGGTCACCCATGTGATAGAGATCCAGAAGCTGGCGGATTTCCTCGAGGCTGAACCCAAAGCGCTTGCCGCGCAGGATCAGCTTGAGTCGTGCGCGGTCGCGCTTGGTGAACAGGCGTTTCTGGCCTTCGCGGATCGGAAACAGCAGTTCCTTGGCTTCATAGAACCGCAGGGTACGCGGCGTGACGTCATAGGCGTCACACATTTCCCTGATGGTCATGATGCGGTCGTCGGTCATTGTCATCATCCTCAATCGATGCCGGTCATGGCAACGACATGCGAAGGTCGAAGCCTTCTTACAATGGGAATTTACGTTGACGTAACTCAGACGCCACGTCACTTTTTCGTTGACGTAAGATAAGGCAACGTCACCCATGCTATGCGGAAATATTGTTTCAAAGCGCTTTGACCGGCTTTGCGCCGTCAGGTCAGGAATTCCTGACCCGGTGTCATCACAGGAGTCTTACTGCCTCTACGGCCCGGCAGGCCTGACCTGCCGAGTCGCCGGATCGGTCCGCGATCAGGTGCCGAGACTGGCCGCCGTGTCGTTGCGCAGTTTCTGCAGTTCTTCCATGGCGGCATCCAGCTGTTTGCGCTGTTCCGCCAATTCGCCCAATTGCCTGTCGGCCAGCTCGATCCAGGCGCGCATCTGCGCCTGTGTGCCTTCCTTTTCGTAGATCAGAAGCCACTGCCGGATATCTTCAAGCTGAAACCCGAACTTGCGACCGCGCAGGATCAGGGTCATGCGGGCCACCTCTCTGGGGCCGTACCAGCGCGACCGTCCTTCGCGTTCCGGCTGCAGCAGTTCGATATATTCGTAGTAGCGAAGGGTGCGCGGTGTCACATCGAACCGGGCGCACATTTCCTTGAAACTCAGACGCTGGTCGCTCATCCCAACTCCCTCTCCCTGCGCGACCATAAGTGCGTGCCGCGCGCAGGGCAACAGGCGGATGGCGTGTCTGGTTTCCCGGCGCGAAGCAGCGTAAACCGGGCGCAACAACGAGGGACAGACCATGAGCGTCGACAAGGCCAAGATCGCAAGGCAGTTCATCCAGACCATTCCGCATTCGAAGGCGCTGGGCATGGAAATCACCGCGCTGGGCGATGGCATGGCAGAAATCACGATGCCCTATGACGAACGCTTCATCGGCGATCCCAAAACCGGGGTCATTCATGGCGGCGCTGTATCGGCCCTGATGGACACCTGTGGCGGGGCGGCGGTGATGAGCCACCCCGAAGCCCCGGCCGGCACCGCCACCATCGACCTGCGCATCGACTACATGCGCGCGGCGACCCCCGGTCAGGCGATCACCGCCCGGGCCGAGGTCTATCACATCACCCGCTCGGTCGCCTTTGTTCGGGCCACCGCCTGCGATGACGACTCGGACCGTCCCGTGGCCACCGCCACCGGTGCCTTCACCGTGGAGGGCCGCTGACATGGCGCGCAAGACACCCGAACCGGTCCAGATCGTCAAACAGCGCCGCGATGCCGCGCTCAAGGCGCTCGTGGGCGGCGTGCCTTACATCACCTTCATGGGCATCAGCTTTGACCGGCGTGGCGACGAACTGACCGGCATTCTGTCCTTCGACGAAAAGCTGATCGGCAACCCGATGCTGCCCGCGATTCATGGCGGCGTGACAGCGGCCTTTCTCGAAGTGACGGCGGTGATCTCGCTCAGCTGGGCATACATCTGGGAGGATTTCGAAAGCGGCGCTCTGGACGTCGATGCCCTAGCGGCGGGCGACCTTCCGCGCCTGCCCAAGACCATCGACTTCACCGTGGACTACCTGCGCTCCGGTTTGCCACGCGATGCCTATGCCCGCGCCACGATCACCCGCGCCGGACGCCGCTATGCCTCTGTTCAGGCCGAGGCATGGCAGGACAACCGCGACCGCCCGTTTGCGCAGGCGACCGCACATTTCCTCATGCCCCGCTCCGACAGCCGGGAATGACCGACGCCACAGCGGCCCCGCGCGAGATCACCAACAAGCGTGTCCTGAACATCGCGCTGCCAATTGTGCTGTCAAATGTGACCATTCCCATTCTGGGGGCGGTCGACACCGGCGTCGTGGGCCAGATGGGCGAAGCCGCCCCCATCGGCGCGGTGGGCCTTGGCGCAATCGTGCTGTCGGCGATCTACTGGGTCTTCGGGTTCCTGCGCATGGGCACGACAGGTCTGGCCGCGCAGGCTTTGGGTCAGGGCAACCGGGCGGAGCTTGCAGCACTTCTCACGCGGGTGCTGATGATCGGTCTGGCCGCAGGTGCGACGATCATCCTGTTGCAGGTGCCGCTGATCTGGGCGGCGTTCCGGCTCGCCCCGGCCAGTGCAGAGGTCGAAACGCTGGCGCGCGGGTACATGCAGATCCGCATCTGGTCGGCACCAGCGGCCATCGCGGTTTTCGGCATCACCGGCTGGCTGATCGCACAGGAGCGCACGCGGGCGGTGCTGGTCCTTCAGGTCTGGATGAACGGTGTCAACGTCGCGCTGAACGTTGTCTTCGTGCTGGGCTTCGGCTGGGGCGTGAACGGCGTCGCGTTTGCCACCTTCATCGCCGAGTGGACAGGTCTTGCGATGGGGCTCTACCTGTGTCGTGCGGCGTTCCGTGTCCCCGACTGGCGCGACTGGGCGCGGGTTTTCGACCGGATCAAGCTCAAGCGTATGGCGCAGGTCAATTCCGACATCCTGATCCGCTCGCTCTTGCTCGAGGCGATCTTCCTGTCCTTCATGTTTCTGGGCGCGGATTTCGGCGATGTGACCCTTGCCGCCAATCAGGTGCTGCTGCAATTCCTGTACATCACCGCTTATGCGCTGGACGGTTTTGCCTTTTCCGCCGAGGCGCTGGTGGGGCAGGCGGTCGGCGCGCGCGCCGTGGCCAGCCTGCGCCGCGCCAGCGTGGTGGCGAGCCTCTGGGGGCTAGCCGCCTCGGTCCTGCTGGCGGCGGGCTTCTGGGTTTTCGGCGTCCCCATCGTCGAGGTGATGGCGAAGAACCTCGAGGTGCAGGAGGCCGCGCGGGCCTACCTGCCCTGGATGGCCGCAGCCCCCGTTCTGGCGCTTGCGTCCTTCATGTTCGACGGGATCTTCATCGGCGCGACCCGCACGTCGGACATGCGCAACATGATGCTGGTCTCTGCGTTGATCTATGCGGCGTCGGCCTTTCTGCTGGTGCCTGCGTTCGGCAATCACGGCCTCTGGGCGGCGCTGCTGATCTCATTTGTCGCCCGCGGCGCGACGCTGGCGGCGCGTTATCCTGCGCTGGAACGGTCGGTGAGGGATTAACCTTCGGTTTACCTCGATCGGGCACAAGAGTGAAATGACGCATCTTCCCGATCACCTCACACCCGAAATCTGGCTGAACCAGATGCTGTCCTCGGCTGAGGCTCAGAAAGGCGGTGTGGTGAAGCGCCAGATCCGGGATGTTGAACGGCTTGTCGGATATGACGCCTTCATCGCCGAAGTGCACAGACGCGGGTTTCAGGCCGTTCGCAACGGGCGGCACTACGTGGTGTTCTGCAACGATCTTCCGATCCGTCGGGTCCGGTAAAGCGATTTCGAAATCCCGTGCCCCAAGCCAATTCGAATGGGCTTGAAAACCGCGTTTCGAAACGCGGTCTCAAGCGCCTTCGAAGGCGCTTTCCCTTGCTCATCCCGCTGCACCTCGCTACCTGTGTCCCGTTCGACAAAAGAGGCGCGCGATGAACGATCTATTCAACAGCTTCATGACCGGTCCCGATGAAAAGGGCCGCTTCGGTATCTTCGGCGGGCGGTTCGTTTCGGAAACGCTGATGCCGCTCATTCTCGAACTGGAAGAGCAGTACGAGCGCGCCAAGACCGACGAGAGCTTCTGGGCCGAAATGGACTTTCTCTGGAAGCACTATGTCGGCCGCCCGTCGCCGCTCTATCACGCCGAACGCCTGTCCGAGCGTCTGGGCGGTGCCAAGGTCTATATGAAGCGCGACGAACTGAACCACACCGGCGCGCACAAGATCAACAACGTGCTGGGCCAGATCATCCTCGCCCGCCGCATGGGCAAGACCCGCATCATCGCCGAAACCGGCGCCGGTCAGCACGGTGTCGCCACAGCCACCGTCTGCGCCAAGTTCGGTCTGAAATGCGTCGTCTACATGGGCGCGCATGATGTCGAACGCCAGCAGCCCAACGTCTTCCGGATGAAGCTTCTTGGCGCTGAGGTGATCCCGGTCACGTCTGGCCGTGGCACGCTCAAGGACGCGATGAACGACGCGCTGCGCGACTGGGTGACCAATGTGCGCGACACGTTCTACTGCATCGGCACCGTGGCCGGTCCGCACCCGTATCCGGCGATGGTGCGCGACTTCCAGGCGATCATCGGCAAGGAAGCCAAGGAACAGATGATGGAGGCCGAGGGCCGTCTGCCCGACACCATCATCGCCGCCATCGGCGGTGGCTCCAACGCGATGGGTCTGTTCTACCCGTTCCTTGACGACAAAGACGTGCGCATCATCGGCGTCGAAGCGGGCGGCAAGGGCGTGAACGAAAAGATGGAGCATTGCGCCTCGCTCACCGGCGGGCGTCCCGGCGTGCTGCATGGAAACCGCACCTATCTGCTGCAGGACGAAGACGGTCAGATCCTCGAAGGCTTCAGCATCTCTGCCGGTCTCGACTATCCGGGCATCGGGCCCGAACACGCCTGGCTGCACGACATCGGCCGCGCTGAATATGTGGCGATCACCGACAAGGAAGCGCTCGCCGCGTTCCAGCTCTGCTGCGAGACCGAAGGGATTATCCCCGCGCTCGAACCCAGCCATGCTCTGGCCCATGTGATGAAGATCGCACCCGATCTGCCCAAGGACCACATCATCTGCATGAACATGTGCGGACGCGGCGACAAGGACATCTTCACCGTCGCCAAACACCTGGGATTCGACATGGGCTGACGGCCCGTTTCATAAACCTGCGGCCTAGACCGCACCCGTAACCCCCCGCGCCCCCGGTGCGGGGGGGGGTTCTATGTGCGGATCTGCCCAAGGGTCCCCATAAACCTGAGTTTAGACGCGTCGGGCCGGGGTTTATGGACCGGCGATTAAACCATCTGCAAATGTCCCCCAGCGACGATTGCGGTCAGGTTCGGCTCATCTGCAGTAACGCAGGCCACCGGACATGAAAGGACTTAACCCGTGAAAATGACATTGATTTCCGCAGTCGTCGCAACCTTCGCAGGCACGATGGCATTTGCCCAATCCGCAACCGACCAGATCATCAACGACCTCACCAATCAGGGCTTCCAGCGCATCGAGATCGACAATGGCATCGGCCAGATCAAGATCGAGGCGATCCGCGGCACACAGAAGCTCGAAGTCGTCTACGACCGCGCCACCGGCAGCATCCTCAAGCAGGAAGTCGAACGGGTCCGCGCCGGAGAGGACACCCGGCCCGGGGTCGAGATCCGCAACCGCGACCGCAATTTCGTCGACGTGGGCCGCGTGTCGGATGACAGCCGCACGGCGACCTCCACATCGACCCGCTCGAGCACCTCTGTTGCAACCGGCAGCACATCCACGGACCAGCTCGTGAGCGATCTGCAGGCGCAGGGCTATACACGGATCGAAGTCAAGAACGGCGTGACCCAGACCAAGGTCGAGGCGGTCCGCGGCACAGAGAAGATCGAAACCGTCTTCGACCGCGCCACGGGTGAGGTCATCAAGCAGGAAGTCGAGACCGTCCGCTCGGGCGACGACACCCGTCCTGGGGTTGAGATCGACACCCGCGACCGCGACTTCGTCGGCGGTGGGCGCTCTGATGACGACGAGGACGATGATCGCCGCAGCGGCCGTGACGATGACAGCAGCGACGATGATCGCAATGACGACCGCGGTGGCCGGGGTAGCGACGATGATGGCAGCGACGACCGTGGTGGCCGGGATGACGACGACGGCCGCGATGACGACCGTGGTGGCCGCGATGACGACCGTGGTAGCCGGGATGACGACGATGGCCGCGACGATGACCGGGGTGGTCGGGATGACGACAATGGTCGCGACGATGATCGGGGCGACGACGACAGTGACGACGACAATGATGACGACGATTGATCGGTCTGCTAACTGATGTGACAGAGGCTTCCGTCCCGGAGACGGGGGCCTCTTGGAGGTTGGGAATGAAACGTAGACAGCTCTTGGCATCTCTGCTGGCCGGCATCGCCCTTCCGGGCGCGGTTCTGGCGCAGACGGCCGAGGATCAGGTCGTCAACCAGCTGCGTCGGCAGGGGTATCGGCGGATCACCTTGCAGCGTACCTTGCTGGGCCGAACACGCATCGTGGCCACCGGGCCCGCAGGCAGCCGCGAGATCGTTCTCAACCCGTCCACCGGAGCGATCCTGCGTGACTATGTCGACCGCTCGGATCGGGAGAGCGACCGCGACGACGGCGGGCGCGGCGGACGCACGGATGATCGCGATGATGACAGCGACGATCGCAATGACGACCGTGACGACGATCGCGATGATGACCGTGACGACGACCGGAACGACGACCGCGACGATGATCGCAATGACGACCGTGACGATGATCGCGATGATGACCGCGACGACAACAGCGGCAGAGGTGGTGGTGGCAGCGACGATGGTGACGATGACGATGATTGAGATCGGGCACCTCGTGGCCTCGGCTGGCTTGTGAGGATCTGGATCGTTCTGATCCCGTTGGGCCTGTTGCAATTGGGCAGCGGCCTGTTTCTGCTGTGGGACATCGTCGGCAGCATTCTGGGCATCAAGTCTTCACCCATCGCCTGGGTCTATTACGAACTGGCCCAGATCGGCGCGGTGGTTGGCCTCATCCTCGGCATGGTGGTCAGCGCGACATTGATGATCCGCTCCATCCGCCGTCAGCGCGCCGCCGAGGAAAGCCTGCGTCTTGCGTCAGGTGCCTTCATGGATGTGCTGCAGGAGCGGTTTGCCGAATGGGAACTGACGCCTGCGGAAAAGGACGTGGCGCTCTTTGCAATCAAGGGCCTGAGCACCGCCGACATCGCGGGATTGCGCAGCACTTCCGAAGGCACGGTCAAAGCGCAGACCAACGCGATCTATCGCAAGGCCAGAGTGTCGGGGCGTCCGCAACTGCTCAGTCTCTTCATCGACGAACTGATGGGCGACCCGATCGGCGGCGAGGCCCGAAAGCCCGCGCCGGTTGTCGTCGACAAGGCGTCCTGACCTCGCTCAGGCGTCGGACGCGTTGATGTCGTATTGCTCCAGCACCCGCATCGGCACGATGTCGAGAGCGCGCTTGTGCGTTGCGGCCAAATTCACCATCGGCGCGCAGCCCTCGTCATGGGCCTGCAGGAACCGCGAGGCACACAGGCACCAGTGATCGCCCGGCTTCAGCCCCGGAAAGCGGTATTGCGGCATCGGCGTGCTCAGGTCATTGCCGACATATTTCGAGTAGGCCAGAAACTCTGCCGTCATCACCGCGCAGACCGTGTGGCTGCCTTGGTCAGCCGCGCAGGTGTTGCAATGCCCGTCGCGGAAGAACCCGGTCAGCGGATCGGTTGAACATCCCTTAAGCGGGCCGCCCAGCACGTTGATGGCGTCTTCGGGTTCCATTGGGGCCTCCTCTGCAACGGTCTTGCTCTTGAACCTAATGAGGATCGCCCTTCCAATCCACCCAGCGCCCGTGAAAATCTGCACGACCCAGTGCGATGTGATGATCCCCCGGCCACAGGCGGGCGGTGACGGATGCGCCGCGCGTGTCGCCATCTGCCTCCATCCGCAGCCATGCAAGAGGTGCATCGGGCGTGGCCCGGGCGCCCGCCGCTTCGATCCGCTTGGTGCCGGTGGCCTGCCGTTCTGCCGGAAAATACTGCCACGCGATGGTGTGATAGATCAGGTGCATCCGGTCTGCCGGCGCCTCGGCCAGTCGGCCCTCCAGCCAGTCGACCGCATCACCCCTGTCGACCGCTGCGGCATTGGCGCGGATTGCGGCATTGGTCAGCGCCAGCCGATGGTCCTGATCCGCCCAGAGATAGGCCCGAAGGCGCAGCGCATGCTCGGGGTTGTGCGGATCAAGCGGGTTGAGGTCCACACCCCGCCGGTCTGTCACGGTGAACGGTGCCGCGACCGGGGCGGGGCCGGACCAGTCCGGCGAAAGCGTCAGCGCGGCGTCGTCCGGGCCAAGGCACGTCCCGCCCGCCTGCAGCGCATATCGGTCGAACATCAGGTTCAACCCGGCGCTGGCCCCCAATTCGGACAGGTGGACCTGCGCGACCCCGGTCCGGTGCACCAACGCATGCGCCCCCGCGATCAGCACCGCTGAGCGGCGCACTTCGTTGGTTTGAGGGGGCGAGGTGATCCAGTCCCGCAGGAACGTCTCATGCCGCACCAATGCACCGGTCAGGGCATCTCGCAGCGCGTCATCCGAAACGGTGTTCGGCGGATAGGCCGCGATCAGGTCCGCGTCCTGCTCTGTCAGAACCAGCGCATGCAGACCCGAGGCCAGCCGCAAGGGCAGGGAATGGCCTTTGGGGCCGATATCCCCCTCGAAGGCGCGTACGGCCGTATCGAGACCCGAACCGACACGCCAGACCTCGCCCAAGAGCGGCAGCATCCGCGCCATGAAGGGCGATCCGAGTGCCGCGCAATGCCCGGCCTAATCGCTCAGGGCTTCGGAGAGGCTCACCGAAAGCGATCCACAAGTTTTTGCAGCGGGTTGCGCGTGTCGGGTTCCGGTGCGGCTTCGGGTTTCGGCTCTGGTTTCGGGACATCGGCCTTTTCCGCCTTCGCAGGCGATGTCGAGGACCGCGGCGGGGCCACGCGCAGCGCCACCGCATTCATGAATTTGCCCGTATCCCCATCCGCCAGATGCGCAGCCCCGTCCGAAATCCCGCGCAGAAGATCATCGAGCCAGTCTTCCTCGGCCTTGGCGAAATCATGCAGCACATAGCCCGCGACCTTGTCCTTGTGGCCGGGATGCCCGATGCCCAGACGCACCCGCCCATAGGCCTCGCCGATATGGCCATGGATCGACCGCAGGCCATTATGCCCGGCATGCCCGCCCCCCTGCTTGACGCGGCACTTTCCGGGGGCGAGGTCGAGCTCGTCATGGAACACGACGACATCGGCAGGCTCCAGCTTGTAGAACTGCATCGCCGCCTGCACCGATTGGCCGGAACGGTTCATGAAGGTGCCGGGCTTGAGCAGCAGTATCTTGTCGTTGCCCAGCCGCCCCTCGGTCACCTCGCCTTGAAACTTGGATTTCCACGGCCCGAACCCATGATCCTCTGCGATCCGGTCCATCGCCATGAAGCCGATATTGTGCCGGTTTTTGGCATAGCCCGCCCCTGGATTGCCCAATCCCACAAAGAGTTTCATCGCTGTCCCTGCCTCCATGCGCAAAGCGGTTGCCCCTCTCTAGGCGAAACGCGCGCCAAGGGCAAAAGCCCAGGCGTCAGATTTGCGCCAGCACCAAAGCGGCCGCCGCAGAAATGCCCAAGACCCAGCCAATCGCCAGACGCGCCTGCAACAGCAGGACCGCCGACAGGGCCATCAGGGCGATGGCCTGCCAGTTGAGCGTCGCCACATCCGGCACCCAAATCCGCATCACACCGGCCTCGGTCTTTGTCACGGTGCCGAACAGCACATGCAGCGCGAACCAGAGCGACAGGTTCAGGATCACCCCCACCACCGCCGCCGTGATCGCGCGAAGAGCGCCGTTCAGGCGCGGCTGAGCGGAAATCCAGTCGATGTAGGGCGCGCCGACAAAGATCCACAGAAAACAGGGCACGAAGGTCACCCAAAGCGTCATCGCCCCACCCGCGATGGCCAGCCCGTAGCCGCCCTCGCGGAACGCGGCCAGGGTACCCACGAATTGCGTGACAAGGATCAGCGGGCCGGGGGTGGTTTCCGCCAGTCCCAACCCGTCCATCATCTCGGTCGGGGTGAGCCAGCCGTACTGCACCACCACGTCCTGCGCCATGTAGGCCAGCACCGCGTAGGCCCCGCCAAATGTCACGACCGCGAGTTTCGAGAAGAAAAGCGCGATGTCTGTCAGGATGTTTCCGTTGAACAGCAGGTCCACCGCCAGCACGGGGAGTCCCCAGACCGCAAGTCCGATCACGATGGTGCTCAGGCTTCTGCCAGCAGTCACGCTGACGGGAAGGGCCGGGATCGCGTCTGTGTTTGAAACCATCAACGCGCCGTACAGCCCGGCCGCCAGAACGATCACCGGAAACGGCACCGCAAAAAAGAAGATCGCAACAAAAGCAAGGCCCGCCAGCAGCCAATGCGCGAACCCCTGCAGCGCCCGCTTCGACACCTTGATCAATGCGTCGATCACGATCACCACAGCCACCGCCTGCACACCCAGAAACAGCGTCCCGACCAAGGGCACATCGCCAAAGGTCACGTAGAGCAGCGCCAGCGCAAAGATCACCGCCGCCCCCGGAAGGACAAACAGCAACCCCGCGATCAACCCGCCCAAGACGCCCTGCAATCGCCAGCCAGCATAGGTGGCAAGTTGCATCGCCTCCGGCCCCGGCAAGAGCATGCAAAAGCTGAGCGCGTTGAGAAACTGCTTCTCAGTCAGCCAGGCCCGCTCATCCACCAGCATCCGGTGCATCAGCGCGATCTGTGCCGCAGGCCCGCCAAAGGACAGCAGGCCGATTTTCAGGAACACGGCAAAGATCTGGGCAAGGGGTGGTGACATGACGGGCGGTGTCTCTGATCTGCGTGTCAACAGGATGACACTTGGCCGATCAATGCCAGATCAATCGCACGACGTCGCGTTGCGACGGGCGGTTTCGAAAATCCAGTCGGGCTTGTAGCCGAAATGCGCCGTCAGGTTGCTGTGATGGGTCCAGCCGTCGAATTCGCCGTCATCGTCCACATCGACCTCGATCAACGTGTCCGTGGCCTCGCCCACGCGCGCGGCATTGGCAAAGTCGATCCTGGGCGGAAGCGCGTTGGCCTTGCCCGCCTTGCATTCGGTGATCCGCGCCACATCCGACGACGAAGACCCCCGGTCGCGCCGCACCACCGCATCGCCATCGCAGGCAAAGCGCCGTGTTGCGAAGATGTCGAAGGTGCGGCCTTCATCGACGACATAGCTCTCGCCCTGCCGCCAGAGGCCGATATCGGCGTCCTGAAACATGTTCTGAACATTGGTGTCGAGCGGCAGGCCTTGCGTGCAGCCTGATCCGGTGCTGCCGAACCATTCCCGGTCGACCTGGTTCTGGAAGAGGTGCCATTCGCCCGACCGGTGGAATTCGCTGGTGCGGGAAAAGGCGCGCGAGGCCGAGATCCACGACAGCTCGATCAGCCCGGCGCTTTTCAGGATCTGATGCGCGTGCCCGCTGCCATAGGCCCCGGTTCGGTAGCCCGCCGCATCCATCCGCGCCTTGATCACGCGGAAATAGCGGGTCATAAGGTCGATGGTCTCGCGGTCCTGATCGGTGAAGTTGAAATCCACGCCAAAATAAATCGCCGTGCCGCGCGGCTGTCCCAAGGCCTGTGCCTGAGAGATCGCCGCCTGCACATCCAGTTCCGCCTCGTCTTCCACGCTCCGACCGACCCCGGTCCAGTTGCAGTTGGCATCGGGCAGCGCCTTGCCGTCGCGGTTCTGGCCGTGAAACTTGTTCGGGGTGTTGCTGTAATACTGGTAGACAGAAAGCATCGCGAAGCCCTTGGCGAACATCTGTGCAATCTCGCTGCCGGGGTCGCTGGGCCGCCCCTGATTGATCAACCGTTTCTCTGTCAGCCCGTATTCCGGCTGATCGCAGCGCGCATAATAGCGCCCGATCACGGTCACACCGCGCTCTTTCAACCGGTCGAGATAGGGGCGCGTGTCATAGGCGGTGTCGATGATCGCGACCCGCGTTTCGGCCAGGGCGGGGCCAATCAGGGCCACGCAACCCAGAACGGCACAGACGGCTGTCAGGGCGTGCCGGATCGCGCGACGGACCGGAATGCTGGTCCTGCCGCGCATCACGGACCCCGTTCAGCCCGGCAGACCGGCATCATTTCACGTCGATCTTCAGGGCGATGCGGATGTTGTTACGGCCCTGAATGACATAGGTGGTATTGTCCGTACCGGTCTTTCGGCCAGCTTTGTAATACACGAGCAAAACGCTGAAGCGCTTTCCCTTGCAGGGACCATTCTGGGGGGTGAACCGCTGCCGGACCGTACGGAATTTCCCGAGCTTCGGGGCTTTTTCGATGACCAGCTTGGGATAGCCGTTGTCCGTGCAGGTGCGCTCGTTGTAGTTCAGCCACTGGAATTCGATCTCTTTGCCGGCATCGACGGAGCGATTGAGATACCTCAGGCTTTGAGCGTCGGCTGGCCGCGTGTCGGCAATGACGACCGAAAATGCGAGGACGGCCGTTACAACGGCGCTTGCGAGTGTTCTGATGCCTTTCATTGTTCCCCCGAAAAATTTCT
Organism: Marivita sp.; assembly: GCF_022763305.1. GTDB lineage: Bacteria > Pseudomonadota > Alphaproteobacteria > Rhodobacterales > Rhodobacteraceae > Marivita. Next base: position 123,122 of record NZ_JALEGT010000017.1, on the reverse strand, counting down.
GTTTTCAAAATTCAACTGTGCCAAGTCGCTGCGAAAAACGCATGGTCGACTCCGAAGGCTTATTGCTGTTAGGCTCTGTCCATGGTGCCAGCCTGTCAACAGGTTTTTGGGATTTGGTCATGAAGAGTGCCGTTCGCCTCGTCCGCGCGTATCTTGCAGGACTTCTGATCCTGGCCACTTGCGTCATGGCCGGGCAGGCCAGCGCGGGCCGCGTGGCACTGGTGCTGGGGAACGCCGATTATGAACATACCGTGCCCCTTGCCAATCCGCGCAACGACGCCGAGGCGATCTCTGCGGCGCTCAGGGAGCTGGGGTTCGACGTTTATGACGGGTTCGATCTGGGCCGGGCCGAAACCGAGGACCTGATCCGGGATTTTACACGCGCGTCGCAAGAGGCGACGACGGCGATGCTCTACTATGCCGGGCACGGGCTTGAAGTCGGAGGCATCAATTATCTCGTGCCCGTGGATGCTCAGATCCGCGACGAGGCCGATCTCAAGTTCGAGACCATCAACCTGACGGACATCCTTCAGTTGATGGAGCGCGAAGACCGCACCAACCTGATTTTTCTGGATGCCTGCCGCGACAACCCGATGGCCAGCAATCTGGCGCGAAACATGGGGACACGGTCAACCGCGATTGGCCGTGGTCTCGCGCGGGTCGAAACGGGCGTCGGGACGATGATCGCCTATGCGACTCAGCCGGGCAACGTGGCGCTGGACGGGACAGGGCGGCACAGCCCGTTCACCACCGCGCTGCTCACCCATATCGCCACGCCGGAACTCGATGTGGAGATCATGATGCGCCGGGTCCGGCGCGACGTGATGGACCTCACCGGAGGGCTGCAGGTCCCGTGGAGCAGTTCGTCCCTGACCGGCAGCTTTGCCTTCAAGCTGCATCAGACACCGACTGTCGTAGCCGAACCGCCGGTGATGGCAGCCCTTGCCGTACCCGAAGCCGCGCCGATCGAAAGCCCGTCGGGCCCGGACGCACCCGTGGCGCAGACCGGCCCTGCCGCGATCCCCGAAGCCGGACGGAGCGAACTCCCGGTGGTCACCGAGGCATTGTCCGAGGAAGAGCTCGCGCGCCGGGCACAGATCGCGTTGAACCGGCTTGGCTGCGATGCCGGTGTGGAAGACGGGATCTGGGGCCGAAAGAGCCGCGCCGCGCTCGAACGGCTGAGTGAGCATCAGCCGGGCTTCGACCTGGTCTCGCTGGACCCGAGCGAAGATCTGTTGCGACGGCTTGATCCGCTCGAAGGCCGGATCTGCCCCGTCGTCTGCGCGGTGACTGAGGATCTGGTCGGAGAAACCTGTGTCCGAAAGACCTGTCCCAGCGGACAGCGCCTGTCGTCCAAAGGGGTGTGCTTCACGCCGCAGGCCACTTCCAGCCGCAGCAGTTCGGGGTCCAGCAGCCCGGCGCGGCGCAGCTCCAATTGTTTCAAGTTCAACGGTCAGACATTCTGCAATTGACCGCGTCATGAAAGGGAGGCCCCGACATGACCGACCGCGACGATCTGGCGTCCCACTATGCCACCGGGCATCTTCTTGACAGAATAAAGCAAGGCTGTGCCGCCCTGGGCCTTGCGCCCCCCATGGAACCGGATGTGTTTGCTCCGGTGGATGAGTTCCACATCGGCGGGCGTGCCGCCACCGTGCCGTTCATCGACGCCTTGCAAGTCACAAAAGACAGCCGCGTTCTCGATCTGGGCTGTGGCCTTGGTGGTCCGGCTCGCTATGTCGCGGCACAGACGGGGGCGCATGTAACCGGCATCGATCTCACAGAGGAGTTCATCGACACTGCAAAAGCGCTGACCGAGTGGACCGGCCTGACCGAGCGCGTGCACCTGCTCATGGGCAGTGTGATGGGGCTGCCGTTTGAGGACAGGTCGATGGATGCCGCCTACATGATCCATGTGGGCATGAACATTCCGGACAAGGCGGGGCTGACCCGCGAGGTCGCACGGGTTCTGAAACCGGGCGGGCGGTTCGCCATTTACGACGTCATGCAGATCGGGGTCGGGGACATGGCCTATCCGGCACCCTGGGCTTCGGAGGCCGACCAGAGCGCACTGGCGACGCCAGAGCTTTATGAAGACGCCCTGACCGATGCCGGGTTCGATCTGCAGGACAGGATCGACCGCACCGGGTTTGCCAGGGATTTCTTCGCCAATCTTGCCGCCGCGCAGACCCGAGCGAACGGCTCCCCACCGCTTGGCCTGCATCTCGTCATGGGCGAGACCACGGCGCTGAAGCTCCGCAACATGGTCAGCCACATCCACACCGGGCTGATCGCGCCCATCGAGTTGCACGCCCGCTTGCCGACCGACTGATCCAGCGGAGCCTGAATGAAAACGGCCCCGCCCGGTGGGGCGAGGCCGTCTGATCCCCGAGAATCGGGATGGATCAGTCTTCGGCGCCTTCGTCGTCCGCTTCGTCGTCGGCTTCACCTTCGGCGGAACGCAGGCCCGACGGGGCCGAAATGTTGGCGATCACGAAATCGCGGTCGATGGTCGGCTTGGTGCCTTCCGGCAGCGTGATGTCGGAAATGGTCACGGTCTCGCCGATGTTCAGGCCGGTCAGGTCGACGGTCAGCTTCTCGGGGATGTCACCCGCGATCACGACCAGTTCGACTTCGGGACGCACGACGGTCAGAACCCCGCCCTTCTTCAGGCCCGGAGCCGCGCCGTGGTTGATGAACTCGACCGGAATGAAGAGGTTGATCTTCGTGGTGCGGCGCAGGCGCATCAGGTCCACGTGTGTCGGCAAATCCTTGACGACATCGCGCTGCACGTCGCGGCAGATCACGCGGACGTCTTCGTGGCCATCAACCTTGAGGTTGAACAGCGTCGACTTGAAGCGGCCCTTCTTGAGGCGCTGCAACAGCTTGTTGAACGGAAGGTTGATCGGCAGCGGGTCTTTGTCGCCACCAAAAACAATGCCCGGAACCATGCCGTCGCGGCGTGCCTGACGAGCGGCGCCCTTGCCTGTCCCCGTCCGTTCCAGAGCTTCGAGATCAGGAATCTCACCAGCCATGATATATCTCCAAATTGTAAGGGCAGGGTGCCTCCAAGGCTGTCACCCCGCATGAAGCCCGCGCGATAGACTGGTTTTCCGCGCAGGGCAAGAGCGAAGGTGGCTGATTTCGTCGCAGGCCGTGCGTTTTCGGGACTGGACCGTTGAGGCGCGCCGTGGCACGGACTGCGCCATGAGCCTCTTGCGTGATCTCCATATCAGTCGCGGCCCTGCCGCCGGATTCGCCGCCGTTGGCGTGTTCTGGGGCAGTTTCGCGGCCCTTGTGCCGGTGATCAAGCCGCAGGTCGGTCTGTCGGACGGGCAGTTCGGGCTGGCGCTGCTCATCACCTCGATCGGGGCGGTGATGGCGATGTGGCTGGCGCCGCTGGCCGAACGCGGGCTCGGGCCGCGCGCATTGGGCGTGTTGACGGGGCTGCTCGGGCTGGCAACGCTGTTGCCGGGGCACACCACGACCGGTGTGCTGTTCACGCTGGCCATGCTGGGTGTCACGATGACCTCGGGCACGCTCGACGTGGCAATGAACGCGCGGGTGAGCGCACTCGAAGCGCAGGCGGGGCGCAGCCTTATGAACCTCAACCATGCCGTGTTTTCGGTCGCCTATGCGATCTGTGCGCTGGCCACCGGTCTGGCGCGCGAGGCGGGGTTCGGTCCTGCAGCGATCCTCACAGGGGGAGGCGTGGTGATCGGTGCGCTGATGCTGCAGGCTTTCGCCGCGCCTGTCGCCGATGCCGATCACGAGGCGGAAGGTGTCGAGGTGGCACCGCTGCCGTGGTCGCTGCTTTTGCCCGGTGGCATGATCATCCTGATCGCCTTCATGTCGGAACAAGCGACCGAAGGCTGGTCGGCGCTGCATCTCGAACGCAATCTTGGCGCCGGGGCTGCACAGGGTGCGCTGGGTCCGGCCTTGCTGGGACTGACCATGGCTGTGGGCCGACTTGCCGGGCAGGTCGTGGCGAACCGAGTTTCAGAAAAGCTGGTGATTCGTTGGGCAGCGGTCACAGCGGGGATCGGAGCCTGGATCGCGGCGACGGCCCCTTCGCTCCTCGTGGCCTATGTCGGGTTCTCCGTTCTCGGGCTCGGGGTCTCGGTCATGGCTCCCATGGCCTATGCCTGGATCGGTCGCATGGTGCCCAACCGCTACCGCAGCCACGCGATCTCGCGCATTTCGGTGGTCGGCTATGCCGGATTCTTCATCGGACCGCCGATGATGGGCTTCCTGTCCGAGGGCTTTGGTCTGTCGACCTCGTTCCTCGTGATCGGAGTGCTGCTATTTGCGGTGACATTGGTGCTGTTGCCGGTGCTGAACCGGGTGGCGCTGGGGCGTGCCTGAGGCGCCAAGCCTGTTCGAACAGGCTTGGCGGCATTTTCGAAAATGCCGCTCCAGAGCCTTCCAAGGCTCTAAGGACACGGTTTACAAACCGTGTGTTCCGGTCTTCCGAAAGACCGTCCACCGCACGCCCGGTTTCCAGATCGTTAACCGATGCTGCGCCATACCCCCGCCCACGATGCGCATCGAGCGGGCAGGGTCACTCCCAGGCCGCGACACCACAGAACTGACACTCTCTTGATCCCCGACTTCGGGGCGACCATGAGAAACCGGTTTCACGAAGGCCCGTAACACGGGCACAGGTCCCGGGGGAAACTCCGGCAGATGGGAGAGCTGTCAGGCCCAACGGGGCGGCGCCGCTTCTTCTCGGACAGATCGACACGGCGGGCAAAGGCCCGGGTTAACCAACATGTATCCGGCGGGGGGACATCCCGACCGGAGCGCACGCGTCAGCCGGGCGTCAGCCCGGCACCCTTCACTCTTCCCAGTCGCCCGAAAATCCCTTGGGGATCATCAGGATGTCGCGGTCGAGCGCATTGACGTCCGTGCGCCCGCAAAGGCCCATCGACACCTCGAGCTCCTTGTGGATCACGTTCAGCGCGTCGGTCACACCCTGCTGGCCCTTGGCCCCCAGCCCATAGACATAGGCGCGGCCGATATAGGTGCCCTTGGCCCCCATCGCGAGCGCCTTGAGAACGTCCTGACCGGAGCGGATACCGCTGTCGAGATGCACCTCGATCTTGTCGCCCACCGCATCGAGGATCGGCGCAAGCGCCCGGATCGACGAGAGCGCGCCGTCCAGTTGCCGTCCCCCATGGTTCGACACGATGATCGCATCCGCACCCACGTTCAGCGCCTCCAGCGCATCGCGCGGGTCCATGATCCCCTTGATGATGAGCGGGCCGTCCCACATCTTGCGAAACTCGCGGATGCGGTCCCAGTTCAGCGACTGGTCGAACGCCTGCGCCGTCCAGGACGACAGCGAGGACGGGTCCTTCACGCCCTTCGCGTGCCCCACGATATTGCCGAAGAACCGGCGCTTGGTGGAGAGCATGCCGATGCCCCATTGAACCTTGGTCATCATGTTGGCGACCGAAGCCGGGGTCAGCTTGGGCGGGGCGCTCAGACCGTTCTTGAGGTCCTTGTGGCGCTGTCCCAGCAGTTGCAGATCGACGGTGATGATCGCCGCCGAACATTTGGCGTCCTTGGCACGGTCGAACAGCCGCTGCATGAAATCATCGTCCTTGAGCGTGTAGACCTGCATCCAGAACGGCTTGGACGTGTCCGCGGCCACGTCCTCGATCGAACAGATCGACATGGTGCTGAGGCAGTAGGGCACGCCGAATTTCTCTGCCGCCTTGGCCGCTTTGATCTCGCCGTCGAAATGCTGCATGCCGGTCAACCCCACCGGGGCCAGAGCCACCGGCATCGCCACGTCCTGCCCGATCATCTTCGACGCGGTCTTGCGTCCCTCCATGTCGATGGCGACGCGCTGGCGTAGGTAGATCCTGTCGAAATCCGAAGAGTTCTCGCGGAAGGTCTGTTCGGACCAGCTGCCCGATTCCGTGTAGTCGAAGAACATCTTGGGCACGCGCCGTTTGTAGATGCGGCGCAGGTCTTCGATTTCGGTAATCACGGTCATGGAGCGGCCTTTCCGATATATTGGTTAGTTTTCTTTACCAATGCGTCTTGCCTTGCGCAACGCGGCATTTTTGTCCGCGTAGCGATCTCTCTTGAATAGTTCGAAATCGCACCATATAGTCCGAAATCGAACCAAAGGAGATCGACATGACTCTATCAAGACGCAAGACACTTGGACTGATCGGTGGGGGTGCCCTGGTGGCGGCAGCAGGCGGGTTCGGCGTTTTCGCGGCCACGCGGACGCCGACCGAGGCGCTTGTGCCCTGGGAGGCGGCTGGCCGTTTTCCCGAGCCTCGGATGCGGGCGCTGTCCTATGCTCTGCTGGCTCCCAACCCGCACAACCGTCAACCCTGGGAGGCCGAGCTGATCGGTGACGACAGCGTCGCCATCTGGCGCGACCCGGCGCGCAATCTGCCTGTGACCGATCCCTTTGGCCGCCAACTGACCATCGGGATGGGCTGCTTTCTTGACCTCATGCGCATGGCGGCGGCCGCTGACGGCTTCGGCATCGAGCAGACCCTGTTTCCCGAAGGTGATGCCGGGCCGGTGGCGGTGTGCCGCTTCGTGCCGGGCGGGGCCGCACCTGACCCGCTGTTCGCGCACGTCCTGAACCGCCGGTCGCACAAGGAGGTGTTCGAGAACCGCCCGCTCGATCCGGCGGCGCGGGCCGTCATCGCGTCCCATGTCGATCTGCTGGCCGAAGGAGATGTCGCGACCGATCTGCGCGATACCGCCTCCAAGGCCTGGCTGATCGAGGCGGGCACACCCGCCGCCTGGAAGGAAAGCATCGACCTTCTGCGGATCGGCAAGGCCGAGATCAACGCCCAACCTGACGGCATTGATCTGGGTGGTCCCACGTTCGAAGTGCTGAACCGGCTGGGCATCCTGACCCGCGATGCCTCGCTCGATCCGACGACGGCAGCCGCGCGGGGTGCGATCACCGGTACGCTGGACGCCATCGCGTCGGCCCCGGCGCTGGTGCTGCACCGAACCGCAACCAATACCCGCGAGGACCAGATTGCCACGGGGGCTCGGTGGCTGCGGCTGAATCTTGCGGCGACAGGGGCCGGGCTGGGCGTGCGTCCGGTCAGCCAGGCGTTGCAGGAATATCCCGAAATGGCGGCGCCTTATGCCGATATCCATGATGTGCACGCGCCCAAGGGCGGGACGGTTCAAATGCTGGGTCTTCTGGGCTACGCTGCCCGAACGCCGCGAACGCCGCGCTGGCCGCTGGAAACCCGGATGAGGCATGCCTGAGAGCCAAACGCCGCCCGACCTCAAGGGCCTTTACTTTCGCCTGTTCAACGAGATCGGCATCCTCGCCCAACTCAGCCGCGCGCTCTTCGAGGCGCGGCTGCCCGATGGGCTGGTGCTGCCGCATTTCTCGGTGGTCAATCATCTGATCCGAGTCCGCGACGGTCAGACCCCGCTGCAACTGGCCCGGGCCTTTCAGGTGCCGAAAACCAGTATGACCCATACGCTGGCCGGGCTTGAGAAACGCGGGTTTGTCGAGATGCGCCCCAATCCGGAGGATGCGCGGAGCAAACAGGTCTGGCTGACCGAGGCGGGTCGCGCCTTTCGGGAGGCGGCGCTCACCGCGCTGATGCCGGATCTGGCCAGTATCGAAGACACGCTGCCACCCGACGCGCTGATCGACGTCATCGGACAGCTGGAGACCTTGCGCAAACGGATGGACGCCGCGCGGGACTGACGGTCAGGCGAAGGTGACGGTCAGCCCGTCCAGAAGCGGCGTGTCGAACTGCGTGGACCAGGTGTCGCCCGCCGCAATGGGCCGGGCGTCGGTCAGGGTGCCGGTTGTCACCACCTCGCCGGGCTGGATCAGGTCCGCTTGCGGCATGCGGTCCACCTCCTGCACGAGATGGCGCAGCGCCATCATCGGCCCGCCAAGCACATCGACACCATGTCCGGTCAGAACAACATCGGGTCCGGTCAAGGTGATGCCGCAGGTGGTGATCGCTTCAAGGCGCTCCGGCGTCGGCGCCCTGCGTGGCCCGATCCAGAGAGCGCCATGCATCGCCATCGCCGCCACGGCATCGGGCGCGGTGAAGCGCCAGCCGGGATAGAGCGAGGTCACGATCTCGATCCCATGCGCAACCCAGTCGATGCAGCCCGCCAACGCGGTCAGATCCATGTCTGGCGTGGGCGAGGCCTTGAAGCCGAACACGATCTCGGGCTCGATCCGCGGTTCCGGCAGAGCGGGCAGGGGAATTATGCCATCCGCAGGGATGTCCTGCACACCGCTGTCATACATCCAGCCCCAGACCGGAGCATCGACATTGTAGATCGGCCAGATCGTTCGGTTGGTGAACCCGATCTTGCGCCCGGCGACCGTTGCGCCATGGGCGATGCGCCGGGCATGGATTTCGGAGGCTATGCGGTAGCCCTGATCCAGCGTCAGCTCGGGCATCGAGGCCGTCAGCGGCGGCACCTGCATGTTGCCGTGAAACGCCGCGTAGAGCGTGTCGGTGGCCCAGAACTCAGGCATTGCTCAGGCGCGATGCGCGCCATCGGCGAGCGATTTGACGAAGGAAAGCACCTCATGCACCGGTTTGCCGCTGGCCAGTTCCGCGACAATGGCCGATCCCACAACACAGCCATCGGCAACGCTGGCAATCGCCTGCGAGGCGTCTGGTGTCTTAATGCCGAAGCCGACGATGACGGGCAGGTCGGTCTTGGCCTTGATCCGTGCCACTTCGGGGCCGACATCTGCGGCCTGCGCCTCGGCGGCACCAGTGATGCCCGTGATCGACACGTAATAGACGAAACCGGAAGTGTTCTGCAAAACCTTCGGCAGGCGCTTGTCATCGGTGGTCGGCGTGGCCAGACGGATGAAGTTCAACCCCGCCGCCTGCGCCGGGATGCACAGTTCGTCGTCCTCCTCGGGCGGCAGGTCGACGATGATCAGCCCGTCGATGCCCGCCTCTTTGGCCTGGGTCAGGAACAGGTCCACACCGCGCGAATAGATCGGGTTGTAATAGCCCATCATCACGATGGGCGTTGTGTTGTCGCCTTCGCGGAAGGTGCGCGCAAGTTCCAGCGTGCGGTCGAGCGTCATGCCGCCTTCAAGCGCGCGCTGACCGGCCAATTGGATGGTGCTGCCATCGGCCATCGGATCGGTGAAGGGAAGGCCCAGTTCGATGATGTCCACACCCGCGCCCGGCAGGCCCTTGACCAGCTCGAGAGAGGTGTCGAAGTCGGGATCGCCCGCCATCACGTAGGACACAAAGGCCTTTTTGCCGGCTTTGCGCAGCTCTGCGAATTTGGCGTCGATACGGGTCATGGCGGTCTCCTGAACTGGTCGGACCCGATTGCCGGAGTTGCGCGGGAAAATCAATGGGGCAGGCGACGGGGATTTTGATGCGTGTCAAAGAGACCTTTTTACACACCTGTTACACTCGGCACCAAAGACACAGCCAACATCGGAGTCCCGCATGACCTCAGCCCCTGTCGCCGCCCCCGAAGCCAAAACCGCCGCCAAGCCCAATGGCGCGCTGCCGGATGTGCCGGTGCCCCCCGCGAAGGCGGTCACGGCCGATGACGTGCGACGCGCGTTCGAGTCCGGCAAATACCCCTATCGCAGCCGCCTGTCGCGCAAGGCCTACGAGGCGGAGAAAGCGGCGCTGCAGGCAGAGTTGCTGAAAGTGCAGCTTTGGGCGCAGGACACCGGGCAGAAATTCGTCATGATCTTCGAAGGCCGCGATGCTGCGGGCAAGGGGGGCACGATCAAGCGGTTTACCGAACATCTCAACCCCCGGGCCGCACGGGTCGTCGCGCTGAACAAGCCCACCGATGTGGAGCGCGGTCAGTGGTATTACCAGCGCTACATCGAACATCTGCCGACAGCCGGGGAAATCGTGCTTTATGACCGGTCCTGGTACAACCGCGCCGGGGTCGAGCGGGTGATGGGCTTCTGCGAACCCAGCGAATATCTCGAATTCATGCGCCAGACTCCCGATCTTGAGCGGATGCTCACACGCTCGGGCATCCGGCTTTACAAGTACTGGTTCTCGGTCACGCAGGCCGAACAGAAACGCCGCTTTGCCAGCCGCGAGACCGACCCACTTAAACAGTGGAAGCTGTCGCCCATCGACAAGGCGAGCCTTGATAAATGGGATGACTACACCGAGGCGAAAGAGGCGATGTTCTTCTACACCGACACCGCCGATGCGCCCTGGACCATCGTCAAATCCGACGACAAGAAACGCGCGCGCCTGAACTGCATGAAGCACTTCCTGTCGACGGTGGACTATCCGGGCAAGGATCACAGCATCGCCACCGCACCCGATCCGCTGATCGTGGGCGGGGCCGGGCATGTGATCCACCGCTCCGATCACATCCTCGGCACGTCGCTGCATCCCGACAGCCGAAAGGTGCGCAGCTGACACATGCGCAATTCTGCGCCCATGCGCGGCGGATGATCTTGCCTTGACGCGTCGGGGGTCTTACCTCCGATGAGCATGAAACACGCTTTTTGCGCCCTTGCTCTTGGTCTGGTCGCCGCGCCTCTGGGTGCGCATCCACATATCTTTGTCGAAACCGCCCTCCGGTTCGAGGTGAACGACCGGCTCGAAGTGACGGGTGTGACTGTCACGTGGACCTATGACGATTTCTTTACGCTGCTCATCCTCGAGGACATGGGGCTTGATTCCGATGGCGACGGCGAGCTGACCGACGCCGAACTCGACACATTGTTCGGGTTTGACCTGATTGAATGGCCCGAAGGGTTTGAAGGCGATTTGTACGTCTACTCCGCCGGAGAAAAGATCGAGATGCCGCGCCCGCGCCCCATCGGGATCGCGGTGGAGGGCGGGTTCATCACCGCCACCCATTTCCGCGAGATCCCGCCCGTGCCGGTCGAGGCCATCGAGGTCCTGCAGTATGATCCGACCTACTATGTCTCTTATGACGTGTCGCAGGGCGTGACCCTGACTGATCCCAACTGCACCGCGACCGTCACCGACCCTGATCAGGCAGCCGCGCAGGCCGCTGTCGAGCAAGAGCTGAACGGCGGGTCGATGGAGGACATTTTCAACGAGATGCGTGTGGGCATTCATTTTGCCGATACGGTGACGATCTCATGCGCTCCGCCCTCCAACTAGCCGCTGCGGCTGTTGTCGCGCTTGCCGTCTGGCTCTGGGGGTTTGACGGGGCGCAGTTGCTGGAACGCTGGGCCGCCGAGGGTCAGCGCGCGGCGCAAAGCGGCATGGCGCAGGGCCTGCGTGCATTGCGCGCTAATCAGCCGGGTGCCTTGATGACCCTGATGGCGGTGTGTTTCGGCTATGGTTTCTTTCATGCGGTCGGTCCCGGTCACGGCAAGATCCTGATTGCAGGCTACGGCGTGGCCGAGCGTGTTGCACTGACCCGGTTGTCGCTGCTGGCCGTGCTGTCGAGCCTTGCGCAGGCGGCCACGGCCATCATCGTGGTCTATGCCGGGGTTTGGATTCTGGGGCTGGGCCGTCAGGACATGGTGGGCGCGGCCGAGGATTGGTTCGCCCCGTTCAGCTATGCCGCGATCTGCGGGGTGGGGGCGTGGCTGGCCCTTCGCGGGGCGCTGCGTCTGCGGTCGCAGTGGCACCCGGCCAAGCCGCATCACCGCGATCACCATCACCATCACGACCATCACCACCATGACGACGGCGTCTGTAGCACCTGCGGTCACGCCCATGCGCCGACGCCCGAACAGGCGCAGAATGTCCATTCCCTGCGCGATGCGCTGGTGCTGATCGGGGCCATCGCGATCCGCCCCTGCACAGGCGCGCTGTTCCTGCTGATCCTGTCGGTGAGCATGGGGATTGAGCTTGCCGGCATCCTTGGCACCTTTGCCATGGGTCTGGGCACCGCCAGTGTCACTCTGGCCGCCGCCGCCGGGGCGGTGACCTTCCGCGAAGGAGCCTTGGCACGCTTTGCCGGGGGTGCAAACGGTGCGCGCATCGCCGGTGTGATCGAAACCGGGGCCGGGCTGATCATTGCCATTTTGGCCGCACAGTTCCTGATCCGCGCCATCTGACCCGACAAAACACTTGCCCCGTGCAGAGCGCGGGTCTAACCGACTGGCATGCACACAGCAGAGATGTCATATCCGGCCCATGTCAGGGCCATCCTCGTATTGGGGCTGCCTCTGGTTGGCGGGCATATGGCACAGATGGCCATCGGCCTGACCGACACGATCATGGTCGGCTGGTACGGCGCCGAGGCTTTGGCCACGGTCACGCTGGCCAACACGCTGTTCTTTACGATCTTCCTCTTCGGCTGCGGCTTTGCCTGGGCGGTGATGCCCATGGTGGCCTCCTACGCAGCCGAGGGCGACGATCAGAAAGTCCGCCGCGCCACCCGCATGGGGCTTTGGCTGTCCGCGCTGTTCTGTGTGGTGATGTTCCCGCTCTTGTGGTGGTCGGAGACGTTGCTTCGACTGACAGGTCAGTTGCCCACGATCGCTGCCGAAGCGCAGGTCTATCTGCGGGTGCTGGCCTTCGGTCTGCTGCCTGCGCTGGTGACGATGGTGCTGAAAAGCTACCTGGCCGCATTGGAGAAAACCAAGGTCGTGTTCTGGGTCACAGCCGTGGCCGTGCCCTATAACGCGCTGGCGAACTATGCGCTGATCTTCGGCAATTTCGGCTTTCCCGAATTGGGCTTGCAGGGCGCGGCCATCGCCTCGCTCAGCACGCATGTGTTCTCAATGCTGGTGATCGTGGTCTATATCCGCGTCTTCGTGCCGGAACACAGCCTGTTCCAGCGGATTTGGAAGCCCGACAACGAGATGTTTGTTCAGGTATTCAAGCTGGGTGTGCCCATCGGCCTGACGTCATTGTCCGAGACCGGACTGTTCGCCGCCTCGGCGATCATGATGGGCTGGCTAGGGACGATCCCGTTGGCCGCGCACGGGATCGCGCTGCAACTGGCGTCGATGACCTTCATGCTGCATCTGGGCCTGTCCAACGCCGCCACCGTGCGCGCGGGCAATGCCTTCGGGCGCAAGGATTGGCCGCATATGGCACGGGGCGGGATCGTTGCCCTTGCGCTCTCGGCCTTTATCGCGGCGCTGACAATCGTTCTGTTTGTCGCCCTTCCCGAACCGCTGATCGCCGCCTTCCTCGACCCCGACGATCCGGCCCGGGCCGAGATCATCGCCATGGGCATCACTCTGCTGATCCTTGCCGCGATCTTCCAACTGGTGGACGGCGCACAGGTGGTGGCGTTGGGCCTCTTGCGCGGGGTGCAGGATGCAGGCTTGCCGATGCTCCTCGCGGCCGTGTCCTATTTCGGGGTCGGCCTGCCGGCAGCCTTGGTTCTGGGCTTTGTCGTGGACTGGGGCGCGACTGGCATCTGGATCGGGCTGGTCGTGGGGCTGGCCGTTGCGGCGGTGCTCTTGAACAACCGCTTCTGGTTCCAGATGATGCCCAATCTCAGCCGTCTTGCAGCGCCGACGGTCAACGCATAGAAGCGGCGCAACTTCGCAGGATCAGGAGAGACCGAGATGGGCTTCAAGGTGGGAATCGTGGGTTTGCCGAACGTGGGCAAGTCGACCCTTTTCAACGCGCTCACCAAGACTGCAGCGGCGCAGGCAGCGAACTTTCCGTTCTGCACGATCGAGCCCAATGTGGGTGACGTCGCCGTGCCCGATGCGCGGCTCGACACTCTGGCGGGGATCGCCAAGTCCAAGCAGATCATCCCGACGCGCATCACCTTCGTCGACATCGCGGGCCTCGTGAAAGGCGCGTCCAAGGGCGAAGGTCTGGGCAACCAGTTCCTCGCCAATATCCGCGAGGTGGACGCCATCGCCCACGTGCTGCGCTGTTTCGAAGACGGCGATGTGGTGCATGTGGACGGCCGGGTCGATCCTGTCGCCGATGCCGAAACCATCGAGACCGAGCTGATGCTCGCCGATATCGAGAGCCTCGAAAAGCGGTTGCAGAACATCGTCCGCAAGGTGCGCGGCGGTGACAAGGACGCGGTGCAGCAGGAACGCCTGATGCGCGCCGCCTTGGCCGCACTGGAAGAGGGCAAGCCTGCCCGGACGGTGGCGGTCGACGACGAGGACCGCAAAGCCTGGGACATGCTGCAACTGCTGACCACCAAGCCCGTGCTTTACGTCTGCAACGTGTCCGAGGCGGATGCGGCAGACGGCAACGCCATGTCCAACGCCGTGGGCGAGATGGCCGCGGCACAGGGCAACAGCCATGTCGTGATCTCGGCCCAGATCGAAGAAGAGATCAGCCAGCTTGACGCCGAAGAGGCGCAGGAATTCCTGTCCGAAATGGGCCTTGAGGAAGCTGGCCTCGACCGCGTGATCCGCGCGGGCTACCAGCTCTTGCAGCTTGAGACCTATTTCACCGTCGGCCCAAAAGAGGCCCGCGCCTGGACCATCTCCAAGGGCACGCTCGCCCCTCAGGCGGCAGGTGTGATCCATGGTGACTTCGAGAAGGGCTTCATCCGCGCCGAAACCATCGCCTATGACGACTACGTGTCCTTGGGCGGCGAAACCGCCGCGAAGGAAGCAGGCAAGATGCGGGCCGAAGGCAAGGGCTATGTCGTCAAGGATGGCGACGTGCTGCACTTCCTCTTCAACACCTGATCCACGAAAAAACTTGGCCTCCGTGTGGTTTCCACCCTTGTCCCCGACCGCACACCTCACTAAACGGGTCGGCGGAGACGTGGCCGAGTGGTCGAAGGCGCTCCCCTGCTAAGGGAGTAGGCGGGAAACCGTCTCGAGGGTTCGAATCCCTTCGTCTCCGCCATTTTCCCCAATATTGCGATGGCTCGACCATAAGCTGCTTCAGCGGCTTTCCGCAGGCGGCGGTGTCGGGTGGGCGAGATGCGCGAGAGCGGCTGGATGAGGCTGTGCGACGGGTCCGAAATTATCGGCTGCGGCACTTCCTTCAGCGGGAAGGCGATTGAGCGATGCGTTCACGGTCGGGTTGTAAGAAACGCTATTGGGCGCCTTGGGTCTGAAGATCCTCGACGATCTTCGTGGACTGGGGCATGTCGAGGAGGCAAGTCTGTCCGCACGGCAAACGGACGTCAGCGCTGTGATGTAGACGCATTTTTAACGATCAAGTCGATGGGCGTCGACTGCCCCTGACGACGGCCGCGGATGGCGGCCATGCTGCAGTGTTCAGGGCCGGGGGGCACCGGCTTGATGGCTCAAGCGGCGCGTGCCTCGGAGATGGGCCGTCCGTGAACATCCAGAACTTCGATCTTCACGCGTTTGGCGCTGTTCTTTTCAAGGATCATTGCCAATCCGTTGGCCATGGCATGCGCGGCGTTCAGGTTTCGTGACCTGTAGAAGGAACTGAAGTCGCCGTCCGCGTGGTGTTCCGTGACTGTCGCACCATAGGTCATGGAGCCATCACCGTTTCGCTTTTCGTCCACCTTGATCGTATGTGTCTTTGACATGCACATCTCCCTCGATGTCGTTGCGGCAGACGTCTTGCCTGCCCTGGTGTACCTGCTCCCTCCGCGCGGGCATGAAACCTGCGCAGATGACCCATCGGACTTCGGTTGCCACAAAGCAAATACGCAAAAGTATGGCGGCTTTTATCAAATGGTAAAATATGGCGGACGAGGCGACAGCTGCGCTCTTCGCGTCGCTTGAGGGGCATGCGACGGTGCGGGTGGGCGCGTTCGGGGTGTGCGTGCCGGACTGCTGTCTTCGGTCTTCCTGCGGCGGTCATTCACACCTTTTCAGGGTCTGACTGCGACACGTGTCTTTCCGGGGGCTTGCGCCGTCCTGCATCTTCCATCCGCATGTGACGAAAGCTATCAAGGAAAGCCACACAGCAGCAAAGGGCAGCCTCCGTGATTCAGACCGAAACCCGCATCTTTCAGACGATTGCCACGGATATCTCCGCCCGGCCTGAACAGGTTGCCGCCGCTGTCACTCTGCTGGACGGCGGCGCAACCGTTCCGTTTGTGGCCCGGTATCGCAAAGAGGCCACGGGTGGACTGGATGACACGCAGTTACGGACCCTGGCGGACCGGCTTGATTATCTGCGCGAGTTGGAAGCGCGCAGAGAGACCATTCGGCATTCGATCAAGGAACAAGGCAAACTCACGGATGCCTTGAGCGCCGCGATTGCGTCCGCCGAGACCAAAGCCGCGTTGGAGGATATCTACCTTCCGTACAAGCCTAAACGCCGTACCAAGGCCATGATCGCCCGTGAGAACGGCTTGGAGCCCTTGCTGCGGAGCATCCTTGCTGATCGCGCTGCCGATCCAGAGGCACTGGCGGAAGGGTTCGTTTCGCAGGAGGTGCCCACAGCCAAAGAGGCGCTTGCGGGGGCACGGGACATCCTGACCGAGGAATTGAGCGAAAACGCGGACCTTCTGGGTCGGTTGCGCGCCTTCATGCACGAGGCTGCGTGGATCACGGCGCGGGTGCAGCCGGGCAAGGAGGCGGCTGGAGCGAAGTTTTCGGATTATTTCGATCATCGGGAAAAATGGGCCACGATCCCGTCGCACAGGGCGTTGGCGATCCTGCGTGCGGCAAAGGAAGAAATCGTCACGGTCGATATCGCGCCCGATCCGGAAACGGATGTGCCGCGCGCGGTGAACATGATCGCGGCGGCAGTAGGCATTCATGGCACGTCGGCAGGTGACGTTTGGCTTCGCGCGGCGGCAGACTGGACCTGGCGCATCAAGCTGAGCCTGACCATGTATGTCGATCTGATGGCGGATCTTCGCAAACGCGCACATGAGGAAGCCATCGCGGTTTTTGCTCGGAACCTGCGGGACTTGCTGCTGGCTGCCCCCGCCGGTCCGCGCGCGACGCTGGGGCTTGATCCGGGCATTCGGACGGGCGTCAAGGCGGCCGTCATCGATCCAACGGGCAAGCTGCTTGAAACAGCGACGCTCCACCCGTTCCAGCCGCGCATGGATGTTGCAGGTGCGCAGGCGTCGATCCTGGACATGATCCGGCGTCATGGCGTTGAACTGATTGCCATTGGCAACGGAACGGCCAGTCGCGAGACGGAAAGACTGGTTGCCGATACTCTCAAACACCTGCCGGCAGGGCTTGCGCGTCCGTCCAGTGTCATCGTGTCCGAGGCCGGCGCGTCGGTCTACTCGGCCTCGGAACTCGCCGCACAGGAGTTTCCGGACCTTGACGTGTCCCTGCGAGGCGCGGTCTCGATTGCGCGTCGATTGCAGGACCCGTTGGCTGAACTGGTGAAGATCACCCCCCAATCCATTGGCGTCGGTCAGTACCAGCATGATGTGGACCAAAGGCGTCTTGCGCAGGCGCTCGACGCTGTCGTCGAAGATGCCGTGAATGCCGTTGGCGTTGATCTGAATATGGCGTCTGCCGCTCTTCTGGCCCGTGTCGCCGGTCTCGGACCGTCCCTGGCTCAGGCCATCGTCTCGCATCGCGACGCGCATGGCGAGTTTGCATCGCGGAAGACCTTGCTCAAAGTGTCCGGGCTCGGGCCCAAGGCTTTTGAGCAATGTGCCGGGTTTCTTCGTCTCAGAAACAGCACCGAACCGCTGGATGCGACGTCGGTTCACCCCGAAGCGTATGACGTGGCGCGTCGCATCGTGCAGGCCTGCGGCCGCGATATCCGATCAATCATGAAAGAGCCGGAGGCGCTGCGCGCTCTTCGGGCAAGTGACTTTGTCGATGACAGGTTCGGTCTGCCAACAGTCCGCGATATCCTCTCGGAGCTCGAGAAACCGGGGCGCGATCCCCGTCCGGATTTCGTGACCGCCCGGTTTGCCGACGGTGTTGATGATATCAAGGATCTGCGTCCCGGCATGTCGCTTGAAGGGACTGTCACCAATGTCGCCGCATTCGGCGCTTTTGTGGATATCGGTGTTCACCAGGATGGGTTGGTTCACGTGAGCCAGTTGGCCGACCGTTTCGTCAAGGACCCACACGAGGTCGTCAAGGCCGGCGATGTCGTTCGGGTGCGTGTTGTGGAGGTGGACGTCGCGCGGAAACGGATCGGGTTGAGCATGCGCAAGGACAACGTGAAGCCCGAGCCTACGGAGCGGCGATCCAAGTCCGGTGGCACAGCACGCAAGAGCAGCCCGGGAAAGCCGCAGGGAAAA
Organism: Marivita sp.; assembly: GCF_022763305.1. Lineage (GTDB taxonomy): Bacteria > Pseudomonadota > Alphaproteobacteria > Rhodobacterales > Rhodobacteraceae > Marivita. The sequence continues at coordinate 105,056 of NZ_JALEGT010000017.1, read as the reverse complement.
GCAAGTGGTTCAGCTTCGGGCGGTGGCGGGCAGGGGGCGCTGGGAAATGCGCTCAGGGCTGCCATGTCGGGTAAGACCGGGAGACAGTGATCGGTGCGTTCAGCTGATCCGTCGGTGTCACCCCAATTCTAGCGAGGCGACGGCGTGCAGCGTTCCAAGGGCGTTTGGCGCGGTGCCGCGATACATGCGCGCGGTGTTGAAGTTTTGTTCAAATCCCTTTTGGGCCAGTAGGTCTGCAAAGGGTTCAGCGCTTGCCGGGACGTCGATCGTCACGTGCGTTTCGGCAATGGAAGCTGCGGCTTGGCGCGCCAGATGCTCGGCCTCGTGGAGATCCGGTGCAATGATGGGACCGATCTTGCACCCGGTGCGACAGGCGCGTGCCGTGGCAAAGCCGGTCACCTCTCCGCCCTTGCGCAAGACAACCGTCTTTCGGGTGGCGCCGTTTTCAAGCCAGGCCCGGAGGAAGCGATCGCGCCGGACGCCCGTCGCGGCAGGATCCAATTCGGCGATGTCCGCGAAATCCCCTGGTTCCGCGAGCACAAAGCCCGTGTCGACGCGTTCGAATTGCCCGGTCCATCGGCACGTGCGTCCGGCCAGGATGAACCCGGATGTCCTGTAATTGGCCTCCTGTGCCGGAACACCGTCCAAGCCAACGGTCCTGTCGCCGGCATGTGCCAGCGCATGGGTCCAAAGACCAAAGCCGATGCCCCGACCCCGATACTCCGGCAGGCACAGGTACAGACCGAGAAAGGCGTGATCGTCCGAGTGGTTCACAACGGAAATCGCAGCAACCACCGTGTCTTCGGTCTCGGCGACGAAAAACCCGTCAGGATCCGCCTGATAGAAGGGCTTTGCGTCGTCGAGCCCCGGGTTCCAGCCTTCCTTCGCGGCCCAATCCAGCATCATCGACACTTCGGGCAACGTGGCGTTGCGACAGCGGAGCTCTGTCATCGCTGCAACGCTTCCCGAAGGGAGGTGGGCGGCTGGCTCACATTGCGCAGATCGAGCGACGCCACGAGATCGAGAAGATGGCTTTTCATCAACTGCTCGGCCGCATCGCCGTCGCGGTGTGCAAAGGCATCGAGCAGCGCATGATGCGCCTGCGTTTCGCACAGCGCGGCACGGCGGCGCCAGTAAAGAGCGATGATCAGGGATGAGCGCGCGATCAGTTCAGAGATGAATGTCTCAATCGTCGATTGATCTGCTATCCGAGCGATTTCGATGTGAAACTGACCGGACAGAAACAGAGCACGACCGTTTTCGCCGGCATCGAGGGCGGCATGCTCATTGCAAATATTCTCGGTCAGGAGGTCCAGGTCCGCATCGGTCATCCGCAGCGCTGCGGAGTGGGCCGTGCGTGGTTCAAGCAGCGACCGTGCTTCGAACACTTCGCGCGCTTCTCGTACCGACGGCTGCGCGACAAACGCGCCTCGGTTGCGCTTGAGTTCCACGAGGCGGCGATGTGACAGAGCCAGAAGTGCGGCGCGGACAATGGTTCGGCTGATCCCATAGGCGTCGCTCAGTTCGTCTTCCCCAAGCTTTGTGCCCGGCGGCAGGCGGTGCTCGTGAATCGCGCGTTCCAAGTCTGCCACGACGGTGTCGCTCGTCCAGCCCTTTGTCTCGATCTTGTTCATGGTTCTCACACACCGCTCCGCTCTGCCTCCAAGTCTTTCCGATTCGTGTGTGCCGGCACAAGCAAGCGGCGTGGAAACAGTTTATGGAACGAGATTGTATACGATTTTGTGCCGTTTTCTGTGCACATCATTCGCGCGTGCGCTCAAAAAACGGGCGAATTGTGTTTTCGGCTCTCGCGCCTGCGGAAATCACTGCCGGTCCCGTCCGCGCTCTGCACAGGGTGATGTCAAGCGACGACATGGGGGACCTGATGCGAACAGGCTATGATCTTGAACTTGTTCACCTGACCAAGCGCTATGGTGACACGGTGGCGGTACGGGATCTGAACCACGTGTTTGCCAAGGGCAGCTATGTCTGTCTGCTTGGTCCGTCCGGCTGCGGCAAGTCATCGACGCTGCGGATGATCGCCGGTCATGAAGACGTCAGCGACGGCCAGATCGTCCTGGATGGGCAGGACGTGTCGGACCTGCCGCCGGCACGGCGCGGGACCGCCATGATGTTCCAGAACTATGCTCTTTTCCCGCACCTGTCGGTGCGCGACAACGTGGCGTTTTCGCTGCGGATGAAGGGCGTCGAAAAAGAGACGCGGCACGCCCGCGCCAACGAGTTGCTCGAACTGGTGGACATGACACATCTGGCGGACCGTCTGCCGGCGCAGTTGTCCGGCGGCCAGCAGCAGCGCGTCGCGCTTGCCCGCGCGCTTGTGACCGAACCCAAGGTGCTGCTGCTGGACGAACCGCTTTCGGCGCTCGATCCCTTCCTGCGTATTCGGATGCGGACAGAGCTGAAAAAGCTGCAACGCGAATTGGGCATCACCTTCATTCACGTGACACATGGTCAGGACGAAGCGCTCGCGCTCGCCGACGAGATCGTCGTCATGAACGACGCGGTGATCGAACAGGCGGGCCCCGCACGCGAGGTCTGGGCGCAGCCGCGCACCGAGTTCGTCGCCCGGTTTATCGGAGGTCACAACGTGATCGCGTTGCCTGACGGCAAGGCCACCGTGCGCGCCGATGCCGTGACGCTGGGCGAGGGAGGCGTGCCAGCCACCGTGATCGCTGTGGAATATCAAGGCGCTTCGGTCGCCGTGACCGCAACCACGTCGGGCGGGGACGAGGTTCTCGCCCTGCTTCCGGAAGAGCAGTTCTTTCAATCCCCAAAATCACCCGGCGAAGCAGTGACGCTCTGCTGGGACGATGGGCGGCTGCACCGCCTGCAGGCCTGATCGGCCAATCCAACTCCACACCGAACCCCTGGAAAAAGAGGAACAGTACAATGGCAAAACCCAAGGTCGGCTACACCCGCCGCTCCATTCTGAAGACCGGAGGCGCGGCGCTTGCGGCCTCCGCACTTCCCGCACCCATGCTCTGGGCGCAGGACACGAAGAACATCGTGCTGCGCCAGTTCGGCACCGGCGTGTCGAACCTCAACGATGTCGCCAACAAGGTGAAGGAAGACCTTGGCTTCACGCTTGAGATGACGGCTCTCGATTCCGACAGCGTGACCCAGCGCGCGGCCACTCAGCCCGACAGCTTTGACATCGCGGATATCGAATACTGGATCTGTAAGAAGGTTTGGCCGACCGGCAACCTGCAGGCCATGGATACGTCGAAAATCGCCAATTATGACAAGATCGTCGGCATTTTCCGGAGCGGCAAGCTGACGCCCGAGTCGACAATCGCGCAGGGCACCGCACCCCACAGTGTCGGCTTTGTCGACGGCCCCGGCGGGACGTCCTTTGCCAGCGAAGAAACCGGCTGGATGACGCTCATCCCGACGATCTACAACGCAGACACGCTGGGCATCCGCCCGGACCTGATCGGCCGCCCGATCGAATCCTGGACCGAGCTGCTGAACCCCGAGTTCAAGGGCAAGGCGTCGATCCTCGACATCTCGTCGATCGGCATCATGGATATGGCGATGGTCTGCGAAGCCATGGGCGAGATCCAGTATGGCGACAAGGGCAACATGACCCGTGAAGAAATCGACAAGACCATGGCGATCTTCACCGAAGCCAAGCGCAATGGCCAGTTCCGCGCCTTCTGGAAGACCTTCGATGAAAGCGTCAACCTGATGGCGTCCGGTGAAGTCGTGATCCAGTCCATGTGGTCCCCGGCGATCACCGCTGTGAAGTCCCGCGGCATCCCCTGCGTCTACCAGCCGCTCAAGGAAGGCTACCGCAGCTGGGGTGGCGGCATCGGACTGTCGTCCTCGCTGTCGGGCATGGAGCTTGATGCGGCGTATGAATACATCAACTGGTATCTCTCCGGCTGGGTCGGCGGCTACCTGATGCGCCAGGGCTATTATTCGGCGGTTCCGGAAACCTCGAAGAACTTCATGTCCGAGAACGAATGGGGTTACTGGTTCGAGGGCAAGGAAGCCACCGATGTCATCACCTCGCCCACCGGCGACACGCTGGCGCAAGCCGGCGAGACCCGCGACGGTGGCTCGTTCTACGACCGAATGGGCGCCGTGGCCTGCTGGAACGCCGTCATGGACGAGAACCAGTACATGGTCCGCAAGTGGAACGAATTCATCGCCGCGTGATGGAGTTTCGCCTCGCGGACGCGTGGCGACTGGCTGGGGGGCATTCTGCCCCCCAGACCCCCCTGAGAGTTTATCCGGCAAGATGAAGCCGGAGCCGGCGAGATCGAGGCCGAGCCGGTCGCAACGATGGTGAGAATATGCAGATCAAGAGCAGGCATCTATTGGGATGGCTTCAGGCGGCCCCGCTGAGCATTGTCCTGCTGGCGTTCCTGATCGCCCCCATCGTGATGATCGTGATCGTCAGCTTCTGGGGCGCGACCGAGTTCTCGATCTACCCGGCGTTCCAGTTCGACAATTACGAGTTTCTCTTCGGCTCGCCGGTCACCTACCGGGTGTTCGGCGCGACATTGAAATACGCGCTCATCACCTGGGCGCTGACCCTCGCCATCGGATTCACCGTGGCCTATTTCCTGGCCTTCCACGTGCGCAGCCTGACGATGCAGATCGCGCTGTTTCTGGTCTGCACCATCCCGTTCTGGACATCGAACATCATCCGCATGATTTCGTGGATCCCGTTTCTGGGGCGCAATGGCATTGCCAACCAGACGCTGATCTCGTGGGGGGTGATCGACGAGCCGCTGGAATGGCTGCTCTATTCCGATTTCTCGGTGATCCTTGCGTTTGTGCATCTTTATACGCTGTTCATGGTGGTGCCGATCTTCAACACGATGATGCGCATCGACAAGTCGCTGCTGGAAGCGGCGCGCGACAATGGTGCGTCGGGTTTCCAGACGCTGGTTCACGTGATCATTCCCCTGACAAAGCCCGGCATCATGATCGGAACCATCTTCGTGGTGACGCTGGTCATGGGCGATTTCATCACCGTCCGTTTCATGTCCGGATCGCAGCGCGCCAATGTGGGGCGATTGATCTCGAACGATATCGGACTGCTGCAATACCCGTCTGCGGCGGCAACGGCCGTTGTGCTGCTCTGCACCGTGCTGATCGTGATCGCGATCCTGCTCCGCTTCGTCAACATCCGGAAGGAGCTTTGAGATGGAGCGCAGACCGCGCAGTTTCTACGTGCTGGCCGTGTTCTTCGGGCTGTTCGTGCTGTTCCTTTATGGGCCGATCCTGACAATCGGCATTCTGAGCTTTCAGGGGCCGCAGGGTGGGCTGACCTTCCCGATGAACGGGGTCTCGGTGTATTGGTTCCGCGACCTCTTTCAGGAACAGGCGGTGGGCGACATCTGGGGTGCCTTCCGGCGCAGTTTCGGGCTCGGACTCATGGTCATGGTGACAACCGTCGTTGTTTCGGTGATGGCGGGTCTCGCTTTCCGAAAGCGTTTCTGGGGGTCGGGTCTCGTGTTCTATGCGGCGATCACGTCTCTGGTGATCCCGTCGATCCTGATTTCGCTGGGGGTCGGTCTGATCTTCAACCAGCTTGGACTGAAGGTGCATTGGGCGACGAGCGGGTTCGGATCGCAACTGACATGGACCTTGCCTTTTGGCCTGCTCATCATGTTTGCGGTCTTCAACCGGTTCGACAAGAGCTATGAAGAGGCCGCCCGCGATCAGGGCGCGACCGCGTGGCAGACGCTTCGTTATGTGGTGCTGCCCATCATCGCGCCGTCGCTGATCGGTGTGGCTCTGTTCGGCTTCACGCTGAGTTACGATGAGTTCGCGAGAACCCTTCTGACGGCTGGAAGTTACAACACATTGCCGCTCGAAATCTTTGGCATGACAACCAATGTGACAACCCCGGTGATCTATGCCCTGGGGACACTGACAACCGCCTTTTCATTCGCGATCATTGCGGCCTTTCTGCTGGGCGTCTGGATCCTTGGAAAACGCCGCGCGCGGCTGGGCTCTGACGCAGGGAAGGGCGTATGAAGATTGCCTATATCAATCCCAATTCGACCGAGGGAATGACAGAAAGTATCGTTGCAACAGCGCGCAACGTGATGCCGGAGGTCGATATTGTCGGTTTGACGAATAGCGATGGTCCTGCGGCCATCCAGGGCAAGTCGGATGGCGACGCGGCGGTTCCGGGCATGCTTGGACTTTTGCCGAAGGCACGACGGGATGGTGCCGATGTCATTGTGATCGCCTGTTTTGACGATACCGGGTTGGACGAGGCACGAACCCGAGCGGGCTGTCCCGTTCTGGGAATTGGTCAGTCGAGCTTTGTCATGGCCCAATTGCTTGGATTGCGGTTTTCGGTCATCACCTCGCTTGCGGTCTCGATCCCGGTCATCGAAGAGAACATTCACCACCAGGGGTTCTCGGGGATTTGTGCGTCGGTTCGTGCAAGTGGGCTTCCGGTCCTGACCATCGACGAGGGGGGACCGGACGTGATCGCGCGCATTGTCGCGGAAGTCGAGGTTGCTGCGGCCCAAGATGGCGCGGCCTGTGCGGTTCTGGGATGCGCGGGCATGGCGCATATCGAACCAGAGCTGGCGGCGCGTGCGTCGATCCCTCTGATCGAGGGTGTCGCTGCGTCCGCCCGGCTGGCCCAAGTTGTTGCCCGCGGATAGGGCAATCCGCCTCCGGCCCGGCGGATGCGGGGGGCGAACGTCACCTATTTTGATCATTATCAAATTGATAATCGGCCATCACGGCGGCTGTGGCGGAGGCCCGTCCCCGCGCCATCACTCATAAGTCATTGAATCCGTCGGGCCGGAAGGCTTGTTTTTTGATGCAAACGAGTTACAACTTTTGCGAGCATGAATCGCAGGAGGAACCCGTGCACAGCGCAACGACCCACGTGTTGGAGGACCATCCTCATGATCAAAATCCAAGCTTCCTGCGTACTCTGAATGAATTTGCCGTCGATTTGATCTCGATCCCCAACGCCTCTGATCTCTTCTGGTATGTGGCGCAGAATGTCGTGGGGAGATTGGGATTTGTTGATTGTGTGATCTACACCGCAGACACGCAGACGCAAAAGCTTACCCAGGTTGCCGCGCTAGGAGAAAAGAACCCGTACGGGCGCAAAATTCTGAACCCGCTTGTCATTCCTTTTGGCGAAGGCATTACGGGCAAGACCGCACAGACGGCAAAGCCGACCATCGTGGACGACCTGCTGCTGGATGCGAACTATATCGAAGATGCGCAACCTGCCCGATCGGAAATCTGTGTACCGCTCCTGTCGAAGGGTGACGTGGTCGGTGTCATTGACAGCGAACATCCGCAAGCCAAAGCCTTTGGGCCCGCGGAGCTGGAGATACTCACAACCGTGGCAGCCATGACCAGCGCGAAGCTTGAGCTCCTTCACGAGGCAGACCAGTCTCAGCGCCGTTATGCCGACCTGGTGAAGATGCACGCCATGCTGTCGGATGAAATCTGCAGCCGCAAGGCGGTTGAGGCAGAGCTGCACGAGGCGCGCAGACGTGAGGCTGTCGGGCAGCTTACAGGCCGTTTGGCGCATGATTTCAACAACCTGCTGACGGTGATTTCCAACAACCTCGAATTGGTGGAAGCTTATTTCAGGGAGCCGAGCAGTCGGAAATTTCTGAAGGACGCCAGCGTTGCATCCCATAGCGCCGCGCGCCTTGTGTCCGATCTTCTTGCCTTTGCGGAGAAGTCAAGGCTGACGCCGGTCGACACCGACATGAATCGCCTCGTGCGTGATCTTTGCGCGGTCTCTGTCCTTCCCAACACCATCACATTGGACCTGCACCTGTCTGCCATCGACCTGGTTGCTCAGACAGATCCTGCCGCTGCAAAATCCGCCATCAATGCCATCATGTCGAATGCGATCGAGGCGATGCCGGATGGCGGCACGCTTACTGTGTCAACCGACATCATCGGCCGGAATGCCATGTCGCGCAGCACGCTTCCCGCGGACTTGAACCCGGGGATCTACATCTCGGTGAAAGTGACAGACACGGGACACGGCGTGCCACCCGAGCTGCTTCAACAGATCTTCGATCCGTTCTTTTCCACCAAACACGTTGGATCGGGACGCGGACTTGGTCTCGCTTCCGTTCAGGGGTTCATGGCGCAATCCGGTGGTGCGGTCATGGCGTCCGCCAATTCTCCGGTCGGAACATCTGTGGAGCTTTTCTTTCCAATTCGCACATAGCCGGAACAACGAACTGTACTTGAACGAGTTTGGAGCAACGATACATCTGAAGGGGTCCCATGACGTTGTTCTCTGATATCCGACAGGACGAACATGTTTTGCCTCTCATCAGTGTTGCCGCATTGAGATCGGGCGATGAGATCGAGACGGACAAGCTTGCTTCCCAAATCGGGACCGCCTGCGAGCGGCATGGCTTTTTCAGGATTTGCGACCACGGCATTTCGTTGGATCTGATCGACGCGGTCTATGCCGCCGCAGAAGAATTCTTCGCCCTGCCGCAGAACATCAAGATGCGCACCTATATCGGTGCCAGCCCCAACCACAGAGGCTACGTTCCGTTCACCGAGAAAGGGGACTATCCCGACGAAGTGCACCGAAGCTATGAAGCTTTCGATCTTGGGATGGATTTGCCGGCGGACGATCCCGATTTCCTGTCCGGCATCCGCGTTCTGGGTCCGAACAATTGGCCAGAGCTTGACGGGTTTCGGGAAACGATCGATCGGTATTATACCGAGGTCGCGTGTCTGGGGCGGATGATATGCGCGTTGTTGGAGCGCTATCTGGACCTTCCGCAAGGCGCGATGACGGAGAAGATGACAAAGCCGGTCTCGCAATTGCGTCTGCTGCATTACGTGCGCAAGGCGTCGCTGACGGACACCAAATCCGTGAACATGGGGGCCCACACGGATTACGAATGTCTGACCCTGCTGCATACGCGCAACAAGGGGTTGCAGATCCTGTCGCAGGATGACGTCTGGATCGATGTGCCGGTAAATCCGGCCGCCCTTGTCGTGAATATCGGCGACATGATGGAAGCCTGGACCAATGGCCGGCTCCGTTCGACACCGCACCGCGTGCTGAATCTGAGACCTGAACGGTTTTCGCTGCCGTATTTCGTCGCCGCAAACCACGACACCATCATCGAACCTTTCGCACAATTGGTTCCAGACGGGTCGGCGCCCCGTTATGCGCCTTTCGCGGCAGGCGCGCATCTCGAGCGCATGCTGATCCGGGATTTTCCGTATCTCAAAGCCCTTATGGCGAAAAAAGATGAAGATGATGGGCAGACAAGCCCTTCACTTCAGATCGAAAATCCGTTTGAGCAAAGGCTCAAGACCATAACCTGAATTCCCAAAATGCCTGAACTTGAAACCATGTTTGCCGTAGCCCTTGCCGGGCTCGTGTTGAGCGCCACACCTGGTCCCTCGATGCTGTATGTGCTGTCGCGAAGTGCCGGTCAGAGCAGGAGCGCCGGCTATGCGTCTGCCCTGGGCCTGGGGTTGGGTGGCGTTCTGCTTGCCATCGCCACAGCCTTCGGATTGGCCGCCGTGTTCCGCCAATTCGAGTGGGTCATGGTCAGCCTGCGGTTCCTCGGCTCTTTCTACCTGGTGTATCTTGGATATGGATTGATCCGGGATTCCTATGTCAGGCTGGACCTGTCCGTCACCGACACGCCGACACGGCACCAGAGTTTTGGGCAGATCGTGTGGCAGGGTATGTGGGTCGAACTTCTCAACCCCAAGACCGTCCTGTTTTTTGCCCTTTTCTTGCCGCCCTTTGTCGACCCCAACCTTGATGAAGGCGCGTTGCAGGGACAACTCATCATCCTGGGTATTCTTGTTCCGTTGACGGCGATCCCGTCCGATATCACCGTCGCGTGGCTGGGGGCGAGGCTGGCGCAATCCGTGTCGCGGAACCCCAACATTCGCAAGGGACTGGCGTGGTCAGGCGGATTGGCGCTGTGCCTCATCGCGGTCAATCTTCACTTGGGGTTTATCTGACGCGCGGGGCATGTGGCCCGTGCCGCGTGTCGATCCGTTCCGGGGCAACGTAGACGTCGGCCGGGCTGTGCGACAGGGAACGCGATCATTGGCGGGCTCGGTCACACCAGCATTTTCGGCAGGAACAGCGACACCGCCGGGACCAGCGCGATCAGCGCCAGGACGATCAGGCAGATACCAATCAGTGGGAGCGCCTCGCGGATCACGCGCGTGACCGGCTCGCCGGAAATGGCCGAGGTGATGAAGAGCAGAATACCCACCGGCGGTGTTGCCATGCCGATCACCACGTTCAGGACCACAACTGTTCCGAACTGCACCGGGTCCATGTCGATGATGCCCTGAAACTCCATCAGGATCGGCATGGTCAGGATCAGGATCGAGATCGGCTCGAGGAACATGCCGAGGATCAGCAGAAAGAGGTTCAGAAGCAGCAGGATCATCCAGGGGTTCTCGGTCAGGGTCAGCATGGCTTCGGCGATCAGCGTGGGCACCTGTTCGAGCGTGAAGACAAAGGACACGACGCTGGCCATCGCGGTGATGAACAGAATTGACGCCGAAACCAGCGCGGTTGCGATCAGCGCCTCCCAGATCCGCTGGATCGTCAGGTCGCGGTAGATCGTGCCGATGATCAGCGCGTAGCCCACGGCCACCGCAGCGGCTTCGGTCGGAGTGAAGATCCCGGCTTTGATGCCGACGAGGATGATCAGCGGCAGAAACAGCGCAGGAAGGGTCCGCCGCGTGGCAATCAGCCTGTCCCTTGCACGCATCTTTGGCGTTACAGGAAACCCGTCGCGCTTGGCGCGCCAACTGGCATACATCAAAAGTCCCGCGGCAAGTCCGACGCCCGGTGCGACCCCCGCAAGAAACAACTGCCCGATCGAGGTGCCAGACAGCACGCCATAGACGATCATCGTGATCGAAGGGGGGATGATCGGCCCCATGACCGAACTGACGGCAACAAGCGCTGCGGCATAGGCCGACGGCATTCCCTGCTTGGACATGGACGGGATCAGGATGGTGCCAAGAGCCGAGGCTTCGGCCGTGGCGCTGCCTGAGATGCCCGCGAAAAAGCCCGAGGACAGGATCGACACAGACGACATGCCACCTTGTCGATGGCCGACCATTGCGCGGGCAAAGGTCACGATCCGGTCGGTCACTCCGCCCACGTTCATGAGCGATCCGGCCAGCAGGAACAGGGGAATGGTCAGCAGAACGAACTGATCAATGCCTGCCATCATCCGCTGCGGGAGCATCAGCACCATCATGCCGTTGCCCGACAGATACAGGTAGGCGGTCCCTGCAATCCCAAGCGTCAGAGCGATCGGGATGCCGGATGCCAGGAAGGCGGCGAACAGAAAAAAGAAACTGCCCATCAGGCTGCATCCACCTGATCAGAGATATTGTGCAGGAACTGCAGTCGGAAGGTGCTGACCAGATTTGCGACCACATGCAGCCCCATCAGCGCCGCGCCGACCGTCACCGAGACATAGACCCAGCGGATCGACAAACCCAAGGCTTCACCGGTCACCGCGGTCCAAATGAAGTCGAGCGCAGGTATGGTCTGACGGTCAAAGCGTGAAGAAAAGTCGTAGCCGTACCACCCCATGACCGCGAGAAAAGCAAGGATGGGTACCGCCATGGCTGCCCGCAGCAGCCATTTCCCCCGGGGCGGGAGCGCGCCGGGCAGGAAGTCGAGCGCGACAAGCTCACCCTTGGAATAGGCCAAGCCCAGCACGAGAAAGGTCTGCCAGATCAGCAGATAGCGACAGATCTCTTCGGCCCAGATCAGGCTGTCGTTCAAGGCATATCGGTAGAAGACCTGAACCAGCATGATGCCGACAATCAAGGCCATGCTGAGTCCCGCCAGCGTGCGGATCAACCACACATATGCGCCAACAAGGCGCGAGACCGGTCCCGTCCTGTCCTGCATGTCAGCGACGCCTTCACGAAGTGTGAGGCAGGGGCCGCCAAGCCCCCGCCGGGTTCAATTGTCAGGCCCCCGTCGCGGCCGCGACGAATTCCGCGATGAGCGGATCCTGCTGGCTGTATTCGGCGGTGACGGCAGCAACCTTCTCGCGCAGAGCGGTCAAGTCGTCCAGCGGGGCAATCTCAACACCTTTGGCAACAAGCTCTTCGCGGCCCGCAAGATCCTGATCCTTGGCATAGGCCAGGGTAAAGTCCGTGGCGCGCCTGCCAGCCTCGCGGATCGCTGACTGCTCTTCTTCGTTGAGCGTGTTCCACATGCCGTCTGCCATCACCAAGGCGAGGTGCCATGGGTAATGCCCGGTCAGGGTGAAGTTCTTGCCGACTTCCCACAGGTTCTCCCCCAGCATGGAAGACACGTTGATTTCGACCGCGTCGATCACGCCAGTTTCCAGCGCGCCGTAAACCTCGCCATAGGGCAGGCCGACAGGTGCGGTGCCTATGGCTTCCCAGATCGCCTTGTGCAGCGGCACGGGGACGATCCGCGTCTTGAGACCGGCGAAGTCGTCGATCGTCTTGACCTGGTTCTTGACCGACAGAAAGTTGCGCTGGCCGCCATCGACCAGTGACAGGCCGACAATGCCTGCGGGGCGCAGGTCGTCCAGCATCTTCTGGCCGATCTCGCTGTGCACCAGTTCGCCAAAGTGGTCGTAGTCACGAACAAGAAACGGCAATTGCCAAGCGTTCATGGCCGGGCGACCTGTCACCAGCGGCACCAGCACCCCGGACACGCCACACATGTCCAGAGACCCGGCCACTGTGGCTTCGAGCACCTGCTTGTCATCTCCCAACTGCCGGTTGGGGAAGATTTGCACGTTGAAAGCGCCCGGCATCAGTTCTTCGAGCGCGTCCGCAAACGAGGTGGACTGGATGTGTCCCGGATGGACGGGGTTGGCCGCATGGGCCAGACGGATGGTCTTGCCCGCAGCGCGGGCGACATGCGGCATGGCGAGGGTGGCGCCGAGTGCGACGCCGGTGTGCAGAAGTGTCCTTCTGGTGATCATTTCGGGTTTCCTCCCTGAAAAGTCATGAGCAGTTTGATGCCAGGGCCATGTCAGGCCGGCATCGGGTAGTCCTTGGCGTTCAGCACCCAACCGGGTTTGGACGAAAAGTCCTCGCGGGGAGGACTGAAGATGTCGATCAACCAGTTTGACCCTGCACCGGTGGCGCGCGTGGTGTGGATCACGGGGGGCGGGATCACCAACATCGACGGAGATCCCATCTCCAGTGCCTGATCATCGCGCCAATCCGCCATGTCGCTGGTCCAGTTCCATCGCAGGTAGTGGGTGAAGTCGCCTGACAGGGCCAATGACCCCTGTTCAAAGTCGTCATGATGATGCGGCGACATCTTTGACGCGTCGCGCGGTCCTTCGAACGGGTCGAGCACGTTCACCATCAGCGTCGTGCAGCGGAAGATGCGGCCAAACCGACCGGTCTCGGGCGGTACGTCCAGCGAATAGGCGCGGATGGCCCAACCGCCTGGCGGCTCGGGCCACGGCTGAAACGCCGGGATGTGAGCGCGCGGCACGTCATAGCCTCGTGCGTTCCCGCACATTTCTGCAAGATCGGTGTTCTGCGTCGAGAACAGTCGCACCAGAACGCCGCCTTCGGGCATGGTCACGCTGCTGTCGCCGGGCGGAACGAAGGCGATCGAATAGCCGGGGACCGAAACTGTCGTGCCATTCCAGTCGATCGTCGCACCAGCCTTCGGAAGGAGGACGCAGTACTCATCGGGCTGCGCTGTGCGGGTGAACAGCGCGCCCTTTTCTGCCTCGGAATAGGCCACGAGGAAATTATGCCCGCGGTGGAGCCAACTTTTTCCTGTGGCGTCGTCGATCTGTGGATCGGTTTCGCTGAAATGCGCTGCCTGGGGATCGGCCACGAGCCCGGTCTGAGACAGCATATTGCCGGTCAAGGCGGGGGCCAGCGACGCGCGTGGATCGGACTTGTCATAATTGCTCATGCAGGCTCCCCCCTCCCGGTATCAGCATGTTGTTTCGTCTAGCGGAACAATGTTCTTTCAAACGAAACATATTTAGGTAAGGTTGCGCCTGTCAAGCGTCGCCTTGCGAAATTCGCTGGCCACCCCTTGCTCTGGACGCGAAGCTGAGTGAATTGGATTGTCATGACCGCTGAAGACCCACAGAAAACTGAGATCATCCAAAGCGTCGCGCTCGCCTTGCAGGTGCTCGAGGCGATGGCCTTCAGCGAGGGCGAGGTCGGTGTTACGGAACTGGCACAGGCTTTGGGAACGACCAAGAGCCGGATTTACCGTCATCTGCGGACCCTCGTTTCGCTGGGTTACCTGACGCAATCCGAGGAAACCGAACGGTATCGAATCGGTGCGAGGCTGATTGGCCTTGGGCGTGCGGCTGCGGGGTCTACCGATCTGACAAGCGTGGCGATGCCCCATCTGCGCGCTTTGCGCGACCGCACCGGGCAGGCGGTCAGTCTGGGTCAGATCGAACCGACGGGCATTCGGATATTGAACACTCTGCCGGGTCGCATGCAGATCGAGGTGGGCGTTCGCCCCGGGTCGCTGCTGGGCTTCTGGAATTCCGCTCAGGGCAAGGTTGCGCTGGCCTTTACGCCACGCAGCAGATGGCCGGACCTCATTCCCGAAACCATTTCACCGATGACGGAATTCACCATCACCGATCATGCTGCGCTGTACGCGCATATCGACGACATCGCCGCGCGCGGCTGGTCAACCGCGCCGAACGAAACGATGCTTGGACTTAACGCGCTCGCCTGTCCGATCTTCGGGCTTGATGGCGAGCCTGTCGCGACCGTCGCGATTGTGAGCCTGACGCAATACATCAGCACGCCGCCCGACGCGGACCAGATTGACGCGGTGCAAGAGGCGGCACGGCGGATCTCGGCAGAGCTGGGTCACGCGGTCTGACCGCAACTCCATTTTCAGGGTCATCAGGGCGGGGTCGGCGATTGCTTGACTCGCGAGCCGGACAAAAATAACGTCGGGCTTGTTCTGCTATGCGAAACACTGGTTCGCATGATGCAACGAGCAATTACAGTCTGACAGATGGTTCGGGAGGTCCCCATGACAGCAGTAGACGCAATCGAGCGCGATGAGGCGGCGCGCATCGATGACATCCTGAAAGGCGCGGTCGATCCGCACGTCCACAGCGGCCCATCCATTGCGGCGCGCGCGATCGACCATCTCGACCTGGCGCGAATGCTGTCGGATGCCGGGTTTGCAGCTGTTGTGACCAAGGATCACGACTATGCCGGGGTGATGTGCGCGAACCTGATCAAGGCGCATTTTCCCGAGCTGAAAACGCAGGTGTTTTCCGGTCTCGTGTTGAACAACGTGGTGGGGGGCATCAACCCTTACGCGGTAGAACACACCGCTGCGACAGGCGGAAAAATCGTCTGGCTGCCCACGCTGGCCGCCGAGAACCACCTCGAATGGGAAAAAAGCTCGAACTGGTCACATCCGGCGGCAACCCAGAAGATGCGCCATGCCTCGCCGGTGCCACTGTTCGAGGATGGCAAACTGCGCCCAGAGGTGCTGGATGTGCTGGATGTCTGTGCCGCAACCGGGCTGGCGCTGGCAAGCGGGCACATCCATGTCTCGGAAACCAAGATCGTCTTTGCCGAGGCCCGCAAGCGTGGCGTTGAACGGCTGATCTTTACCCATCCCGAGGACATCGTTGGCGCCACCCATGACGACACACTCGAGATCGCGGGCATGGGGGCCTATGTGGAACATTCACTGGCCTTCTTCATCCACGATTCGAAATTCCGCACACGCACCTACGAAGAACTTCAGGCGTTCATCGATCTGGTTGGTCCCGAGCGCACGATCCTGTGCTCGGATCTGGGGCAGGTGGGGACGCTTGATCCGCTTCAAGGGATGCGGCGCGGCGTGGCTGCCTGTCTGTCGATGGGGTACAGCGATGCGCAGACACATGCCATGGTGGCGACCAACGCTGCCACGGTCATCGGTCTGAACGGCTGAGGACGCGGGACATGGCTGGCGATCTGCGGGCGCGCATTCGCGCCAAAGAGCTGCTGATCGGGACATTCGTCAAGACTCCGTCCCCGCATGTTGTCGAGATCCTTGGCCATGCTGGGCTGGACTTCGCGGTGATTGATCAGGAACACGCGCCGATCGAACTGGGGCAGATGGACATGCTGGCCTTGGCGGGTCGCGCGGTTGGACTGCCGCTTCTGTCGCGGCGCTGGGGCGCGGGAACGGACTGGATCGCGCCGCTTCTAGACCTTGGCCTGACGGGTGTGATGGTCCCGCATGTGCTCGACGCCGTTGGGGCGACAGCAGTCTGCGACGCAGTGAAATTCGCTCGTGGCAAACGCGGGGTGTCGCCTTCGCCACGCGCGGGCAATTACGGCGGCATGAGCATCCCGGTTTTCCGAGAGACGTCCGACATGGCCAGTGTCGTCATGGTCCAGATCGAAGACAAAAGCGCGCTGGAGACTCTCGACGTCATCGCGGCACTGGACGATGTCGATCTGATGTTTGTCGGTCCGGCGGACCTGTCGCAGTCTATGGGCGTGCCGATGCCGTCGCCAGAACTGGATGAGGCCATCGAGCACATCATTGCCGCCGGTCAGCGCGCCGGGATGGCCGTGGGGCTGTTCGTCGGCGATGCCGCTCAGATTCCGGGCTGGCATGCGAGGGGGGTTTCGGTTTTTGTCTGTGGCTCGGATCAGGCTCTGTTGCGCAAGTCCGCCGCCCAGATGATGGCTATGGCGAGGGGGTAACTCTCGGCAGATTCACTCCTGACTTGGCGGGATTCGGCCTGCCCGGATCGCCAAAAAGAGGGTGTGGGTCCTGAACTGGCGGCCTCCGCCCGCTGATGATGCCGATAGACAGGCGGTGTCAGAGGCCGTAACCGACCGCGGCGTCAGTCAAGCTATAGGCTTGAGTTTGCTCAACTATACGCTTGGCAAAAAAGAAGAGATGTCATTCAAGTCGATGGCGATGTGTTGGGTGCCCTGTTGGCATCAGACGGGTGCGGTCCGACAGTGTGATATCGGGATGCGTCTGTTACCTCTCTGTTTTCTTTGGTGAAAATGTTTCGAGATCGTCTTTGATCCAGTGGCCCGCAAAAGGGCCGGGCATAATCTCCATAATTTCCAAATTGACAAAAAGATATATTTATAGATTTTATTGACCAGCCTGCAGAGGAGACAGGCTGGATGACCATGGGTGTGGCTGCCCAGGTGTGTTCCGTCCATGGGGGAGAGACGTGTTCAAAGCAGACTACACCGATGTTGTTGGTGGCGCGCTGCTTGTCGCGACGGGGCTCGGTGTGACCGCTGTCTCGATGACAAGCTACGCGGTCGGGACACTGCGGCGTATGGGGCCGGGCATGTTTCCGTCCATTCTTGGCGTTCTCCTTGCCTTCCTCGGGATATTGATCGTGCTGCAGGCCCTGAGGAAGCCGGGCCGTCGGCCTGACATTCGCGTATTCTCGCCGCTCTTCGTTCTGGGCGGTGTTGCCGCGTTCGCGGCCCTGATCGCGCCGTTTGGTTTGATCCCGGCAATCCTCGGTGTGACCATCATCTCGTCCCTCGCAGAATTGCGCCTTCGCCCGGTCAGTCTGATCCTTCTGTGTCTCGCCCTGTGTCTGATCGCGCCTTTGGTGTTCGTTTACGGGCTGGGGCTCCAGATTTCATTGGTACGGTGGCCCTTCTGATGGAGCTTCTTGGCAACGCGGTTCTGGGTCTTGGTGTCGCGTTGAGCGTTCAGAACCTCTTTTACTGCTTTCTCGGAGCGCTTTTGGGCACGATCGTTGGCGTCATTCCCGGTCTGGGCGTGCTTGCCGCCATCTCGATGCTGTTTCCACTGACATTCAGTCTGGAGCCGACAACGGCGCTGATCATGCTGGCCGGCATCTGGTACGGCACCACCTATGGAGGGTCGACCGCGTCGATCCTGCTCAACCTGCCGGGCACACCAGCCAATGCGGTCACCTGCCTTGACGGCTTCCCGATGGCCCAGCAGGGGCGGGGCGGCGTTGCCCTGTTCATGACCACGGTTGCATCTTTTTTCGGGGCGACCTTCGGAATCCTGCTTCTGATGCTGTTTACCCCCGTGATCGCGGAGTATGCGCTGCGTTTCGGATCGGCAGAATATTTCGCCCTGATGCTGATGGGCCTTGTTGCCGCGTCGACCATTTCGTCGGGATCTGCGCTCAAGGCGCTGGCGATGGTCGTGCTGGGCATCCTGTTCGGTCTTGTCGGCATGGACACACAAAGCGCAACGGTCCGCTTCAGCTTTGGCATTCTTGGCCTGCTTGAAGGGATCAGCCTGATCGCGCTCGCCATGGGCATCTTTGGTGTGGCCGAGATCATCATGTCGGTGCGGCGCGTGCGGACAGCGGACATTGATCCCGAAACCCTCAAGCTCAAGGCCATCAAGCCGACACGGGATGACGTGCGGCGGTCATGGTTTCCGATGCTGCGCGGATCGTCCATCGGATCGTTCTTCGGCACCTTGCCCGGCACCGGGCCCTCTATTGCCGCCTTTCTGTCCTATGCCATCGAAAAACGCCTGTCGCGCACGCCCGAGCGGTTCGGAAACGGGGCAATCGAAGGAATCATGGGGCCGGAATCGGCGAACAATGCTGCGGACCAGACGGCCTTCATCCCGACGCTTTCTTTGGGTGTGCCCGGAAGCGCCACGATGGCGTTGATGCTGGGTGTCCTGATGATCCACGGCGTGGCCCCGGGCCCGAACCTGATCACCAGCCAGCCCGAGCTTTTCTGGGGTCTGATCATGAGCTTCTGGGTCGGCAACATCATTCTGTTGATCCTGAACATCCCTTTGATCGGCCTCTGGGTCAGGATGCTGACCATCCCGTATCACATCCTTTATCCGTCCGTTCTCATGTTCATCTGCATCGGAGCGTATTCTTCGGGCTTTTCGGCGCTGAACATCTGGATGGTCTTCTTTTTCGGGGTGCTCGGATACCTGATGCGACTTCTGCAGTTTCCCGGAGCGCCCTTGCTGCTGGGGTTCGTGCTGGGCCCGCTGATGGAAGAACACTTCCGCCGGGCGATGGTGTTGTCGCGCGGGGACTTCATGACCTTTTTTGAACGCCCGATCAGCGCGGTGATCATGGCCCTCACCGGTCTGATCCTGCTCTGGGGGATCTGGACATCCGAACGCGGGCGCCGCGTGGAAACCGAAACAAAGCCCGCCGACGCAGAAGAAGCGGGCGGTTCCTGACTCACAAGACAAGACCGACCAACCCAGGAGGAGACCCATGAAAACCCTATTGACCGCCGCTGCCATCGCGCTTGGGCTGGCATCGCCGATGCTTGCCGAAGACTATCCGTCCGGCCCTGTCACCATTGTGGTGCCGTATTCGCCTTCGGGGAATACCGACGTTCTGGCCCGCCATCTCGCGCCATATCTCGAAGCGAAATGGGGCCAGTCGGTTGTGATCGACAACCGCCCTGGCGGTGGCTCCATGGTGGGCACCGCGATTGTCTCGCAGGCGGCGCCGGACGGGTTGACGCTGCTGGCAACAACATCGGCTTATGTCACCGCGCCGGCCATTCAGAAGGATCTGCCGTTTGATCCGCGGGCAGATCTGATCCCGATCACCAACGTCGGGCACGTGTCCTACATTCTGGTCACGGGCGAGAACGGACCGGATACGCTGGCCGACTTCATCGAAAGCTCGAAGGCAGAGCCGAAATTTGCCGCCACTGCCGGGCTGGGGACCACGACGCACTTTGCCATCGAGCAATTCATTGCGGACAGCGGGGCGGATGTGGATGTCGTTCACTTCAAGGGCGGTGGCCCTGCTGTCGTGTCGATCCTTTCGGGTGAAACCGACATTTACGGCTCCAGCGTCAGCTCGGCTGGCGAGAACCTGAAATCCGGCAAGGTCAAAGCCCTCGCAGTTCTCGGGAACGAGCGTATCGAAGTCCTGCCGGATGTTCCGTCGACCAAGGAACTGGGGTTCGACGGACTCGAGATCAAGCAATGGGTCGGCATGTTTGCCCCCAAGGGCACAGACCCGGCGATCATCGACAAGATCAATGCGGACGTGAACGAAGCTCTCGCCAATCCCGAATTCATTGCCACGGTCACGCCACTGGACTGGACACTGGATAACACATCGCCGGTAGAGTTCGCTCAGCAGGTCGATGTGGAACTGACCAAATGGGCAGACCTTGCCGTAAAGCAGGGCATCGGCCAATAATTTCAGAACGCGGCCGGGCTGTATCCAAGCCCGGTCGCATATTGCCTTGCGGATGTTCTTATGCGTGACCTTCCGATCTGCGTCATTCTTGACGACTATCAGAACGCGGCTCTGACGGTCGCGGACTGGACGCCGCTTGACGGCAAGGTGCAATTGGTTCGGTACGACAGGCATTTGGGCAATCAGGCCGCGGTTGCACAGGCCTTGGCGGATGCGACAATCGTCGTTGCCATGCGCGAACGGACACCCTTTCCTGCATCGCTACTGGCGCAATTGCCCAAGCTGAGGCTGCTGATCACAACAGGTGCCCGGAACCGCAGCATTGATCTGGACGCGGCGCAGGCGCAAGGCATCACGGTCTGCGGGACTGGCTCCGCCGGGAATCCGGCTGCCGAACTGGCTTGGGCTGGGCTTCTGGCATTCCTGCGCAATGTCCCACAGGAAGTGGCAAATTTTCGTGAGGGTGGGCCATGGCAGACGGGGCTGGGGCGCTCGGTTCAGGGACGCAGATTGGGCATCGTCGGATTGGGTAAGCTTGGCCGTCAGATGGCCCGGTTCGGTCAGGCCTTCGGGATGGAGGTCTGCGGTTGGACGCGCACCGACCTGGCCACCCGCGCCAGTGACATCGGGATTGCCCCTGTGACGCTTCCCGAGCTTTTCGAAACGTCGGATGTTGTGACAATTCAGCTTGCTCTGGTCGAGGAAACACGCGGTTTGATCGCCGCCGATCTTTTGGCGCGGATGCGGCCCGACGCCGTCCTGTTGAACACGTCGCGCGGTCCAATCGTCGACGAGGCCGCGCTTTTGGACGCCCTGGAACACAAGCGGATTGGCGGGGCGGTGCTAGACGTTTTCGATCAAGAGCCGCTGCCTGCCGGCCACCCATACCGGACGCTGCCCAATGTGTTGGCGACGCCGCATATCGGCTATGTCACCGAAGAGAATTACCGCATCTACTATCGGGACGCAGTGGACGACATTCTGGAATGGCTCAACGACACGCCTGTCCGGGTGATGACATGAGTGACCTCCGGCTCGAAGACCTGGGCGACCTCAGGTCGCTCGAAACCGAGGCGGGCCGCATCGTCTATTGCAGCGCGGGGCACAGCAAGCCCGGGACACCGACGCTGTGTCTCATCGCCTCGACAGGTCGCGGCCCCGACGATTTTGCAGCTCTGACGTGGTATCTTCTAGAGGCTGGATTCCGGGTTCTGTTGCCGTGGCCAAGAGGACTTGGCGGCAGCACTGGCAGGCTTGAGGGTATCGACTTTCACGATCTGGCTGCGGACGCAGCCGCCGTGCTTGAGGCCGAGCGGGCGGGGCCTGCGATCATTGCGGGTCACGCCTATGGCTGCTGGATCGCCCGTACCGTGGCACAGGACCGGCCCGATCTGGTCGATGGGTTGATCCTGCTTGCTGCGGGCGGCGGCACCTGGCCGAAATCCCTGTCGGAGGCCATCGAGGTCGCGATGGACGCAACTGCGCCGGAGGACGACAGGCTTGCCGCGCTGAAGGTCGGGTTTTTCGCGCCAGGTCACGATCCGCGCCCCTGGCTGGAGGGATGGAACGGTGCCTTGGTCAAGGCGCAGCGCGAGGCGCGGGCGCGCACCGCGCGCGACAGCTGGTGGTCCTCAGGCAGAGCTCCGATCCTTGACATCATTGGCTTGCAGGACCCGTTTCGACCCGTCGAAGCACGTGACTTTTATGTCCGGGAGTTCGGGGCCCGGGTTGATCTTGTCACGGTCGATGCCGCCAGCCATGCCTTGCCGGATGAACAGCCAAAGGTGGTGGCCGACGCCATTGTCGGGTGGATTGACACTCAGCTTCGTGACGGCTTTGGCAAGGCGTGAAATATCATTAAATCATATTTATAATTCTTATATTGCCTTCGGCCTCTGAATGCCCGATGCTCCGCAGCGAAGATCGTCGGGGAGAGATGGATGGCGGGATGTCTGGCGCATATCAAGGTTCTTGATTTCAGCCGCGTGTTTGCGGGGCCTTGGGCTGCGCAGATGCTCGCGGATTTCGGCGCAGATGTGATCAAGGTCGAGCATGTCAAAGGCGGGGACGATGTGCGCCGGATGGGCGTGCCGCATCTGGGCGCCGACGGGACACCCACAGGCGAGACCTCGTCGTTTCTTGCAATGAACCGCGGCAAGCGGTCGGTCGCTGTCGATCTTGGCAAACCGGAAGGACAAGAGGTTGCACGCCGACTGATCGCAGAAGCCGATATCCTGATCGAGAATTTCAAGACCGGCACGCTGGCGAAATTCGGCCTTGATTATGACGCGGTAGCGCAGCTGAATCCGCGACTCGTCTATTGCTCGATCACGGGTTTCGGTCAGAGCGGACCGATGGCGCATCTTCCGGGATATGACCCGATCTTTCAGGCCATGAGCGGACTGCTCAGCATGACCGGGATCGCCGATGGCAAACCTGGCGCGGGACCTGCGCTTGTCGGGTATTCGATTTCGGACATCACGGCCGGGCAATACGCGGTGTCCGCCATTCTTGCGGCGCTGAACCATCGTGATGTGGTGTCGGGGAAGGGTCAGTTCATTGACGTGGCCCTGTTGGATACGCAAATCCATGCCGCCTCTCACATGGCGATGAACTACCTGTCCTCGGGCAAGCTGCCGCGCCGCAATGGAACTGCGTCGCAGATCACATGCCCATGGCAGAGCTTTGACTGCGCCGACCGTCCGATCATGATCGCTATTGGCAACGACCCGCAATTCCGGCGCTTTGCCGACTATCTCGGTCTTCCCGAATTGGCCGACGATCCGCGATTTGCCACGAACCTCGACCGTGTGCGCAACGCAGAGGCCTTGATCCCGATCATCGCTGAGAAACTCGCCATGAAGCAGGCGGATGCCTGTTGGGCCGAACTCGACGCCATTGGCATTCCAGCCGGGCCGCTGAATTCCTTCGAAGAGACCTTTGCGATGCCTCAGGTCACCAGCCGGGAATTGCTTCAAACCCTCGAGCATCCGAACGCCGGCACCGTGCGGTATGTTCGAAATCCAGTTCGCTTTTCGGCCGGCGAAGCCGAGGAGGGCCGCCGCCCCCCGCCGTTATTTGCGGAACATACGGACGAGGTGTTGTCCGGGCTTGGTCTGACCGCGGATCAGATCGCCGGTTTGCGGGATGCGGGCATCGTCAAATAGTGGGGGGCACATGTCCGAAACCTGGCAAGACAACATCCAAATGATCCGCGACAGCGCGCGTGCCATCGTGCCCGCCGACAGGTCGCTCGACCGCATCCGAAAGGCGCGGTTTCACGGCGCCGGCTATTCCCGCGAGGTGATGGCGCAGGCGACCGAGCTTGGCTGGCCGATGATGTGGTTGACCGAGGAGAATGGCGGTTTCGGCATGGGCATGCGCGAGGTCTGTGCCTTGATGGAAGAATTGGGCGCGGGTCTGGTGCCAGAGCCAATTCTTTCGGCCATGATGGCGGGCGCTTTGCTGCAAGAAAACCTGCCAGAGCCCGCGACAACGGGCGACGCCGTGATCGTGACTGCGTGGCAGGACCGCAGCGGATCGCTCGAGTGGCACGGCGGCGCGGCCGGTTCACGCCTTGCGGGCACCAAAGTCTATGTGTCCGGCGCAGCGGGCGCGGACCTGTTTGCAGTCCCAACCGCGTGCGGTGTTGCCGTGATCCACAGGGATACGGCGGGTTTGGCTATCGAGACTCAGGAAACCCTGGATGGCGGATATATGGGAACGCTTCGATTTGACGATGTCGCGGCGGATTTCGTTCCTTGCGGGCATGTCGAAGCGGTGATTGGGAAAGCGACGTTGGCGCATGCCGCTTATCTGCTTGGGCTGTCGGACGCTGCTTTTGCCATCACGCTGGATTATCTGCGCATCCGCGAGCAATTCGGACGGCCCATTGGCAGTTTTCAGTCGCTGCAGCACCGCGCGACCGAGATGAAGCTCCAGCTTGAACTGACCCGTGCCGCCATTGAGGCAACCGCGCGCCGGATCGACACCGGGGCGGGTGCAATAGAGCGCCAGCAGGGTGTGGCACGCTGCCATTTGCGTGCCGGGTCGCTAGCCATGCTTGTCGCGCGTGAGGCGATCCAGATGCATGGTGCCATGGGCATTACGGATGAGGCGGATATCGGCCTTTATGTGCGCAAGGCCATGACGGAAGCAAATCTCTTTGGTGCACCGACGCAGCAGCGCCGCCGACTCGCAGAGTTTTTGACAGAGAACGCAGCATGAAGGACGTCCGGGATTATAACGCGATGAGCGATGGCGATTTTCGCGCCATGGTGCGTGACTTTGTGGAGACGGAGTATCCTGACATCCGGCGCTATTCGCTCAGTCGTCTGCATTGGGACGAGGTCAAGCCCTGGTATCGCAAACTGTCCGAACGCGGGTGGTTGTGCCCGACATGGCCGGTCGAACACGGGGGGATGGGTCTGACTGCAGGCAAGCACCTGATCCTGATCGAAGAATTCGAACGCTTCGGTGCGGCCCGCGTGAACGATATCGGACCAGTGATGTTGGGGCCGCTGTTGTTGAAATACGGAACCGAGGCGCAGAAAGCCTATTTTCTGCCAAAAATCCTGTCGGGTGAACATATCTGGGCGCAGGGTTATAGCGAACCCGGCGCCGGGTCGGACCTAGCTGCAGTACGCTGCGAGGCTGTGCTGGATGGCGACGAATGGGTGATCAACGGTCAAAAGACCTGGACCACGCTGGGGATGGACGCAAACTGGATTTTCATCCTGGCGCGCACCGACAAGACCGTGAAAAAACAGGCAGGTATCAGTTTCCTACTGGTGCCGATGGACGCGCCCGGTGTGACCCTGCGGCCGATCCTCAATCTCGAATTGGAAGCCGAGTTCTGCGAGGTCTTCTTTGATGACGTGCGCGTACCTGCAGACCACATCGTAGGCGAAGTGAACGGTGGATGGACTGCGGCAAAGGCCTTGCTGGGGCACGAGCGCGTGTTCATCGGAGCACCGCGATTGTCCGCTTCGGCACTCGCACGTCTTGAGCGGATCGCACGGAGAAAAGACGTCTGGCAGGATCCGGTGTTCCGGGACAGTTTTGTCGCGTTGCGCTGCGATGTGGCCGACCTGAGCGACCTTTTCGAGACCTACGTGGACAAGCTGCGCGGAGGTCACGAGATCGGTCCGGATGTTGCGATGCTCAAGATTTTCCAGAGCGAACTCTATCAGCGAATCTCGGAACTGACGATGGAGGTTGCGGGCGAAGAGGCCGGTCTGCGTCATGCGCCCGACGGCGACACGAGAACACATGCTGCCGCGGTCTATCTGTCGGCGCGTCCAACAACAATTTTTGGCGGCTCGACTGAGGTTATGCGCAACATGCTGGCCACTGCCGTCTTGAATTTGCCAAGAGGGTAAGGGCGCTTTTGCGCTAAAAAGTATAACATTGACTTTTTAATTGCGAGCAGCGTATTTTCCCTACCAACGGAGGAGGGGGCGCTGACAAGCGCAAACCCGAATTCCCGATTACGCTCAGCTAGGGAGGACTGATTTTGCTGCGCAGAACGTTTACCACCGGAGCCGCCGCCGCACTGGCAGCCGCTTTCCTCACAACGGCCGCCCTGGCGCAGGATGTCACCCTGCCCAAAACGCAGGTCTGGACGTCGTATGACGTCGGAACCGCCGGATATGTCGAAGCCTCTGCCATGGCTGATGCGCTGGACAAGACATTCGGACTGACCGTGCGGATCATTCCGTCCGGCACCTCGATCGGCCGCCTGTTGCCACTTCAGACCGGACGCGCAAGCTATGGGTTCATGGGCAACGAGAACTTCTTTGCCGGTGAAGCGATGTTCGAATTTGCGGACCGTGAGTGGGGTCCGCAGGACCTCCGCGTGGTGCTGGGCCGTCCGTCTCAGGTTGGGCTGGTGACAGGCAAGGACACTGGCATCCAGACGCCTGCTGATCTGCGAGGCAAGAAGGTGGGCTACGTTCTTGCAAACGCCTCCACGACATTGAACACCGAAACCGTTCTTGCCTTTGCAGGCCTTACAACGGCGGATGTGGAAAAGGTGGAATACCCGTCCTACGGGGCGATGGCGCAGGCCTTTGTGGCGGGCGAAATCGCCGTGGCGCCTGCTGTCCCGACATCGTCTTTCCTGCGAGAAGCAGAAGGTGGTCGGGGCGTCCAGTGGCTCAGCATGCCAGCGGAAGACCAGGAGGGCTGGGACCGCGTTTCGGAATTCGCGAGCCTGTTCTCGCACTCGCAAGCCAAGGTTGGCGTGAGCATTTCAGAAGACAATCCCGCAGACTTGCTGGGTTACCGGTATCCTCAGTTGACCGTTCCGGCGGCCACCAGCGACGAAGACGTCTACAACATGATCAAGGCGCTGGATCAGACCTTCGACATGTACAAAGAGGCGTCCGTTGTCATGCCGGATTGGGCGACCTCCATCGCGGGTGTGACGCCCGCCGGCGCGCCGTTCCACCCCGGCGCAGTGAAATACCTCAAGGAAACGGGCGTCTGGACCGATAAGGACCAGCAATGGAACGATGCCCGCATTGCCCATATCGAAAAGGTCAAGGCCGCTTGGGAAGAAGCAACCGCACAGGCTGACAGCGAAGGCGTCAAAAGCTCGGACTGGCCGGCCTATTGGGAAACATGGCGCGCGGACCATCTGAACTGAGCCAGACACTCTGACTGCGCCGCCTCATACGGGGGCGGCGCGCACCTTGTGTTTCGATGATCCGAAGGGCGGCACGCCGTTATCTGTCCGGCCCGCGCGCATCGCACACGTACTCGATCCGGATTTGAGCATGCAACCCGACGCCGTTACGGTCGCTACCCCGTCTGTTCGCCCTTGGACAAACAAGGAAAGCCGTCTGCACGGCGCAGCGTGGTTCGCGGTCTTCGCCCTGTCCGCGATCGGTCTTGCGATCATCACCAACCAGATCTTCAATCTGAAGCTGTTCGGGTTCCGCCCGATTTCGACGACCTATTATTACATCGTCGTCGGGCTGTTCATGCCCGTTGCCTTCCTGACATCGCCTGCGCGTGAGGCGGACAAGACCAGTGTGCGCTGGTACGACTGGCTGCTCGCGGCGCTGGCCTTTGGCGTCAGCATGTTCTTTGCATCGAACTCGGAAAGCATCCTTTACAAGGGGTGGGAGTTCCTCGCGCCGAGTTATGTGACGGTGCAGGCGGGCCTGCTTGTTCTGCTGGCGCTCGAGGCGGTGCGTCGGTGTGCCGGGGTCCCGCTGTTCCTGATCTGCGCGGTTTTTGCGACGTTTCCGCTTTATACCGGGTCATTGCCGGGTTTCCTCTGGGGCGTTCAGCTGACACTGTCGGAA
Organism: Marivita sp.; assembly: GCF_022763305.1. Taxonomy (GTDB): domain Bacteria; phylum Pseudomonadota; class Alphaproteobacteria; order Rhodobacterales; family Rhodobacteraceae; genus Marivita. The sequence goes on along the minus strand of NZ_JALEGT010000017.1, from coordinate 77,566 downwards.
ACCGTCCTGAGCCATTCTTTGGGCGTCGAGAGCATCATCGGCATTCCGATCCGGGTGATTGCGGATCTGCTGATCGGGTTCATCGTCTTCGGTGTGGCGTTGACTGCGTCGGGGGGCGGCGTCTTCTTCATGGATCTGGCAAGCGCGCTGATGGGTCATGCGCGTGGCGGCCCGGCCAAGGTGGCGATCCTGTCCTCAGGTTTTTTCGGGTCGCTGTCGGGCAGTGTGATCTCCAACGTCATTTCCACGGGCTCGATGACGATCCCGACCATGAAGAAATGTGGCTATCCGGCGGCCTATGCCGGTGCCGTGGAATCCTGTGCGTCAACCGGTGGGGCGCTCATGCCGCCGGTCATGGGGTCCGTGGCGTTTGTCATGGCGTCCTTCATGAACGTGCCCTATGCCGATATCATGGTTGCGGCGACAATCCCGGCGCTGCTGTTCTATCTCGTGCTCCTGATCCAGACCGATTGCTACGCAGCGCGCAACGGGCTGAAAGGGCTGCCGCGCGATCAACTGCCCAAGATCTGGTTGGTTTTGCGCTCGGGGTGGGTCTACCTGATCAGCCTTGCGGCCTTGGTCGTTCTCCTGCTGGCGACCAATGCGGAATCCAAATCGCCGTTCTACGTCACCCTTCTTCTGCTGGCGACTGCGCTGCTCCGTGCCGAGAAAGGCCGCCGCTTCGAACCGCTGATCGAAATGATCATGGAGACCGGACGCACAATCGGCATGCTGGTCGGCGTGCTGGCCGGCGTGGGTCTTGTCGTCGGGGCGTTGTCGATCACCGGTGTGGGCAATGCCTTCAGCCGAGAGTTGCTGCAATACGCGGGGGGCAACCCGTATCTGCTGCTGCTCGTGGGCGCCTTCACCAGCTTCATCCTTGGAATGGGGATGACGGTCTCGGCCTGTTACATCTTTCTTGCAGTTGTGCTGGCTCCTGCGCTTGTTCAGAGCGGATTCTCCATGATGGCCAGCCACCTGTTCATTCTCTACTGGGCAATGCTGTCCTATATCACGCCGCCCGTTGCCATGGCTGCTGTTGCAGCGTCGTCCATTGCCAAGGCACCGGCCATGCGAACTGGCGTGACGGCGATGCGCCTTGGGGCCATCCTGTTTGTTCTGCCGTTCCTCTTTGTGCTGAACCCGGCACTGATCCTTCAGGGTGATGCGCTGCATGTCGCCATGGCAGTGACAACAGCAATCCTGTCGATACTCATGCTCTCTGCGGCATCAGAGCGGTATATCTACTTTCTTGCCCGGCCTGCGTCGGGGTGGGAGGCGCTTTTGCTGCTTGTGGGGGGGCTGTGCCTTCTGGTGCCGGAATGGCGCTCGGATGTGGCGGGGCTGGCAATCCTTGTCGCGGTGATGGGCGCCGGCTTCATCACTGCGCCCAAAGCCAAACATCTCAAGGCAGGAGAGGGTTTCGAATGACCGAAGTTCACATCCCTCTGCAAGATGGGGGGCATCTCAACGGCCGGTTGGTTGGCCCGGATGGTGCAGATGTCATCGTGTTTTCAAATTCGGTGATGACGGATCTCGGCATCTGGGAGGACCAGGTTTCGGAGTTTTCCGATCGCTTCCGAGTCCTGTGTTATGACCAGCGCGGGCACGGCGGATCGAGCCTGCCCACCGGACCGATGGATTTTGCGCAATATGGCGCAGACCTGATTGCCCTTCTGGATCATCTGGGCATCGGCCGTTGCACGTATGTCGGACTGTCCATGGGGGTGCCCACGGGCCTTGCAGCGCACGCAATCGATCCGCTGAGGTTCGAGCGCTTCGTGGCTGTGGATGGTATCTGCAAGAGCGCACCCGCCCGCGTTGCCTTTTGGACCGAGCGTCGTGAGACGGCGCGCCGCGAGGGCATGGCCGCAATCGCCGAGCAGACGGCGAAAAACTGGCTTCCGGGTCTGGATGCGGAGGATCCGAAGGCGCAACGCCTGCGCGAGATGATCGCCGCGACGCCGGTCGATGGGTTTGCCGCCGCTACGCATGCTCTGCAAAGCTATGATCTGTCCTCTGTGGTGTCGACAGTGACCTGCCCGCTGCTGGGTCTCGTCGGTGCGCTTGACGGGGCCATGCCGGATATCGTGCCGACCCAATTCGGCGCAGTTCCGAATGCCCGGTTCCGCACCATCGCCGACGCGGGTCACATACCGAATTTCCAGGCGCCGGAAGCGTTTAACGATGCGCTTGCGGGTTTCATCAATGCCACGTCCCAAAAGGAGACCACCTGATGCCCGGACCACTTTCGCATATCCGCGTGCTTGATCTCAGCCGCATCATGGCGGGGCCTTGGGCCGGTCAGATCCTCGCGGACATGGGGGCCGATGTCATCAAGGTCGAACGGCTTGGCGAAGGCGATGACACGCGTCGATGGGGGCCGCCCTGGCTCAAGGACAGGGACGGCAGAAACACAAAAGAGGCCGGGTACTACCTGTCCGTCAATCGTGGCAAGCGCTCGGTCGAACTGGATCTGAAATCCGAAGAGGGCCGCGCGGTGGTGCGCGCCCTTGCAGCGCAATCCGACATCGTGCTCGAAAACTTCAAGACCGGCACGCTGGATCGCATGGGACTGGGCTATGAAGACCTGAAGTCCGAGAATCCCGGCCTGATCTACTGTTCGATCACTGGTTTCGGCCTGACCGGACCGATGGCGAACGACGCGGCCTACGACTTCATGATTCAGGGCATGGGCGGTTTGATGAGCGTCACTGGCGGCCCGGATGATGCCCCCGGCGGTGGACCGCAAAAAGTCGGTGTTCCGATCGTCGACATCATGACTGGCATGTACGCCGCAATCGGAGTGTTGGGCGCGCTGGCCAATCGGACGCAAACCGGCCAGGGAGACCACATCGATCTCGCCATGCTGGACGTGTCCGTGGCCATGTTGGCCAATCAGGCGATGAATTATCTTGTGTCGGGCCAGACACCCGTGCGTCGGGGCAATCGTCATCCCAACATTCAGCCGCAGAATGTCTATCCGGTCTCGGACGGCTTTATTGTTCTTGCCGTGGGCAATGACGGGCAATTCCGCAAATTCGCCGAAGTGATCGGCCAACCTGCGCTGGCGGATGATCCTGACTTTGCCACCAACGCCGCGCGCGTCGAAAACCTGCCACAGCTGGAAGAACTGCTGATCACGGCTCTGGCCTCGGACACGATTGATGGATGGGTGGCCAAATTCGCTGCGGCGGGCGTTCCATCCGGCCCGATTAACACGATTGACCGCGTGTTCGCGGAACCGCAGGTCAGGCACCGAGAGATGTTGCGCGACATCCCGCACCCGCTGGGTGGGCAATTGAAGCAGGTCGTCAGCCCGCTCAATTACCGCAACGCGCCATTGAGTTTTGACAAGGCACCGCCCTTGCTGGGTCAACACACTGCCGAAGTCCTCGCCGCGCTTGGACTTGAGGAGACGATTTGATGGATCAGACGACGACAAAATCCCGCTCGGACCGGATCAGCTTTCCCAGTCTGGAAACCATGACCCCGGCGCAACGCGACGTCTACGACCAGATCGTTTTCGGCCCGCGCAAGACGTTGGTTGGCCCGCTGCGCGCTGCCCTTCACAATCCTGTCCTCGCGGACCGGTGGCAACGACTAGGGCAGGTGCTGCGGTTCGAAACCTCTTTGCCGACCCGCCTTAACGAATTGGCGATCCTCGTCACGGCGCGGCGCTGGAACAGTGATCTGGAATGGGCCATCCATGTGAAGGACGCAGATCAGGCCGGACTGGACCCTGCGATCAGTGAGGCGATCCGGACATGCTCTGCTCCGGCATTCAACGGCGATGATGCCGCCCGCGAGATCTACGAATTCGCCCGTCAACTCGTCTGCACCGGTAACGTGGATGACGAAACCTACGCCAAAATCGTGGCGAGATGGGACGAAGTCGGGGTGGTCGAGCTGACGGCTGTGATCGGGTATTACTCCATGGTTGCAATGACGCTGAACGTGCACCGCGTGCCATTGCCGGAGGGCGTTGTTGCCTCGCTCCCAACGGAGGCGGGAGTGTTGTCGGTGCTGCCACCGGCGCGGACCTGATCGGTGTTCTACGATCCCCGCACCGAAGATCACGGACTGCCGCATAATCCGTGGCTCGCGCTGGTTGTTCCGCGCCCGATCGGGTGGATTTCCACCATTGGGCCGAACGGCACGCACAACCTCGCGCCGTATTCCTGTTTCAACGCGATTTCGGGCAAGCCCCCTTTTGTCATGTTTTCGTCGGACGGCCCAAAAGACAGCGTGACCAATGCCGAGGCGACGGGTGCGTTCTGCGTCAACATCGCGACCTATGACCTGAGAGAGGCGATGAATCAAAGCTCTGCCGCGTATCCGCCCGATGTCGATGAATTCGATGCAGCAGGATTGACCGCGGTGCCCTGCCGGAACATTCCCGTGATGCGCGTTGCAGACAGCCCCGTCGCAATCGAATGCCGCCTGTCAGACATTCTCGAACTCAAGCCGTCAACTGGTGCGCCCTGCACAAATCGTGTCGCCATCGGCGAGGTGGTGGGTATCCACATCAACCCTTCGGTAATCCGCGACGGGCGCGTGGATGTCACTCTGCTCAAGCCGCTGGGACGAATGGGATACATGGAATATACCGTGCCAGAGGTCTCGTTCGAGATGACACGGCCAAAACTGGACTGAAAAGGACAAGACCCCCATGACGACTTACGAGACGTTGTCGCTCGATGTGAGCGACTTCATCGCCACTGTGACGATCGACCGTGCGCCGGTGAATGCCCAGAACAACCGATTTCGCGAGGAACTGGTCGAGGTGATCGATCAACTGGGCGACCGAAGCGATGTGCGCGCGATCATCATTACGGGTGCGGGCAAGGCGTTTTCCGCCGGTGCCGATCTGTCCGAGCGGCCGACACAGGAGCCGGGCCATTACACCGCGCACAACCGTCGGGTCAGGGCGAGTTTCGACTGTCTTCTGGAGTGCCCCAAGCCGATTATCGCGGCCGTCAATGGCGCGGCCATTGGGGCGGGCTGCGTGACTGCATTGTGTTGTGACATCCTCGTGGTTTCCGAAAAAGGGTTCCTGCAGATGACCGAGGTGATGGTCGGGCTTGCGGGTGGGGTTGCCCATGTCCGCCGTCATTTCGGCGAAAGCGATGCCCGGATGATGATCATGACAGCCCGACGTGTTTACGGTCCGGACCTGCTGCGGATGAACGTGGCCTCTGCCTGTACCGCACCGGAGGACCTGTTGGAGACGGCGCGCGGCATCGCGGCCGATATTGCCAAGGCCAGCCCGTCGGCCGTGCGCGCCGCAAAGAAGAGCTTTCAGCAAACCGAGGGTGTGTCGATCTACGACGGGTACCGCTTCGAGCAGGGTCAGACCAAGGCGCTGTCGACTTCAGAAGACACGGCCGAAGCGATGGCTGCGTTCCGTGAGAAGCGTGCGCCGGTTTTCAAGAGCTGATCACGCGGCCCCCGGCCTTGGTCGGGGGATCATCTGAGCTTGAATTCGATCTTCATCATGTCGCCCCGATAGATGCCATTGGCCAGCAGGATGATATCGCCCTGCTGGTTCACGGCCATCCGCTGAACCTTTGCCACCGGCTCACCGATCGAGACATTCAGGGTGTCCGAGGTTTCAAGGTCTGCAGAACTGATGGTGACGATCTGGTTTGCATCAACGATGGTCTGGCCCGGAATGTCCGATACCAGCCGCATCGCAGTCACCCTGCTGTAATCGGCCTCGTCGATCTGAGGGCATACCCGTTCATCCACGTAGATATCCGCCAGTAGAAAGCTGATCCCGTCCCGGATGTGCACACGGCGAAGGTGTCGGTAGCCCGGGGCCGGATTGCCGATATGGCCTTCGTAGCGGGGCAAGGGCACGTTGCGTTCGTCGCTGAGGATCTTGATCGTCGCATTGTCACGCGCGATCAGCATCCCGGTCCAGTCTGTGTTGACCTCGCACCACAGGTCGCGTTTGGGCCGGTCCAGCACAAATGTCCCTTTGGCGCGGTAGCGCTCGATCAGGCCATCCTTTTCAAGCGTGGCAAGCGCCTGCCGGATGGTCATCGTCGCGACCCCGCATTGGTCAGACAATTCCTTGACGGTGGGGATTTTCGAGCCGACTTCCCATTCGCCACTCTCGATCCGTTGACGAAACAGGCTTGCCAGCTGGATATAGCGCGAAACATTGCTTCGCTGCAGTGCCGCTACGGTGGCGTTTTCGGATTTGGTGTCCGGCATGTCTCATACCCTGAATATCCCCTGAGGGACAGGCTACAGGGGCGGTGAGAGGCTATCAATCACAAAACCTAGGTTTTTGATATTAAGCATCGAACCAGAGGTGCCCTGCAGTGATATCCGCGACGTTGTCAGCGACGTTGTCATCCGCCGGCACCGTGTCACGCACCGAGCGGCGGAGCAACATCCGGTCGTGAAAGGCGGCGAGGCTCGGAAAATGGGTGCGCCAGTCACAGTCTGACCACCGGAAATCAAGTTGCCCCAAGGTGCAGACGACCGAAATCTGGCCGATGCCAAGTGGCCCTTCCGAGAGCCGCTCTGCGTCGGCTTCGAGTGCGCGCATTCCTGCCCGGATTTTCACGCGCCACGCGTCAGTCACTGACGCCCAGGCGCCGGTTGGCCGAGACAGTTCGGTGCGCCACAGCAACAGGATATCCGTCATCCCATCGCCCAGCGATTGCCAGCAGAGGTGATCCATCCGGGCATCGGGATCGGACGGGAAAAGACCGCCTTGCGCAAGGCCATCGAGATACTCACAGACCACGCGGCTGTCATAGAGGGGTTTGCCTGCGTCCGTGACCAGTGTGGGGATTTTGCCCAATGGGTTGTCGATCAGGACCGCCTCGGGCGTCGGCATGTGCAGTGCAACCACGTTGCGTGTCAATTCCACGCGATCCTCGAAGCCAATCTCCTTGAGCACAATCATGACCTTGCGCACGAACGGAGATCGCGGCGACCAATGCAATTTCATCTGGGGGCTCCTCTTCAGACGGCTTTGAGGCCGATTGCGATGCCTTGACCAACACCGATACACATCGTCGCCAGGGCGCGCGCCCCGTGGCCTTTGGCCAGCATGCGCGCTGCAGTCCCGGTGATACGTGCGCCGGACATACCCAAGGGGTGACCAAGCGCAATGGCACCGCCGTTCCGGTTCACATGGTCTGCATCGTCCGGCAGGCCGAGCCGCCGCAACACTGCCAAGGCCTGGCTTGCGAAGGCTTCGTTCAACTCGATCACGTCGAACGCGGTGGGTGCGACGCCAATCTGCGCGCAAAGCTTTTCTGTCGCCGGGGCCGGTCCAATGCCCATGATGCGCGGGGCTACGCCTGCGGTGGCGCCGCCCATGATGCGAGCCAGAGGCGTCAGTCCATGGCGCGCGGCGCCGTATTCGGTGGCAAGGATCATCGCCGCCGCGCCATCGTTCACGCCGGACGCGTTTCCTGCCGTGACTGATCCGCCCTCACGGAAGGGCGCTTTCAACGCGGCGAGTTGCTCCAATGTGGTGGCTCTGGGGTGTTCGTCGGTGTCAAACACAATCGGGTCTCCGCGCCGTTGCGGGACCTCGACGGGAAGGATCTCGTCCGCGTAGGCCCCCGAGGCAATCGCTGCAGCAGCCCGTTCTTGCGAGCGCAGCGCAAACGCATCCTGATCTGCACGCGAAATGCTAAAATCCTCGGCCACGTTTTCCGCCGTCTCCGGCATCGAGTCGGTGCCATACATGCGCTGCATCGCCGGGTTGATGAAGCGCCATCCGATCGTTGTGTCCTCGACACTGGTCTGGCGGGAAAACGCGCTGGTCGCTTTGGGCAGGACAAAGGGCGCGCGGCTCATGCTTTCGACGCCGCCTGCAACGGCAAGATCGCCTTCTCCTACAGCAAGTCTGCGCCACGCTGCCAGCACCGCGTCCATGCCTGACCCGCAGAGCCGATTGATGGTCGTGCCCGACACCGTTTCGGGCAGACCGGCAAGAAGAAGGGCCATGCGTGCGACCGACCGGTTGTCTTCACCTGCCTGATTGGCGCAGCCGTAGATCACATCCACGGTCGCGTCCCAATCAAGCTTCGGGTGTCGTTGCACCAGAGCCTTCAGAGGCAACGCAGCCAGATCGTCTGCCCGGATACCTGACAGCGCCCCGCCGTAGCGGCCGATGGGGGTGCGGATATAGTCACAGATATAGACGTCACGCATGTGTCAGCTTCCCCTCAGGTCTTTGATGCCATTCAAAACTTTATCCACGGGGCCGCGCACGTGACCAAAGCCCACAGCATCTGCAAGTGCCGCCAAGTCGGCCGAAATCCCGTCTGCGGATTGCAGGGCTGCCCAATATAGCGGCCCGCCGCGCCATCGCGGAAAGCCATAGCCATTGGCAAAGGTCACATCACAATCAGAGGCCCGTTGTGCGACGCTTTCTTCCAGCAAACACGCCGCTTCATTGACAATTGCAGCCAGCAATTGCCGCTGGATCGTATCACAGTCGTAACTCTGTGGTGTGACGCCGGCCTCGGCGCGGGCGGCGTCAATCAGGGCGTCCACTGTCTCATCCGGTTGCGCTGAGCCGCTGCTGTAATCGTACCACCCCGCACCGGTCTTGCGTCCCAGTCGGCCTGCCTCGCACAGTCTGTCCGGAATGGTGACATAGCGCGCTTGCGGTGCGCGCGTTGCAGCCTGACGCTTGCGCATCGCCCATGCGATATCGAGGCCCGACATGTCTGCGACCGCAAAGGGTCCCATGGCAAAACCGAAATCGACGGCCGCCGCATCGACCTGCTGCGGACTGGCGCCATCGAGGACCAGCAATTCAGCCCTCCGCCGATAGGCCGCATACATCCGGTTGCCAATGAAACCTTCGGCGACGCGCGACACCACCGGCTGTTTGCCCATCGTGCGGGCCAGTTTGAGACCGGTGGCCAAAGCGGTGTCGGATGTCTGCTCGGCACGGACCACTTCGAGCAGTGGCATGACGTCGGCAGGGCTGAAGAAATGCAGTCCGATGAGCCGACCGGGACAGGCCATCCCCTCGGACATGGCGTCGATATCCAGATACGAGGTGTTTGTTGCGATCAGCGCGTCGGGCGACAGGACCGGCTCGAGCTGGCTGATCACCTCGCGTTTGACCTGCATGTCCTCAAAGACAGCCTCGATCACCAAGTCGCATTGTGCCAACACGCCGGGATCGACAGCTCCGGACAGCCGTTCTGATTGCTCGGCGCGGTCCTTTGGATCAAGGCGGCCCTTTGCAACCTGCGCATCAAGATGCGCGCCGACCTTTTCCAGTGACATCCGCAAGGCGGTTTCGTCGCGCTCCAGCAATGTCACGGGCAGACCTGCCTTGAGACAGGCGCGGACGATGCCCTGGCCCATGGTTCCGCCACCCACGACACCGACTTGGGCAATGGTTTTGGCGCAGCGTCCATCCAGCCCCTCGACAGTCGCCGCCCGGCGCTCTGCAAAAAAGAGATAACGCAGGGCTGTGGCATCCGGCCCGACCCGCATGTCCTGAAAAACCCTGCGTTCATCGGCGAGAGCATCTGCCATTTCGGGCTCGGTGGCGCGCCGGATCAATCGAATGGCCTCTGAAATGTTCGGGCGGTTCTTCCCAAGCTTCTGCGCCTTGCTGGCCGCCGCTTCGATCACGTCGTGCGTCTCGGATGGGGTCGCAATGCTCCGAACCGGGCGCTTTTCCGGGTGTTGGCCCACAAAATCCAAGGCGGCGTCCAGTAGGTCGCCTGACACGACCGCGTCAATCAGGCCGATATCCAGAGCATGATCCGCTGCGATCCGCGATGCATTGCAGATCAATTCGATGCCACGCGACACACCGACAAGGCGCGGCAATCGCTGGGTGCCGCCTGCACCCGGTACGAAACCCAGGGATACTTCCGGCAAGCCAACCTTGGTGCCCGGGGCCGCGATGCGGTAGTCGCAACCGAGGGCAAGTTCCAGTCCGCCGCCAAGCGCCACGCCGTGCAGCGCGGCGACGACAGGAAACGGCGCTTCTTCGATGGCTGCGATGACATCCGGCAATTGCGGCCAGTCCAGCGGGCGACCGAACTCCTTGAGGTCCGATCCGGCAATGAAGGTTTTTCCCGCGCCGATGATGATGGCCCCGGCAACGCCGTCGGACGTCGCGCGTTCGATCCCATGCACCAGCCCAAGGCGCACTGCCTGCGAGCCCACATTCACCGGCGGGTTGTCTATGGTCAGCACGGCGACCGTGCCGCGAAGCTGATAGGAAATCGGTGTTTCGGCCGTGGGGATCTGGTGTTTTGTCAAAGGTCACTTCCCCTTTTCGGTCAGGACGACACCGTGGCCGAACAGTCGGGCAGGGCTCTTGTGGAGCTATATTGAATAAAAAGCTATATGTATAGCTTTAATGGTTGCAAAAATGGTTGCTCTGTCGCTGCACCTGAAGGTGCTCACTCGGGTCGGTCACCACATGGACCGAACCATCATCGCTGAGCCACGTCTGTTTCGGCGTGAACTAACCCTGACTACAACAGCGGACTTTCTGACTGAGCCCAAACTGTCGGTAAGGTCAAAAGCTGTCGGCCATGCTCATGGCTTACAGCTGAATGTCGATGATGGACGGCAGTCTGGGTCACCCATTCCAACTGTGAGCCGCCCGATGCAAAGGTGTGCTGCGACATCGTGGGCCGCCAGTGCAAGTGCGCTGGTTCGACCGCAGGTCAAGCGCCACCGCTGTCTGTCATGCCTTTTGACATCGCCTCGGCGTATTCAGGTTCCACCCGCGCGTCGATGAGAACCGGTGATCCGGCGCGGACTGTTTCGAGAGCCTCGGCGATGGCGGCGACAAGATCCTGCGTGGTGCTGACCGGGCCGATCGCGTGCAAGCCTTGTGCCTCGGCCAGTTTGCCGAAGTCGATGTCGGGCTCTGCGATGGTCTGTCCAACGGACTTGTTGCCGACCGGTCGACCGCGCATGACGGCCACCTTTTCCTGATGAACTTCGTCGTTGAAGTAGGACCGGTTGTTGCAGACGATGGCGATCAGGGGAATGCCGTAGCGCGCTGCTGTCCAGAACGCCGAGATCCCCATCATCGTGTCGCCGTCGCCCAGAACACCGACCGGGATGCGGCCCGAGCCCTCCAGTGCCAGCGCGGCGCCCACTAGCATGCCGGGACCTGATCCGATTCCGGCACCGCCGTCATACCCGAGGTAGTCCAGCGGGTGCCGGAAAGGCCGACTGCCACCGTCCCAACCAAGCGGCAGACGCACCAGACAGGTCGTTTCGTCGCCAAGGCCCGCAGCCAGTGCAGCCGCGAAATTCGGCATGGACAGGGGACCGTCAGGCGCGTCAATCGGCGTATCCGCGCGTGGCGTGCCGTTGGCCAATGGTGTCCTGTCCAAATCCATCGCGTCGGTGAGAGCCGCGATCATCGTATCCGGCAAAGCCGCGATATGCAGTCGGGCAGGCGGGTGAGCCATGTGGTCCAGCGACCAGCCATTGGCCAGTTGGTGGTCCAGCGTGATGTTGATCAGGTCGGCGCTGGCCTTGGCCTGCCGCAGGGTTCCGGCTGTGTCCACCCAGTCGAAGGCGAGGATCAAATCGGCTTCGGCCAAAGCCTGAGCGGGCGCGCAGGCGATGAAGAATGAGGGCGGGCCGACATGCGCCGGGTGATCGGTGGGGAAGGTGGCACCGGTCTTGATGTCGGTGATGACTTTCGCGTGCGTCGCTTCGACAAGGGCAACTCTGCGCGCCCAGTCGTCTTCGGACCGGGACATGCGACCCATGAGGAATACCGGTTTCGAGGCAGCCTTCAGCATCTCCACAAGGGTTGCAACGGTCTTGTGGGCTACGGAGGGAGGCTCGGGCGGTTGATAGCGCGCGATGTCTGGTACTGGGACATTGTCCGGGGCGGGATCTTCCTGAACCGTCACATCGAAACAGACGTAGGTTGGTCCATGCGGCGCGGTCCGGGTGATCGCATGGGCCCGGGCGATTCCCTCGAGTGAGGCTGCAAGGCTTGCCGGTTGGTCGTCGAATTTCACAAACGGCCGGACCAGCGCGGCCTGATCCCGCGACGTGTGAATCCAGTCGATCCAGGGCCGTCGCTGATCGGCATCCACCGGTCCCGTCGCACCGAAGATCACCATGGGCACCCGGTCGCACCACGCGTTGTAGATGGCCATCGACGCGTGCATCAAGCCGACATTTGCATGAAGCAGCACCGCCATTGGTTCTCCCGTGACCTTGGCCCAGCCATGTGCAATCGACACGGCGTGTTCTTCGTGCAGGCACAAAAGCATCTGTGGGTTCCGGTTGCCGAGGTGATTGACAAGGCTGTCATGCAGACCCCGAAAACTCGATCCCGGATTCAGGGTCACATGCTGGACGCCAAGTGCTCTGATGGTTTCTGCAATCAGGTCGCTGCCAAACCGTCCGGAGCCGGTATGGGGTTCGGGCTTGTCGATTTGGGTCCGGTCGATATGTGTCATGCGTTTGCTAACCTTCCAATGCCTGCAGTCCGCCGGTGTGATGCAGCAAGCGATTGTCGGCATGCCGCTGAGTTGTTACCGTGCCGGTCGAAGTGAGTTTTCTGATCTGAGGCCTATGAACCGAATGGACCGTGAGCCCGGTGCGGCGCCGCGCAGCCGGGATGACCTGCCCGAACAGTATCGCGACGAACGTGTCGCACACCTGATCCGACTGTGCGCGCGGGGCTTCAACAGGTCGCTGACGCGTCGCCTTGCAGACAGCGACGTGTCCTTTGGGCAATGGGTCTTTCTGCGGATTCTGTGGAAAGAAGAGGGGCTGACCCAGCGCCAGCTGAGCGAGCGCGCCAATCTGACCGAACCGACCGTTCACACCGCGCTGACCAAAATGGCGGCGCAGGGCATGATCATTCGTCGGACGGAAGACGGAAACCGGCGCAAGCAGCATGTCTATCTGACCAATCATGGCCGGAGCCTGAAGTCTGTTCTGGAGCCGCTGGCGGTGGATGCGAACGAAACCGCGCTGCAAGGGCTTGATCCTGAGACGTCCGAACAGCTTCGGACCCTTCTGATCCACATCCTTGGCAATCTCGAACGCGACGAGGCCGAGGCCGAGGCGCGCGGGCTGCGCATCCCGCCGACGCGTGGGGGGAACGTCTGACGGGACGGGTGCGGGAGCATTACCCGCCAAGGTCGGCCAACCGTGCGCGAAGCCGCGCTACCGGGAGGATCTCGCGGATTGGCAGATCTGTGACGCCCGCCTCCGAGGCAACGGACAACCCCTCGCCATCCCACGCCCACCAGTAGACGATCTCGCCCGCCTTGTTGCGGATGGGCAGGCGGAAGGTGGGAAAGGCCCGGTCAGCCTGCGGGATCGTGGCATGTCCGATCACCCGGGTCGATACGGTCTCGTCCCTGAGTGCGCGGGCCAATTCGACCATGGCGATGAACGCGGTCTTCCCTTTTGCGATATCGGCGGGTTCGGACGCGCCGGTCGGTTCGATGGCCCGCAGGACGTCCGGGTAGGGCGCGCGCAGATGGGTGATCTGCGCGTGGCGGATGCCGCGGTCGGTGTCGATGGCCACGATATCGCCCGGAGCCAGCTTGGGGATGTCAGAGCTTTGCGTCCTGTCTTGGTAGGTCATGGCAACCTCACAGAGAATAGGCTTCATAGGTTGCTGGGTGAAACAGCTCGTCGACTTTGAGCCGCCGCTTGGAGAGCCCCTGACGGTGGTGCATGTCAAGGAAAGTGTCGAGCACGTGCTCGTTCCCCGGCACGCCGTACGTCCAGATTTCCGGCCCGATCAGACGCCGGGCGGTCGTCAGCGTGTCCTCGACGAAGGGCATGGTGACTTTTGTGGCCGACGTGTCCGACAGCGCCAGTTGTGCCATCGCCTTGGCCTGCGAAAAGGCCTTGAGCAGCGATCCCGGCAGCCAGGGATGCGCGTCGGCAAGGCTTTGCCGGATGCCCAGCACATGCATGATCGGAAAGATTTTCGTGCGCGCGTAGTGCTCGGACGCGGCCTCGATGCCGTTCGCGAAGAGGCGGCCGACGTTAGGATGCCCCTGGTCGAAGCAGTTGAGAGAGCGGGGCCCGATGAAGCCGTCGATCTCGCCATCGCGCAGCATCTGGTCGAGGGTTGCGCCGTCTGGCGCGGCGGTCATGTCGATGTCGTCGGGCAGGGTGATCGCGATCTTTTCTGGACGTCCCGGCGTGTGCATGCCGCCGCGGACCCATTTGATATCTGACGGTTTGACACCGTAGTCCTCAAGGATGCCGCGCGCCCAGACATTCGCCGTGAGTTGCCATTCAGCAATTCCGATCCGACGTCCCTTCAGGTCTTCTGGGCGGTCGATGCCCTTGTCGGTGCGGATATAGATCGACGAATGGCGGAATGCGCGTGACAGAAACACCGGAATTGCGACATAGGGCGATGCATCCTGGGCGCGTTTCACGCAATAGGACGAGAATGACAGTTCCGAGATGTCGAAAGCTTCATGCCGGAAAGCGCGGAAAAACATCTCTTCCGGCGACAAGAGCTGCGTGACCGGCGTCACGCCGTCGATCTGCACACGCCCGTCATGGATCGGCCGGGTCCGGTCGTAGTCGCCCATGGCGATCGAGAGGGTGAGGTTGGTCAAGGCGGTCTCCCTTCGCTTCTTATTGGTGTTTCAGGTCCACGAACCCGCCGGTTTCGGCAGAGCGCAGGATCGCGTGACAGATCTCGAGACGGGCCGCACCCCACGGACCCGACTGCAACGGCGGTTCCCCGTTCCGGATGGCCCGATGAAGAGCCCGAAGAACCGGGCTGCGCGGGGCCGGATCGGGCGGTGCGGCGACAAAGTCTTTCGCGGTGTCGCCCCAGATCTCAACGCCCTCGGGCGTGAGGCGCAGGTCCGCTCGGTCGCAGCTGACGACCACGGGGCCAAAATGCTCGGCATATGGCGCTGGGGGCGGTGGTTCGATCGCCCCATAAGTGCGCCCGGATTTCAGCGCAGGCTCATCCGCAGGAGATACAAGTGCGGCCAGCGCCTTTCGCGAGGTGCCGTAGGCTGATTGGTCCTTGCGATGGCCAAGCTCTCCGATCCCGCCCATCTGCGTGTCGCTGTCGTAATGGGCATAGCCCGAATATGTGAGGTTCGCGAACGTGCCGTTTTCGAAGGCGATCAGGGCGGAATAGGCTCCTTCCGTGGCGCGGTCCGGATCCCACTTGCCAGTCATGGCAACAACTCGGGTCGGTTTTTCTCCGGCCAGCGCGCATACCACGTCGATCTGATGGATCGCCTGGCTGAAGATCACGCCGCCGCCCTGCGCGGTGTCCAGTTCCTCGGGGCGCCGGGGACGATAGAGGAAATCCGTGTAGTTCATCGCGTGGATCATGCGGACCCTGCCGAAGCGGCCGGAAGCAACCAGCCTGCGCGCGGCGTCCACCGGCTGGTCGAAACTATGGCTTGGGCCGGTGATCAGATGCACGCCCGCTGACCGTGCGGCGTCCACGATGGCGTTGGCATCGTCCATCGTGATGGCGAGCGGCTTATCGACCAGAACATGTTTCCCAGCCCGCGCCGTCGCAACCGCATGGTCCCGGTGCATCTGGTGGGGGGTCGCGATGTAGATCGCCTCTACGTCGGGGTCGGCGCAAAGCGCGTCCACATCGGGATAGGCCTGCCCGCCAAATTCCGCCTCGAACGCGGCACGGCTTTCCTCGCGCGGGGCCGCACACGCGACAAGCCGCACATGCGGGTCATGGCGGATGCTTGGCAAGGTCAGCATGAAGCCGCGCCCAAGCCCCGCCACGCCAAGACGGATCGGGTCAAAGCTCGACAACCAGATCCCCTGCCTTGGCGCGCGAGACGCAGATCATGATGTAGTCGTCTTTCTCCTCGTCCATGAGAACAAGGTCGCGGTGATCTGCTTCGCCTTCGATCAGTCGGCACTTGCAGGTGCCGCAGGTTCCGCTTTCGCAGGAACTGACCGTCTTTTCCCCGGCGGCACGAAGTGCCTCGAGGATAGACAGGTTCGCCGGAACCTCGATCTGCCGTCCGCTGCCGGCAAGCTTGACCATGAAAGGCATATCGTCGGCGCGCACCGCATCGACCCCGGCGAAGTCCTCGAAGTGCACGCGGCCTTCGGACCAATGCCCCGACAGGGCCTTGATTTCTTCCATCAGCGGGGCCGGTCCGCAGCAATAGACGTGTTCCTTGCCAGGTGTCTCGAAATGGTCCCAGAAATCGTAGAAGGCGTCGATATCGCCGTTGTCATGATGAATCGTACAGCCGGGCAGGGCGGCAACCTCATCAAGATAGGCGGTCTCTTCGGCGCTGCGCGTGCAGTAGATGAGCGTGAACGGTTTGCCATCCGCGCCAAGTTTTCGCGCCATCGACAGAATGGGCGTGATGCCGATCCCGCCCGCAATCAGCAGGTGCTTCGGCGCATCGACAAGTTCGAATTCGTTCTCCGGCGC
This sequence comes from Marivita sp., assembly GCF_022763305.1. Lineage (GTDB taxonomy): Bacteria > Pseudomonadota > Alphaproteobacteria > Rhodobacterales > Rhodobacteraceae > Marivita. The sequence goes on along the minus strand of NZ_JALEGT010000017.1, from coordinate 61,149 downwards.
ATCGACGTTGAGTGTCGTGCCCTCGGTTACGCTCTCGTGCATCGACGCCGAACCGCCGCGCGATGCCGGCTCTTTCTTCACCGCGATCACGTATGTCGTCGGAGCGTCGCCGTCGTTCACCAGGGAATAGCGCCGCATCGCGCCGCTGGGCGTTTCGACCGTGATATGGGCGCCGGGTGCGAACGGGGGAAGGGAGCCGCCGTCTTCCCGGGCGAGCGTGAATTCCGCGATATCCTTGGTCAGAGTTTTCCGCTGCGTAACGGTGAGGATCATCCGGTCGTCGGGAAGCTCCATGAAACTGTCCTCTTGTCGAAGGGTGTTGCGTTTTGATATTAGATATCTAAGCTATTCGTCAATAGATGCCAGAGCAATGCATCTTCCGAGCCGCCAGGGAGGAACCGACACATGTTGTCCGTCGAAGAAAATGACCTGCTGACGAAAATCGACAATGACGCGCCGATGGCTGTCCTGATGCGCCAGCACTGGACGCCTGTCTGTCTGGTCGAGGAAGTCGAAGAACCGGACGGAACTCCTCTGCGCGTTGAGGCGATTGGCCGGAACTATGTGTGTTTTCGGGATACCGATGGACGGCTTGGCCTGCTGGACGAACTTTGCCCGCACCGCAAGGCGTCGCTGGTCTATGGCCGCAACGAGGAATGCGGTCTGCGCTGCCTTTATCACGGGTGGAAATTCGACGTGGACGGCAATTGCGTGGCGATGTCGTCTGAGCCGGAAGAATCACCGCTTCATGGCAAGGTGAAACATCGGTCCTATCCGACACGCGAGTGGGGCGGATTCGTGTGGGCATGGCTCGATACCGAACGCGATGCGCCGGACTTCGAACCTCCCGCTTTCGCGCCAACGGAAGACACCGAGGTGTCGATCCTCAAGATTCGCATCCCGGCGAACTGGGCGCAGATCACCGAAGGCCAGATCGATTCAGCGCATTCGTCGTCTCTGCATTCGTCGGACATGAAACCGGCCCGAGTGAAGGGCGCGTCGGCGGACGACAAGTCGTGGTATCGTCCGTCGACGGACAAATCGCCCCGGATGCAAACCCAGACCACGCCTTACGGTTTCCATTACGCGGCGATCCGCAAGCCGATCAAGAACGCGGGAACGCACAACTATCTGCGCATCACCGAATACATCGCGCCCTTCACTTCGCTGATCCCGCCGAACAACAATTACAACGTGGCGACGGTGATCGTGCCGATCAGCGATGAGGAGTCCTACTTCCACTTCATTGCTTGGGGTGGTGTTGCCTGCCCGTCAACCATCGAATGGCGCAAGTTCGCACACGCCGTGCCGGGGATTGACCTTGACGACAAATGGCGGTCGCGCCGAACTCTCGAGAACGATTTCCTGCAGGATCGCCAGATGATGAAGCTGGGGAATTTCACCGGCGTTCTGGGTATCCCGAACCAGGATATCGTGATGTGGGTGTCCATGGGACCGCGCGTCGACCGATCCTCGGATCTTCTGGGGGCGTCCGACCTCGCCATCGTGGAATTCCGTCGCCTGATGAGCGACGCCGCGCGGCGCGTTGCAGAGGGTGGCGTGGCCATCGGAACAGAGGAGCCGCGTGTGCCTCATGCCACCATCTCGTCCAAAGAGGGTGTGTATCCGAAAGAGGTGGATTGGCGCACGCTCGGGCAGGAAGACAACCAGGTTTCGGCCGCGGAATAAGCGGGAAAAGCTTGACAGAATGTCGCAGTCGGGTCAGACATACATTTAAAATAGATATCTAAGAAGTTGCAGCGAAGACGGATGCTGCCTGGCACCGGGGAGGGGAAATGCCAGACGATCACGCAAAGGCAGACACGGGCTTGCCGGGGGCTTGGGCTCCCCTAGGGCAATATGCCGGCGGCGTCTGGCGCACCGGCCAGGACGCGCCCCGGGATGTGGTCTCGCCGGGGTCGGGTGATGTTCTGGCAACCCTGCGCGATGCGTCTTCGGAGGACCTCGACGGTGCGGTGGCGGCGGCGCGGCGTGCGCAAACGACTTGGGCCGATCTGGGGCCGGTCGTTCGTGGCAAGACGCTGAAGGAAGCGGCAGCTCGGCTGAGGGCGCACGAGGACGAGCTTGCGATGATCGACGCGCTCGACTGTGGCAACCCCATCAAGGGTATGCGGTTCGACGTCAATCTTGGCGCGACCCTGATGGAGTTTTTCGCCGGGCTCACCACCGAGCTCAAGGGCGAGACCATCCCGCAGGTCGGCGGTAAGCTGACTTTCGTGACACGGGAACCTTTGGGGGTCGTTGCGCGGCTGGTGCCGTTCAACCATCCGGTCATGTTCGCCGCCGCCAAGATCGCGGCACCGCTCGCGGCCGGCAATGCTGTCATTCTGAAGCCGTCTGAAGAAACGCCGTTGGCCGCTCTTCGCATGGCAGAACTCATCGGCGATTTGTTCCCGGAGGGCCTGCTTTCAGTCCTGACCGGCGGAGCCGATCTGGGGGCCGCGATCTGCGCGCATCCCGGCATCGCGGCCGTTGGCCTCATCGGGTCGGTTCAGACCGGACGTGCGGTTCTCAGAGGCGGGGCCGATACGCTGAAGCGGACCCAGCTTGAGCTTGGCGGAAAGAACGCCCTTGTCATCTGCGAGGACGCAGATCTCGACCGTGCCATCGCCGGCGCGGTCAAAGGGATGAATCTGGGTTGGACGGCGGGTCAGTCCTGCGGATCGACCAGCCGCCTTCTTGTGCACGAGGCGCATTACGAGCGCGTCGTGGCAGAGGTGGCTACCGCCTTTGACAAGGTGCTCCTCGGCGATCCTACGCTTGAGACCACAGAGATGGGCGCGCTCTCGACCCAAGGCCAGTACGACAAGACACGCGGTTTCATCCAACGCGCCGAGGCAGCCGGCGCGCGGATCGCGGCGGGCGGTTTGCGTGGAGATATCCCGGATCGTGGATACTTCGTCCGTCCGACGCTGATCTGCGATGTCGATCCGGACTTCGAGATTGCCCGTGAAGAGGTCTTTGGCCCTGTCCTCACCGTGCTCAAATGGCGCGATGAAGACGCCATGATCGACATTGTCAACGGGCTCGACGTTGGACTGACCGCGTCAGTCTGGACTCGCGATCTGGATCGCGCGCTGCGGCTGACGCGCCGGATCCAGGCTGGCTATGTCTGGGTCAACGATGCCAGCGACCATTACCTTGGTGCGCCCTTCGGGGGTGTCAAGCAATCCGGTCTCGGACGGGAAGAGTGTCTGGAGGAGATGCTCGCCTACACCGAGGCCAAAACGGTCACCGTCGTTTCAGGCGGGTGATCGCAACACACGTTCCTAAAGAGCGAACAGGGAGGAAAACATGAAACTCACATCATTTGCTGTGGCGCTGGGGCTGGTCGTCTCGACCGGCATGGCATCAGCCCAGTCGATCAACATGAACCTGTCGGGAGGCAACCCGGGTGGTCTGTGGTCGCTGCTAGGGGCAGGCATGGACCGTGCCGTCAAAGCTGACGATCCGGATGCAGTGATCACCTATCAGGCAACTGGCGGTGGTTTCGCCAACCTCGCCCTTCTGGCGAGCAACCGGACCGATATGGGGCTTGTGCATGACGCCGAGGTCAAGCTTGGCTTGAACGGTCAGGAACCGTTCAAAGCGCCGATCACCAATCTTCAGGCGATTGGCTACATGTACAATTGGGCGCCGATGCACTTTTTCCTGAACCAGTCCATCGCGCAGGAATACAATATCGACAGCCTTGATGATATCGCCACATCCGGCGCGCCGATCACCATCGGGATCAACCGCTCGGGCAACATCACGAGCGACGTTGCGTTGTTCATGCTCGAGAAGGCCGGCCTTGACGAGGCGACGCTGGAAGCGAATGGCGGTTCCTTTGTCCGCGCGGGCGCAAACGAACAGGGCGATCTGATGCAGGACGGCCGGATCGATATGGCAACCAACGGTATCTTCATCCGTCACTCGTCGTTCCGTGCGATTGATGAAAACACCGATGTGGTCCTGTTGACAGTTCCGCAAGACGTGATCGACGCAACGAATGAGGCGTTCGGAACGGCGGCTTTCACAATCCCCGGCGGCAGCTATTCCAAGCAACCGAATGACGTACAGACAATGGCATTGGGAGCAATGGTCGTTGCCACGGAGTCCATGCCGGACGATATGGCAGCCAAACTGGCAAGCGGGTTCCTCAAGAATATCGACGAAATCCGCAATGTTCACAATGCGATGAAGGCGCTCACGCCCGAACTCATGGTCAGCCAGACGGTTCTCCCGTTCCATCCGGGTGCCGAAAGGGTCTATCGCGAAGCGGGGCTGATTGAGTGATTGCAGCGCTCGTCTCAACAGGTCGTCGGCGTTCCTTTGAGGGAACGCCGGCGCGCATTCTGACGCTCCTGGCGGCTGGCTTTGCCTGTTGGGTGATCTATGCAAACGTCTTTGTCATTTCCGATCCGCTGGTGCTGGGCATCCTGTTTGTGTCCGGCATCCTCACGCTGCTCTTTCCGGTCGTCGGCCATTCGCAGAACGCACCGGCCAATCCTACAATCATCGACTGGCTGCTTTGTGGTTTGAGCCTTGCCTCGGGCATCTTCTTTTTCCTCAACGCCGAGGCCATTTCGAACCGCATTACCCTGCTCGACGAATTCACCGGTCCGCAGTTCTTTTTCGGCACGGCCATTCTGTTGCTGACGCTCGAAGCGACGCGTCGCACGACTGGTGCGGGCCTGACCGGCATTGTCGTGCTGTTCCTCGTCTACAACTGGTTCGGTTATCTGCTGCCGCCGCCCTTCGGGCATGGCATCTCCGATTTCTCGTATCTGCTTGATATCCTCGTCTTCACCACTGATGGCGTGTTCGGCGTGCCTATTCAGGTGGTCGCAAGCTATGTCTTCCTGTTCGTGATGTTCGGCACTCTGCTGTCCAAAGCCGGAGGCGGAGAGTTCTTCTTCAATCTGGCGTCCGCCGCGACAGGCAACAGCCGGGGTGGCCCGGCGAAGGTCGCGGTGATCTCGTCCGGTCTTTATGGCACCATGTCGGGCAGCCCGACATCCGATGTCGTGGCGACCGGGTCGATCACGATCCCGATCATGAAACGGCTCGGATATTCCAAACGCTTCTCGGGCGCGGTTGAGGTTGCCGCCTCGACCGGAGGCAGCGCGATGCCGCCAATCATGGGCTCTGCCGCGTTCATTCTGGCGGAATATACCGGTACGGCTTACCGTGACGTGGTCTATGCCGCGCTGATCCCGGCGATGCTCTATTATGTCGGGGTGTTCCTGCAGGTCCACCTGCGCGCGGTGCGACGCGACCTGCGCCCCTACAACGGTGAAATTCCGAGACTGTCCCGCACGTTTGCTTTGGGATGGCCGTTCATCATTCCCATAGCCGTGATCATCGGAATGCTCTGGGTTGGCTATTCTCCGGTCATGACGGCGGGCGCGGGGGCGCTCGGGGTTGTCATCGGCACAGCCCTGTCGGCACGGACCCGCATGACGCTCTGGAATCTGATCGATGCTCTTGGCGAAACGACGCTGCGTATCCTGCCGGTAGCAGGCGCCTGCGCCGCGGCTGGCCTTGTCATCGGCGGCCTGTCAATGACCGGTCTTGGTATGAAGGCAGCCAATGTGATTATCACGCTCTCTGGCGGTGAACTGGGCTGGACGCTCATCCTCGCTGCGGTTGTGACCATTGTCCTTGGGCTGGGGATGCCGACACCGTCAGCCTATATCCTCGCCGCCGTGCTGGTCGGGCCTGCGCTGGTCAAGGTTGGCCTGCCGATTCTCGAGAGCCACATGTTCCTGCTCTATTACGCAATCCTCTCGGCGCTGACCCCGCCCATTGCCGTGGCGGCATTGGCGGCAGCCGCGATTGCGAACGAGGACCCGTTCATCATTGCCTTTGACGCAGTACGTCTCGCCGCCGTCGGGTTCCTGATGCCCTTCGTGTTCCTGTGGAACCCTGCGATCCTGGGCAGCGGCTCGGTGCTCGAGATCGCCATGGTCTGCGCGGGCGGCATCGCCGGAGCGACTGCAATCGCCTTGTCGTTCGAGTGGGTGGGCAAGCAGCAGAACGGGCGACTTGCCTGGCCATTGCGGGCGGTGCTGCTGGCTGGCGCAGCCGCCTCGGTTGCACCAAATCTGCTGGTGGCCACGCTGGGCATTCTTGGCACGGCAGTATTGTCGTATGTCCTTCTGACCCGCGCGCCAGAGAACGTGATCGCGTCTGGATCGATTGAAGACGGGAAGAACCCTGCCGAGTGACCTTGGGACGACATCGGAACTGGCCTGCAGCTTATTGCAGGCCAGACATTATCTGTGAGATGTGACTCAACACGGCCTGAGTGTCAGACGCCGTATTTCGACAGGATTGCCTCAATCGCCTTGTCCTGTTCGGGGTCCGGCAGCAAAGCGGGCTGGCGTGACAAGCCGACGGACGCATCGCGGAGGAACAGCGCCCGTTTGACCAGAGCTGGCGGGTAGCCGAGCTTGTAGAGATCGGTGCGGAAATTCGTGTAGGTCGCCTGCGCATCGGCGGCGCCGGCCTCGTCCCCGGCATTCACACAGCGGATGATCCGTGCCAGGACGTCAGGCAGCACATTGCCCAGGCCAGAGATGCACCCGCGCGCACCATGGGTCAGGGCCCAATGCACAAGGTGGTCCGGTCCGGAATACACGTCGAACCCATCAACCTCTTGCCCCACAGCCATATAGGCCTCGAGCGTATCCTGCGCCCCGCCGGAATCCTTGATGCCTGCGATATTGCCATGCTGCGCAAGTCTGCACGCCGTGTCCGGTTCGATATGGTTCTGCGTGCGCGCGGGAATGTCGTACAGGTAGATCGGTGTTTCCACGGCATCGGCCACCGAGGTGAAGTGGCGAATCAGCCCTTCCTGCGTGCAGTCGATGAAGAATGGGGTGATGACCGCAATCCCGTCCACGCCGATCCTGTCGAATTCCCGTGCCAGTAGCCGGGTTTCGTAGGTGGCGGGCATGCCGGCGTTGACGATGACCTTGGCGGCTCCGCCGACCTCGTCCACCACTTCACCGCACAACCGCACCTTCTCGTCAAAGGTCAGGGCCGAGAAATCGCCATTTGTCCCGGCGCACATGATCTGGTTGCCAGCGTCGATCTGGCGGCGCACCTGTGCACGGGTGGCGGTGTAGTTGATCGTCTCATCTTCGTTGAAGCAGGTCACAAGCGCGACAAAGGCTTCTGCGGTCCGGGTCATTCGATCATCCTCTCTTGGCCGCAGCCAGCTTTGCCCCGTAGTCAAGGGCGCAGATCATGTTCTCGTGGTTGGCCTTGCCGGTGCCAGCAATGTCAAAGGCAGTGCCGTGATCAACCGAACAGCGGTCGATGGGAAGGCCCAGCGACACGTTTACTGCGGTGTCAAAAGCCACAAGCTTGATCGGGATATGTCCCTGATCGTGGTACTGCGCAATGACCAGATCAAAGGCTCCCTGGTAGGCCCGGTGGTATACGGTGTCAGCCGAAATGGGCCCGACAACATTGACGCCTTCCGCTTTCGCTTTTGCGACCGCGGGCGCGATGTGGTCATCGTCTTCCGTGCCGAACAATCCGTTTTCGCCGCAATGCGGATTGATGCCGGCCACAGCGATGCGCGGGGACTCAAGACCCATGCGGATCAGGTGCCGGTGACCGGTGCGGATGGTTTCAAGGACCCGTTCCGTCGTGGCGCGGCCAATCGCGTCCTTGAGCGAAACATGGGTCGACACATGCACGACGTTCAGCCGTTCGGAGGCCAGCAACATCCAGGACGATCTGGACCCCGTCAAATGAGCCAGCATGCCGGTATGCCCGTCGTAATGATGCCCGGCTGCGTTAAGCGCCTCTTTATTGATCGGTGCGGTGACAATGCAGGCCGCCTCACCCGCCATCGTCTTCTGCACCGCGCGTTCGATATAACGAAATGACGCTTCGCCGCAGGCCGGAGAGAGAACGCCAAATTTTCCCGGCAAGCCATCAACCGCAACATGATCGACGCGGATTCCATCGCCCTCGTCCTTGGGTTCCAGCAGGGGGAGGCTCACGTTCGACTGCGTTATCGCACGTTGCAGGGTATCGCGGTCGCCGATGACAACGGTCTGAGCCCGCAAGGCGGCGTCGCAGCTGGCCAGAGCCTTGACCGTCACTTCGGCCCCGACGCCGGATGGATCACCCATGGTGATGACAATTGGCGCGTTCATGGCTCGGCTCCCGAATTAACAACTCTTTGAGCACTTAACCTATAGGTAAAAAAACATCAACCAGCGAAACGGATCATGTAAAGGCATTAAAAGTTTCAAAATTTCTATCTTATTCCGGCAATTCTCGGTATGGTTTGGGTGAAACTTGCAAAAATAGGTAAACATGCCAATCACGTCGTTGATTCTTGCCGATGATCTGACGGGTGCGCTCGACTCTGCGGTCGGGTTTGCCGATCCAGACGTGACCGTGCTCGTCGCGCGCAGCGCCGACGCGATCCCTGTGGCGCTGGATCAGCGGCCCGATGTGCTGTCCGTCAATACATCCAGCCGCGAAATCGCACCTGAACGGGCGGCGGAACGTATCGCAGCGGCCCTGGCGCACCTCGACCCTGCCCACATCTCTTTGGTGTTCAAGAAGGTGGATTCACGCCTGAAAGGCAATGTCGGGATCGAAACAGCCGCTTTGGCAGAATGGGCAGGGCGGTCCCGGAGCCTTGCGTGCCCCGCCATTCCCGGCATGGGGCGCAGGGTTGAAAGGGGTGCCCTGTCCGGTTCCGGTGTCGCCACCCCGATCCCCGTTGCTGCGTGCTTCGATCATCCTGTCGAAGTCCCTGATGTCCATTCGGACGAAGACCTCGATGCGCTTTGTGTGGGTTCCGTGTCAGACACCTTGTGGATCGGTGCGCGTGGGCTGTCTTTTGCGCTCGCCCGGTCGCTCGGTGTTGCTGCCCCGGCCTCCGCCAGCCTGAAGGAACCGATCCTGATCCTCAACGGCTCGCGCGACCCGGTGACACTTGCCCAGGTTGAAGCACTTAAGGATATCAGTGCCATCGTATCTGCGCCGGATGGCATGGTGCCGGACACCACACCACAGAGTGCCACAACCTTACTGGACCTGACCGACGGAGGCGCCAACTTGTCCGGGCCGATCGTGGCAGAGCGTTTTGCGGAAGGCGCGGCAAAGTTGGCCAGACGTTGCCAGCCTGCCGCGCTTCTGATCTGCGGAGGGGAAACGGCGCAGGCTTGTCTGGACCAGTTCGGGCTCAACAGTTTACGAGTGAAGGCGGAACTTCGGCCCGGACTGCCGGTCTGCGAGGCGGACCTTGGATGGGGGCAGATACAGATTGTGACAAAGTCCGGCGGTTTCGGTGCGGCAGACCTATTGGCGGATATCGTCAAAGAGACGGGGGGCAGGGTGTGAAAGAGGCGAACATGACACAACAGGCGCAAGAACCCGTGCGGAACGGCCGCCCTCCATTGTCCGAGAAAATCTATCAATCCCTCAAAAGCCGCATCACGCGGGGGCATTACGGGGCAAACGAAAAGCTCCCGGCTGAAAAGGATCTGTCGGTTCAGTTCGGTGTGTCCCGTCCGGTGCTGCGCGCCGCGCTTGAGCAACTGCGCGAGGACGGGTTGATCGTGTCCCGTCAGGGTGCTGGCAATTTTGTCCGAATGTCCCGCGAGACGGCGCTGGGCTATACCCCGGTCGAGACCATTGCGGATATTCAGCGCTGTTACGAATTCCGCCTGACAGTCGAGGTCGACGGGGCCGGGCTCGCCTGTCAGCGGCGCAATCAGGACATTCTTGACGAGATGTCCCAGGCATTGGACCTGCTGTCTGACGCGACTGGGTCGCGGCTGCACCGGGAGGATGCGGATTTCGCGTTCCACCTTGCCATCGCCCGGGCGTCGAACAATCAATACTACGCCGAAACACTCAAGGCGCTGCGGGCGCATATCTATGTCGGGATGAAGATGCACGGCGATGCGCTGATGTCCGACGGAGCCACCGCGCTGGAGCGCGTGCTCGAAGAACATCGCGAGATCTACAATTCCATTGTCGAGGGGGACTCGGAGCGCGCGCGCAATGCGATGCGCGTCCATATTGTCCACTCGCGAGAGCGCCTCTTCGGGGCAGGGATGCTCGACCTGTCGATGCCCGAGGCCTGAGTGGCCTCGGACGCGGTCTCAGTCAATCAGCTCAGTACGCATCCTGGTAGATTGCCAGAACGTCGGACACCGCCAGGTCGCGCGGATTGTTGTCCATCAGTCTCCGGATTGCGTGGGCCTCGTCGGCCCAACCGGCAAGCGCGTCCACGTCCGCGCCATGTGCCTTCAGTTTCATCTCGATTCCCAGACTACGGCAGAACTCGAACGCTGCCGCCTTGAGCGCATCCTGGCTGCCCGCGTTCTTGAGGCCAAGGGCATCAGCCACCTCGGCGGTCTTTTCAGGCGCCACCGGCAGGTTATAGGCCAGTACATGCGGGAAGATGATCGCATTCGCCAGACCGTGCGGCAGCGACAGGCGGGTGCCAAGCGGATAGGCAAGTGCATGTCCCGCAGCCGTGTTGACCGGCCCAAGGCATATGCCGCCGTAGTAGGATGCGAGCATCATACCCGCACGGGCCTCGCTATCGGTGCCATCCTCCACTGCGCGCCTGAGGTACTTGCCCACCAGTGAAAAACCCATACGCGCATAGCCGTCGATCAGGTCATGCGCCTTGATATTGGTAAAGGCTTCGACGCAATGCGCCATCGCATCAACGCCCGTGGCGGCGGTGACCGCAGGTGGAACGGAATAGGTCAGCTCGGGATCCAGCACTGCGAGATCCGCGATGAGGTGCGGGCTTTCGACGGCCACCTTGGATTTTGTGTCAGGGTCCGTCACAAGCGCGCGAATTCCGGCTTCGGACCCTGTCCCGGCGGTTGTCGCGACCTGGAACAGCCGCGTTGTGCGACCCGAAACCTTGTTCGGTCCGGCAACATCGCGCAGCGCTTGATCTGCGTTCCACAGCGCCGCGACAAGCTTGGCGATATCCAGAACCGATCCGCCGCCAAGCCCGACGACAAGATCGGGCTCGTGGGCGCGTGTCGCCTCGAGAACGGCCTCAAACGCGGGGATGTCCGGTTCGGGCGGGACATCGTCGATCACAAGCACGTCGCCCGAGAGTCCCAGCCGGTCAACATATTGACGCGTGGGGCCGGACGCGATCACCACCGGGCGTGTCGCACCGACAGCGAGATCGCCCACGCGCGCTGCGGCGCCGACACCGATTTCCAGCCGCTTCGGTTGATGGATTGTGATGAGGCGATCCATGGTGGACATGCGGCGTTCCTTTCAGGTGATTTGCGCGACAAGCCGGGCAACGGTCTCGGCATTGAGGCGCACATGCCGGATAGCCCGACGGTAAAGGGTATAGGCGATATCAAGACCTCCATCGGCGCGAGGCAGCAGAACCGGGTAAGACAATTCCTTGTTCTTGCCATCAATCGAGTTGTTGGACAGGCATGTGCCGGGGCTGGTTTCGACGACATAGCGGACAGGGAAAGTCTTGCCGCCATCGGTGGATAGACACAGCGACAACGGTGCCCTTTCGACGCCCCAGATGGGCGTGCAGCCATCTTCCGCCTCGGGGCGATCATCCTGTTCCTCAAGCTCGTCATAAAGCGACGCGCGCCGCGATGTGGAGGTTGCCGCCGAGGTCGGATTGCAGACCATGCCAAGCACCGATGCGGTCAATGCCGCGACCCCGATGGAGCTGTTGTTGTTTGGCACATCCGTGGGGACGGGCGCGCTCCAGGTGCGACCGCCATCATGGCTTTCCGAACGGTGCACGTGATCCGATTGTCGGCGTCGGTAAAATGCTGCCATGCCATCCTGGGTGGTGACCGGAGTCATGTGCACGCAGCCAGGGGATTGCGGGACATCCGTGACGGCCCAGCTTTGGCCGCCATCCGTGCTGACCGCGATGGCCGCCGTGTCGAACGCACCAGTCCAGCGAATGCCGTCCCGCGGGTTGCAGCGGAACAGTGGCAGCACCCATGCGCCATCGTCGCGCAGGAACGGGCGCGCGCGGATGAACGTGCCATTGGGCAGCCCGGTATCGCGGCCCTCACCTGCGACCAAAGCCGCCCCGTCCCGCGTGATCTTGCGCATGTAGACGCGTGCTTCGTCCTGGTTGCCAGCTGGCTGCGCCGTGTTGAACAGCCAGACCGTGCCGTCTGGTGCGGAAAAGAGCACCGGATTCTGCTCTGACCGGTTCGGATCGGCGGTCAGGCGCGAGACCGGCCCCCAGCGGTCAGCACCTTCGTCGAGAACCGTTGCGTAAATCGAGATGTCGGATTTGCCTTCAAGCGTCCCGCCGAACCACGCGCAGACCAGTGCGCCGTCGGGCAGGCGGGACAGGAATGCGGCATGGTTCTGGATTGTTTCGGCCGGCAGAATCGCCCAATGCCCGTCATCGCGTGGTGCGAGCGTGCCATCCATGCCAGCGGCAATCTCATCCGGCGTCATCCGCGGTTCCTCCCGGTTTCGTCATGGCGTTGGACCGTGATTGATAGCTTACAAGTTGTCAAGTTTGTTTGTTGATCGGGGTTAGGTCGGGGAATTGTCGGTGCAATGACAAGAAAAAATGTCATCAAATTATTGTAATTACATGATAAATATCAAAACAAGAAGTTCCAGTTGACACATATTTTCAAGTTTACCAATATGGCGCTGCTGTCGTCGGGGGCGTTATGCTCGTCGATCTTGTGCGGCAACGGCGCTCGTGGCCGGTCAGGGCCCTGCGCTGTTCCGGTTGCTATCGAGGCAAGGTGCCTCAAATGGGAGGAAACATGAAAAAGTCATTCATTCTTGGGGGCCTGTTCGCTGCGACGACGGCGCTGACCCCTGCATTCGCTCAGGACGCGGGTGTGACCATCGTTCTTGGAGAAGAACCCGATCTGGTCGAGCCCTGCATGGCGACCCGGTCGAATATCGGGCGCATTGTTCTGGGAAACATCAGCGAAACACTCACCGAGCTTGATGTGCGCGGTGACGAAGGTCTCAAGCCACGTCTCGCAGAAAGCTGGGAACTGGTCGATGACAACACATGGCGGTTCAACCTGCGCCAGGGTGTGACCTTCTCTGACGGATCGAGCTTCGATGCCGAAGATGTAAAGCACTCGTTCGAGCGTGCTGGCAGCGATCAGATCACATGCGAGATTTCGCGCTACTATGAAGGCATCTCGATCACGCCCAGGGTCGTCGATGCAAACACCATCGACTTTACAACTGAACCGGCGCAGCCGATTCTGCCGCTGCTGATGTCCCTGCTGACAATCGTTCCGTCAGAAACCGCGATCGAGTTCACACGTGAACCGGTTGGAACCGGCCCGTACGTTCTGTCAAACTGGGCTCCGGGTCAAAGCATCACCCTCGAGCGCCGTGCCGACTACTGGGGCGACCAGCCCGAAGTCGCCACAGCAACCTATGTCTTCCGTGCCGATCCCTCGGTGCGCGCCGCGATGGTGGCTGCAGGCGAGGCGGACATCGCGCCGTCGATTTCGGCCATTGATGCCACGACCGATATGGATGTGGCCTATCCGAACTCGGAAACCACCTATCTCCGTGTCGACCACTCCATGGCGCCGCTCAACGACATCCGCGTGCGTGAGGCGCTGAACCTCGCGATTGATCGCGAGGCATTTGTGGGTACCATCCTGTCAGAAGGCACAGAGCTCGCGACAGCGATGACCCCGCCGACAACGCTGGGCTGGAACGCGAATGTCGAGCCGTTCGGCTATGACGTGGACCGCGCCAAGGAACTGCTGGCCGCAGCCAAGGCGGATGGGGTGCCGGTGGATACCGAGATCCTACTGGTCGGCCGCACCGCGAATTTCCCGGGCGCAACCGAGACCTACGAGGCGATCCAATCCATGCTGTCCGATGCCGGTTTCAACGTGCGTCTTCAGATGGTCGAAGTCGCCGAGCACGAGCAGTACTACTCGAAGCCCTATGTTCAGGATCAGCCGATCCTCGTGGGCGCCCAGCATGACAATTCGCGTGGCGACCCGGTCTTCTCGATGTACTTCAAGTACCATTCCGACGGCCGTCAGTCGGGTATTGCTGACAGCAAGGTCGATGATCTGATCGACCGCGCCACAGCTGCAACCGGCGAAGAGCGTGAGGCACTGTGGTCGGAACTGTTTGCCTATCTGCATGACGACGTGATCGCGGATGTTCTGCTGTTCCACATGGTGGGCCATGCCCGCGTTGGCGGCGATGTCGACTTCACGCCGACCATCGCGACCAACAGCCAACTTCAGCTGGCTGAAATCGGCCTGAAGTAATCCCGCCTATTCGTACCACGCGCGGAGCTTGCTCTGCGCGTGGTCCTTTTTGACCGGAGCACCAGACATGAGATCAATGTTGGGAAAACGCGCGCTGTCGAGCTTTGTATCGCTCTTCGTGTTGATCGTTCTGGTGTTCTTCCTGTCGCGCCTCACCGGCGACCCGGCAACGCTTTACCTGCCGGTCGATGCCTCGGATGAGATGCGCAACAACTTCCGCGAAATTCACGGACTGAACGATCCGGTCCTGACCCAGTTCGGCCGCTATCTGGTCGATCTGGTCCAGCTTGATTTCGGTGACAGCCTGCGCAAGGCGCGTCCGGCGCTCGAAGTGGTTCTGGAAGCCTTTGTCTGGACTCTATGGCTGGCGCTCATCACCATGCTGCTGGTCACCGTCGCAGCCATTGTCGTGGGCTCCATCGCGGCTTTCAATGTTGGCAAACCCTTCGACCGATTTGCATCCGTGCTGTCCCTGATCGGCGCATCGGCACCCGACTTCTGGATCGCCATTGTCGGCATCGTCGTGTTTTCGGTCAGCTTCGGCTGGCTGCCAACCTCTGGCACGGGGACTATCTGGCATTGGGTTCTGCCGATTTCGGTTCTGTTCATCCGACCCTTCGGTCTGATCCTGCAGATCGTGCGCGGATCGATGATCACGGCGCTTGGCGCGGCCTATGTCAAGACCGCAAGGGCGAAGGGCGTCCGCAACCGGCCCATCATCTTTGTTCACACGCTGCGCAATGCCATGCTTCCCGTCATCACCGTGATCGGCGATCAGGCGGCGGCACTTCTTAACGGCGCTGTCGTGGTTGAAACGATCTTCGGCTTTCCGGGGGTCGGCAAACTGATGATCGATTCCATCCTGCAGCGCGATTTCAACGTGATCCTCGCCTCCATCATGGTGACTGCGATTGCCATTTTCATCATGAACATCCTGATCGACATCGCCTACGCGCTGCTTGATCCCCGGATCAGATCGTGAGGACGTACCCATGAGCGACGCAGCCACCCCTGTGGATGTCAAAGCGCCCGGCCGCATCGGCCCACGCATGGTCCTGCGCATGCTTTGGGCCGACAAGCTGGCCTTCATGGCCGCGATCTTTCTGATCATCGTTGCGCTCTGTGCGGTCTTCGGGCCGATGTTCCTTGAGGACATGGCCTCGGGCGCCAACCTGCGCGCCCGGAACGCGCCCCCCTTCCAGATGGATCGCGGGTTCTTCTTCATTCTGGGCGGCGACGCGCTGGGCCGTCCTCTGCTGGCCCGGATCATTGTCGCGGCGCAGAACACCATGGTGATTGCCGCAAGCGCCGTTGTGGCGTCCCTTCTGATCGGTTCGACCCTGGGCCTGATCGCAGGCTATGCCGGGCGCTGGACTGGCGAGGTCATCATGCGGTTGGCGGATGTGATCATGTCGTTCCCCTCGCTCCTTCTGGCGGTGATCGTGCTATACGTGCTGGCGCCGTCCATCGCCAACCTCGTTCTGGTCCTTGCGATCACACGCATCCCGATCTACCTGCGGACCACACGGGCCGAGGTGCTCGAAGTGCGCGAACGGATGTTCGTACAGGCCGCAACCGTCATGGGCGCGTCCAGCAGTCGGATCATCTTCAAGCACATCCTGCCCGTGATCCTGCCGACACTTCTGACCATCGCGACGCTCGATTTCGCCTTCGTGATGCTGGCGGAATCGGCGCTCTCGTTCCTCGGGATCGGCATCCAGCCGCCCGAGATCACCTGGGGGCTGATGGTGAGCCAGGGGCGGCAATACCTCACCAACGCGTGGTGGCTGGCATTCTGGCCGGGGCTCGCGATCATCCTGACAACGATGTCATTGAACCTCCTGTCCAGCTGGATGCGGGTCGCATTGAACCCGACGCAGCGCTGGCGGCTCGAGATCGGAGGCAAGGCCCGTGGCTGACCACCTTCTTGAAGTGCGTGACCTGTCTGTGCGGTTTCACACCGCACATGGTGTGGTCAACGCCGTCAATGGCATTTCCTGGCATCTCGACCGTGGCGAAACACTGGGCATTCTCGGTGAAAGCGGATCAGGCAAATCCGTCTCGGCCTCGGCCATCATGAACCTGATCGACACGCCCCCGGGCGAGATCACAAGCGGGCAGATTCTGTTTGACGGACAGGACCTTTTGAAAGCCACTGACGAAGAGCGCCGTCGTCTCAACGGCAAGCGGATCTCGATGATCTTTCAGGACCCGTTGGGCCATCTCAATCCGGTCTACCCGGTCGGCTGGCAGATCGCGGAAACCGCGATGGCGCATGGCGTGTCGAAAACCGACGCGTATGACCGTGCGCTGCAATTGATGCAACGTGTCGGCATCCCCGATGCCAAGACCGCAATGCACAAGTACCCGCACCAGTTCTCGGGCGGGCAGCGTCAGCGCCTGATGATCGCTATGGCGCTGGTGTTGAAGCCGGACATCCTGATCGCGGATGAGCCGACCACCGCGCTTGATGTAACGGTGCAGGCCGAGGTTCTGTCTCTGCTCGAAGAACTGCAGGAAGAAACCGGCATGGGTCTTCTGCTGATCACTCATGACCTTGGTGTGGTGGCCGAAGCCTGCGACCGGGCGGTGGTGATGGAAGGTGGGCGGATCGTCGAAAGCGGGACCCCGCGCGACCTCTATCACAACGCGCAGCACCCTTACACGCAAAAGCTTCTTGCTGCTGCTCCGGGCAAAGGCGAGATGCGGTCAGCCGAAAATGGTCGGCAACCGATCCTCGAAGTCCGCGGTCTGACCAAGAGCTATGGCTCTTTCGACGCGCTGCGTGGCGCGGAATTCGACCTGCACGCCGGAGAGACACTTGCCGTTGTCGGTGAATCCGGATCCGGAAAATCGACGATTGCCCGTCTGATGCTGCGCCTCGAAGCGGCAAGCGCCGGCTCTGTAACATGGAAGGGCGAGGACATTCTAAAGAAATCCCCCCGCGACATGGCCAAGCTGCGACGTCAATTGCAGATGGTGTTTCAGGACCCGACGCAGTCGCTCAACCCGCATATGTCGATCTATGACATCATTTCCGAGGCATGGGTGATCCATCCGGACATCCTTCCCAAAGCGAAATGGCGCGCGCGCGTGGCCGAGCTTCTGGAACAGGTAGGCCTATTGCCGGAACACGCGCTGCGCTATCCGCACCAGTTCTCGGGCGGACAACGTCAGCGCATCGCGATTGCGCGGGCACTGGCGCTCGAACCCGAGCTGATCATCTGCGATGAAGCGGTCTCGGCGTTGGATGTGTCGATCCAGGCGCAGGTGATCGCGCTTCTGGGTGAACTGCGTGACCGGCTGGGCATCGCGTTTATCTTTATCGCCCATGATCTTCCCGTCGTGCGCGATTTTGCCGACCGCGTGCTGGTCATGCAGCGCGGCAGAATTGTCGAGCAGGGGACCGTTCGGCAGATTTTCGAGGCCCCCCGCGAAGCCTATACGCAACGCTTGCTGGCGGCAGGTCTCGATGCCGACCCGGATGTTCAGGCCGAACGGCGCGCGGCGCGCCAACACTTGACCCAGACGACAGGGGCACCGGCATGAGCACCGCCCTCGGCTATTTCAAGTGGTCTTTCATCGTGACGGCGCTCGGTCTGGTGCTGGCAGGCTGGTTGGGCTGGCAGACAGTGGGAACGGTGGGTGGAGCCTCTTCCTTTCTGCTGATCGGCTTTGTCCTGGCTGTGCTCGAGATCTCGCTGAGCTTTGACAACGCCATCGTCAATGCCAACAAGCTCAAGGACATGACACCTGTCTGGCAGCGCCGCTTTCTGACATGGGGCATCCTCATCGCGGTGTTCGGAATGCGGATCGTCTTCCCGTTGGCCGTTGTGGTCATCGCGGCGCATATCGGACCGATCGAGGCGGTGCTCCTCGCCGCCCGCGAACCGCAGGAATATGCGCGCATCATCGGCGAAGCGCATCTGTCGATTTCGGCCTTTGGCGGCACATTTCTGATGATGGTGGCGCTGAACTACTTCATGGATCAGGAAAAGGACGTGGACTGGCTGCGCATAGTCGAGTCCCGTCTGCGTGACTGGGCGTCCGTCAAAGGGCTGGAAGTGGCGCTGGTTCTTGGCATTGCCGTGGTCTTTGCCGCCTTGCTGCCCGACCACGAAAGCGCATCTTTTCTTTTTGCGTCGGTCTGCGGTTTGCTGACCTTCCTTGCCGTGGAGCTGATCGGACACATTCTCGACGCGCAGGAAAAGGCGGCCAGCGCTGCAGCGCAGGGTGGTCTGGGTGCGTTTCTTTACCTCGAAGTGCTGGATGCGAGCTTCTCCTTTGACGGAGTCATCGGAGCCTTCGCGCTGACGCAGAACCTGTTTCTGATTGCCATTGGACTTGGGATCGGCGCGATGTATGTCCGGTCGATGACGCTCATGCTGGTTGAACGCAAGACGCTGGCGCAATTCCGATATCTGGAACACGGAGCGTTCTATTCGGTGCTGGTGCTGTCGATCATCATGTTCGTCCAGTCCGTCGCCCATATTCCCGAAGTGATCACCGGGCTGATCGGCGCCTGCCTGATCGGGGTCTCGCTTGTGGCGTCGATCCGTTACGAACGTCACGCTGAAGGGCACTGACATGGCGACCGCAACCTCCCGCCGTGCTCTTTGGCTTCAGAAAATCGCCGACGAAGTCGCAACGCAGGTCCGCCGTCGGATTGCAGAGGGCACGGTGCGGCCGGGGCAGTCGCCCGGAACGCGCGACGCACTGGCCGCCGAGTTCGTCACCTCGACGTCCGTGATCGATCGCGCGCTGGACGATCTGGCCGAGGAGGGGGTTCTTGTCGCCTCGGGATCAGGATTCGTTGTGGCAATGAACCCGCCAACGAGTGATGGCTTTGCGATCTCGCCAGCCCAGACCATGCAGGATGTCCGGTCCATTCTTGAATTGCGGTTGGGCCTTGAAACCGTTTCGGCATCGCTTGCAGCCGAACGGCGCACTGCCATGCACCTGGCCGAGATCGAAGCCGCTGCCGCCGCCTTTGAGGACGCGCCGGCTGAAACCGCCGCACAGGCAGACATCCGGTTTCATCGCGCCATCGCATCAGCAAGCGACAATTCCTACCTGCTCGATCTTCTTGACTACCTCGGGCCTCTGCTGATGCCCCGCAAACGCATGCCGTTGCCGCCAACGCCCGGAGCGACCGGGGATGGCAATCTGGAACAGTCGGTCCGAGAACACGCCGTGATCCTTGCAGCGATTTCTGATGGCAACGCCGAGTCCGCCCGCCGCGCCATGCGGGACCATCTGCTTCGAACGCTCGCCCTGATCGACCGCGCGTCTGCCTAGGCGGTCTTGCGGGATTGCAATATGTTGCAATCCTGCTGATCCGCGCTGACCGAATTCAGGCGTCACCCATCATTGCCTTGGTCGCTTCAAGGGCGCGCTTGACCAAATGCGCGACCCCGACCTTCGATGCGATGTCTACGTTCGGCACTTCCACGCTGACAGGAACCTGTTTCGGCAGGCGAGCGATGATGGCAGGAATGTCGATGCCGCCATCGCCGGGGATCAGGCGTGCGGTCCGGCCCAACACCATCATCGCTGTTCCATCCGGGTCATAGGGCACCGGGCCATCGCAAATCTGGACGTAATTGAACATGTCTGAAGGCACGCTTGCGATGTCTTCCAGTGTGCTGTCCGACCTGTCGAAATGCAGGCAGTCGAACAGGATTGCCGCCGCAGGATGGGCTGCAGCCTCTACCAGCTCGCGTGCATCGGCAATATTGCGGATGCCGGTCCACGGCATGAATTCGAGATCCGCCGTGAGGCCGTAGTCCCATGTCAATTCGCAAAGTCGGCCGTAGGTGTCGATGATCCGGGAGCGATCTTTATCGTCGCCTGCGACGAGAACGTGGCGCGCACCCATCTGCGCGCACCGCGCCAGAAAGGGGCGAAACCGATCAAGATCGGGGTCCGCGTCGAGCCGGATCATCTCGGCATCGGCCATCGTCAGGCCCGTGTCCGCCAGTGCCGCCATAACCTCTCGGACGAGGTGATCGTCGGACAAAAGCGGCGGCGGCGTATCGCCCGGCCCGGCGGGGAGCAGACGGAAACTGATCCGGTCGAACCCAAGCCGGGCCGCAAGTGTCACTGCTTCGACGGGGGGCAGTCCGTTGGCCGTCAGATAGGCCATGGAATAGATGCGTGACATCGCGGTCCTTATTTCAATGGTGAAAAGCCCAGAGGCAAAGCAATGGTCGACGTCATCTCCGGCGTCAGCCAGTCCGGACCGCCTTGCGGTGGCCAATTGCCATCAGAGATGGATTGACCGCGCGCTTTGCTCCGCTCAGCAAGGCTGGCATAGGGCCAAACCTGCGTCAGGCGGGGGGAGCCATCGAGTCCGTACATCGCAATGCTGCAGGTCGAATACGCAGTGCGTTTCGGCAAGGCCGCGGCCCACTTCTCCATGGTCGGCATCAATCCGTTCAGCTTCATTCGATAGCTGCGCAGCTCATAGACCGGGCCGTGCGCCCCGGTCTCGATCGGGCCCATGAAATCCAGAGGCCGATAGCTGTCGATCCGGTAATTGACCAATTGTTCAAGACAGCCAAACGGGTTGTCGGAGCGTGCCAATCTTTCGCGTTCTCCCAGCATGTCGTCTGCCGAGTCATAGCCACGCAGCAGGTAAACCTCGTTCAGCGATCCGATATCCGAGAACCATGCGCCAAAAAGCGTGCCTGCGCCCTGTGCGACCCAGTCCTCGATGCCTTTGGTGGCGGCGGCGGCCCCGAAAATCACCGTTGAAAGCGTGGAGATTTCATAAAACTTCAAATGCTTGCTCCTTTTTCTGATCAAGCCCTCGGACCGGTTGTCCGGACAGAGCGCGACCGGCGATGTAGCCGAATGTCATGGCTGGCCCGAGCGTGATCCCGCCCGACGGGTAATGTCCGCCCATAATCGACGCCGCGTCATTGCCCACTGCATAAAGACCGGGGATTGGCCGGTTCGATCTATCAAGAACCTGAGCGCCGGCTGTGGTCTTCAGGCCAACAAAAGTCCCCAGCGATCCCGGCACGATTTTCACGGCATAGAAGGGGCTTCTGTACAAGGGGCGCACGCTTTGTCCACCATCGCCTTGAATACGGTTGTAGGGCGACGTGCCGCGTCCAAAATCCGGGTCCTCGCCGCGCGCGGCATGTGAGTTGAACCGCTTGAGGGTTTGCGCAAGGACAGTGTTGGGGAGGCCGATGAACTGCGCAAGTTCCGCAATCGTTTTCGCCTTGTGGAGATACCCCGATGCAATGTGCCGTGTCTTGGGGAAAGGCCAAGGTTTCACCGCGCCAATGCCGAAACGTGCAACAGCTGCAGCATCGCCGACCAGCCATGCGTGTGGTGTACCGGAATAGGTGCGAAACAGCGCTTTCATGACGTCATGGTAGCTGTTCGCTTCATTCGCAAAACGTCGCCCGTCCGGGCCGACAAGTATGAAGCCGGGTTTCGCCCGCTCCACCAGGTGCGGGAACCGCGCAACGCCCGCCCGTGTCGGGACAAGCGAGACAGGGGCCCATGCGCCGGGTTCGGTCAACTCTTCGTCGCATTGCCCCCCGAGCGTTTCGGCCAGGCGCAGCCCATCTCCGGTGTTTTCCGGGGGGGCCGCGGAATGATGTTCGGTGCCCGTCGGAGCATGCGGAAAGAGCGCGGCGATCCGCCCCCTGTCGTGCGGAAAGCCACCGGCAGCCAGCACAACACCAGAACTGGCCTGCAGGTCTTGTCCGGCCACACGCGCACCGATCACTCTGCCGTTGCACTCGATCAGGGCTTCGGCGGCGGCTGACAGCCGAATGTCGACACCCAGATCAATGGCTGACTTCAGGAGTCTCGCCACCAGCGCATTGCCATTGACCAACTGGCTGCCCCGCCCATTGCGGACCACATCGGCAGCATGACGTCCAATCCTTCTGGCCACATGCAGGGCCGATCCAGGGTGACGTTTGGCATTGAAAAAATGTGCCATGTCCGGACCGGCTGCGATGCCCATGCCCCAAAGCGAGGCGACCTCCAGAGGAGGACGCAACCGCGCGGCCCACTCACCCAGTTCCCGTCCATCGAACGGTGCGGCACAGACCGAGCGGCCGCCGTCCCGAGCGCCTTCGCTCATGTGAAAATCCGGAACACGATTTCCGTCAATCCATTCGACGGCCGTGTGATCCCGGAAGAAGCGGACCATTTCTGGACCGACCTGAAGATAGACCGGCAGACGCGGATCGGACGCGCGGTTGCCCAACTCCGCGCGCAGGTAGCGCATCGGGGCCTCGTCGTCTTCGACGATCCCTGCCGCGACCGCAAGTGGGTTGCGCGGGATCCAGAGCCAGCCACCCGACCAGGCGGACGTGCCCCCGACCTGATGGTGTTTCTCGACGACAATGACCCGCGCGCCAAAATGCGCTGCGGTGACCGCCGTGCTCAACCCTCCGGCGCCCGAGCCAATAACGAGCACGTCGCACGTGCTCATCCCTTCGCGATCCCGGCAAAGAAATGAGAGGCGGGTGCTGCCACGCCCAATTCGGCGGCAGCGTCAAAGAGTGAAGGAGCCAATTCTTCCATCCGTGGCGTCGGAAATCGCACTGCGGGCCCGGCAATGGACAGGCACCCGATGACCGGGCCGTCAAGCGTTCCGCCGGCCCGAACTGCAACCGCCATTGCGCCCATGCCTTCGATGTAGCTGTCTATGGCGACAGAGTAGCCTCGCTGTCGCGTCTCTTCGATGATGCGCATCAATTCGGCGATGGTCGACGGCGCTTTTGACGTGGCGGGCATACCGGGCGGCCGCAAACCGGTGTCGCCCACAACCGAGAGGATCTCATCATCACTCAGCGTGGCCAGCAATGCCTGTCCGCCGGCGGTCGAGGCGGGATGCACACGCATGCCCTGTTCGCGGCCCGGATCGTAGCGCAGGCCGACCGTTGCGCCCTGTGCGACGGCCACCCAGGTAAGGCCTCCGTTTTCCAGCACGGACAGCCGGATCAATTCGCCGGACACGCTGCCCAGCCGGTCAAGGATTGGCTGGGCGATGTCGGTCACACCGGACCGGCCGAGAAAGCCAAGCCCCAATGCCGCAAGCCTCAGCGTCAGGGTGTAATCGCCCTGATCACGCGCTTGCCGGACATAGCCCAGGCGGGCCAGTTCACGCAGTTGGCGATGAACGCCGGAGACCGGCATGTCGAGTTGGCGTGCGATGGCAGAGACCTGAAGGCCCTCGGGGTGTTCCACCATCAGTTCGAGGATGGCCAGTGACTTTTCCAGAACGCTTGACATGCGGACGCCTTTGATCGGTTCACCACGAATTATAGGTGGCACGATCAAGAATTGGAAGTTTATTTAAATCTTGAAAGACTTTCCAAATTGCGGAAACTCTGATCACCACTGCCATCGGTTCCGATGGATTCGTGGGGAAATCGGGGGAGGCCATCATCGCAGACAGCGGCACATATGATGTCGTCGTGATCGGAGCAGGCGCGGGCGGGCTTGCCGCCGCGACCTTTGCCGCGTTGCAGGGCGTGCGGACCCTTCTTGTTGAAAGCACGGATTATGTTGGCGGGACGTCCGCATATTCCGCAGGCACGGTCTGGGCGCCGAACACCCGGCTTGCAGCAACGGTCGGCGCGGAGGACAGCCCTGAGACAGTTCTGCGTTATCTGGATAATGCCGTTGGAAACCGCTCTCCGCGCGCCTTGCGGGAAGCCTTCGTCGCCAACGCGCCTGCCGCAATTCACACCTTGATGGACTGCACCAAGACCCAGTTCCGCGCCTATCCGCGCCATCCGGATTACCTGAGCGAGTTGGATGGCAGCGCCGTCAAGGGTCGGGCGATAGAGCCACTTCCCTTTGATGCGTCTGTCTTGGGAAAGGACATGGCTCTTGTCCGTCCGCCGATCCCTGAATTCACCATTCTGGGCGGATTGATGGTCGACCGGACCGACATCACGCACTTGCTGGGTATGACCCGATCCATGACGTCCCTCCGGCATGCGGTGCGCCTTGTCGGCGGCTATGCGAGGGACCGGCTGCGATACGGGCGCTCTGCGCGGATGGTTATGGGCAATGCTCTGATTGGTCGGCTCCTGTTGTCCGCGCGCGAGGCTGGGGTCGAGCTTCGGATGAACACCAGAGTGACCGGACTTGCATCGAAGCAAGACGGCACCCGGTTGACGCTTGATGACGGCAAGACGCTGTGCGCAACCGGGGGTGTGATCTTGGCAACAGGCGGATTTGCCCGTCATCTGACGCGGCGGGCAGAACTGCTCCCTGATCCGGTGCCAGAACACAGCCCCTCTGCGCCCGGCCATACTGGTGCGCTGCATGACATCGTTCTCGAGCTGGGCGCGCGCTATGGGGAAGGTGGCGCCAGCCATGTCTTCATGGCTCCGGTGTCGAAAAAAACACGCCCGGATGGCAGCATGGCCATTTTCCCGCATTTCGTCTTTGACCGCTCCAAGCCAGGCACGGTCTGCGTGGGCAAAACTGGAAAGCGGTTCACAAATGAAAGCCGATCCTACCATGAATTCGCACTTGCGCAGTATGAGACGGGGACGATCCCGGCGTATCTGATCACCGATGCGGTGGGGCTCAAGTCCTACGGTCTCGGTCTGGTTCGTCCAGGCGGCATGGGCAAGGCCGCACTTGTCAAAGACGGCTATCTGACCGAAGCTCCCAGCCTGACCGCGCTGGCATCGGCGCTTGGTATTGATGCGGCCGGGCTTGAAGCCACGGTCGCGCAGATGAACGTCTTTGCCAAAACCGGTCTCGATACAGCCTTCCACCGGGGCGAGACCGCTTACGAGCGACACAACGGAGATCCTTCGCACGCGCCCAACCCGACGCTTGGTCCCATCGCAACAGCGCCATTCTATGCCGTCACGCTTTGGCCTGCGGATATTGGTGCCGCGACGGGTCTTCTGACGGACGAAAAAGCACGGCTTCTGGATGGCGATGGCCAGCCCATTTCAGGCCTGTACGCCTGCGGAAATGACATGCAGTCAATCATGGGCGGCGTCTATCCCGGGCCCGGCATCACGATCGGGCCGGCCATCACCTTTGGATATATCGCCGCAATGGACGCGGTGGCTCGGAGCGCAGCATGAAACGGGTTCTTGTAACGGGTGGCACCGGCTTTATCGGCCGTTGGGTCGTGGACGGTTTGGCGAACCGCGGGTGTGACGTTCGGGTCTTCGACGCCGTGCCCAATCCGGCCGTGCTCGACGACGCGCGGCCCGGGCTTTCGAGCAAGGTGCAGATTGTTCAGGGCGATATTGCCGACGGGTCTGTCCGGCAGGCAGCACAGGGATGCGATGGAATCGTGCATCTTGCCGGTGTCCTGACGATGGCGGCCGCGGAAGCGCCCATCCGGTCAGCCGAGATCAACGTGATGGGGGCAGCCCATGTGTTCGAAGCTGCGCGCGAACAGGGCATGGCGCGGCTGGTATATGTCTCGTCCTCAGCCGTCTTTGGCTATGACGATCCGGTGCACCCGAAGCCGCTTTCGCTTTATGGTGCACACAAGTTGGCCATCGAAGGCATGGCGCGGGCCTATCATCTCGATCATGGTATCACGTCAGTCGGGTTCCGCCCCTACGTTGTTTACGGTCCCGGACGCAGTTCCGGTATTGCCGCAGGTCCGTCCATTGCCATTTCCTCTGCCCTCGAAGGCAAGCCTGCCCGGATTGCGTTTACCGGCCGTGTCGGTTTCGTGCATGTGTTCGATGTAGCGAGATACATGGTTGCGGCGCTGTTAGGCGAAACGAGCGGAGCCGAAGCCTACAACCTGTGCGGCGAAAGCGCGGAAATGGAAGCGTTTCGCTCGGCGCTTCTTGACCACGTGCCGGATGCCAAGGTCGAAATCACCGGGGTGCCGTTGCGCAGCCCGCCTGACCTTGCCAACAGCCCTTTGCCTCAAGAGTTGGCGGGTCTGCCTGTAACCGACATTGCCGATGGTATTGCAGCGACTCTTGCGCATTACCGCAGCCGGGCCTCGGCATGATCCGGGTTCCGCAATCGAATTGTCCAATCATTGCTTGGCTTCATCCATTTTCATTCGACGCGGGAAAACCCAGAAATTTTGTCCTAGGAGTGCATGGCCACAACGCAATTGGCCGTGCAGGAGGAACCAGGACCAGGGCGGTGCTGACATGGCCAGCGCAATGGCAAAAGTGCAATCGGCAACCTGCACCTCGGATCAGGGCGGTGTAAGGGTGGCTGGTTTGGACGGCGAGACACAGGTTGTCTTCGTGATTGGCGACCCGATCGCCCAGGTGAAGTCGCCGTCGCTGCTCACGCGTCGTTTTGCTGCGCGCGGAGTCAACACCGTGGTCGTGCCGGGTCATGTGAGCCCCAAGGATATTCCGGTCTTCATGGCGGGCCTGCAAAGTCTGCGGAATGCGCCGGGTCTCGTGATCACGGTGCCGCACAAACAGGCCATGATGGACTATTGCGCCGAGGTGACCGAGCGCGCCCGCTATGCCGGTGCCGCCAACGTCCTGCGGCGCCGGGAAGGCGGCTGGATCGGCGACAACACCGACGGCATGGGGTATGTGAATGGCATCCGTGCCGAAGGGTGCGCCATCGAAGGCAAACGGGTTCTGCTTGTGGGCGCGGGCGGAGCTGGATCGGCTATTGCGTACGAATTTCTGCTGCAGGGCGCAGCTCATCTTGCGGTGCATGACGTTGATGCCGGCCGGCGTGACGGGCTGATCGCACGGCTTGAGACACCGTTTGCAGGTCGGCTTTCTGTTGGAACGGAGGACCCGACCGGGTTCGACGTCATCGCAAACGCGACGCCGTTGGGCATGCGCGACGGAGACCCGATGCCGGTCCTGGTGGACCGGCTTCATGCAGGTCAGTTCGCGGCCTGCCCGATCACGAAACCCGAAGCGTCTCCGTTTATCGTCGCGGCCCGGTCGAAGGGCTGCGCGACCATGGCGGGGCTCGGGATGTTCAAGGCGCAAGAAGCACTCTTGGTGGATGCACTGCTGCATCTTGGAAACTGACGGATAATCAAACGGGAGGAAACTGATGATCCGGAAACTGGCACTGACAACAACCGCCGTGGCTGCGTTCTGCGCAGGAATGGCGACTGCCGACGTTCGCATCGCAAGCGTGGCCGAACTCTCGGGCGCTGGTGCGGCGGCGGGCGCCGTCTGGCATGACGGCATCAAGATGGCTGTCGAGGAAATCAACGCCGCAGGCGGTATCTTGGGCGAGCAGATCGACCTTGTGGAATACGACAGTCAGACGGATCCGCAGAACAGCCGCGCGATGGTCCAAAAGGCCATCGACGAAGAGACATTTGTGCTGCTCGGCACCGTCTATTCCTCGTCCACGGTCGTAAACATGCTGGTTGCGCAACAAAACGGCGTGCCGCAGATCACCGGTTCGGAAAGCCCGACGATCACCGCCAAAGGGAATCCCTATATCTTCCGGACCGCATTCGGAGCGCAGAAAGGTCTGCCGAAGCTGGGGTCCTACATCAAGAATGATCTTGGCGCGTCGAAGGTCGCCGTGATCTGGGCCAATACCGAATTCGGCAAAGGCGGGCATGATGCCTTCCTCAGCGTTGCAGAGGCTCAGGGGATCGAGATCGTGGCGAATATCCCGACCGAGCAGGCGCAGGTGGATTTCGCTGCCGATGTGGCCAAGCTCAAGTCTTCGGGCGCAGAGGCCGTGTTCTCGTACATGACCGAGGAAGAGTCGGCACGCTTTCTGATTGAGGCGGCAAAGCAAGACCTCGGACTGCCGATCGTCGGCGATACGGTGGTCGCCTCGCAGAAGGTTATCGACCTTGCCGGTGAAGCTGCAAACGGTGTCGCGTCACATGTGGGACTGACAGCCGAAGCACCGATCCCGGCGATCCAGGAGATGGCTGCGAAGTTTCAGGAGAAATTCGGCTACGGCGCGGACCACAACGCGATCAAGGGCTACATCGGCGCGTACATGATCAAATATGTCACGGAAAAGGTCGGGTCTTTCGACCGTCAGGCCTTTGCAGACACATTGCACGGCCTGTGCCTGAACGCATCGGAATATCCCGGTGTTCTGATGGATGTCTGCTGGGACGACACGGGCGAGATGTCGCGCGAGAGCTTCCTTGTCGAAGTGGTCGACGGTCAGCAGAAAATCACCAAGACCCTGCCGGCCAACTGATCTGACGGATCAAAAGGGCGGCGCGGGACATCTGCGCCGCCCTTCGTTTATCCACCACCCCGAGACATCATCGGAAGGCGTAAGCGCATGGCTGAATTTCTTCAAATCCTGATCTCGGGCCTGTCGGCCGGGTCGATCTATGCCTTGGCCGCCGTGGGGTTTACGCTCCTTTGGCAGGCGTCACAGACGATCAACTTTGCGCAGGGCGAGTTCGTGATGCTGCCTGCCTTTTTCGTGCTGGTTTTCACGGTCAAAATGGGTTTGCCGATGTCTATCGCCATCGTGCTGGCCCTGTTCCTGTCGGTGCTTCTGTTGGGCGCGCTGTTCAAGAAACTGATCGTCGAGCCTATGCTGAGCCATGGCGTTTTGCCTTTGGTGATTGCGACGATCGCGCTTGGCCTGCTGATGAAAGAGATGGTCAAGGAGTTCTATTCGCCCTTGGGCCAGCCGTTTCCGGGCCTTTTCCCGCATGACGTCATGTCGATCCTAGGTGCAAAAATTTCTGTCGCGGATTTTGCAAACTTCGTCATTGCCATGGGGACGATCATCATCCTGCAGCTCTTCCTGAGCCGGACCCGCACCGGGCGCTGCATGCAGGCCACAGCGCAGAACCCGGAAGTGGCCAAGATACTTGGCGTCGATATCAAGCGTATGGTGATGTACACTTTTCTGATCAACGGCGCGCTGGCGGCCATCGCGTCGGTGCTGATCACCCCGATCTACCTTGCCAAGTTCTCGAATGGTGAAGTGCTGGGCCTTGTTGCCTTCATTGCCGCCATTGTCGGTGGCTTCAACCAGATCCGCGGAGCGCTTGTGGGCGGCTTGCTTATCGGCGTGATCGACAACCTGTCGGCCGCCTATGTTTCGGCGGAATACCGGCAAGCCGTGCCGATGCTGCTTTTGATCTTCATCATCATGGTCCGGCCGCAAGGTCTTCTGGGCACGACGGAGGGCCGTACCGTATGAGCCGCAAGCATCTGTTCTTTGTCATTCTTGCCATCGCGGTGCTGATCCTCGCGCCGCTGGGCCAGAAGAACTACATCATCTATGTCATGTGCTCTTGGCTGATGTTCTCGGTAGCGGCCATGGGGCTGAACCTGACGCTTGGCTATGCCGGTCAGGTGAGCCTTGCGCAGGCAAGCTTTGTGGGTATTGGGGCCTATATCACGTCGCTCATTACATTGGCGGGCTATCATTGGGTGCTGGGCTGGCTGGCGGCGATGGGGGCGACCTTTGTGATTGGCCTGATCCTTGGGTATCCGGCGCTGCGGGTGCAACACCACTTCCTTGCCTTCGTCACGCTGGCGTTCAACACCATCGTGTTCCTTGTGTTCCGCAACGAGGAAGAGATTACCGGCGGGTCATTCGGTCTGGTGGGCATGCCGCGCCCGGAATTCTTTGGCATCCAGACGATGCAGCAGATCAATTTCTACTACTTCACGCTGGTTCTGTTCCTGATCTCGGCTTTCGTGTTCTGGTGGATCGTCAATTCGCCGTGGGGACGTGCATTCAAGGCTCTGCGCGAAAACCCGATCCGGGCGGAGTCGTTGGGTGTCGACACCCGTCGCATCACGCTCCTGGCCTTTGGGATCGGGTGTGCCTTTGGCGGTGGGGCAGGGGCGATCATGGCGCCGCTCGTGCAGTTCATCGAACCGGGGTCGTTTTCCCTCATCCACTCGCTCAAGATCCTTCTGATGGTCGTCGTGGGCGGTGCAGGGTTTTTCTATGGCCCGATGCTGGGTGCTGCGGTGGTGATCATTCTTCCGGAGTTTCTGCGCTTCACCGAAGGGTATTACCTGATGATCTATGCCTTCCTGGTGATCGTGTTGATGGTCTATTCGCCGAACGGCCTGATCGGTCTGGGCCAGAAGCTGATGGCGCGCCTCAAGCCGCAGCAGGAGGTGCGAAAGGACATGCAGAAGGGGGCACAGCTGTGAGCCAGTCTGTCCTGAGCATCCGAAACATCTCGAAGTCGTTTGGCGGCATCAAGGCGGTTCGGGACGTCAGTTTCGATGTTCAGCCGGGAGAAGTTCTTGGTCTGATCGGTCCGAACGGATCGGGCAAGTCGACACTCTTCAACTGCGTTCTGGGTCAATTGCGACCTGACACCGGCCAAGTCACCGTCAAGGGCACTTCCGTCTCGGGGATGCGCGCGGCAGACCTCAACAAGCTTGGGGTCGGCCGTACGTTTCAGCAACTGTCCGTCTTTCCGCAGATGAGCGTGATCGAAAACATCATTCTTGCCGGACAGGAGCATCATGGAAGCATGGTGTCGCGCCTTTTCGGGCCTTCCGATGCCGGGCTCACCGGAGAAGCCGAGCAGATGATTGCGTTTTTCCGACTGGAGCATCTGCGCGACGAGATGGCAGGAAGCCTGTCCTATGGTCAGCAAAAGCTTCTTGATGCGGCAATGGCCTTCATGGCCGGTCCCGACCTTGTGCTGCTTGACGAACCGGCCGGGGGTGTAAACCTGACGATGCTGGGGCACCTGAAGGACCGGCTCCAGACCTACAATCGCGAGCATGGCACGACGTTCGTGGTGATCGAACACAACATGGAATTCGTGATGAGCCTTTGCACGCGGATCATCGTGCTGGCCGAAGGCGCCATCATTGCCGAAGGCAGCCCCGATGACATCCGGTCGAACCAACAGGTCATCGACGCGTATCTGGGGGGCTGAGGGATGCTGGAACTCAAGGATATCTACGGCGGCTACGGCAAGATCACGATCCTGAACGGTACATCCTTCACGATCCCCAAGGCCTCGATTACCACAGTGATCGGACCCAACGGCGCAGGCAAGTCGACTGTATTCAAGGCGATTTTCGGTCTCTTGAACATCAGTTCAGGCCAGGTGCTTCTTGATGGAAAAGACGTGACCGGCCAGAGCCCGAAACAGATGATCGACCACGGCGTCACCTATGTGCCGCAAGGGCGAAACGTGGTGCCGCAGTTGTCGGTATATCACAATCTCGAACTGGGCGGGATCACGTCGCGGGATCAGGCCAAGGTCCGGGCACGTATCGAACAGGTGATGGACCAGTTTCCGATGCTGCGCGAATTCCGCGACCGCAAGGCGATCGAATTGTCCGGGGGGCAGCAGAAACAGCTCGAGGTGGCGCGGGCGCTTCTTCTCGATCCCAAGTTGATCCTGATTGACGAGCCCTCAATCGGTTTGTCGCCCAGTCTTGTTCAAGAAGTCTTCCGCACGCTCCAACGGTTGCGGGATCAGGGTGTGACGATCCTGATGGTGGAACAGAACGCGAAATCCGCTCTTGCGATGTCCGATTTCGGGATCGTGCTGGAACTCGGGCAGACCCGGATGCATGATCGTGCCGATGTCCTTCTGAACGATCCCAAGGTGGGCCACCTGTTCCTTGGTGGACATATCGACGAGGAAGAAACCGCGTGAGCCATGCCACCGTCCATGTTCTGAATGGTCCGAACCTCGATCTTCTCGGGGTGCGTGAGCCACATATCTACGGAACCACAACTCTGGCAGATATCGAGGCGATGTGCCGGGACGTCGCATCCGGTCGGCTTGAGTTTCACCAGACCAACCATGAAGGCGTGATGATCGACCTCATCCACGCGGCGCGCGAGACGGGCGGTGGCATCATCATCAACCCGGCGGGTTGGTCCTTTTCGTCGATCGCGATACTCGATGCACTCAAGGCCTTTGACGGCCCGGTGATCGAATTGCACATCTCGAACATCCATGCCCGGGACGCAGCGCATCGGCATTCTGTCATGTCGCAGGGTGTGACCGCCGTGATCGCGGGTTTGGGCGCACAGGGATACCCTGTCGCGGTGCAGGCGATGTACCGGCTTCTGGCGACGTAGCCCGGCGCCTCAGCCGGCAAAAGCATCCCCAAGACCATCCAAGGCGGCCCACCCCCGTCGACCGACAACGCAACACCTGTGATGGCGCTGGCTGCGGTGTGATGCAGATAGCTGCGCGGTCGCCCAACCGATGCCGGACGTACCATCGTTCACCAGAACGGTCCTAGTCATCCGAGTAGCCCGGCCGCGGCACATGGCTCATCAAGGTCTGATTATACCCGCCATCGACGATCACCTCCTGACCGCTGATATAGCTGGCCCGGTCCGATGCGAAGAAAAGCACGGCGTCCGCAATGTCCGAAACCTGTCCAATCCGGCGAAGTGGTACAACCGCTTCGCGCGCCGCCTTGGTTTTGGGGTCCGCATAGAACGCTTCTGAGAGCGGTGTGCGGACCAGGCCCGGCGCCACCACGTTCGACCGCACGCCGCGTGGCCCCCATTCGAAGGCGAGTTGCCGTGAGAGCATCGACACTCCGGCCTTGGACGCGGAATAGGCATTCGAAAACGCCTGTTGGTTGTGACCCGAGATGGAGCCCACATGCACAAGCGCGCCGCTGCCCCGGGAGAGCATCGCCTTTCCAAAAGCTTGCGCGCAGCGCAGGTAGCCTGTGAGGTTGACGTCGAGCATCCTTTGCCAGGCCGAGACCTCGACCTCGTCCAGTGCACCCGGGCTCAGATAGGCTGCATTGTTGACGAGAATATCGGCGTGTCCGAACGCGGTCTCGACACGCGAGAGGGCGGCGGCGACGCTTGCAGACTCCGTGACATCACAGGCAATCCCAAGACCACCGATGTCTGAAGCGGAGGCGGCGACGGTCTCGGCATTGATGTCAAGCAAGGCGACCTGCGCACCCTGTTCGGCAAACGCGGCAGCAATTGCCTTGCCGATGCCGCCTCCAGCGCCGGTGACAACCGCGACCCTGCCTTCCAGACCCAGCCAACTCATGCAGCCGCACCCTTGACGCTGATCCCGGCAAGGTGCCGACCGGTGATGTAGCCGAAGACCATGGCAGGACCCAGAGTGATCCCGGCGCCGGGATAATTGCCGCCCATGATGGACGCTCGGTCATTGCCCACCGCGTAGAGGCCCAACACTGGCTGCCCTTCCTTGTCGAGCACCTGACCCGACACATCCGTGCGCAGACCGTCGAATGTGCCGAGGTCGCCCATAATGATCCTGAGCGCATAGTAAGGCCCTTTGCCGATCGGAGCGACGCACGGGTTCGGACGGTTCTCGGGGTCGGCAAGATATCGGTTGAAGCTGGTTGTCCCGCGCCCGAATTCGGGATCCTCGCCCTGTGCGGCGGGTCCATTATAGGCGGCGACCGTCGCCTCCAGTCCGGCGGGGTCAATACCGGTCTTGCGCGCAAGCTCTGCCAGCGTATCGCCTTTCTGGATGTACCCGTTCGAGATGTGTCGCCCCAGCGGCACAGGGGCCGGTTTGGCATAGCCAAGACCGTATTTGCGGATCGTCGGATGATCACAGATCAGCCAGGCCGCTGTTTCCGTCTCTCCGTCACAGGCGCGCATCAATGCCGCGCCGACATCATGATAGCTTTCACTTTCGTTCGTGAAACGTTTGCCGGATTTCAGCACGGCGATGATGCCGGGCTTGTAGCGGTCCAGCAGATGCGGGAACGCGCCGAAGGTTCCACCGCCCATCGGGACTTTCGACACCGGCATCCAGGCCGAGGTGTCGCTGAATTCGATCGGAGCGTGGCCACCCACGGCTTCGGCCAGACGTATGCCGTCTCCGGTATTGCTTTGGGGCACGGGGGAGAAATGTTCGCCGCCGCGCCGCAGATGGGGATAGGCCTTCTTCAGCTTTTCCACGTCATGGGCAAAGCCACCAGTCGCCAGCACGACAGCTCTGCGCGCCCGCAGAACGCTGTTGCCCGAGCGCACGCCGACAACGCGGCCTCCTTCAACCATCAGTTCGTCTGCCGGCGTTTCGGTGTAGATCGGGATACCCAGATCAAACACGCTTTTTGCAAGTCGCGCGGCCAGAGCATTCCCGCTGGTCACCTGCACTCCCTTGCCATAGCGGGCAACCTCTCCGAAATGTTTGAGCATCCGCTTGGTCACATAGCCAAAGCTCTTCAGGCTCTTGGTTGCGTTGAAGAAATGTTTGATGTCGGCATTCGAGGAATTGAACATCATCCCCATAAAGGTGATGGTTGCGAGGGGTGATTTCAGCCGCTTGAGATTTTCGCCCAGAACCGAGGTGTCAAAAGGCGCCGCGAGGATCGATCGACCGACATCCACCCCACCCGGCACGTCGGGGTGATAATCGGGATAGAGTGTCGGGACGAATTTCATGCTTGTCTCGCGTT
Organism: Marivita sp.; assembly: GCF_022763305.1. Lineage (GTDB taxonomy): Bacteria > Pseudomonadota > Alphaproteobacteria > Rhodobacterales > Rhodobacteraceae > Marivita. Next base: position 26,531 of record NZ_JALEGT010000017.1, on the reverse strand, counting down.
CAAACCAGTCGACCATCTCGGGACCGGTGTCGATGAACGCTTCGACCGCATCGGCGGAATAGAAATTGCCGGTTTCCTCTTTCATGTAGCGGATGGCGGCCTCGCGGCTGTCGTCCACGCCCGCCGCTTTGGCGTGCTTGTTCAGCGGGATCCACAGAACACCGCCCGAGAACGCTGTCGTGCCGCCAAAGACCGGCTCTTTCTCGAGGATGGCGACGGAGGCCCCGTGCTTTTTGGCGGTGATTGCCGTGGACATGCCGCCGGCCCCCGATCCAATCACGAGGATGTCGTGGGTTTCCGTTCGATCCGGCCGCGTCTTCATGGTGCTCCTCCCTCCGAAACTGAGCCGGATTACGCCGTGTGCGTGCCAAATCGCCAATGGACAGGGTGCGGAATATATTGGACTATTCGTTCCAGTTGGACGCGTGAGCGAGGAGGGCTTGATCGTGACCAGACGGCAAAGCGTGCCAATCCCGAGCTTTTATCTTTATGGCGATGAGCAGCAGGACGATGATCTTGACACGCTGCATGTCGAGCCGATCCGCGAGCGATCCAAACGGCATGATTGGACGATTCATCCCCACGTCCACCCGGACCACACGCAGATCCTGTGGATTTCCGAGGGGGGCGCTGTCTTTCAGATCGAGGAGGGCCGGTACGACGCCACCGCGCATTCATTTGTGGTGCAACCTGCCGGGATGATCCACGAGATTCTGTTTCGCCCGGGCACCGAGGGGCGGGTGATCACTGCTGCGACGTCCTTTGTCAACAGCATTGCGCGCGACGACCCTCGGCTCATTGATGCCACTCGGCGCGCTGGCAGTTATCCCATCACGGATGAGCAAGTGCTCGCCAATGTGCGGCATGCCATGGATGAAGTGCTGCTGGAGACCAACAGCAACAGCCCGGGCCGACGGATGGCGCTCCGGGCGCATTTCCTGTCGGTCCTAGTGTCGCTACTGCGCGTCAGCGAAAGCCAGGCAGAAAGTGGTCCCGCGCATCGTGACCGGGATTACGAACTCGTGTCGCGCTATCGCGAGGCGCTTGAGCGCGGGTTTCGGACGGAAAAGTCGTTGGGTTACTACGCAGATGTCTTGGGCGTGTCTCCGCAACGGCTCAACGCGGCGTGCAAAGCGCGCGCGGGCAAGACAGCGTCCGAGGTGCTTTATGAGCGCATCGTGATCGAAGCAAAACGCAATCTGCTATATACCGAAATGACGGTGGCCGAGATCGGGCATGCCATCGGATATGACGATCCCGCCTATTTCAACCGCTTCTTTTCACAGCGCGTCGGTTGTCCACCCGGAACCTTCCGCGCCAACGCCGCGACGACGCGGCGTGTGGTTGCGGATGGATCGTCCAATACAAATTTCTGATCGTCCATTTAAAACAAACCGGCCACTTTGCACCTTGGGCCCTGTCTGAAACGGGAGGCTCGGACAGGTGTTCTTCGAATTGCGAACCTACGACCTGAAACCGGGCAAGGCCCCGGTATATCTGGATTTCTTCAGGACCTTCGGGGTGTCGAGAGTGACACGCCACCTCCCGATGATCGGCTATTGGCAGGTCGAAAGCGGTCGCCTCAACCGCATTGAGCATCTCTGGGCCTATGACAGCTTTGAAGAGCGCGACGCCTGTCGTGCGGGCCTACTCTCCGAGACGGAATGGATGGTCGATTTTGTGCCCAAGGCTTTTGCTGACGTGGTTGCACAGGAAAGTCGCATCCTTCGGCTTGATGAAGGGTCCGACCTTCTGTCTCGCGTTGTCGAGCGTCGCAAGACTGCGCATCCCGATCAGACATCCGACGCCCCCATGTTCGCGCGCGGACTGCACGCGCTGAGCCTTGGAGAAAACATCCATGAAGCTGGCGAGTGTCTTGGGGCGTTCACCGTTCTGTCCGGCCCTGCGCCGGGCACCCGTGTGACGCTTGCGACGGGGTCGTTCGAGAGGCTTTGTACGTATGCACCCGGCATCGTGTCGCACGAAATCCTCAGGCCACTGCACCTGTCCCCCCTGCAATGAACCACCTCCAAGAGAGCCGTCATGACCTTTGAGATCAGCCACGAACAACGCCTGCTTGTCGACACGGTGCGCGACTTCATCAAGAACGAGCTTGCTCCGCTGGAACAAGAGATCGAGGAAACGGGCACCCTGTCCGACAAGGTTGCGCAGGCGATCTTCGAGAAGTCCTCGGCGCTTGGCCTTTATGGCATGAACATTCCCGAGCAGTATGGCGGGGGCGGGCTGTCCTGCCTTGATCAGATAATGTGTGAGGAACAGTTCGGGCATACGACCGATATCCTCATCCGCCGCGCCTTTGGAAATGTGTACGAGGTTCTTCTGTCTTGCGAAGGCGCGCAGATTGACCGTTGGTTGACACCCGCCGTCAAGGGCGAACGCGTCTGCTCAATCGCATTTACAGAGCCCGGTGCCGGGTCTGATGCGGCAGGGATCAAGACAAAGGCCGTACGCCGGGGTGATACATGGGTGCTGTCGGGCATGAAGCACTACATCTCGGACGGGGCGTTTTCTGATTTCTTCGTCGTGACCGCCGTCACCGATCCCGACAAGGGTCATCGCGGGATTTCCATGTTCATGGTCGACAAGGGGATGCCCGGTTTCAGCCTTGGCCGGGATCAGCAGATGATGGGCATCCGCGGCACCTCACATCTTGATCTGCATTTCGACGAGGTTGAGCTGACGGACGAGCATCTCTTGGGGCGCGAAGGCGAAGGGCTCAAGCTGGCGCTGTCGGTGTTGGGGCGCGTGCGGCTGGCCCAGGTGGCGGCCCGTGCTGTGGGCAAGTCCACAAAGATCTTGCAGATGACGCTTGATCACGCGCGCGACCGTCACCAGTTCGGACAGCCTTTGGGAGATTTCCAGATGGTCCAGCAGATGCTGGCCGACAGTGCGATGGAGATCAACGCAACACGTATGGCGCTTTGGCAATGTGCAGCGGATATCGACGCGGGTCGCGATCCACGCGCCAATATTTCCGCGCTCAAGGTGCAAGGGGCCGAGTTGCTTGGACGTGTCGTGGACCGCGCGGTGCAGATTTTCGGAGGTATGGGTTATTCCAAGGACCTGCCCATAGAGCGCTATTATCGTGATGCCCGAATTTATCGGATCTTCGACGGTGCCAGCGAGGTGCATCGCAGCGTCGTTGCGCGCGCGCTGCTCAAGGGCAGTACCGAGCTTTTCGATCCGTGGAGCGCCTGATGAAATCCAAGTTCATGTCGGCCGCCGAAGCGGTCGCGCTGGTTCCGGACGATGCAACGCTGTCCATCACCGGTGGCGGCGGCGGTCTGTGCGAAGCGATGTGCCTGCAGGAAGCCATCGAAGCGCGTTTCCTCCAGACCGGGCATCCTCGCAACCTGACACTGGTTCACGCGCTTGGCATCGGCAATCGGCAAGGCACCGGAGTCGGACGTTTCGCGCATGCTGGGATGGTGCGAAAGGTGATCGGTGGGCACTGGGTCTGGTCGCCGAAAATGCAGGAAATGGCCGCCAGGAACGAGATTGCAGCACATGTCCTACCGGGCGGTGTGGCCATGCAGCTCATGCGCGAGATTGCAGCAGGTCGTCCGGGGCTGATCACCCATGTCGGTCTCGGTACGTTCATCGACCCTCGTGTAGATGGCGGTCGCATGAATGACGCGGCTCAGGATGCGCTGTGCGAGGTCATCCAGATCGACGGGCGCGAATATCTCCGGTATTTCCCTTTTCCGATCCATGCCTGTCTTCTCAAAGGGTCCATCGCAGACGAGGAAGGCAATATCTCACTTGATGAAGAGCCTGCCAACGTAGACACTTATGCGGTTGCGGCGGCGGTTCACAATTCCGGTGGCACGGTGATCTTTCAGGTTCGGGAAAAGGTGCCCATGGGCACGCTCGGCGCTCGGCAGGTTCGGGTTCCGGCGGCTATCGTCGATGCCATTGTCGTCGATCCGGAGCAGACGCAGGGCTACGAGATTGCGTATGATCCCTCGATCTCGGGCCAGAAGCGGGCGCCGCTTCCGGCACCGGACGTGCCTGCCTTTTCGGCGCGGCGTATCGTGGCGAACCGCGCCCGGACAGAGCTGCGCGAGGGGGCCATCGTCAACTATGGCTTTGGCATTCCTGACGAGATTGCCACCATTGTGGCTGCACGCGGTGAACAGCATCTCTATTACCAGACGATCGAACACGGCACTTATGGCGGACGACTTTTGACGGGTTCCCTGTTCGGCTATGCGCAGAATGCCTCTTGTATGATCGACGGGCCCTCGCAGTTTGATTTTTACGCGGGTGGTGGACTGGATATCGCGTTTCTCGGCTTTGGACAGGTGGATGCGGCGGGCAATGTGAACGCGTCCAAGCTGGGCGGTATGCCTGTTGGTCCCGGCGGATTCATCGATATTGCGCAGAACGCCCGGACGGTGGTCTTTGTCGGAACCTTCGATGCCAAGGGCACCCGCATCAAATCGGGAGATGGCAATCTGACCATCGAGCGTCATGGAGACGTGCGAAAATTCGTGCGGCGCGTGGATCAGATCACGTTCTCCGGCGCGCAGGCCATGCGGCAGGGGCAGCAGGTACTTTATGTCACTGAACGCGCGGTCTTCCGGCTGACCGAGGACGGCCTTGCCTTGATCGAGGTCGCGCCGGGTGTAGACATACAGTTGGATGTCTTGGACCGGATGGATTTTGCCCCGGTTTCAGACGCGCCTGTACGCATGGACCAGACCCATTTCATGTGATCTGAATACCTTTAGCGGGAACACTCGGTTGACCGAGCCAGTTCGACGCTTGCCGTTCAAGCCGCACATCCTGCGCCGCCATTGATCCAAAAAATGGTGTCCGGATGAGAAACCACCTTTCTGAAAAGAGGTAGATAACAGCGGAATGGCCAATGACCTGTCGCGGGCATTCGGTCCCAACAAACCAGAGAGACAGACCACCGAAAGTGATATGGCATACTGCTCGCTGAACCGCCTGACAGCCGTCGGAATTGCGCAGGTCCAACGCGCGTTGTTTTTCCGTCAGCCAACGCGGCCCGTGTTGCCCGCGTCCGGTTCGCGCATCAAGGACCGTCAAGATCATGTTTGGCAGCGCCTGTTCGGCGGGGTATCTCAGCGGCTGCAACGCAGCACGTCCTGTCTCGGCAGATCCGGGTTGTGTCGAGACTATCAAACAGGGGGTCGCCAAGATGAGTGATGCAGCCAATCAGTTCGATTACATCGTGGTAGGCGCTGGCTCTGCTGGCTGTCTCTTGGCGAACCGGCTGAGTGCAAATCCAAAGAACCGCGTTTTGCTGTTGGAGGCGGGTAAACCCGACACGTACCCATGGATCCATATTCCCGTCGGCTACCTCTACTGCATCGGGAACCCGAGAGCCGACTGGATGTACAGGACAGAGGCAGACAAGGGGCTGAACGGACGATCCTTGATCTATCCCCGAGGCAAGACCTTGGGCGGATGTTCGTCGATCAACGGCATGATCTACATGCGGGGCCAAGCCCGGGATTACGACAATTGGGCCAAGCTCACCGGTGAGGATGCGTGGAGCTGGGAAAATGCGCTACCCGACTTCAAAGCCCACGAAGACCATTACAAACTTGATGGTGGGTCCGATCCGGCCACAGGAGACAACAGTCGCTTCTCGGATATGCACGGCTCCGGCGGAGAGTGGCGTGTCGAAAAGCAACGTCTTCGGTGGGACGTGCTTGACAGCTTCGCAGATGCGGCCGTCCAAGCCGGAATTGAAAGGACGGATGATTTCAACACCGGTGACAATTCCGGGGTGGGGTATTTCGACGTCAATCAACGATCTGGTTGGCGCTGGAACACTGCCAAAGCCTTCCTTCGGCCTATAAAGTCTCGTGAAAACCTGACCATCTGGACCGAAGCTCAGGTCGAGAAACTGAACTTCACAAAAGACGACAATGGTCTGCCGAAATGCACAGGAGTCACGGTCCTTCGTGCGGGCCACACAGTGACGGCCAGTTCTGCGAACGACGTGATCCTGTCGGCCGGGGCGATCAATTCTCCGCAGATCCTGCAATTGTCGGGTGTCGGTTCGGGAGCTTTATTGAAGCGTCACGGCATCGATGTGGTTCTGGATGCGCCATTCGTCGGGGAAAACCTGCAAGACCACCTGCAAATCCGCGCGGTCTATAAGGTTCGTGGCACAAGGACCCTGAACACCTTGGCCAATTCCCTGTTCGGAAAAGCCAGCATCGCCCTGCAATACCTGTTGACGCGATCTGGTCCGATGAGCATGTCACCCAGCCAGCTTGGTGCATTTGCCCGCTCCAACGAAAACAGAAAACACGCCAACCTCGAGTACCATATCCAGCCTCTGAGCCTCGAGGCTTTTGGGGAGAACCTGCACGACTTCCCGGCAATGACCGTCAGCGTGTGCAATTTGAACCCGACCAGCCGCGGGCATGTGCGCATTGCGTCCTCTGACTGTCGCGATCACCCCAAGATCACGCCGAATTATCTCGATACAGAAGAGGATCGCCAGGTTGCAGCCGAAAGTCTGCGTCAAGTTCGACAGATCATGCAGCAACCGGCCATGCAGAAATACCAGCCCGAGGAATTCAAGCCCGGCGTCCAATATCAAACCGACGAAGATTTGGCGCGACTGGCGGGGGATATCGCAAGCACGATATTCCACCCGGTGGGCACCATCAAAATGGGGCGCGAGGATGATCCCAGTGCTGTTCTGGATGCGCATCTACGCGTGAAAGGGATTGTGAATCTGCGTGTCGTTGATGCCTCGGTCATGCCAGAGATCACCAGTGGAAACACCAATGCTCCGACACTCATGATTGCCGAGAAAGCGGCCGGCTGGATCCTGTCAGGCACCTGACCGGTTGATCTGGCCGGGGGCCGGTCCGACGTGTCGGGTCATGAATCCGTTTTGTTTCCGGAAAAAGCAGAGCCATTGGATTGGCGATTGGGCGCCGAATTCCGGCGTCATGCGATGTGTCTTTATTTGCGAGGCATTCCCTTTGGACGCATAAGCCGTTTCTGCGCGGCAATGCGAAACGGCGCATTGGGACCGCCATATCCCGCGTATTCGGATGTCCGTTGAACGATTTCAAAGAACATTCCGCCTGCAAACGGGCGGGAATACATTTGGTAGAAGGCCCCCTGTCCATCCTCGTCATATAGGATGTTGTTTCTTTGCAATTCCTGCAGGGTCGCCGCCCCCAGATCGAACCGGGCTGCCAGGTCAGCATAGTAGTTTGACGATATTGGCAGGGGCTGAAACCCATTCTCGGACAACAGCTCGGCCGTCGTAAATATATCCTCGGTCGCAAGGGCAATGTGCTGCACCGAGGCGTTGAAGCTTTCAGCAAGAAAACTTCCGGCCATGGTACGATGGGTTTCCGCACCGTTCAGTGTGATGCGCAACGCCCCATCCGGCGATGCGAGGGCCTGAGATCGCACCAGCCCATCGGGATCGATGACATCGACCATCGGGGTTTTGCCCATGTCGAACAGCGTCGTGTAGAACAGCGACCCGCTGAGCATTTCGTCATAGCTCATGGTCTGGGCGATGTGATCGACCCGCGTAAGCCCCGCGCCCTTTGAAGAGCGCGGATGTTCAGTGAACTCCACGTCCCAGACCGATGACGGCCCACTTGTCTCATCGATGAAATGAAGAACGCTTCCACTTTGCCCGCGAATGGCCGGAATATTGAGCTGGCCCGGATCAATGGGTTGCTGGAAGGCAACGGCACCAAGAGCTTTGGCCCTTTCAACCGCTTCGCTGGCGTTCTCGACCGAGATGCCGATATCGCAGACAGATGTTCCATGCATGTTGTACGCGCTGCTGGAATAACCCCTGACTTCGCAATTGATGAGAATGCGGATCTCACCCTGCGTCCAAAGCGAAAGGTTCTTGCTCTTGTGGTTGGCCGCATGGGTGAAACCGAGCGTGGCGAGCAAGGCTTCGAGGTGTTGCGCCTCCGGACCTGCGCTTGCGAATTCAACAAATGAAACGCCGGTTGCTTTGGCTCGCGCCGGCATGGTCGCCGCTGAGTTCGGCAAGCCGGCTGACTGCCGGATCACATCGTCCATCAGTGCAAGCAATGAGCGATGCCCATCCCGAGCGATTGTCTTCGGATGGCCGCCGCGGAACTGGTCGTTGAAAATCTCAAGACTTATTGGCCCGTCATATCCAGTGGCCATCACCGCGCGCATGAAGGCTGTCACGTCCAGATCGCCTTCGCCCGGCATATTTCGGAAGTGCCGCGACCAATAAAGAAGGTCCATGTCAATGGCAGGAGCATCGGCCAACTGCACAAAGAAGATCTTGTCGCCAGGAATGCGCCGGATCGTGTCAGGATCGATCTTGCGAGCGAGCGTGTGAAAGCTGTCGAGAATGATCCCGACACTGTCATGTTCGGCCCGCCGCACAACCTCCCACGCATCGCGGTGATCGTTGATGTGACGCCCCCACGCAAGAGCCTCGAACCCGATGCGCAGACCCCGCTTTGCGGCACGTTCGCCAAGTTCGTGGAAATCGGCGGCTGCCCTGTCTATTCCGCCCAGAGCCGCCGGGTGGCAGGACGAACAGATCAGGACAAGGTCTGTTCCAAGCTCCTGCATCAGGTCGAATTTGCGTTCCGCCCGGTCAAAGGCTTTGGCTCGCAGTGGTTCCGGCAAGCCTTCAAAATCGCGAAAAGGCTGAAACAGGGTAATCTCGAGTCCCATGTCGCGGATCATTTGGCCCACGTCTCTGGGATCACCATCATGAGCGATGAAATCCTGCTCGAAGATCTCGAGGCCATCGAAACCGGCAGCCGCGATGGCCTCGAGTTTTTCAGGAAAGTTCCCGGAGATTGATATCGTGGCAATCGAGGTTTTCATTTTGTCACCCTTGATATCCAAGCAGCCGCGGGAACCACAAAACGAAGTCTGGAACAAAGGTGATCAACGCGAGTGCGAGGAACAAGGCGATGATGAAGGGCCAGATTTCCGCGATTACGCGTCCGACGGGCTGCTTGGTGATATTTGACACGATGAAGAGCAAGAGCCCGTAGGGCGGAGTGATGAGACCGATCATGGCATTGACGACAGCGATCACGCCGAAATGAACAAGGTCAATGCCGAGTGCAGACGCGGTCGGGATCAAGAGTGGCAGCACGATCAGAATGATCGCGCCCCCCTCAAGGACGCAGCCCAGAACCAGTAGGAGCAGATTGACCGCTATCAGGAATCCGATGGGCCCAAGGTCGAACCCGGCCAGAAAGGCGGCCAGTTCGCTGGGGATGTTTTCGCGCGCAAGCACGTAATTGAAAGTCAGTGACCCACCAATCAAAACGCCGATCGCGGCTGCAGAACGAGAGCCAGCAAGCAGGGTGTCCCAAAAGGCACGGAGCGTCACTGACCGATAGAGCGCGACAGAAATGAAGAGCGCGTAAAAGGCGGCGACCGCTGCAGCTTCTGTCGGCGTCATGATGCCGCCATAGATGCCGCCCAACAGGATGACCGGCAGAAGCAGTGCCGGCGCCGCCTGATAGGTCACGCGGGGCAGGTCCCGCGCAGGCACGGCATCATCAACCGGAAAGCCGCGTTTGCGGGCCACAAGATAGTTTGTCATCCCCATCATCAGGGCCATCAACAAACCCGGCACCATACCCGCTGCAAAAAGATAGCCGACCGATTGGTCGGAAACGAGGGCGTAGAGCACCATCGGAATGGAAGGCGGAATGATCGGTCCGACGGTTGCGGTGGCGGCGGTGATCGCCGCAGCATAGGCTGGCGTGTATTTGCCGTCTTTCGTCATGAGGCCGATGATGATTTTGCCCATGCCCACGGCATCGGCGACGGCGGAGCCCGACATCCCTGAAAAGATCACCGAGCTCACGACGTTCACGTGGCCCAGCCCGCCTCGGAACCGTCCGACCAAAGCTTGGCAGAACGCAAGCAGACGGTCCGCCAGAGAGCCGACATTCATGATGTCTGCCGCGAGGATGAAAAGCGGGATCGCAAGAAGGGTGTAGCCGTTGAACAGCCCCTGAAGCATTTGCTCGGTGCCGATGGACGGGTCAAACCCACGCGGAAACTGCATGTCCATCAGGATGAGATAGAGCATGGAACCGCTCATCATCGCGAGCCCGACTGACAGGCCTGCGAGCGCCAATGCCACGATCAGCACCATGGAAAGCGTAAATGGATCAATCATGGTCGTGACCCTCGGGGTGGCGCTCGAGATCTTCCGGTCGCCGCGTGCCAGTGATGCCGCCCCACGCCAGAAGCAGCATCCGAACGATCACGGCGATGTGGAACGGAATGTAGATGGCGAAGACAATGTCGAAGGGCCAGCGAAACGCGGCGGTCCGCTCGATGCCCATGAAGCTCACATAGTCCCAGGCATGCGGAAGCGTGTAGCCGAATATCGCGGCCACCGTTACGCCGACACCGACGTCCATGGCGCGCCGTATTGGTCTGGACACCGCGTTGTAGAGAATGTCCAGGCGGATCATGTCTGCGGATTTGAGGACAAAGGCAAAGCCGAAGAGAATACCCCAAAGCCACGCGATCGTTACCCATTCCACCGTCCAGAGAACCGGCCAGCCCAGCAGGTAGCGAAAGATGATCTGCAGCAGGAATACGACGAACATCGACAGCAACAAGGCAGCCGTTACGTGGTTCGCATATCCCGAAATTCGATCTGCGATGCGGTGAACGCGGTCCATGGCGGGCCTCCTTCCTGTCGCAGACAGAAGCCTGGCTTCAGGCTCCTGTCCTTAAGTCAGGACGTCATTGACCGTAGGCGACAATCGCGTCGAACAGCCCTTCAGGCCAATCGGCGTCTTCACCTTCAGCGGCGTAGACGGCTTTCACGTTCTCAACGAACGCGCTCAGGTCAGGCGTATAGATAACCATTCCATTGGCCGCCATATCCGCTTCGAGTTCGGTTTCCTGCGCCAATGTGATCTGGTCCAGTGCGGCCTCGAAATTGTCAGCACAGCCCTGCACTGTTGCCTGTTGCTCTGGCGTCATCGCATTCCACTTGTCGAGGGAAATTGTGAACAGGTTCGACGCCACGAGATGCGCGGTCTTGCCGATATGGGTCAGCACTTCGTCGAATTTCATCGACCGGGTTGCCGGAAAGCCATTGTCCTGTCCGTCGATCGCGCCTGTTTGCAACGCGGTATACACCTCGGTGAACGGCACAGGCACCGTCGTGGCGCCCATGGCACGGCCAACAAGCTGCCAGCCTTCCCCCGGGGGCATGCGCAGTTTCACGCCTTCGAGATCCGCAGGCGTCATGATTTCCTTGTCGCCTTTGTAGCCAAGATGGCGCGCGCCAATATAGGGAAACGCGAGGATTTTGACGTTCACGTTCTCTTCGATCTCGGCGAGCATCTCGTCCAGAAGATCGCTGTTGTAGACGGCGCGCATGTGCTCGTAGTCGCGGAAGAGGAACGGTGCGCCCAGAACCTTGGTTGACGGTACCTGGTTGTAGAAATCGAAAATCGCCAGGTTGCCCATGTCGAGGTTGCCGCGTTGCATGGCAGTCAGCTCGGTTCCCTGAGCAAACAGCGTGGCGCCGTGATAGGACTGGAAATCAAAGCCATCGCCAAGGCAGGCGCCAAAAGTCTCGCGAAGAGTCGTGGTGCGGATATCGCCTTCTGCAACGGTGTCGGAGTAGATCAGCTCGACCTTGTCCTGAGCTGTCGCTGCGCCGGCAAGAACGCTGAGCGCGGCTGTGCCAGCCAGAAGGGTTTTGAGTGTCTTACGCATTTGTGGTGTCCTCCCATATCGCGTTTATGACGTGGCGCCGGGTGCGCCGGGTGTTCAAGGTGCGTCCAAGGCCTCGAATGTTGCGCGCATGCGGTCCGCGCTTGGGTCGAGTTCCGTGAAGAGTTTGAAGGCACGAACCGCTTGAAAAACGGCCATGCCGCTGCCGTCGAGCGTGCGGCAGCCTTTGGCTTTGGCGGTGCGCAGCAGCAAGGTCTCGCGCGGGAAATAGACGATCTCGGAGACCCAGTGATCCGGGCGGATCAGGCTGGGGTCGATCGGCATGCCCGGAAGTTTTGCCATGCCGACGGGCGTTGCGTTCACGATGCCATCCGATCGTTCCGCAGCCTTTTCCAGGCTGTCGACCGGGTGTGCGATCTGACGCGCATGAACCGCATTTACAGCCTGGGCAAGCGCCTCTGCCGCGCCGGTCCTTGTATCGTGGATCAGGAGTGTGTTGGTCCCCAGATCAACAAGGGCATGGGCCAGAGCGCCGCCTGCACCCCCGGCGCCAATCTGCAGGACGGTTGATCTTGGCGCATCTGTCAGACCTCTGCGGAAACTTTCCGAATACCCCCAGTAGTCGGTGTTGTGGCCGCTGCGGGAGCCATTTCGAAAGACAACCGTGTTCACGGCGCCAACACGTTTTGCGGCCTCCGAAAGCGTGTCGAGATGTGACAGGACCTCCTGCTTGAAAGGATAGGTAATGTTCAGCCCGGCAAAGCCGTCTGCCTCGGCGCGCGCGATAATGTCCGAGAGCGTGCCCAGCTCTTCGGCTTCCGGGTCGAAGAGGCTGTACGAATAGGTCACTCCAAGGGCTTCGCCCTCGGCTTCGTGCATGGCAGGCGTTCTGGATTTCTGGATGCCGCAACCGACCAGACCGACCTGAACCCGCATGCCTGCCTGGTCAGTGCAAAGCACTTTCTCCGAACGCGTGGTCGCCAAGTTGTGTCCTCCCAGACAGCAGAATCGTCTGCTTGAGTGCAAATTGTACTCACGAGTTAAATTCGTCAAGGATTTTGTACTGGAGAGTTAAATTGGGGGGTGGTAGCCTGCATCCGAGGAGACTTGCGTGATGAATATTGAAAATGCGGACCCGCCGTCCGGGCGGAAATCCGGCTGGAAACAGAACCCCGAGGCCGTGCGTCAGGACATCCTGCACGCGGCCATTGCCGAGTTCGCGGAGAAGGGACTATCGACTGCACGCGTCGACGATATCGCGGCCAAGACGAAAACGTCGAAGCGGATGATCTACTACTATTTCGACGACAAGCAGACCCTGTATGAACATGCGTTGGAAGCAGCGTATGCTCAGGTCAGACAGGGGGAAAACGCGCTGCAGCTGGATCATCTGTCGCCGCAGGACGCGCTGGCAAAGCTTGTCGCCTTCACCTTCGATCACCATCGCAATCATCCCGATTTCATTCGCATGGTCATGATCGAGAATGTTCATCATGCCGAAACGCTTGCGAAATCCGAAGCGATCCAGAAGCTCAATATCCCGGTGATCGAGAAACTCGCTGCCATCTGCACGCGCGGCCAGGCAGACGGCATCTTCCGCACGGATGTCGATCCGACCGTTCTGCATTGGCAGATCAGCGCGCTGAGCTTCTTCAATGTCTCCAACCGGCCAACATTTTCGGCGCTTTTCGGTGACCAGCTCTTTGCGGAGGCAGGCCAGGCAGCCCTGCGCGAGCAGGTTGTCCACATGGTCCTGGCGAGTGTCTACAAATCAAAGGACAGACCGTGACGATTAACCCGAAACTGAATGATTTTCTGCGCGTTTGGGATGAAAAATGGGCAACGCTTCCGGTTGGGTCTGGGCCGGTCGAACGCCGGGTGCATTTCGAACAGATCGCGCGGGACATGCGGTTGGCCGAACCCTCTGATGTCGACGCGACTACGGAGCATCACATCGACACCCCGGTCGGGCCCGTTCGCGTGCGCGTGTTCCGGCACACCTCCGGCGGCGTTCAGCCCGGTCTTGTCTACATGCATGGCGGTGCGTGGATGCAGGGGAGTCCCGAAACCCATTGGGACATCACCGCGCGCCTTGCGTCGTGGAACAGGCAAACCGTTATCAGCGTGGACTATGCCAAGGCTCCTGAACGACCCTTCCCACAGGCATTCGAGCAGTGTGTCGCAGTCACTCAATGGCTCCATGACAACGCGGATTACTTGAACGTGGACCCCGCGCGGATTGCCATTGGTGGCGACAGCGCCGGTGGAAATCTTGCAGCGGCCGTTGCTCTTGAAATGCGCGACCGGGGTATGGGGCTGATCGCGCAGCTTTTGATTTATCCGGCGTGCGATTTTGTTCAGGATCGCCCGTCGATGATCGAAAACGCGGATGGCCCGCTCATCTTCGTGCGGGACATGCCGCGTGTGAACGCCATGTACTGCCCGAACCCTGACGACCTTACCAATCCAAAAGCGGCACCGCTGCATGCGTCGGATCATTCGGGCCTGCCGCCAGCCTATATCGCGGTCGCCGAACATGATCCCTTGCGCGACAGCGGCATCGCTTATGCGGAGGTTCTGAGAGCGGCAGATGTGCCGGTTGTGCTTCATCAAGGAGCCGGCATGATTCACGGATACCTGCGCGCGATGGAGTTTTGCGAGGAAGCCGCCTCCAACCTGCGCGGAATGGCGGACTGGCTTGCTGAACGGAACGAAGCGGCTGGTTGACCTCTGCGCGGACGCGGACAACGGTCAGGTAAGAATCCGGGGGCAAACCTGACACGGGCGGGGCAGCCCCCGATTTTCCATGTGGGAAAGTGCTAAAACTCCGGAGTGACCTGCCGTTGTTTACTCTACGTCAAGTTCCTCCAATCATGGCAAAACAGGGGTTTTCGACATGGGCTTCAAGGAAATTGCATGGCTTTCCAGCATTGTCGGTGGAATTGTAGGTACAGGTCTGTCCGTCATGATCCATTCGATCTAGACGCAGGACTGATTGGTTTTTGTATATTAGCGTGGCTCACCGCTCCGAACGCGGGGCGGTGAAGCTTCAGGATGGTTCAGGCTGCGCCGTGGTGCATCTTGGGCGGGTGGTAATTCTCTGTCCCTCTGGTGCGCGCAAGCACGCGCCCTAGCAACTGTTTGTTGGTTCCTCGGTTGAACCGTGCAAAATGCACCATTCCGCCACATGAGAAAGTTACACGGTTCGTGCAATTCAGCCCGTCCGAAGGACGGGCCGCGCCCGACCCTCCCCCCGGGAGGGCGCATTGGCGTGCCGTTTGCTCAGAACCACCGTCATACGCGTGCCGCCGACTTGCATCGTTCGGCGGTCGCATGCGCCCACCCAGAGTCGGGCGCTGTTGATTGCATCATTTGCACGACCTGCATTAAATCAATCTTCCAAAAAAAGACTGGCGTCTCGACTTGCTTGATCACGAAAAAGCATTGCTTCGACTATTTTGAACAATTGGTCGAGTTGCTTGTCATCGGGACCGACTTGTTCGTGCGCAGACCTGTTTCCCCATTGAATTACGTGAAGTACTGTTTTCGTATCTCGATGTGAAATCCATTGCTGCTTGGCGAGTTCAGCAACCTTCTCCGAAAAGCTGGTGCGCTTGTCTGCGCCACGCAAGACAGCAAACGCTTCAACGACACTGCGTAAGCCTGTTGCAGCTAAAATGTTCAATCCATTATCAGCTGCAGTGTAGCTCTGCTCTAATACGTTTTGCAGAGCCTCTTGGTTTGGATCGAACCTATCCAGACCGAGTGCTTTGTATCTCTTCTGATAGCGTTTTTGTGTGGGTGCATACGTATAGCCCTGATCATCATTCTTTAGCTTGAAGCGAGCGTTCTCGGGTATCTCTGAATTGTCTTTTTCTTCCCAAGCCCAGCCAAAAATTGCAAAGAGATCGTCGCAGGCACCGCATCGCATGAGTGCTCCGCATTTCTCCATCAGGATATGTTCGTCTCGCGAGGTTTGATCGTCTTCTCGGTAAAGCAACTCAAACCTTGAAAAAGCCCCGCAATGTGGACACTCGCCGTGAGACGGTAACTCACACAGACTATACATCCAACTCCTCGACAAACCGGGCGTTCTCCTGAATATATTGGAACCGCAGCTCCGGCTTCTTGCCCATCAGCCGTTCCACCAGATCGCCGGTCTCGCCGGGTTCGTCCTCGTCGATGGTCACGCGGATCAGCTTGCGCGAGGCCGGGTCCATCGTGGTTTCTTTCAAATCCTTCGCGTCCATCTCGCCCAGACCCTTGAAGCGCTGGACGTCGATCTTGCCTTTGCCGCCAAGGCCCTTTTCCATCATGCGGTCCTTCTCGGCATCGTCGGCCACATAAAGGCGCTTGGCCCCCTGGGTCAGGCGATACAGAGGCGGGCAGGCGAGGTAGAGATGGCCCGCGTCGATCATCGGGCGCATCTGGGTGAAGAAGAAAGTCATGAGAAGCGAGGCGATATGCGCGCCATCGACATCGGCGTCGGTCATGATGATGACCTTTTCGTAGCGCAGATCATCGACATTGAACTTCGTCCCGAGGCCCACACCCAGCGCCTGCGTGAGGTCGCTGATCTCGGCATTGGTGCCCAGTTTGGACGACGCGGCCCCCAGCACGTTCAGGATTTTCCCGCGCAGCGGCAACAGGGCCTGCGTCTTGCGATCCCTCGCCATCTTGGCCGATCCGCCAGCCGAATCGCCCTCGACGATGAACAATTCGGTCCCTTCGCGCGTTGACGAGGCGCAGTCCACCAGCTTGCCGGGAAGGCGTAGTTTCTTCGTGGCGGACTTGCGTTGTGTTTCCTTCTCGGCCCTCCGTCTCAGCCGTTCCTCGGCGCGGAGCACCAGAAAATCCAGGATTGCCCCAGCCGATTTCGTATCCGCCGCCAGCCAGTTGTCGAAATGGTCGCGCACCGCGCCTTCGACCATGCGCTGTGCCTCGGTGGTGGCCAGCCGGTCCTTGGTCTGGCCGACGAATTCCGGCTCCCGGATGAAGCAGGACACCAGCGCACATCCGCCCGTGATCAGGTCGTCGCGGGTGATCTGTGCCGCCTTCTTGTTGTTCGACAGCTCGCCATAGGCGCGGATGCCCTTGAGGATCGCGGCCCAGAACCCGGCCTCGTGTGTGCCGCCTTCGGGCGTGGGGACGGTGTTGCAGTAGGACTGGATGAACCCGTCGCGCGACGGCGTCCAGTTGATCGCCCATTCGACCTTGCCCGGTGCACCGAACTTCTCGCGGAACTCGACCATCCCGGCAAAGGGTTTGTCGGCATAGGTCGACGCGCCGCCCAGGCTCTCGGTCAGGTAATCCGCCAGACCGCCGGGGAAGTGGAACGTGGCCTCGGTCGGGGTTTCACCGTCGTTGATCGCGGATTTCCAGCGGATCTCGACACCCGAAAACAGGTAGGCCTTGGAGCGGACCATCTTGAACAGCCGCGCGGGCTTGAAGCGGTGCGAGCCGAAGATCTGTTCGTCGGCATGAAAGGTGACCGTGGTGCCCCGCCGATTGGGTGCTTGACCCACCTTGGCCACCGGCCCCAGCGGCACCCCGCGCGAGAAACGCTGTTCGAACAA
This sequence comes from Marivita sp., assembly GCF_022763305.1. Taxonomy (GTDB): domain Bacteria; phylum Pseudomonadota; class Alphaproteobacteria; order Rhodobacterales; family Rhodobacteraceae; genus Marivita. Next base: position 9,249 of record NZ_JALEGT010000017.1, on the reverse strand, counting down.
TTCCTTGTTGCGCGCGACCTGTACCACCATCGAATCCGACAGCGCATTCACCACCGAGGCACCGACCCCGTGCAGACCACCCGAGGTCTCGTAGGCCTTGCCCGAGAACTTGCCGCCCGCGTGCAGCGTGCAGAGGATCACCTCAAGCGCGGATTTGCCCGGAAACTTGGGATGCGGATCAATCGGGATGCCGCGCCCGTTGTCGCGGATGGTGACGGCGTAATCCTCGTGCAGTTCGACCTCGATCCGGTTGGCGTGTCCCGCCACCGCCTCGTCCATGGAGTTGTCCAGAACCTCGGCCACAAGGTGATGCAGCGCGCGTTCATCCGTGCCGCCGATATACATGCCGGGGCGCTTGCGGACCGGTTCGAGCCCTTCGAGCACCTCGATCGAGGACGCGTCATAGTCGGTCGGTTCGTGTCCGGAGAGAAGGTCTTCGGCCATGGCAGCTGCTCTGTCTTTGTTGCTTTGCGCGCCAGTATGGCAGAGGCGCGGGCAGGGGGGAAGCGTCAGCGTGCCTTGATCCGCAGCCAGTCTGCCAAGTCTTCCTCTTGGAGGACGCCCTGTGCCAGCGCGATGATCCTGTCGCCGACGTCTTCGGTGTCCCAGGTGATATTGATACCATGCAGATACAGGCAAAAGTTCATGCTTTCGAACGCCGTGCGCTTGTTGCCATCATTGAAGCAATGCCCGCGTGAGATGGCCGTTGCATAAGCTGCGGCCAAGTCGAAGACGTCGCCGATCATGCCATAGACAAGCCGGTTGTCGACGCGCCGCAAGGCCCCGTCGAGCGATTTGTCTTTTGCAAGACCCGGAATCTCACCGTCATTCAGCGCCGCATCGTGCAAGGCAATAACGACCTCGGTCGACAGGAGTGAGAACGTCATTTGTCTCTGAGATAGTCGAGCACAGGCTGCGTTTGATCGCGTGTTTCCTCGATATATCTCATCACCTCATCCGTCGACGCATCGCGCGGCTCTTCCTGCAAAGAGGCTTCTCCCGGGACAAGATAGCCGACGCATTTGGAGTTCTTCATGATCGCCACGGGTTTGCCGCCCGACCGGGCCAGCACTTTCTGCGGTTCGCGCAGTTCGGTAATGGTACAGATGTGGTTAGTGTGCAGACGTGCCATCGAATGACCTCCTGAATGTGTATTCAGATATACATTTCGATGGTCATCTATTCAACGGCCGTGACGATCAGCGCTATGGGTCACTCAGGGCTGTCGGATTTCATCAATCGTTCGGCCTTGCGGCGAACCAGCACACCGCGCAGATCATGCATGGCGAGCAGCAGGGCATCCGTGACCGTGTCGAGCTGCTCACTTGTCGCGCGGGACTGAGCCCATTGGGTGGTCAGGTTCAGATGATCCACGGTGCGCAGGATGTCATCCACATCGCGATTGGCAAGAATGGCCTGCCGATTTTGCATCCAGTCCCGAATGACGGTCACGTCCTCGTCGCTGAGCGTCCGATCGCCATGGGGTTTGATCTCGCCATTGCGGATGTTGACCACGGCGATTTGGTCCATTTCGATGCGGCGCTGCGGGTTTTCGGTATCCACACGAAACACAAGCGCGCCATTTTCGCGTACCCTGAAATAATAGTCTGGCAGGTCTCCAGCCATGTTCGCCTCTTGCCTGTATTCACGACAGGCTAACACCTCACATTAATGTGAGCCAGCCTATCTCAAGGCTGGCGTACGGGGAAATGTTTTTGATCAAACTCAGGACAGACCCGCACAAAACTCCTGGATCCGCTTGCAGGCTTCCGACAAGACCTCGTCCGATGTGGCATAACTCACGCGGAAATACGGGCTGAGACCAAAAGCGGCCCCGAACACCACAGCAACGCCATGCTCTTCGAGAAGTGCCGTGGCGAACGCCTCGTCCGTGTCGATCAGGGTGCCACCCGCGCTTGTCTTGCCGATGCAGCCTGCGATCGACGGGTAGACATAGAACGCACCTTCCGGCACGGCGCAGGTGATGCCCTCGCAGGCGTTGAGGCCCGCGACCACCAGATCGCGCCGTTTGCGGAATGCCTCGTTCCGTTCGGCCAGAAAGTCCTGGGGGCCATTCAAGGCCTCGACCGTGGCCCATTGGCTGATCGAACAGGGATTGGTCGTGGATTGCGACTGAAGTTTCCGCATGGCGGCGATCAGGTGCTCGGGTCCGGCCGCGTAGCCGATCCGCCAGCCGGTCATGGCGTAGGATTTCGACACCCCGTTGACGGTCAGGGTTCGGTCGTAGAGGCCCGGTTCGACCTGTGCCGGTGTGCAGAACTGAAACCCGTCATAGGCCAGATGTTCGTACATGTCGTCTGTCATGACCCAGACATGGGGGTGCCGCATCAGTACATCTGTCAGCGCTTTCAACTGGTTATGTCCATATCCCGCGCCGGTCGGGTTCGATGGCGAATTGAAGATGAACCATTTGGTCTTGGGCGTGATCGCGGCCTCAAGTGCTTCGGGCGTCAGGCGGAATCCGTTCTCGAGCGTGGTCTCGACGATCACCGGTTCGCCGCCGCCCAGCCGCACCATATCAGGGTAGCTGACCCAATAGGGGGCGGGGATGATCACTTCGTCACCGGGGTTCAAGGTGGCCAGCAGTGCGTTATAGAGCACCTGTTTGCCCCCAGTTGAGACAGCGACCTGCGACGGTGAATAGTCCAGACCATTCTCGCGCTTGAACTTGGCGCAGATCGCCCGTTTGACCTCGGGAATGCCATCAACTGGCGTGTACTTCGTTTTTCCTGCCTCGATCGCCGCAATTGCAGCCGCCTTGATGTTGTCGGGCGTGTCAAAGTCAGGCTCACCAGCCCCAAGGCCGATAACGTCATGACCTGCCGCTTTCAGCTCCATCGCCTTTTGCGAAACCGCCACGGTGGGCGAAGGACTGACGCGGGCGAGAGTGTCGGACAGAAACGGCATGACGGGCCTCTGTTTGTGAAAGGGTCGCGCCTGTCTTAGGATGCGGTCGAACGACGATCAAGCGAGGATCGCGAAAGGAGAACCGATGACCGAAACCGATCAGAACTGGTATGCTGCTGAGATTGCGACATTCGGCGACCGCATGACGGCCGCACGTGAGGCTGCCGGCATGACCCAGGAGTCGCTGGCAAAGCGTCTCGGCGTCAAGAAAAGCACCCTGCGGAATTGGGAAAACGACGTGGCCGAACCACGGGCCAACCGTCTGTCTATGCTTGCGGGTATGCTGAACGTGTCGATGATGTGGCTCATCAATGGTGAGGGCGAAGGGGTCGACGGGCCGGATTCTGAGCCGGCACCGACCGAACTCAACGACATCATTCTTGAAATCCGCGAGATGAAATCAGACCTTCACGCCAAGGCGGAACAGCTGGCCCGTCTGGAGAAGCGACTGCGCAAGGTGATGGTGAGCCCCACATGAGCGAACCCCGCGAACATCGTCTGAAACGCCTGTCCATGCGCTCCATGCGCCGTGGGATCAAGGAGATGGACATCATCCTGTCGCGCTATGCCGAGGCGCGGCTGGATGGGTTCGACGACGCGATGCTCGATCGCTATGATGCGTTGCTGTCCGAAAACGATCAGGACCTCTATCAATGGGTGAGCGGCCAGAAGCCGCCGCCCGAGGGCCTTCGGGACATGATCGACGATATCTCGACCGTCGCGTTCCAGCGCTGATCCGCAAAGAGATTCATCACCTTAACCGATTATTTGGACTTTTGGACGATTCTGCCGCCTGACGGATAAGGCGGAGACGTTGATGAGCATTCATGCATCTGTGGATCGGGTCGGCAGCGGTGGCATGCTGGACGGATATCTCGAGGCGCTGGCGCTGGTGGAGCGGCTTCACCGGCTTCTCTTGGATGTGATCAAGGACGAATTCGAACGCGTCGGCATCATCGAAATCAACGCGGTGCAGGCGCTGTTGCTGTTCAACATCGGAGATAACGAGGTGACGGCGGGGGAATTGAAGACCCGCGGGTACTATCAGGGCAGCAATGTCAGCTACAATCTCAAGAAACTGGTCGACATGGGATACATGCATCACCAGCGCTGCGAAATCGACCGCCGCTCCGTCCGTGTGCGGCTGACACCTCGCGGACGCGAAATCCGGGACCTGATTTCAGCACTCTTCGCCCGCCACGCTGATGGTCTGATTGCCAAGAACGTGATCGACCATGGCACACTGAACGAGATGAGCAGCACTCTGCGCCGGATGGAACGATACTGGACAGACCAAATCCGCTACATCTACTAGCCGGGCCTCTGGTCCGTCACGGGGCGCGCGCCAAGGATCATGTCGTTCAATTCGCGAAGAAGTTTTCGGGTCATCGCATCGCGGTAGCCTTGATAGCCTTCCGAGGTTTCCACGAATGCTCCAAATCCGTATCGCACCTCTCGCTGAAAATAATCCACGACGTCGTCCGACCCGCCAAGCACTGCCAATCCGTTGACCGTGACGTTGGAAAAAGGAAAATTCTTGTAGGCGAGGCGCGGCGAGAACCCGTCATTGTTCTCACCATCGCCAGACACGTCGATCACCTGTCGTTCGCATCTGGGTCCACGCGCAAGAAGGGTTGCCCCATAGCCAAGAGCATAGCCCATCGCGGTCGGGAACCGCGTGTGGCTCCGCGGAGCAGACAGCAGGGCCGCGATCACCCCGTCGATGGTGGCGTCATCGATGAGAGCGACCCAGGGACTAACCAATGAGCTTTGCCGCCGGCCGCTCCATTCATAGATGGCGATCGACACGTGGCCTTCACCATCAAGGATCGCCCTTCGGACCAGCGGATCACTCAACGCCGCCGCGAGCCCGTCACGTTGCAGGATGTATTCCTCGGCATCGACGGAAGATGACACATCCAGTGCGAGAAGCAGCGCAAGTCGGCAATGGTCGGACTGGGCTGTGGCCGGGGCTGCTGCTCCGACAGTCAGCGCCAGCGCCACGGCTGCCGAAATGCGCCGCATCATCCTACCAGTGGCCGGTATTTTCCATGCTGGCCCAAGGTTCCTGCGGGGGCAGGGCGTCGCCCGCCTGCAACAGTTCGATCGAGATATTGTCGGGCGACCGAACGAACGCCATGTGGCCGTCGCGCGGAGGACGGTTGATCGTGATGCCATTGTCCATCAGGTGCTGGCATGTGTCGTAGATGTTGTCGACGCGGTAGGCCAGATGGCCGAAATGACGGCTGTCCGACGGCAACCCGTCATCACCGTCCCAGTTGTAGGTCAACTCCACCGGGCAGTCTTCCTGGCCTTCGGGTGCCATGAAGATCAGGGTGAACCGGCCTTTTTCGTTGTCCATGCGGCGGGTCTCTTTGAGCCCAAGCAGGCCATAGAATTTCATCGACGCGTCCAGGTCTTTGACGCGGACCATGGTGTGAAGATAGCGAAGCGGCATGATGTTCTCCCGATTTGTTCGCCCAGAGGCTAGGCCAATTCACCGGGATGTCGAGTGCGAAAGCGGTCTCAGAAGGCAGAGCGGATCCCGACCTGAAACCCGAAGGTTTCGGTCTCATAGAGGTCGATATTGGCCTCGGTCCGCTCTGCATTCAGAGTGATCGTCGGTATGAACCCATAGAAATCCATGTCTGGCAACGCCGCTGTGACGCTGAGCGAAATACTGCGCTCGTCACGCCCGCCTGCGGCGAGGGTCGACCGGTCATGCTGTTTGTCCGAGATCGTCAGCCCGAAATCGAGCTGTGCCGGTCCAACCGGTTTGGCCAGCCCGTAGCGTGCCGAAATCGCCCGCTGGGTGTAATCAAGATAGTCCGCGTCACTTTCGGACTGCGTGAGGGTCGCTGCCACCGACAGCGTGTTGCCTCCGGCAAGTGCCATGCCATAGCCCAGATGCCCGCTCCAGATCGTCGCGTCCTGCCGCGTGCCCTCGCCCTTTTGCGCCTCGCGATTAAGCGACAGGCTGACCATCCCGTTCTTGCCCGCCGCCCGACGGTACGTCGTTCCGATGCGCGTGTAGGACAGAAGCGGATCGCCGGCATACCAAGTGCGTCCAAACCGTGCGTCCCACCCAAGCCGGGCGCGTCCGCCGGGAAGCGCGTAATCCTCCTGCGCGCCCACAAATGCTGTGCTCGTCGAAAAATCCGACCCTTCGGCCTCCGGTGCAATGTCACGCGCTTCGTCAGACAGCACGTAAGTGCGATGAGAGAGGCCAAAGAGCAGGTCAGTCCGTTTGCGATCGGTGTCGATCAGTCGATATCGCGTGCTCAGACCGCCCGAGATTTCGATACCTGACAGCGCACGCGCCTCGCCTTGCAGCGCAAATTCGAAGGGCAGACCGAAAAGCTCGGAGGTTTCGTTGCGGCTGCCATTGTTGATGTTGGAACTGGGGGCCACCGAAAAGCGGAGTGATGTCGCCCAAGGGTTCTGGCGGCGCACATAACGGAAATCCTCTGCCGCGCGAGCCTTCAACGCGTCATTCGGCGCAATTTGGACAGCACGGCGCAACCAGAGCTGTGCCGCAGTGCGCCGTCCGGACGAAGACAGCGCCTGCGCAGTTGCCAATGCTGCGGCGTATCGCGCTGTCTCGCTTTCGGCCAGGGCCCAAGCACGTCGAGCATGGGTCAGAGCATCGTCATTCCGGCCGAGATTGCGGGCGGCGCGCGAGCGGATCAGATGGGCATCAAGGTCCGCCGCGTCACGCTGGATCAGTGCACCGGTCAGGTCATAGGCCAGTCCGGCCTGTCCCTGCACAACGGCTTGTCCGGCCAGGTCGCGCATTTGATCAGGTGTCAGAACCGCCTGCGCGCTTGCCTGCGCCGAGACAAGGACAAGCGCGGCAAGGGCAAAGCCGAAGCTGCGGAACCTGCGTGGCGTCATCGGCGGTAGACGATGAACCCACCGGTTTCCTGGTAGGTGGTGCTGTCGTCGAAGCGCGGATCGTTGCCTGTCATCACCAGCACGCCCACGATTTCGCCGGCATCCTCACCTGACATGATGGCATAGTAGGTACCTTCACCGCTTTCGATGGTTTCGCCGTTGTCGAACTCTGCGATCTCGAAGATGTCACCTGCGATTTCGCCGTTGGAATCGGCGTCATCGGGTGAAATCACCGGGCGGATGCGCGGGAGGACCGGGTTGCCATCGGCATCCGTATCCTGAACCAGCGATCGCGAGGACCCTGTATCGTCGGCCTCATCACCGCGGCCAAGCGCGTCGAGATAGGCACGTGTGATCTCGGTTCCGTTGATGTCATAGAGACGACGGTTGCTCACGAAGAGCGCCACACCGCGATTGCCGTCGTTGAAGTCCTTGAAGTCGACGATCATCTCGGCGTCGCCTCCGACATATTCCAGACCGCCTCTCCCGGTGAAGACGCGAATCCCCGCATAATCACCAGTATAGCGTGCGTCGCCATCCTCGGGCAGGACAAGGCGCACCTCGTTGCCGTCGTCATCAAAGCCGTTGCGTTGATAGACGAAGCCGCCAAACCCGTAATCGACATAAGACCCTGAGCGCACAATCGCGAATTCGGTTTCGCCATTGGTGCTCCGACCGTAGATCGCACGGTATGTGAAGGTGCGCAGCGTCGTGCCGGTGACCGGGTCGGTCGTGCTTTCCGCGCCTTCGTAGACGGCGAAGGAACCGAGTTGCGCAACACCTGTCACGGGATCGCCGCGCGTGTAGACGTTGTCGCCGTCGAAAGCGATGTTGTCGACGAAGAATTCGTCCTGCCCCTCATCGTTCAGATAACGGATGTTGGTGGCGTAGCCGCCGCCGGTTTCCTCATCCCGTTCCTCGCGTCGCACGATCTGCGAATTGGGCGTCGGGTTCGTCGTGCCGGGAGGCAGTTCCGGTGTGCCGCGATCGCTGACAATCGGTTCCGCATCCGTGCCGTCGCCCCCGTCGGTGCCGCCGCCAGTGCCGTCACCTGTGGTCGGAGACTGAAGGACGTCGCCACCGCCGCTGTCGCAGGCGGCCACGAAACCCAAACAGAGGATGAGAAGGAGAATGCGCGTCATGGAATATACTGCCCCGGCTTGTTCTGGTCTTCTTCGCGACCGTTCGCCTGCAAAAATCCGGCAGCAGGATTTGAAAGTCAACGCAAAGCACCGCGCGCATGGTGAAAAAAGCCCGTGACTGAGGCCTCGGCGCAAGACACCATCCTTGGTGGTTCCGTGGCGCATAGCCCCGAGATATAGTCGAGACCGACTCATCCTAGTGGGAAAGGATTCGCCATGCCCCTGTCGCCCGAACAAGAGGCCGAAATCACCGAACAGCGCAGTGCGCCGCAACAGACGCTGCGCGCGGTCAGCGACGGCATGGAGCGGCATCTTTACACAGCCTATCCGGTGCTGGATCACGGGTTCATCCGGGTGGTGGATTACATGGGCGACGACGCCGCCATCTGTCAGGCGGCACGGGTGTCCTACGGCAAGGGCACCAAATCGGTGCAGAATGACGAAGGGCTGATCCGGTATCTGATGCGGCACTGGCATTCGACCCCGTTCGAGATGTGCGACATCAAGCTGCATGTCAAACTGCCGGTCTTTGTGGCGCGCCAGTGGATCCGGCACCGCACCGCCAATGTGAACGAATATTCGGCGCGGTATTCGATCCTTGACCGGGAGTTCTATATCCCGGCGCCCGAACATCTGGCGGCGCAGTCGGTGATCAACAATCAGGGGCGCGGGGCGGCTTTGGAAGGCGAGGAAGCGGACCGCGTGCTGCGCTACCTGCGCGATGATGCGATGCGCTGCTATGATCATTACGAAGAGATGATCAGCCAGGAGGGCCAGCAGGGACTGGCCCGCGAACTGGCCCGGATGAACCTGCCCGCGAACATCTACACGCAATGGTACTGGAAGGTCGATCTGCACAACCTGCTCCATTTCCTCCGACTCAGGGCAGATTCGCACGCGCAGTATGAAATAAGGGTTTACGCCGAAGAGATTTGCAAAGTCGTCGCCGACTGGGTCCCCTTCGCCTACCGCGCCTTCGAGGACTACCGCATGGGGGGGGCAACGCTCTCCTCGACCGCGCTGGATTGCGTGCGGCGCATGCTTAAGGGCGAGACCGTGACGCAGGAGAATTCCGGCATGTCCAAGGGGGAATGGCGGGAGTTTGAGGGGTTGTTGGGTTAAGAAATCGACATGGGCAACGAGGTTAGCAACGTATCTCAAGAGATTCAGGTAGCACTCTCCGATGCATTAGGGTCAGGATTCATAACCAGTAGATCACGACAGCAGCGAGTGCGATGGCTGAGAGGAAGACCTTGGGACAGCGGTCATAGCGTGTCGCCACGCG
>NZ_JALEGT010000016.1 GCF_022763305.1 Marivita sp. | reverse complement strand
TGCACAGCGCCATCGGATATGTCACGCCACAAGAGAAAGAGGAGGCATTCTTCGCAGACTTGAGCGCCGGTGAGAAAGCGGCATAACTATTGAACCAAAAACTCTCCGGTAAACCCGGGGCGGTTCAGATCGCCTCGCGATTGCCACCATCGGTGCCGTCGGTCTTGTTGGCCATCCGCGTCGCGTAGCCGGTATAGGTTCCCGCGTCGATCACGACATCCTGGTCCCACCAGCAGGTTTCCGAGATGTTGACCGATCCGCTTTTGAACGTGAGGGTGCCGGTGCCGTTCTTGCGCACGACTTTGATCGTGTAGCTCATAGCAATGTCTCCATGTAAAAATGGCCGTCTTCAATGACGGTAAGGCTAGCGCGAGGCGCGGCGCTTGGGCAACAGATTTGTTGACCGGCTCGTATCGCGCCGCGCCGGACGATTTGACCGACATCAACGCGCCCACCGACGACCCGGCGCAGGATGGGCACATGAAGGGAGACCGCCATGGATCTGACTGCACAGACAAACCTGCTTCTTGCGCGCCGCTCGGAATTGTCGGACGCGCTGGTCGATATCGCGGACAAGCTCGACGATCCGATGCCAAAGGATTGGGAGGATCGGGCCTCGGAACGACAGGGGGACGAGGTCCTCGAGGCCCTCGGGAATGCGGAACTCGAAGAGTTGCGCCGAATCGACGCCGCGCTCCAGCGCATTGAGGATGGCAGCTACGGCACCTGTGCGAAATGCGGCGATCCGATTGCCGAAGACCGGTTGCGCGCTGTGCCAACGGCGGCGCTGTGCAGGGCCTGTGCCTGAGCGGATCATCCGCCGATGGCGAATTTTGAAGATCGACCACGTGCATTTTTCGGCCGACTGCCGTCATGCGCTTAGAAAAAGGGCGTTTCTTTCACCGGCGACCAAAAGAAATTTCAGAAATGTTTTACGTCTTCATATCTAAAGTTGGCGTGTTCAACTTTTTTCCTCGCGGCATGTGATCCAGTGTCGGCATGCAGCCGTACACAAAAGTGTCAGAAAGATTTTACACTTTAGGGAGGGTCTGTGTCAGATTTTCTAGACTCCATGCGACAGGATTTCGATACACGCATGACCGCACACGAAGGGATGCTGGCGCATCTTGGGCTGCATCTTACGGAATTGGATGCACCTTTTCTGGTCACTGAACTCAAGGCGACCTTTGGTGCCTGTGGGGCGTGCCATTGTCCGAAGACCTGTCTTGATTGGCAGGGCGGACATGAGGATGGCCCCCCGCCATGGTGCCACAAGCGGGGCACCTTCCTCACGCTGATCGAAGCCTGTGCTGCGCTTGATATCGAAAGACATCGCCTGATCGGACGAGCTTAGTGTTGACCGATTGATTTCGATCAAGGAGCCTGACCGCATGACGTTTGATAAAGGAATCGCTCATTAGTGCTGGAGGCCCTTATGTACAGACTTGCCAGTATCTTGTATTTGCTTATCGCCACGACCCTCACGGGAAACTTCATTGTTATTTGTTTGACGTTCGGTTTCGGATCGTCGCTTGTGTTGTCGCTTGCCACAGCCACTGGCGCACTGCTTGCAGCGCCGTTGGCCTGGATCTTGACACAGGAATTGGCCCGATGATTCAGGCCCGTCTGGCAGGAGTCCGGTCACGCACCGAGCACCTTCCAGACGGGCTCTGACCTGAGGCCATGTCCACGAGAGCTCGATGCTTCTTCTCGCCCGCATCCTTTACTCCCTGATCGCCGCCACGTTGTCGGGAAGTGGAGTCGTGCTGGTCCTGGTGGCCGGGTACGACAGTCTCTGGCCCATCCTGATTGCCGCCGCCGCCGGTGCGGTTCTGGCCGCGCCGATCAGCTATGTGCTGGCGCGCAAGCTTTATTCCGCCTGACCCGCCGACCGTTCCAACGCGTCCAGAAGACCGTCTGCACAGTCTTCGATCAGCGCCAGCGCGCCGTCGAAATCGCGGGTGAAATAGGGGTCCGGGACATGGGTTGCGCCTTGATCAGTCGCATAGTCCGTGAACAGCCGCACCCGTTCCGAAAGACCATGCGCTGCGAGATCGGCGATATTGTCGGCATCCATCGCCACGATCAGATCGAATGCATCGCCGTCCGCACTAACCACCTGCCGCGCGCGCAGCGATGACAGGTCGTAGCCGCGCGCTCGGGCCGCCTCCTGCATCGGGGCATATGGCGGCTTGCCGATATGCCAGTCGCCGGTGCCTGCGCTGTCCAGCACAATCTCCAACCCGCGTTCCAGCGCCTTGGCGCGGGTGACGGCTTCGGCGGTGGGGGATCGACAGATATTGCCCAGACAGACAAAGAGGATACGGTTGGTCATGCGCCTGATGTAGAACGGCGCGGGGACTTGGGAAAGGGGCTGCGATGCGACGGATCGACAGGATCGTGATTCTGACGGGCGCCGGGATTTCGGCCGAAAGCGGCCTTGGTACCTTTCGCGACGAAGGCGGGTTGTGGGCGCAACACCGGATCGAGGATGTGGCCACACCCGAAGCGTTCGCGCGCAATCCCGACCTCGTGCACCGATTCTACAATGCGCGCCGCATGCAGGCGGCCGACGCCACGCCGAACGCAGCACATCACGCGCTCGCACGGTTGCAGGCAAGGTTTTCCGGCGACGTGATGCTTGTCACGCAGAACGTGGACGGGCTGCACGAAAAGGCCGGAGCGCAGGCGGTGCATATGCATGGCGAACTGGCGCGCGCGCTTTGTCCGACCTGCGGCCATCGGTGGGAAGCCCCCATCGAGATGACGGTGGGGGAACCCTGCGTCGCCTGTGCAGCGCCAACCGCGCGACCGGACATCGTGTGGTTCGGCGAGATCCCCTACCACATGGAACAAATCCTCGACGCACTGCAGACCTGCGATCTGTTCGCCGCCATCGGCACTTCCGGGCAAGTCTACCCGGCGGCGGGCTTCGTCGAGGAAGCGCGCATGGCCGGCGCGGCAACGGTCGAACTGAACCTGCGGGACAGTGACATGTCGCACGCGTTTGACGACCACATCACCGGACCGGCCAGCAAGACGGTCCCTGCGTGGGTGGACCGCCTGCTGGCCTGAAGGCTCAGTTGCCGGCGCCGTTGTTCATGCCGCCATGGCCATGCTGCATGCCGCCGTGATCCTGCCGTTCCAGATCGACGGGAACCTCGACAACAATGTCGCCGGCCTTTTCGAAGGTCAGGGTCACAGTCACCGTGTCGCCCTGCTCCATGGCGTCGTTCAGACCCATGAACATCACGTGCTCCGCACCACGCCGCATGGCGATCATGCCACCAGCCGGGAGCACGAAGCCTTCCTCGACATGGACCATGCGCATGACGCCGTTGTCGCCGGAGATATGTGTGTGCAGCTCGACGCGCTCTGCGATGTCGGAACTGGCGCCGATCAACCGATCCTCGGTATCGGAGCTGTTGCGGAGCACGATGAAGGCTGCCCCGGACTTGGCCGCCGGAGAGGCCGAGCGCGCATAGGCATCTTCGACCGTGATTTCAGCAAAGGCGGGACCGGCAAGCATCAGGGCTGCGGCCCCGGCGATCAGGGATTTCTTGAACATGTCAGTATCTTTCCATTTGAAGTCAGTATTTCAGGGACGTTCAAAGGAAAGTGGGCGGCCCCCGTGCCTGTGCCGACACGCGTGCGGTTGCGGTTGCAAGGGCGTTGGTCCGGCTGATCCAGAGCGCCTGCCATACGTCGACCCTCGGAGCCGAGGGGACAGGCAGCCAGACATCCGCAAAAAAGGCCAGCGCGTAGTCGGGACAGATCATCACCCCGCCGGTCGGCTGGCCGTTTTCGTCCACCAGAACATGGATCGGCCCGGTCCCGGTGCAGATCTCCATCGTACCGACCGCCGGAGATTGCCCGCGCGCCGCTGCAAGGGTCACGCTGGTGACGCCGATCAAAAGCGCTAGGGCAAGGACGGTGATATGACGAAGACCGCGAAGCATGCTGCGGAGATACCGTTTGGTTCAAGACCCACAATGCGACAAACGGAAACAGCCCCGCACGGAATCCGTGCGAGGCTGTTGCAATGCCACCTAGGAAATAGATCAGGCCTGCGCGGCCTGCGCCTTGGCGATCTCTTTCTTGATCTTCAGCGCGTTGGCCGACAGATCGGTGTCCTTGGCCTTTGCCAGGAACTTGTCCAGACCACCGCGGTGATCGACAGACCGCAGGGCGTGCGCGGAGATGCGCATCTTGACGCCACGGCCCAGTGTCTCGGACTGCAGGGTCACATCGTTCAGGTTCGGCAGGAAACGCCGACGTGTCTTGTTGTTGGCATGGCTGACATTGTTGCCAGTCATCGGGCCTTTACCGGTCAGTTCGCAAACACGCGACATGGGTTCATCCTCGTTCTATCAGAGATGGGCGTCGGATCGTCCACCAATATGAAAGGGCGCCGACTGGCAGCGCCCGGAATCTCGTTGGCTGTCCTTAGAGGGATGCGGGAAAGGCGTCAAGTGGGGCCTTGCGGGAAAACCGGGAGTCCGCGCCGTTTCTTCTCTGGTTCAAAAATACTTCGGGGGAGTCGCCCAACGGGCGACGGGGGCAGAGCCCCCCAAACGGCTTGGATGGCCAAAGGCCATGCAAGCTCAAACCGGTGCGCCGCAGGCGCGCTTCTGGGTCATGCGGCAGGCGGGGATCGCCCCTCGAGTTGCGTCAGAACCTCATCCGCCGCCTGGCTGGGGGTCTTTGTCCCCTCTTCCACGGCGCGGCCCAGCGCCCGGACAAGCCCCTTCATCGGCTCGCGCTCCAGCCGCGCCAGCAGGGATTGCTTCAGCTCCGCCTCGAACCAGAATCGCGCCTGTTCGGCACGACGGGCCGCGAAATGGCCGTGTTCGCGGCGCCAGTCGGTCAGTGTGCGCATTTCATCCCAGGCTTTCGCCAGCCCGGTATCCTCGAGCGCAGAGACCGTCATCGCCTTGGGAAAGCCCTGCGGATCCTGCGGGCGCTTGCGCAGCAGGCGCAGGGCCCCGGCGTAATCGGCACAGGTGCGGGTTGCGGTGGCCTTGAGATCCCCGTCGGCCTTGTTGACAAGGATGATGTCCGCCATCTCCATGATGCCGCGTTTGACACCCTGCAATTCGTCACCGCCTGCGGGCGCCAAGAGCAGCAGGAACAGATCGGACATTTCCGCCACCACGGTTTCCGACTGCCCCACCCCCACGGTTTCGATCAGCACCACATCAAAGCCAGACGCTTCGCAGAGGTCGATCGCCTCGCGCGTGCGGCGGGCCACACCGCCCAGATGCGACTGGGAGGGGGATGGGCGGATAAAGGCGTTGGGGTCGCGCGACAGGCGCTCCATCCGGGTCTTGTCGCCAAGGATCGAGCCACCGGAGCGTGCGGAACTTGGATCAACGGCAAGGACTGCAACCCTCAGCCCCTGCGCCGTAAGCATCATGCCGAAGGATTCGATGAAAGTTGACTTGCCCACGCCCGGTGTGCCGGACAGTCCGATGCGCAGCGCCTCGCGTCCGTGCCCCTTGAGCCGGTCGAACAATGCCAGCGCATCGGCCCGGTGATCGGCGCGTCCGCTTTCCACCAGCGTGATCGCCCGCGCCAGCGCGCGACGCTCCCCGGCTAGGATGCGGGTGGCCAGATCGTCGATGTCCATGCGCGGGGCTCCGTCTTGGTCTGGCGGCACGTTTGCCACGGGCCGACCGGCCAAGTAAACCCGTCAGCCCAGCCCGGATGGCCCGTGCTTGAGGATCACCGGCACCACCAGCTCTTCCTCGTCGATCAGGTGCCGGTTGAGCATGGCCTGAAAGCTGAGCAGGTCGTCGCGGAAGACGCCGGCTTCGGTCTTTCCCTGAATCACCGCATTTGCCCCATCGGCAAAGCGGTTGAGCAAGCCGTCCATCGCGTGATGGTCGGAATCGAGAAGCTCGAACCCCTTGTTGAGGACAGGTTCGCGTGCGGCCAGGACCGGGAAGTAATGGTGATCCTCGATCTGGTGATGTCCGTGCAGGTTCTGCAGCAGCATGGACCCGTAGCGCGACAGTTTCGCGGCATGGGTCTGCGCGTCGATCTTGCGGTCTATGGCCAGTTCGGCATCGTCGATGAGCGCGGTCATGAGCTTGCGGAACATCAGATGCCGGTCCAGCCAGAACGCCACCAGACCGGCGAAATTGTCATGGTCGGGCCATGTCTCGCGCGGGAAATCCTGCAAGAGCACGCGCAGCGCGTCCGGCAGTCCGTCGCGGGTGTCGAGTGTCAGCGTATCGTCCATGGGCACCTCCTGTTGTCGGGCAGGAGGTGCAGCGTGGGTCGGAAATGTCAATCAGCGCAGGACATGTACTGAGCATTGCGCATGGCGCACCACATGGGTTGCCGTCGATCCCAGCAGCAGGGTCTGCATGCCCGGTCGATGCGAGGCGATGACGATCAGGTCGCACCCCTGTTCCTCGGCATAGTCAAGGATGGACCGGCCGGAATGACCGTCGATCACCACGGATGTCGCCCCGATATCCGAGGCCAGACGGGCCATCTCGGTCTCGATCCCCGTGCGCGTGGCGGCAAGGATATCGGACGAGATATAGCTGATGGCATAGCTGGGCACGGATTCGACGACATGCAGAAGGGTGATGGTCGCGCCCTCGCGTGCCAACCCCTTGGCGATCTCCATCGCCTGTTCCGCGCGGCCGTCTTCATTGTCGAGCGCGATGGGTACGAGAATGTTCGAATACATGGGTCCCCTCCGTTTCTCTGGATGGGGACAGGTTAATCCATCGCCGGTGAGATCGCCTTGATCCGCATCATGGCCTTATGGAGTTTGCAAACTCTGTCGATGGGTTTGCAAACTCACGACACGTTGGGTTCGCCCTGCAATCCCAAGAGCTTGCGAAAGCCGGTCCAGTATCCCGGCAGGCGCGGCGGTTCCTGCAGATGCGGCAGCGCCTCGTCCGCCCAGCGGGACATGCGGCGCTGGGTGAAGTCGCGACCCCAGTCGAGATAGGCTTCGGCGTCGTTCGGGCGCAGACGGCAGGCCGACCCGACAAGACCCACAAGCGTTTCCGGGGCCGAGTACCATTCGTCCTGAATGCCAATGACTTTCTTTTGCAGAAACGGCCCGACCCAGCGCATCAGCGCCTTGTCGGAGAACAGAAGCAGCATCTTGCCCATCTCCTCTCGGCTGTAATGGATCAGCGGCGGGAAGGTGTCGAAGAAAAGCGCGCGGCCCTCCAGATAGGCGAAGTTGCGGATGGAGGGGTGAAAGCCGATGCGGGTGTCGAACTGGTCAGCATTGTTCCAGAAGGTCGCGATCACGTCGCCCGCGGCCTCCATCATGGACAGCGTGTCGTCCAGCGCGGCGGTCTGCATCTGCGGGCGCATCATGCTGTCCGACGGCAGCGCCTCCTGCACGATCACGGGGATGCGGGTGCCATCCATGTCGAGCAGGTGAAATTCGGTTTGCGGCAGGGCGACCCCGGCCTTGTTCAACGCAGCGACGTAATCGTCGTGACACTGCGCCAGCCGGTCGAGCGCGGCCTGATCCCGCAGCCCGCGATAGACCTTGATCACCTTGTCCGAGAACGGGCCCGACGCAGGCCGGAACGGGGCACAGAAATAGCCAAGCTTGGACACGGTCTGCCCGCGTGCGGCGCTGTCGGCGCGGATCACGGTCTTGAGGGCGTCGAGGTCGGTCATGGCAGGCTCCTTGGTCGGATGCCCTGCCTTACCCGTTTGCCAGCGCCTGTGCCACCTCCGAGGTGAGCGCGTCGACTTCGGCCTGCGCGGGCGTCTTGCGGCCTTCGGCGGCACCCCGGCCCTGCCCCAAGGCTTCGGCATAGATCACGCGGTTGGCCAATGTGGCATCGGCAATGCGCGCCATCAGCTTTTCCGCCGCCTTGGCCACATCGGTGCCAAGCCGGGTGTTCGGCCGCCCCCGGTTGAGGACGATCATCGCTTCCTTGTCCTCGCGCCGGGCGAGATCCAGCACACCTTCGGTGGCCCAGAGATCCACATGGCTCACACTGACCGGCACGATCACCAGATCGGCCACGCGCAGCGCCGGGCGCAGATCGCTGTCGGCCTTGGGCGGCGTGTCGATGATGACGATGTCGTTCTTTTCGGACAGCTTGCGGACTTCGTATGTGATGCCCCAAGCCGAAGATGTGGCGAATTCGAGCTGATCCACGGGACCGGCTTCGGTTTCCAGCCGGGTCATGAACCAGCGCCCCAGACTGCCCTGCGGGTCGATATCGACCAGCGCCACGCTTTTGCCCTGACGCAGAAAGCCGATGGCGAGATTGGCGGAAACGGTGGTCTTGCCAGAGCCGCCTTTTTGCTGAGCAACTGTGATGACGTGGCCGGGCATGGTCTGTTCCTTCGATTCGGGCCGAGGGTACAGGGTTATTGTGCAGGTGCAGCATAAAAATTGCCACACCCGGTCAGGATGCTAGGATGAGTCACATGAAATCACCCATTCGCCCCACCGATGACGATGCCCTATCGCTGGCCCGCGACCTGCTGTCGTCGGCTCGGTTTGCGGCTTTGGCCTATACCGACAAGGCGGATGGCAGCCCGATGGTGAGCCGTGTGGCGCTGGTTGCGGGGCCGGATGGGTTGCCGTTGAGCCTGATGTCCGATCTCAGCCATCACAGCGCTGCGCTGCAGCATAATCCGGTCTGCGCGCTTTTGATCGGGGAGCCGAAGGGCAAAGGCGATCCGCTGACCCATCCGCGCCTGAGCTTGCGGGCGGAAGCCCGGTTTGTCCGTCATGGCGATGCAGAGCATGCGGGTCTGGCAGAGGCGTTTCTGGCCAAACAGCCCAAAGCCAAGCTCTACATTGGGTTCGCCGACTTTGCGTTGGTGCGGTTCACCCCGCTGGGCGCGCATCTGAATGGCGGGTTCGGCAAGGCCTATGTGTTGACCGCTGAAGACTTAGCGTGATGGTGCGTGAGATCACGCACCCTACGCGGACAGTTCCGGCGCTTGCAGGATCTGCACTCCGGCGATGCGCCATTGCCCGTCGATCATCTGCATGCGGTAGTCGAGGTAATGCAGATTTCCCGCCGCATCGGTGAGGATCACCGTCTGGTAAATCCCGCCCGCGATGGCCCGCAGATCGCCGAAGGTCACGCTTTCGGGACGCCAGACCATCGGATAGCCCTGCTGGACCATCGCCCCGAAGTTTTCCGGCGTGCGGAAGATATTGCGGATGTTCGGGGCGGCAAAGGTAAAGGCGGTGCCGAAATCGTCCTGCAGGAAGGCGTCGATCTGGCTTTGGATGGTGGTTTCGATGCCGGGATCGGGCGCAAGAACGTCTTGCGCCCAAAGCGTTCCCGTCATGGACAGGGCAAGGGTCAGCCCGGTGAGGACTCTGCGCATGGGGTCACCTTTCGTTGCTGAACGAAAAGCTAGCGCGATTCCTGCGCTGGGCAAAATGCCTCGCTTAGGCAAGCTCCCCGGCCAGCCCTTTGCGGATCAGCGCAACGCTTTCAGCTACCCCGTAGAGAGCGATGAAACCACCAAAGCGCGGGCCCTGGGACTGCCCCAGCAGCACCTCGTACAACGCCTTGAACCAGTCGCGCAGCGGATCGAAGCCGTGGTCCTTGCCGACGGCAAAGACGATGGTCTGCAGCGTTTCGTCATCGGTCGGGCCGTCATGTGCCTCGAGCCGGGATGCGAGGTCCTCCATTGCCGCGCGTTCCTTTTCGTCCGGCGCGCGGAAGGTCTTGGTGGGCTTCACGAAGTCTTCGTAATAGCGCACGGCAAAACCTGCGGCCTGATCCAGATCGGCATGGGTTTCGGGCGACGCATTGGGCGCATAACGCTTGATGAAAGCCCACATGGTGTCCTTGTCCTCGGCCCCGGCGGCAGAGGCGAGGTTCAGCAGCATCGAGAACGGCACGACCATGTGCGATTCAGGCACGTTGCCGGAGTGGATGTGCCAGACCGGGTTGTTGGCCTGACCGGCTGCGTCCTGCGTCGGATAGGCGCGCAGCTGCTGGTGGTATTCGTCGACCGCCTTGGGGATCACGTCGAAATGCATCCGCTTGGCCGTCTTGGGCTTGAGATACATGAAATACGACAGCGACTCCGTGCTGGCATAGGTCAGCCATTCGTCGATGCTGACACCGTTGCCGGTGGTCTTGGAGATCTTCTGACCATTGGCATCAAGGAACAGTTCGTAGGTGAAATGCTCGGGCTTCTTGCCGCCGAGGATCTCGCAGATGCGGTCATAGATCGGCGTATTGGTGCTGTGATCCTTGCCGTACATCTCGAAATCGACATCCAGCGCCGCCCAGCGCGCGCCGAAATCGGGCTTCCACTGGAGTTTGACGTTGCCACCGGTGACCGGAAGCGTGATTTCGCGCCCGTCTTCGTCGTCGAACGTGATCTCGCCCTTGGCCGCATCGACGTTTTTCATCGGCACATAGAGCACACGGCCCGTGTCGGGGTGGATGGGCAGGAAGATCGAATAGGTCTCACGCCGTTCATCGCGCAGGGATTTGAGCATGACCTCCATCACCGCGTCGTACTTTTCTGCGGCGCGCAGCAGCACCTCGTCAAAGCGGCCCGAGCGGTAGAATTCGGTGGACGAGATGAATTCGTACTCGAACCCGAACGTATCAAGGAACCGATTCAGCATTGCGTTGTTGTGTGCGCCAAAGCTGTCATGGGTGCCGAAAGGGTCCGGCACATCGGTCAGCGGGCGCTGCAGGTGTTCGCGCAGCATCTCGGGGTTGGGCACGTTGCCCGGTACCTTGCGCATGCCGTCCAGATCATCGGAAAAACAGATCAGCTTGGTCGGGATGTCCGAGATCACCTCGAACGCGCGGCGGATCATCGTAGTGCGCGCGACCTCGCCGAACGTACCAATATGCGGCAGACCCGAGGGGCCATAACCGGTTTCAAAAAGCACGTAGCCCTTTTCGGGCGGCGCCTTTTCATAGCGTTTGAGCAGCCGGCGCGCCTCTTCAAAGGGCCAGGCCTTTGAGGTCATTGCAGCTTCGCGCAGGTTGGACATCGCTCTTGTTCTCCGGATGGTCGCCGCACGGAATTGTACGGGCGTTCAAGGGGCACTCCCTATTGCGGGGGCGCGGGCGGGTCAATAAGTTGAAGGCACAGACCCAAACCAGAAAGCGAAGACCGTGTCCGACACCGACCCCCACCCCCTCAGTCCGCAGGATTGCCTTGTTGCGCTCATGATCGCGGTTTCTGCGTCGGATGAAAGCATCCGCACCGCCGAGTTGGTCAAGATTCAGTCGGCGGTCAACAATCTGCCGATCTTTGCGGAATATGACGAGGCGCGGATTCCGGACATGTCGGGACTGGTGTTCGACCTGTTCGAACAGGAAGACGGGCTGGACGCGCTGTTCGGGCTGATCCGGGACAATCTGCCGGAACGGCTGTTCGAAACGGCCTATGCGCTGGCCTGCGATGTGGCGGCAGCCGACGGCACGCTGCGCGAAGGCGAGCTGCGCCTGCTGGAAGAAATCCGCTACGAGCTTGATCTCGACCGGCTGCACGCCGCCGCCATCGAGCGCGGCGCACGGGCGCGGCATTTGCGGATGTGACCCGCGTCAGGTGCGCTTAGGCGGCAGGGAATAGGTCAGGGTCGCCCGCGCCACGGGATCAGGCAGTCCGTCGGAATAGAGCAGCACATCGGTCACGCTGAGCGCGCGGCCCAGCTTGAGCACTTTCGCATGGGCGATCACGTCGGCGCCTGCGGCCGGTTTACGCATGAAGTCGATCGAGCAATTCGTGGTGACAGCCAGCGCCTCTTTCCCGATCCGGGCCATCGTGGCGACATAAGCGGCCACATCGGCAAGGCTGAACATGGCAGGGCCGGAGACTGTCCCGCCGGGACGCAGGTGCTGTTCGCCGGCATGCAGGCGCATCACCAGAAGCTCTTCATCGAGGCGGTCGATGCCGAACATGCCCTTGACCTGTGGAAACACCTCATCGAGAAAGGCCGACATTTCATCGGCCGGAACTTTGAGCGCCATGCTTTTCTCCCCTGCTCTGAGCCGATAAGGTCGCCGCAACTCACTGGGAGGACAAGATGAAAATCCTGGAACGTCACGACAGGGATGCGGTGTGTCATTTGCACATGAACGCGCCGGACCGGCTGAACGCGCTGTCCGAGGAAATGTTGGCCGCGCTGCAGGAACAGATCGACGCATTGCACGATGACCGATCGGTGCGCGTGGTCGTGATCTCGGGCGCGGGCAAGGCGTTCTGTGCGGGGCATGACCTCAAGCAGATGACGGCGGGACGACAGTCCGAAGATGGCGGCAAGGCCTACTTCAAGGACCTGTTCGACCGCTGCGCACGGGTGATGACAGGTGTTCAGCGCCTGCCGCAGCCGGTGATCGCGCAGGTGCACGGTATCGCGACCGCTGCCGGGTGCCAGTTGGTCGCCTCATGTGACATGGCCGTGGCTGCCGAAGGCACGCGGTTCGGGGTCAACGGCGTGAATATCGGGCTGTTCTGCTCCACACCGATGGTGGCCCTGTCCCGCAACATCCCGCGCAAGCAGGCGTTCGAGATGCTTGTGACGGGCCAGTTCATCGACGCGCACCGCGCCGAGGCTTTGGGCTTGGTGAACAAGGTGGTGCCCGCCGAAGAGCTTGCCGATGCCACGCAGGACTTGGCGACGCTGGTCGCAAGCAAGCTGGGTGCGGCCGTCAAGATCGGGAAACAAGCGTTCTACGAGCAGGTGCAGATGGGGCTGGACGAGGCCTATGCCTATACCGGGCAGGTGATGGTCGAGAACATGCTTTACCGTGACACCGAGGAAGGCATCGCGGCGTTCCTTGAAAAACGCCCCCCCGACTGGTCGCAATAGACTTGCCGCACAACCGTATGCATCTTCGGCCCGGCCTGCGCGTGGGCCTTCTTGGCGGGTCCTTCGATCCTGCGCATGAGGGCCATGTGCATCTGACGCAGGTCGCGTTGCGGCGTTTTGCGTTGGACAGGGTGATCTGGCTGGTGTCTCCGGGCAATCCGCTCAAGGTGCGGGGACCCAAGGCGCTTGACCTGCGGATGGCGCGGGCGAAGGACGTCATGCAGGATCCGCGGGTGATCATCAGCGATTTCGAGGCACAGATCGGGACACGGTATACCGCCGAGACCGTCGATGCGTTGAAAGCGGCGTATCCGGGCGTCCGTTTTGTGTGGTTGATGGGGGCGGACAACCTTCACCAGTTCCACCGCTGGGAGCGCTGGGAGGATATCCTCAAGGCGGTGCCCGTCGGCGTTCTGGCGCGCCCGGGATGGCGGCAGGCCGGCCTGAATTCCCGCACGGCACGCAAATATGGCCATATGCGTTTGCCCGGACGTGCGGCGCCGATCCTTGCCGATCAGGCTGCCCCGGCATGGTGTTTCGTGAACATGCCGATGATGCAGGTCAGCTCGTCGGACTTGCGGGCGAAAGGGGCGTGGTGAGCGCGTGCATGTCGCCCTGCGAGAGGCCGGTGCGACACAGCCGCCGGATCACCAAAGCGTGTGCTTGTCAGCCTGCAAGGACTGAGGTTACATCCGCCCCATGACACGGGAGGTTTCACGTCGCGCGGTTCTGGGAGGTCTGGCTTCGGCCATGATCGCACCTTCGGCATTCGCCCAATCCGCATTGGCCCCGACCACATCCCTGCGCCCTGCGGCGCGGGCCGAGAACATTCTCAAGACCTATCAGCCGCCGTTGAGCGAGTTGATCGAGCAGGCCCGGCTGGCCGGTCAGATCAGCGTTCAGGTGGCGGATGTCAAAAGTGGGCTTGTGCTCGAATCTCACAACCCGCTGCGCGCCCTGCCCCCGGCCAGCGTCGCCAAGGCTCTGACCGCCTGTTACGCACTTGATGTGTTGGGTCCCGGGTATCATTTCGAAACCCGCGTGCTGGCGACGGCACCTGTCACGAATGGCCGGATCGACGGAGATCTCATCCTCGCGGGTGGTGGTGATCCGACGCTGGACACCGACGGGATCGCGACCATCACCAAGAGACTGCGGGAAGAGGCGGGCGTCACAGAGGTCACGGGTCGGTTCCTTGTCTGGGCCGGTGCGCTGCCAAGCCTGATCGGGATCGACAGCGAACAACCGGACCAGGTGGGGTACAATCCCGGAATCTCGGGCCTGAACCTGAACTTCAACCGGGTCCATTTCGAATGGCAGCGTGCGGGCGATGGATACAATGTCACGATGGATGCACGGTCTGCCACCCTGCGCCCGGACGTGCGTGCCGCGCGGATGCGGGTCGAGCCGCGCAACCATCCGATCTATACCTACAAGGACGGCGGCGTCTTTGATGACTGGACGGTGGCGCGCGGTGCTCTGGGGCGGAACGGTGCGCGCTGGCTCCCGGTGCGCAAGCCAGCACTCTATGCCGCCGAAGTGTTCCAGATTTTTGCGCGGTCGAACGGGATCGTGCTCAAAGCGCCCGAACTGATCGACACCCTGCCCCAAGGCACCACGCATGTTCTGACCCATGAAAGCGCACCCCTGCGGGTGGTGCTGCGCGACATGCTCAAATACTCGACCAACATCACTGCGGAATGCGTCGGCATGACGGCGACCACAGCGCGCACAGGACGATTTGACACGCTGAAAGCATCGGCGGACGCGATGAACGCGTGGGCCAAGGAGCGGCTGGGAATGTCATCGGTCGCGCTCGAGGATCACTCGGGTCTGGGCGATGACAGCCGGGTGTCGGCACGGGATATGGTCAAGGCGCTGATCGCTGCCAGAAAGAGCATGGGCATCAAGCCTTTGCTCAAGGAGCATCCCCTGCGCGACGAGGATCGCCGCATCATCGAGGACCATCCGCTGAGCGTCCATGCCAAGACCGGAACGCTCAATTTCGTGAGCGGTTTGGGTGGCTTCATAGACCTGCCCGATGGCACGGAACTGGCGTTTGCCTGCTTCTCGGCCGATCTGCCGCGCCGGGATGCGCTGACCCGTGACCAACGCGAGGATCCGCCCGGCGGTCAGGCCTATGCCATCGCAGCACGCAAGCTGCAGCAACGGCTGCTGGCGCGTTGGGGTATTCTCTACAACGGCTGATCGGATAGAAAAAAGGGGCGCAAAGCCGGTCTTTGCGCCCCCAGAGATCTGACTGACGCAGGGATTTACATCAGCCAGAACTTCCGGTTGGCCTCGCGCTGGGCGGTCAGCCGATCCAGACCGACGTCACGCAGCAGGTGATCGTCGAGATGTTTGAGATGCTGCCGCGTGCGGCGGCGTTCGGACCACACCGTCAGCGTCACCGCAACGCGCAGCGCTACGACAGCCAGTGGCGACAGCGTGGACTGTCCGCTCAGATAGGCGATCTGCGGGGCGTAGGTTGCGTGTGCCATGGGGTGTACTCCTCAAATGTATCGACACAATTTAACAGTATCGCAGCATTTCTATTGCTATCGCGATACAAATTTGGATACATTCGACTCAATAAACGCTCCAGAGAAAGATTGTGTCGGATACAATTTCGCCAGACAAGATCGTTTCGCTGCCGCAGCCGACGGCTGGCCCCAAGTACAAACGGGTGGCGGACACGATCCATTCCGCGATCCGGTCCGGAGACCTGCGCGCAGGCGACAAGCTGCCCCCGGTGCGCGAGCTTGCCTGGTCGCTGGGTATCACGCCGGGCACCGTCGCGCGGGCCTATACTCTGCTCACGAATGCCGGGCACGCGGTGGCCGAAGTGGGGCGAGGCACCTTTGTGGCGCATCCCAACGCGCGCATAGCCCAGACACCGCGGGACAGGGAATACGTGTCGGTCCCGGTACAGGACGGCAAGCTGTCGCTGTTCAGCCCCCAGCTGCCCGATCTGGGACAGGTTGCGCTGATCCGTGACGCTTTTGCACGTATCGGAGAAACCGCGCCCGAACGGCTGTTGCATTATCCGACGCGGGACGCCTATCGCCCCTTGCGCGAGGCAGCGGTGCACTGGCTGCGCAACACGCCGCTTGGCAGCATCGAGGAATCGGACGTGGTGATCGTGCACGGCGCGCAGAATGGCCTGAGCGTGATCCTCCAGGCCATCCTGAGGGGCGCGCGGCCAACGGTTCTGGTCGAGGATATGGCTTATCCCGGATTCCGGCGGTCCGCCGACCTGTTGCGGGCCGATGTCGTGGGGGTGCCCAGCGACGAACACGGGCTGTTACCCGATGCGCTGGCCGAAATCGCGCGGCGGACCGGGGCGCAGGTGCTGTGCACGTCGCCGGATGTTCACAATCCGACACTGATCTGCACGCCGTCCGAGAGGCGCGATGCCATTGCCGATGTGTGCCGAAGCCTCGATCTGCAGATCATCGAGGACAATTGCTATCGCCGCACCGACATCCTGGCCCCGAGCTACCGGATCCTTGCGCCCGAACGCACCTGGCATCTGACCTCGATTTCCAAAGTGCTGACCCCGGCGCTGCGCATCGGCTTTGCCACCGCACCGCGGGGCCGTGGTCCGGACTTGCGCCAGATTGCCGAACACGGATTCTTCGGCATCGCCCAGCCCCTTGCGGAAGTGGCGGAACAGATCCTGACAGCGCCCGAGACCGACGAGATCATGCAATCCATCCGCCTGCGGATGGCCGAATATGTGCGGGTTGCCGTGAATGCCCTGGGCACATATCGCCTGACCTGGCACGAGGATGTGCCGTTCCTCTGGCTCCCCCTGCCCCAAGGCTGGCGCGGCGCGGCGTTCTGCCGGGCTGCCGAAGCGCGCGGCGTTCAGATCAGGTCCGCCGACGAATTCGCCCTGCGTGACGGGCGTGCGCCGCATGCCGTGCGGATCGCGGTGAACGCTCAGGTGCCGCTGGACCGGTTCGAAAGTGCCATGTTGCAATTGCGCGATCTTCTTGGACACCCGCCTGAGCAGATAAGTGTCTGATTTTCCGCCGGAATGACCAAAAAACGGTCGCACGGCGCCGAATCGGGCGCTAGGCTGTAGAGCGCGACTCACCTATCACGAGACATCAATGGGTTTAGACATCAGCTTGGCCTTCGTCGAAACGCGGCCTGATCTCGACGAATTGTCCGACATTCTGACCGAATATTACGCCCAGATTCTCGAGCGGCTGATGGCGGTCGGGGGGCCGACGCTGTCCGTGGAAGACCATGTCCAGTCCAGCCTTGATGTGATCGACGATTTCATGCCGCCGCATGGCGGGATTCTTCTGGCGCGCGACAGCTCGGGCTATCTGCTGGGATGCGGGTTCGTGCGCATGATCGACGACCATCGGGCGGAACTGAAGCGGTTGTTCGTGCGCGATCTGGCACGCGGCTATGGGTTGGGGCGCCGCATGATCGAAATGCGCATCGAAAAGGCGAGGGAGCTGGGCGCGAAAACGATCCTCGCGGATACGGTGCGCGGCAACAGCTCGATGCTGGCGCTGTATGACCGGCTCGGGTTCAGCGAAACGCCCCGCTATGACGGGAACGCGAATCCGCCCGCCTTCGAGAAGTATCTCGTCTATCGCAAGCTGGAACTTTCGGAGACCTGAACGTCGCGGGACGCCTGGGGTACTATGATACCTTATTTTCAGGGCGTTGATTTTACAAATTAAATTTGCGCAAACGCCGCTTGACGGGAATTTGGCAATCCTTATAACCCGCGCATCGGAATACACGGGGTGCCTGCACCCTGCCTAACCCATCCAACGTCAGGGACATCCCACGATGAAAACCTTTTCTGCAACACCGGCAGACATCGACAAGAAATGGATCCTGATCGACGCCGAGGGCGTCGTTCTGGGCCGTCTTGCCGCGATCGTCGCCACCCGCCTGCGCGGCAAGCACAAGCCGTCCTTCACTCCGCATATGGACATGG
Source organism: Marivita sp. (assembly GCF_022763305.1). Taxonomy (GTDB): domain Bacteria; phylum Pseudomonadota; class Alphaproteobacteria; order Rhodobacterales; family Rhodobacteraceae; genus Marivita. The sequence goes on along the minus strand of NZ_JALEGT010000016.1, from coordinate 4,144 downwards.
GTGACAATGTCATCGTGATCAATGCGGACAAGGTTCAGCTGACCGGCAACAAGCGTCAGGAACACTTCTACTGGCACACCGGCCACCCGGGCGGCATCAAATCCCGCACCAAACAGCAGATCCTCGAGGGCGCACACCCCGAGCGCGTCGTCCAGAAAGCGGTTCAGCGCATGCTTCCGGGCAACCGCCTGTCCCGCAAGGTGATGACCAACCTGCGCGTCTATGCCGGCGCCGAGCACCCGCACGAGGCCCAGAGCCCCGAAGTGCTGGACGTCAAATCTCTGAACTCCAAGAACACCCGGACGGCGAAATAATGGCTGAGCAACTCAATTCTCTCGAAGAGCTGAACACCGCCGCAGGCCTCGATGCTGCGCCGGAAGCGGTTGAAACCCCGCGTGAGCCGCAGCGCGATGCGCTGGGTCGCTCCTATGCGACCGGCAAGCGGAAAGACGCGGTGGCCCGCGTCTGGATCAAGCCGGGTTCCGGCAAGGTCAGCGTGAACGGCAAGGAAATGAACGCCTATTTCGCACGTCCGGTTCTGCAGATGATCCTGCGCCAGCCGTTCGACGTGGCCGGCGTTGCCGACCAGTTCGACGTGATGGCCACCGTCAAGGGCGGCGGTCTGTCCGGTCAGGCCGGTGCGGTCAAGCATGGCATCTCGAAGGCGCTGCAGCTTTACGATCCGTCGCTGCGCTCGGCTCTGAAAGCCGCTGGCTTCCTGACCCGCGACAGCCGCGTGGTGGAACGCAAGAAGTTCGGTAAGCGCAAGGCGCGTCGGAGCTTCCAGTTCTCCAAGCGTTAACAAATTCCCTAACGCTCAAAAACCTAACTCATTGGAAAAGCGCAGTTTTCACTGCGCTTTTTTCCATTTGCATCGACTTACAAGAAATTTATATGAAACAAATCATAGACGCACGGCATAGTTGATTTTACACTTCTTTTACGAAGAAATGATGCTGGCGATACTGCAATGAGCAAAAGCTACTTGAACAAAGTAGAGCTGAAAGATGGACAAATTATTCTGTTCCATCGACAAAATGCCAAGCGTCCCATCTATCACATGCGCATACACGTCAGAGGTATGCGGAATATTTATGGCAATAAATTAACTTACGTTCAGGAAAGCAAGAGGTGGTCGCGGGCTTTCGGACCAGGTGTTAAGCTGTGTCGCCTGAGGAAGAACGCACAGAAATGACCAAACGGAAACGCTATTCGGCGGAGTTCAAAGCGAAGGTGGCTCTGGAAGCCATCCGCGAGGAGCTGACGACGGCCGAGTTGGCCAAGAAGTATGACATCCACCCCACCATGATCAGCGGCTGGAAACGGACGGCGATTGAGAACATGGCACAGGCCTTCAGTGGCCGGGCGACCGCTGAACCGATGATATCGGCGGCAGAGGTCGAAAAGCTGCACGCCAAGATCGGCCAGTTGGTCGTGGAACGGGATTTTTTGTCGGAAGCCTCCAGTCTCATCCTCGGCACTGGAGGCAAAAAGCGGTGAAGAAAGACCATCCTGATCTCAGCGTCCGGCGGCAATACAGCCTGCTGTCGTTGGCACGCTCGACCCTTTACTACCAGCCGCGCGGAGAAAGCGCTGAGAACCTGAAGTTCATGGAAATCATCGACCGTCGTCCTGCGGACCTGGAGACGCCGTGGTATGGGGCCCGGCAAATGGCCCGCCATATGCAGCGGCAGGGACATAAATGCGGGCGGCATCGGGTCAGGCGGCTGATGAAACTCATGCGTCTGGTGCCGATTTACCAGGAGCCAAAGACCAGCAAGAAACACCCGGAGCACAAGATATACCCATATCTTCTGAAGGACTTACCCATCACCCGACCCAATCAGGTCTGGTGTGCTGACATCAGCTACATCCCCATGCGCCGGGGATTTCTCTATCTCGTGGCTATCATGGACTGGCACAGCCGGAAGGTGCTGAGCTGGCGGCTCTCGAACAGCATGGACGCGGGGTTCTGCGTCGACGCATTGAAAGACGCGCTGGCCCGATACGGCACCCCCGAGATATTCAATACCGACCAAGGTTCGCAATTCACCAGCACCGATTTCACAGACGTGTTGCGCGATGCGAAGGTCAAAATCTCGATGGATGGTTGGGGGCGCTGGATCGACAACCGAATGATCGAGCGGCTGTGGCGATCACTCAAATACGAATGCGTCTACCTGAATGCTTTCGAAACCGGCTCCGAAGCCCGGAACGGGATCGGCAACTGGATCACTTACTACAATGAAAGACGTCCGCACTCATCACATGGGATCATGACGCCGGACGAGGCCTATGATAGGCGATCTCCGGACCTGAAGGTTGCCGCCTGAAATGAAACCAATGCTATAGCTCAGCACGGCGGCAAACTGGTCGAATTTCCAGGACCACCTCTGCTCAAGGATTGGAGGCGCGTCGCGTCCTGCTCTGACTGATGCCCGAAGGTGATCCTCTCAGTGACCTGCTCCCCTGAAAAGTCCTCGATTTGAGGTTAGCCTGTTCTCCAACTGAGGAGACAGACGATGAAGAGAAGCCGTTTCAGCGAAGAACAAATCATTGGCATTTTGAAAGAGCACCAGGCTGGGCTTGGCGCGAAGGAGCTGTGCTGCAAGCATGGGATCAATGACGCGACCTTCTACAAGTGGCGATCCAAGTATGGCGGCATGGAAGTGTCCGACGCTCGGCGGCTGAAGACGCTGGAATCCGAGAACGCCAAACTGAAGAAGATGCTGGCCGAGCAGATGATGGACGTTGCGACGCTGAAAGAGATGCTTGGAAAAAACTTCTGAGGCCCGGTTCGAGGAGGAATGCTGTGAACTGGGCCATGAAGACCAAGGGTTACAATCAGCGCCGTGCCTGTGCGCTGGCCGGGATCGATCCGCGTGTGTATCGGCGCACGTCGAAGCGCCCCGCCGACACGGAATTGCGGACCAGAATGAAGGAACTGGCGTCCGAGCGGCGACGGTTCGGCTATCGGCGCCTGCATATCCTGCTGAAGCGCGAAGGCTGGGAGGTCAACTGGAAGAAGCTGTATCGGCTCTACCGCGAAGAAAGGTTAACCGTTCGTAAACGGGGCGGACGCAAGCGCGCTGTGGGCACTAGGACGCCCATGGCGATCCCGCAGGGACCTAACCAGCGATGGTCCCTCGACTTCATGTCGGACGCACTGGAGGATGGCCGTAGGTTCCGTGTGCTGAACGTCATAGATGACTTCAGCCGGGAATGTCTGGCCGCTGTGGTCAATACATCCATCGGCGGCGCGCGTGTCGCCCGTGAACTGGATCGGATCGCCGAGCTGCGCGGGTATCCCTGCCTTGTAGTCAGCGACAACGTCCTATGTCGGGAGAATCTGGCCGCTTAGGTCAGCAGGTCGTGGGACATCCGGCGAACCGGATGCCCTGTAAAGGTTGCCCAGACGGGCTCTGCCGTCAAGAAATGATCTCTTCCATAGCAAACACAGGGTACGCGCTCTGGCGGCCCTCACCGTCCTCAATACGAGATCCCAAATCCCAAGCAGAAGGCCCGAACATTATCTACGAGGTCAGCGAGCTGCCTCCACGGCTCATGTCAGAGAGTGGTCCTTCCGCCTGGGCTCACCCCCTCGAAGAAGGGGCGATAGGGATCGCCGTGTTTGACCACGGCGTGTACGGTGCGCGCCCTCTTGGCCGCGATCGCGGTGTAGGCCTTGCGGCGCAGATGGGCGTTGTGTCGGTCCTTCGAGATGTAGCGCTCGAACTTGTCGCGGAAGCTGTTGGTCCGCTTGAGAACAGCGGTTTGGCCGGCCATCCAGAGGGTCCGCCGAAGCCGGGCCTTGCCGTACTTCGAGATGCCGCTCTGACCGCGGAACATGCCGGACTGGACGGTGGCGAGGTCCATGCCACAGAACTTCAGGAACTGCCGATGATGCCGGAAGCGGCGTAGATCTCCAGCCTCCGCGAGGATTGTCATGGCGTTGATCGGGCCGATGCCTGGGATGGTTGTCAGAAGCTGGTAGTCGGGATGATCGGACAGAAGCTCGACGGCTCGTGCCTCGATCTCGTTGCGCTGTCTGAACCGCCCCGGGTTTACCGGAGAGTTTCTGGTTCAATAGTTATGCCGCTTTCTCACCGGCGCTCAAGTCTGCGAAGAATGCCTCCTCTTTCTC
>NZ_JALEGT010000015.1 GCF_022763305.1 Marivita sp. | reverse complement strand
TGTATTGGGTGAGGAGAGGGGGCGCTGCCCCCATCGCCGTTCCGGCGACTCCCCCGGAGTTTATGGGCAAGATGAAGCTATATCAGCGCCATCACTAGCAGGTAGAGCGTCGCGAAGAAACCAATCGCCCAGATCACCGAGCGCCACGGCACCCAGCCAAAGACATAGGCGGGCACGTAGAGCACACGGGCGGCAAGGTAGATCGCGCAGGCAATGGCGGTGCGGCCGTCGCCCTGACCGGAATAGGTGATCACCATCACGGCGATGCCGAAGAGGATCAGGCCTTCGAAATGGTTGTTCATCGCCCGTTGCAGGCGGCCCGCCTTGCCGGTGAGTTGCACCGGCGTATCGCGTGGGCTGAGTGCCTTTTTGGTGCCGACCTGCATTTGGGCCGTGATGGAATAGGCCGCGAATTGCAGCACTTGCAGCAGGGCGGCGAGGGTGAGGGCGGTGAGTTCGGGGTTCATGGGCGCGTCCCGTGGTGCGTGAGATCACGCACCCTACCGACTGGCAGGGTGCGTGCGCACATTTTTACAGATCCATCAGCAATCGGCGCGGATCCTCGAGCGCTTCTTTCACGCGGACGAGGAAGGTCACGGCGCCTTTGCCGTCGACGATGCGGTGATCGTAGCTGAGCGCAAGATACATCATCGGGCGGATCTTGATCTCTCCGTTGATGACCATCGGGCGGTCCTGGATCTTGTGCATGCCGAGGATACCCGATTGCGGCGGGTTGAGGATCGGCGAGGACATGAGCGAGCCGTAGACACCGCCGTTGGAGATGGTGAAGGTGCCGCCCTGCATTTCGGCCATGGAAAGCTTGCCGTCACGGGCGCGGCGGCCTTTTTCGGCAATCGCTTTCTCGATCTCGGCAAAGCTCATCTGGTCGGCATCGCGGATGACCGGAACCACCAGACCCTGCGGCGTGCCCGCAGCGACGCCCATATGGACGAAGTTCTTGTAGACGATGTCGGTGCCGTCGATTTCGGCATTGACCTCGGGCACTTCTTTCAGAGCATGGCAGCAGGCCTTGGTGAAGAAGGACATGAAGCCAAGGCGCACGCCGTGTTTCTTTTCGAAGAGGTCCTTGTATTCGTTCCGGAGCGCCATGACCTCGGTCATGTCGACCTCGTTGTAGGTGGTCAGGATCGCGGCGGTGTTCTGCGCGTCCTTGAGGCGGCGGGCGATGGTCTGGCGCAGGCGGGTCATCTTGACCCGTTCCTCGCGGGCGGCGTCATCTGCGGGCACCGGCGCGCGCGGGGCGGCGGCGGGGGCAGAGGTCTGCGCCGGGGCAGAGGCGGCTGCGGCCACGGCCTTGGCCACGTCTTCCTTCATCACGCGGCCATCGCGGCCCGAGCCCTGCACCTGATCCCGGCTGACACCGGCTTCGGCCATGGCCTTCTTGGCAGCGGGGGCGTCTTCGACATCCGATTTCGGACGGCCATTGCCCGCGTCGGGGGTGGTGTATTGCTCACCGCCTGCCGCATCGCTGCCGGGTACGGTGGCTTCGCCGGTCACACCGGCACTGCCGCCGATCACACCAAGCTTGCCGCCTGCGGCAACGGTGCTGCCCTCGGGGGCGACGATTTCGGACAGGACGCCAGCGGCCGGGGCGGGCACTTCGACCGAGACCTTGTCGGTTTCCAGCTCGCAGAGCATCTCGTCCTGGGCCACGGTGTCGCCGACTTTCTTGAACCATGTGGAGACGGTTGCCTCGGACACGGACTCGCCCAGGGTCGGCACCATCACATCGACCGAAGCCCCACCGGAGGAGGCTTTGTTTTCGGCGGGCTTGGCAGAGGGCCGTTCCTCGGGGGTGGCCGATCCGGCCTCGCCGGCCTCGGCAATGTTGGCCAGCAGGGCATCAACGCCCACGGTGTCGCCTTCCTTGGCCACGATATCCGCCAGCTTGCCCGAGGCGGGCGACGGCACTTCGACCGTCACCTTGTCGGTTTCCAGCTCGCACAGCATTTCGTCCACGGCAACGCTGTCACCCGGCTTCTTGAACCATGTGGCGACCGTGGCTTCTGTCACGGATTCGCCCAGGGTGGGCACTCGCACTTCGGTTGTCATGTCTTAGTTCCCTTCGATCGTCAGCGCTTCGTTCACGAGCGCGGCTTGCTGTGCTTTGTGTTGGCTGGCCAGACCCGTTGCAGGCGAGGCCGATGTGGCGCGGCCCACGTAGCGCGGGCGCGGATGCGCGGCGTTGATGCGGCCCAGCACCCATTCAAGGTTCGGTTCCATGAAGGTCCAGGCCCCCTGGTTCTTGGGCTCTTCCTGACACCAGATCATCTCGGCCTGCGGGAAGCGTTCCAGTTCCTTGACCGCGGAGATGGCCGGGAAGGGGTAGAACTGCTCGAAGCGCAGGATGTAGATGTCGTCGATGCCCCGGGCGTCGCGTTCCTCGAGCAGGTCGTAATAGACTTTGCCCGAGCACATCACGACGCGCTTGATCTTGTCGTCACTGACCAATGTGGTGTCCGAGTTGCCATATTGCGCATCGTCCCAGAGCACCCGGTGGAAGCTTGACCCGGTGGTGAATTCGTCCGCCTTGGAAATCGCCAGCTTGTGACGCAGGAGCGATTTCGGGGTCATCAGGATCAGCGGCTTGCGGAAAGACCGGTGCAGCTGACGGCGCAGGATGTGGAAGTAGTTGGCCGGCGTCGAGCAGTTCGCCACGATCCAGTTGTCCTGACCGCACATCTGCAGGAAGCGTTCGAGGCGTGCGGAGGAGTGCTCCGGTCCCTGACCTTCGAACCCGTGCGGCAGGAGGCAGACGAGGCCCGACATGCGCAGCCACTTCGATTCGCCCGAGCTGACGAACTGGTCGAACATGATCTGCGCACCGTTGGCGAAGTCGCCGAACTGCGCTTCCCAGAGCGTCAGCGCGTTGGGTTCGGCCAGCGAATAGCCATATTCGAACCCAAGCACCGCGTATTCCGACAGGGCGCTGTCGATCACTTCGTAGCGCGCCTGACCTTCGCGGATGTGGTTGAGCGGGTAGTACCGCTCTTCGGTTTCCTGGTTCACGATACCCGAATGGCGCTGGCTGAACGTGCCGCGTGTGCTGTCCTGACCGGCAAGGCGCACCGGATAGCCTTCGGTGAGCAGCGACCCAAAGGCCAGCGCTTCGGCCGTCGCCCAATCGAAGTTGCTGCCGGAGTTGAACATCTCCTTGCGGGCGTCCAGCAGACGTTCGACGGTCTTGTGCACCGGGAACCCGTCGGGAAGACGGGTGAGCGCCTCGCCCACCTGTGCCATGGTCTCTGGAGGAATGGCGGTCTGGCCGCGCTGGTAGTCGTCCTTGTCCTGACGGTCGAGATGGCTCCAGCGCCCGTCAAGCCAGTCGGCCTTGTTGGGCTTGTAGGTCTTGCCGGTTTCGAACTCTTCGTTGAGATGCGCCTGGAACGCCGCCTTCATGTCCTCGATTTCGCCTTCGGGGATCAGGCCGTCCTTGACCAGACGCTCGGTATAGAGCGACAGCGTGGTCTTCTGCTGTTTGATCTTCTTGTACATCAACGGGTTGGTGAACATCGGTTCATCGCCTTCGTTGTGACCGAAGCGGCGGTAGCAGAACATGTCGATGACCACGTCCTTGCCGAATTTCTGGCGGAACTCGGTGGCGACTTTTGCGGCATGCACCACCGCTTCGGGATCGTCGCCGTTGACGTGGAAGATCGGGGCTTCGACCACCAGCGCGTTGTCCGTCGGGTAGGGGGACGAGCGCGAGAAGTGTGGTGCTGTGGTAAAGCCGATCTGGTTGTTCACGACGATATGGATCGTGCCGCCGGTCTTGTGACCGCGCAGACCCGAGAGGGCGAAGCATTCGGCCACGACACCCTGACCGGCAAAGGCTGCATCGCCGTGCAGCAGGATCGGCATCACCGCCTTGCGCTCGGCGTCGCCCAACTGGTCCTGTTTGGCGCGGACCTTGCCCAGCACAACCGGGTTCACCGCTTCGAGGTGCGACGGGTTCGCGGTCAGCGACAGGTGCACCGTATTGCCGTCGAATTCACGGTCGGAGGACGCGCCGAGGTGGTATTTCACGTCGCCGGATCCGTCGACATCCTCGGGCTTGAAGCTGCCGCCCTGGAATTCGTTGAAGATCGCGCGGTAGGGCTTCTGCATCACGTTGGCCAGTACCGACAGGCGGCCCCGGTGCGGCATGCCGATGACGATTTCTTTGACGCCAAGGTTGCCGCCGCGCTTGATGATCTGCTCCATCGCCGGGATCAGGCTTTCGCCACCATCGAGACCAAAGCGCTTGGTGCCCATGTATTTGACATGGAGGAATTTCTCGAAGCCTTCAGCCTCGACCATCTTGTTCAGGATCGCCTTGCGGCCCTCGCGGGTGAAGGCGATTTCCTTGCCGTAGCCTTCGATCCGTTCCTTGAGCCAGGCGGATTGCTCGGGATCGGAGATGTGCATGTATTGCAGCGCGAAGGTGCCGCAATAGGTGCGCTTCACGATGTCGAGGATCTCGCGCATGGACGCGATCTGAAGACCCAGCACGTTGTCGATGAAGATCGGACGGTCCATGTCGGCTTCGGTGAAGCCGTAGGATTTCGGATCAAGTTCCGGGTGGGCGGTCTGTTCGCGCATGCCCAGCGGATCGAGATCGGCGGCAAGGTGGCCCCGGATGCGGTAGGCGCGGATGATCATCAGGGCGCGGATGGAATCCAGCACGGCGCGCTGGATCGCGTCGTCCGTGACCTCGACACCCTTTTCCTGCGCCTTGGCCTTGATCTTGTCGCCGGCGCTTTTCGCTTCTGCCGGTGCAACTGGCCATTGGCCGTCGAGCGCTGCGGTCAGGTCGTCGTTCGGCATCGGCGGCCAGTCGGGGCGCGCCCAGCTTGGGCCGGTGGCCTCTTTCTTGACGCTGACTTCGTCATCGCCCAGTTGCCTGAAAAACGCCTGCCATGCTTCGTCGACCGCGTTGGGGTCGTTGGCGTAGCGCGCATACATCTGTTCCAGATAGGCCGCGTTATGCCCCTGCATGAAGCTGGACGCGTGGAAAAGATCGTTAGGGCTTTGATCCGTCATGTGTCGTGGTCCTCCCGAACCGGTCTGATCAAGCAGCAGGAAAGCGGATCTCGTGATCCGCTGTCGCGCGGCTTTCTGTGTGTGCGCAAGCCGGGCAATCGCCCGGCCTACAGGTTGTCTCGGCGGAGACCGGGCGGCTGCCCGGCCCATGGCTTAGCCTTTGATCGCCTCAAGCACCGCTTCACCCAGCTGGGCGGGGCTTTCGGCCACCACGATGCCTGCGGATTTCATCGCCTCGATCTTGTCTTCCGCGCCGCCTTTGCCGCCTGCAACAATTGCGCCAGCATGGCCCATGCGGCGGCCCGGAGGGGCGGTGCGGCCTGCGATGAAGCCTGCGGTGGGCTTCCAGCGGCCTTTCTTCTTTTCGGAGGCGAGGAATTCCGCGGCTTCCTCTTCGGCGGAACCGCCGATTTCACCGATCATGATGATGCTCTCGGTCTCGTCATCCGCCAGGAACCATTCCAGCACGTCGATATGCTCGGTGCCTTTGATGGGGTCGCCGCCGATGCCGACGCAGGTGGACTGGCCAAGGCCCACATCGGTGGTCTGCTTGACCGCCTCGTAGGTCAGAGTGCCCGAGCGCGAGACAACGCCGACGCTGCCGCGACGATGGATGTGGCCGGGCATGATGCCGATCTTGCAGGCGTCAGGTGTGATGACACCGGGGCAGTTTGGGCCGATGAGGCGCGACTTGGAGGTTTCGAGCGCGCGCTTGACGCGCATCATGTCCATGACCGGGATGCCTTCGGTGATGCAGACGATCACTTCCATCTCGGCGTCGATCGCTTCGAGGATCGAATCCGCGGCGAAGGGCGGCGGAACGTAGATCACGGTGGCGTTCGCTTCGGTGGCGTGCTTGGCCTCGTGGACCGAGTTGAAGACCGGCAGGTCGAGATGGGTCATGCCACCTTTGCCGGGCGTGACGCCGCCGACCATCTTGGTGCCATAGGCGATGGCCTGTTCGGTGTGGAAGGTGCCCTGAGAACCGGTGAGGCCCTGGCAGATCACTTTGGTGTTTTCGTCGATGAGTACGGCCACGGTGGCTCTCCTACTTCTGTCGTTCGGTCCGCGCGACGCGGAATTATTCGTAAATCTGGCTGTACCCGACCGAGAGGGAGACCCCCCTGTCGCGGATCCAGCTGTGCGAGACGGCGAAATGGCGTTCCTTGGGGACGCGGAAGACCCATTGGTGTGCGGCCTCGTGCGGAGACGGTTTGTCCATCTCGTCCGAGAGTGCACCGGGATATGTCGCGTCGATCCGTGACTGCATCGTATCTCTCAATGCAGTGAAGAACGCCTCGGTTCCGGGGTCGGGCGGGATGTTGAGCTGGCAGGCCATCGAGTCGATCCGGCGCGAGAACACCACATGCGCGCCACCGGGATTGCCAAACATGGCGGCCTCGTCCGAGGCCAACACCTGCGGCAACCCTGCGGCGGTTGCGAGTTCCTGCGCGGATGCGAAGAGCGCGTCGAAGTCGAGCGATGTGGTGACACATGCCTCGCCGATCAACGCGCCTGCGTCTGCCGGATCGTCAAACGGTCCGGCAGCGACCCAGCCGGGAATGGCCGCAACGGCAAGTGCGGTTATCCAGCCAGCGCGGTTCATCAGCCCTTGACCGCCTTCACGATCTTCTGCGCGCCGTCCTTGAGGTCGTCGGCGGCGATCACGTCGAGGCCGGAGTTCTGGATGATCTCCTTGCCCTTTTCGACGTTTGTGCCTTCGAGACGCACAACCAGCGGCACCTTGAGACCGACCTCTTTGACCGCCGCGATCACGCCTTCCGCGATCACGTCGCAGCGCATGATGCCGCCGAAGATGTTGACGAGGATGCCTTTGACGTTGGGGTCGGAGGTGATGATCTTGAACGCCTCGGTGACCTTTTCCTTGGTCGCCCCACCGCCCACGTCGAGGAAGTTGGCGGGTTCGGCACCGTAGAGCTTGATGATGTCCATCGTCGCCATGGCAAGACCCGCGCCGTTCACCATGCAGCCGATTTCACCGTCGAGCGCGATGTAGTTGAGGTCATACTTGGACGCCTCAAGCTCTTTCGGGTCTTCTTCGGTGGTGTCGCGCAGTTCGGCGATATCCGGGTGGCGGTAGATCGCGTTGCCGTCAAAGCCCATCTTGGCGTCGAGGCACTTGAGATCGCCTTCATCGGTGATGATGAGCGGGTTGATCTCGAGCATCTCCATGTCTTTTTCGACGAACATCTGGTAGAGTGTGCCCATCAGCTGAACGCATTGCTTCACCTGCTTGCCTTCGAGGCCGAGGTTGAACGCGATGCGGCGGCCGTGGAACGGCTGATAGCCGGTGGCCGGATCGACGCTGAAGCTGAGGATTTTCTCGGGTGTGCTTTCGGCCACTTCCTCGATGTCCATGCCGCCTTCGGTGGAGGCCACGAAGGACACGCGCGATGTCTGGCGGTCGACGAGAAGGGCCAGGTACATCTCGGTCTGGATGCCCGATCCGTCCTCGATATAGATGCGGTTGACCTGCTTGCCCGCGTCGCCCGTCTGCTTGGTCACGAGGGTGCGGCCCAGCATTTTCTTGGCTTCCTCGGCGGCTTCCTCAACCGACTTGGCAAGGCGCACACCACCGGCTTCGCCAGCGCTTTCTTCCTTGAACTTGCCCTTGCCGCGACCACCTGCGTGGATCTGGGCCTTGACCACCCAGAGCGGCCCGTCCATTTCGCCTGCCTTGGTCTTGGCCTCTTCGGCCTTGAGAACCACGCGGCCGTCCGACACCGGAGCGCCGTAGCTGCGTAGCAGGGCTTTCGCCTGATACTCGTGGATGTTCATCGGTCAACTGTCCCGTTTCTTGCTGTGATTTGCGGCGATATAAGGAGGGTAAGGGCCAACGCAGAACGGTTTTTTTGACGCAGGGTGGGCAAATCGGCAAAAAACCGACATTTGTGATCACAGGAAAAAAACGTGTGATCACAAATCATCGGCTTGCTGCGCGCCTGCGGCGATTGCCGCGCCCGAATGTTTGATTCTCTTTGGATGTCGCCATCCAGTTGCTTCAACGAGCCGTCAGGTCACGCGGATTTTTGCATCAAGACCCGCTGACCGTTTCCGTAGGCGGACTCGGTCAGCGTCGACACCGTGCCGACAGAAGAAAGCACCTTTGTTCCCCGCGCTGCGCGACCTGTTCTCAAATCCAGGATGACAGCACCACCCGGCTTTACGCCGGACTGGAAGAACTCGAGATATGTCTCACACGGATAGTGGAACCCGCATGAGATAAAACTCACCGCGAGGTTCACGGCAGGTTGGTCGGCCAGAGATGTTTTCTCGGGATTGACGCAGACAATGTCGTCTGGAGTGACGCCGTTCCGTTCAAGAAATCGGCGTGCGATCTCGAGGTTCGAATAGGCCGCGCCTTTGTCCTGGAACCCGAAATGGCGGTCGTCGCTCTGCTCGAGGTCGATCAACAAAAGCCTGCCGGGGTGATCCATCCAGAGAAACAGATCGAACAGCGCGTAGCCGCATCCGATGTCAGCGGTGGACTGGGGATGCATGGCGTCAATTGTCGGTTTGATCTCTTGATATTCCAGCCAGATGATTGCAGCGGCACGGCGGATCAAGTCGTCGCCCATCTTGTCGACCAGTGCCAGTGCAGGTCCGGCATTGCCGGCGGCCCAAGCCTGAACAACCTTCCCCGGACGCGGTTGGTCGCGGATGATCTCGGACCTTTGCAGAATGAGATTGACCACGTCGTCTGTTGAGAAACACGTGACATCAAGGGATTTGATTGTGTCCGTGTCACACGCTTCGAGCGATTGTTCAAACGTGATCAAAGCAAAGCCTCGCGCGCAGATGTGTGGACGCCGTGACCGAGATGCTAATTCGGTTCATAGAGTGCGACAACCGTCGTGATCTCTTTGCGGGATCGTGTGCGCTGTCCATGCGCCACAAAAAAACGCAGCGACTTGGGGTCGCTGCGTCTTGGCCGAATATCAGGTCGGCTTAATTCAGGCTTTCGTCGATGCCTTTGCACGCTTCAACTAGGCCTTTGACGGCGTTGACCGAGTTGTCGAACATCGCCTGCTCGTCCTTGGTGAGCGAGATGTCGACGATCTTTTCGATGCCGCCTGCGCCGATGATGGTGGGGACGCCCACGTAGAAACCATCGAGGCCGAATTCGCCGTCGCAATAGGCGGCGCAGGGCAGGAGGCGCTTCTGGTCCTTGAGGTAGGCTTCGGCCATTTCGATGGCGGAGGTCGCCGGGGCGTAGAAGGCGGAGCCGGTTTTCAGCAGGCCGACGATTTCCGCGCCGCCGTCACGGGTGCGCTGCACGATGGCGTCGAGCTTGTCCTGGGTGGTCCAGCCCATCTTGACCAGATCGGGCAGGGGGATGCCTGCGACGGTCGAATAGCGGGTCAGCGGAACCATCGTGTCGCCGTGACCGCCCAGAACGAAGGCGGTGACGTCTTTCATGGAGACATCAAATTCGAGGCTCAGGAAGTGACGGAAGCGGGCGCTGTCCAGAACGCCGGCCATGCCGCAGACCTTGTTGGTCGGCAGGCCCGAGAACTGCTGGAGCGCCCAGACCATCGCGTCGAGCGGGTTGGTGATGCAGATCACGAACGCGTCCGGTGCGTTGGCGGCGATGCCTTCGCCCACGGATTTCATGACCTTGAGGTTGATGCCCAGCAGGTCATCGCGGCTCATGCCCGGCTTGCGCGGGACACCGGCGGTGACGATGCAGACGTCTGCGCCCGCGATGTCGGCGTAATCCTGTGTGCCCTTGAGGCGGGCGTCGAACCCTTCGGAGGGGCCGGATTCGGCGATGTCGAGGGCCTTGCCCTCCGGGGTGCCTTCGGCGATGTCGAAGAGCACGACATCACCCAGTTCTTTGAGTGCCACGAGGTGAGCAAGGGTGCCACCGATCTGTCCCGCGCCGATGAGGGCAATCTTGGGTCTGGCCATGGAATTTGTCTCCGGTCCGTTTTGAATTTGCGCTGTGCTAGTCCGACTTAGGCTATTTCGCAAGTGCGGCGCAGAAGCACGTCAGTGCTGGCAGGTTGGGGCGTGGCGCGATATGTCAATGAATTGCCGTAGGAAAGTGGGGCTTTCATGGAGGCTTTGAGCTGGACTGTTTTTGCGCTCGGCGTGCCTGCGGTGGTGTTCGCGGGGGTGTCGAAAGGCGGGTTCGGGTCGGGGGCCGCCTTTGCCAGCGCGTCGATTCTGGCGCTGGTGGTGGAGCCCGCGATTGCGCTGGGGATCATGCTTCCGCTGCTCATGCTGATCGATGTGGCGAGCCTTCCGGCCTATTGGAAAAAGTGGAGCTGGCCGGAAACGCGGCTGCTCCTGTGGGGCGGTGTGCCGGGGACGTTTCTGGGCGCGCTGTTCTTTGGCTGGGCGGATGATGATGCGATCCGGTTCCTGATCGGTGGGATCTCGATTGCCTTTGTCCTGTGGCAACTGGTGCAGGCGGCGGGCTGGGTGAGGATCGGGGAACGGCCGATGTCGCCGACGGCGGGTGTCTCGGCGGGGGTCGCGCTGGGGTTCACTAGTTTCGTCAGCCACGCGGGCGGGCCGGTGGCGGCGGTGTATCTGCTGGGACGAAAGCTGAGCAAGACCGCGTTTCAGGCGACGACGGTGATCGTCTTCTGGGCGATGAACGTGCTGAAGGCGGGGATTTATGCCGCGATGGGCTTTTTCACGCTGGAGACGCTGACGCTGAACCTTGCGCTGGCGCCGTTTGCGATTTTGGGCACCTATCTGGGCGTCCGGGCACATCATATCGTGCCCGAACGGGTGTTTTTCGGCCTGACCTATGTGTTGCTCATGGTGACCGGATCAAAGCTGATCTTCGACGCGCTGACCTAGGCGTCCTCGGCCGGTGTCGGCAGGGTTTCCGTGATCCGTTCAAACGCCTGACCGCTGGCGACAAGGCAGGTAAGGCCGGAGGCGTTGGTGACGGTGATCGTCCATGTGCCGGTGGTGGTGGAGGCGAAGACCTCGACCATGGTGTTGTTCTGCGCAAGGCCGATGGATTGGCGCGTTTCGCCGTAGGCGCTGGCCAGTCGTTCGATCACCAGATCGCGTGCAGCGCAATTCTGCTGCGCCTGCGTCAGTGTCGATGAGGCCATCAATGCGCCAATGGCCAGCCCCGTCAGTGTCCAGAAGTCTCGTTTCATCGCCTTCCCCCTTTTCGGCTGTGATGGGGCAGAGCGTCCGGCGGATCGGTTTTAAATTGGTTAACGATACGTTCGAATGCGGGTGCAGCAGCTTTTTTCTGCGGTGCGGCAGATCACCTCTTGCAGTTTTTGCAAAAGAATGTAGCTCTCTGGCGCAACATTATTACTCGAGACTCGCTCAGGAGACCACCATGGACATGCGCAGCCGCCCCTATCGCTCGGTTCTTTACATTCCGGGGTCGAAAGACCGTGCGCTTGAAAAGGCGCGGGGTTTGCCTGTTGATGCAATCATCTTTGACCTCGAAGATGCGGTGGCTGTCGATGAAAAGCCCGCCGCGCGGGAAACGCTGAAAGCGGCGCTGGCGGCAGGTGGGTATGGTGCGCGGGTGCGGATCGTGCGGATCAACGGGCTGGACACCGAGTGGGGCCGGGCGGATGCCGAAGCCGTGGCGCAGATGGACTGCGATGCGGTGCTGCTGCCCAAGGTGGAAAGTGCTGCGCAGTTGGATGCGCTGGCCGAGATCACCGGCGATCTGCCGATCTGGGCGATGATGGAAACGCCGCGCGGAATCCTGAATGCCGCCGAGATCGCGGCGCATCCGAAGATGGCGGGGATGGTGATGGGCACCAATGACCTTGCCAAGGAATTGCAGACCCGGTTCCGCCCGGACCGCCTGCCGCTGCTGACCTCGCTGTCGATCTGCCTGCTGGCGGCCAAGGCCGAAGGGCTGGTGATCGTGGACGGTGTGTATAACGCGTTCAAGGATGATGAGGGGCTGAAGGCGGAATGTACGCAGGGCCGGGATATGGGGTTCGATGGCAAGACGCTGATCCACCCCGCGCAGGTGGACATTGCCAACACCGCCTTCGCGCCCGCGCCCGAAGAGATCGACCTTGCCCGCCGCCAGATCGCCGCGTTCGAGGCGGCGGAGGCCGAGGGGCAGGGGGTTGCCGTGGTGGATGGCAAGATCGTCGAGAACCTTCACGTTGCCACGGCCCGCGAAATACTGGCAAAAGCAGAGGCAATCGAAACCATCCAAGCGGGGTAAGCCATGATGGGTCTTCTTGTTCTCGGACTGCTGATTTGGGTCGGAGCCCATATTTTCAAGCGCGTCGCGCCCGAACAGCGCGCGGCGATGGGCGACAAAGGCAAGGGCGTGGTGGCGGTTCTGCTGCTGATCAGCCTTGGTCTGATGATCTGGGGCTATCGCGGGGCCGAGTTCATCCCGGTGTGGAACCCGCCTGCCTTCATGGTGCATATCAACAACCTGCTGATGCTGATTGCCGTGTTCGTGTTCGGCATGAGCGCCACGACCGGCCGTCTGCGGGGCAAGATGCGGCATCCGCAACTGACTTCGGTCAAGATCTGGGCGGTGGCGCACCTTTTGGTGAATGGCGATGTGGCGTCGATCATCCTGTTCGGCGGGATGCTGGCCTGGGCGGTTCTTGAGGTGATCCTTATCAACAAAGCCGTGCCGGTCTGGGATCGTCCGCAGCCGGGTGAGGCCAAGAAAGACGTCGTTCTTGTTGTGATCACGCTGGTGATGTTCGGGCTGATGACCGGCATTCACGCATGGCTCGGCGTTTGGCCGTTTCCGGGGTAAGCCATGAAGATCTATCGACTTTTGACCGAAGATGACACGTCGGCCTTTTGCCACAAGGTATCTCTGGCCCTGAGCAAGGGGTGGGAGCTTTATGGCGATCCCACCTATGCGTTCGATCATGCCAATGGCGTGATGCGCTGTGGGCAGGCGGTGACCAAAGAGATCGACACCCCCTACAGTCCGGAGATGAAACTTGGCGAACAGTGACACACTCGACCGACCCGCGACCACCGCAAAGGGCGCTGCGATGACGAAAACGAATGAAGGCCGTTTCTTTGAGGATTACGCGGTCGGGCAGGTGATCCGCCACGCGGTCCCGCGCACGGTGTCGGGTGGGGAGCGGGCGCTGTATCATGCGCTCTATCCGGCGCGGCATGCGCTTTATTCGTCGGACCTTTTTGCGCAGAACTGTGGTCTGCCGTCGTCGCCGATTGACGATCTCGCGGCGTTCCATGTGGTGTTCGGCAAGACGGTGCCCGATGTGTCGCTGAACGCGGTGGCCAATCTGGGTTATGCCGAGGGGCGTTGGCTGGCCCCGGTCTATGCAGGCGACACGCTGCGGTCGGAATCCGAGGTGATCGGGCTCAAGCAGAACTCGAACGGCAAGACCGGTGTGGTCTGGGTGCGCACACGCGGTCTGAACCAGAACGACCAGTTGGTGATGGACTATGTGCGCTGGGTCATGGTGCGCAAGCGGGACGCGGATGCGGCAGCACCCGAGACCGTGGTGCCGGAGTTGAAGACGGTTCTGTCCGTGGACGACCTGACCATTCCGCGTGGTTTGGACTTTACTAACTACGATTTCGAACTGGCGGGCGAGTCGCATCGTTGGGGGGACTACGCCATTGGCGAGAAGATCGACCATGTGGACGGCGTGACCATCGAGGAAGCCGAACACATGATGGCGACGCGGCTGTGGCAGAACACGGCCAAGGTGCATTTCGACGCCACGTTCCGGCCCGATGGGCAGCGGCTCATTTATGGTGGGCATGTCATCAGCATGGCGCGGGCGCTGTCGTTCAACGGGCTGGCAAATGCGCAGATGATCGTGGGCCTGAACGGCGGGGCACATGCGAACCCGTGTTTCAGCGGCACCACCGTGCGCGCATGGTCCGAGGTGCTGGGCAAGGCCGAAACCTCGGCCCCCGGTGTGGGCGCGGTGCGGTTGCGTCTGGTGGCGACCTCGGCGGGCGGGTCGATGGAGTTGAAAAGCGAGGACGGGAAGTACTTGCCGCATGTCTTGCTTGATCTCGATTATTGGGCCTTGATGCCTGTGTGAGATACGCGCTTGCCCTTTTGGCTGCCGGTGTCCCCGGCGGCCTGATGGCCGACGAGGCGGAGGATGCTTTCGTCGAAGCGAATATCCTTGGGATTTTCTATCACGAGCTGGGTCATGCCCTGATCGACGTGATGCAGATGCCTGTCTTCGGGCAGGAGGAAGATGCTGCGGATGTCGCGTCGATCCTGCTCATCGACCATCTGTTCGAGCCGGAGTCGGCGCTTGAGATGGCCTATGACGTGGCCAACGGGTTCTGGGCCGAGGCGGTGGCGAATGCCGATTATCCCGTGCCCTATTGGGACGTGCATGGGCCGGACGAACAGCGGTTCTACAACACCGTCTGCCTGTTCTACGGCGGAGATCCGGACACCCGGGACGATTTTGCCGAGGATATGGACCTGCCCGAGGAGCGGGCAGAGTATTGCGTCGAGGAATACGAACTTGCTGCCGACAGCTGGGGTGCGGTGTTCGACGACCTGACCCAAGGCGGGGCGCCGATGGTGTTTACTGCCGAAATCGAGGGCAGTTTCACTGCCGGGATCATCGAAGCCGAGGTCGAGGCGCTGAATGCGGATTTCGGGTTTCCAAGCACGATTCAGGTGATTTCTGGTCCCTGTGGTGAGGCGAATGCCTTTTACGATCCATCGGATCGGTCGATCACCATGTGCGAGGAATTCGAGGACCACTTGCGCATGTTGTATGGGATGCTTGACCAGCAATAGGCCGGGCAGCATTGGCAGGCGATCCCGGAATGCCGCCGCAAATGCGCAGCTTTCTGGATGTGATCACAGTTTTCCTACGTGTGATCACAAAAGTGGAAATTTCTGACCTGTTGCGCCAAAAAACCGCGCCTTTGATGCTTTGGGCGGAGTGACACGCTTTGCAAAACAAATAAAAAGGCACTCAGGAACCGGAAAGGACTCAGACCATGGCTGACGTCAATCGGGGCAATCGACCCCTGTCACCACACCTGCAAGTTTATCGCCCCCAGCTTACATCGATCACGTCGATCCTCACACGGATCACCGGCAACGCCTTGATTGTTGCGGCCCTGATGATCGTCTGGTGGCTTCTCGCGGCCTCGACAGGCCCCGAATATTTCGCTTTTGCCAACGGCTTCGTGACAAGCTGGTTCGGCGATCTCGTGATGTTCCTGTCGCTTTGGGCGCTGTGGTATCACACGCTGGCCGGCATCCGTCATTTGATCTGGGACAACGCCAAGATGCTGGAAATCGACCGGGCCGAGATGCTGGGCTGGATGGTTGTCATCGGCTCTGGCGTGCTGACCGTCTTTTCCGTCGTCGTGCTTTGGTAAAGGGGGCGCAACATGGCTTTTCTGACTGACCGCAAACGCGCCATCGGCATGGGTGCAGCTAAATCCGGGACCGAGCATTTCTGGGCGATGAAGAAATCGTCCGTCGCGCTGCTTGTTCTGATCCCGTTCTTCGTCTTCACGTTCGGCGGCATTCTAGGTTCGTCGTTCGAGGAGGTGCAGGCCTATTACGCCCGCCCGTTCCCGGCGATCATCGCGGCTCTGACCCTGATCGTGGGGTTCAAGCACTTCAATGACGGTTTCCAGGTTCTGATCGAAGACTATGTGCATGGCATCTGGGAGAAAATCCTGATCCTCGGCATGACCTGCATCAGCTACGGCGCGGCTGCCGTGGGCATCTTTGCCATCGCCAAGATGGCCCTTTGACTAGCGGAGTTTCCAGCAACATGGCTGCATACGAATACGAGACGCATGAATATGACGTCGTGGTCGTCGGCGCAGGCGGCGCAGGTCTGCGCGCCACGCTTGGCATGGCCGAACAGGGATTGCGCACAGCTTGCGTGACCAAGGTGTTCCCGACCCGGTCGCACACGGTGGCGGCGCAGGGCGGGATTGCCGCATCGCTCTCCAACATGGGCCCGGACCACTGGCAGTGGCACATGTACGACACCGTGAAAGGGTCGGACTGGCTGGGCGATACGGACGCGATGGAATACCTCGCCCGTGAAGCGCCCAAGGCGGTTTACGAGCTTGAACATTACGGCGTGCCGTTCTCGCGCACCGAGGAAGGCAAGATCTACCAGCGTCCGTTCGGCGGTCACACCACCGAGTTCGGTGAAGGCCCGCCCGTGCAGCGCACCTGTGCGGCGGCGGACCGGACCGGCCATGCGATCCTGCACACGCTCTATGGTCAGTCGCTGAAGAACAACGCCGAGTTCTACATCGAATATTTCGCCATCGACCTGATCATGTCATACGACGGCGCCTGCACCGGTGTCATCTGCTGGAAGCTTGACGACGGCACGATGCATGTCTTCAACGCCAAGATGGTGGTGCTGGCGACGGGCGGCTATGGCCGCGCCTATTTCAGCGCGACAAGCGCCCATACCTGCACCGGTGATGGTGGTGGCATGGTGGCCCGCGCTGGTCTGCCGCTTCAGGACATGGAGTTCGTGCAGTTCCACCCGACGGGCATCTACGGCTCGGGCTGTCTGATCACCGAGGGCGCACGCGGGGAAGGTGGATACCTCACCAACTCCGAAGGCGAGCGGTTCATGGAGCGCTATGCGCCCAACTACAAGGACCTTGCGCCGCGTGACTATGTCAGCCGGTCGATGACGATGGAAATCCGCGAAGGTCGCGGTGTGGGCGCAGAGGGCGACCATATCCACCTGAACCTGTCGCACCTGCCGAAAGAGGCTTTGGCCGAGCGCCTGCCCGGCATTTCGGAAAGCGCCAAGATCTTCGCCGGTGTCGACGTCACCAAAGAACCGATCCCGGTTCTGCCGACGGTGCATTACAACATGGGCGGTATTCCGACCAACTACTGGGGCGAGGTGCTGAACCCGACCAAGGACGACCCGAACGCGGTCGTGCCCGGCCTGATGGCCGTTGGCGAGGCGGGCTGTGCGTCGGTGCATGGTGCCAACCGTTTGGGTTCCAACTCGCTGATCGACCTTGTGGTGTTCGGCCGGGCTGCGGCCATCCGCGCAGGCAAGGTTGTGGACCGCGACAGCGCCGTGCCGTCGACCAACACCGCGTCGGTGGACAAGGCGTTCGACCGCTTCGACGGGCTGCGCAATGCCAAGGGGACCATCCCGACCGCCGAACTGCGGCTTGAGATGCAGAAGACGATGCAGGCGGATGCCGCTGTGTTTCGTACGTCGAAGACCATGAAGGAAGGTCTCGACAAGATGGTCACGATTGCGGGCAAGATGGACGACCTCAAGGTCACCGACCGCAGCCTTGTCTGGAACAGTGACCTGATGGAAACGCTGGAACTGACCAACCTGATGCCCAACGCGCTGGCGACGATCGCCGGTGCCGAGGCGCGCAAAGAAAGCCGCGGTGCGCATGCGCACGAGGATTTCACCGCGCGGGACGATGAGAACTGGCGCGTGCACACCATCGCGCGGGTTGAGGGCAACCAGATCGACCTGACCTATCGTCCGGTGGTGAAAGACCCGCTGACGACGGAAGAGCAGGGCGGGATCTCGCTTGAGAAGATCAAGCCGAAGGAACGTACGTTCTGATGCGGATTGTGCCCGCAGCGGTGCTTTTGGTTTTTGGGCTGTCCGGTTGCACTGGACCGCAACCGGCGGTTACGCCCGAAGCAGGTGAACGCATCGCGCGTTAGTGCATGCAGGAAACCAAGGCTCCGGGCACGTATTCGCTCTCTTTGAAGGTGCGCGGACGGTCATTCATGGATGGTCTGCCCAAAGCCACCCCGGTGGTCGGGCTTGGCGGAACGCAGGCGGGCGCAGATGCGATAAACGCCTGTACCCTGGCCAAGGCACATGGCGGGACCTATGAGGTCGAAACCGTCGGCGCGGGCGATGCAACGGTCGTCCATTACACCTACGGTACGCCGCCGTCCAAAACGGCGGCATCCCGCGACCGGGAGCAAATTCTTGCCGACATGCGTCGGGAGCAGCTTGGTGAACGCTCGTTCGGCTGTACACAGGACGCACCGGTGTTGTTCGGAGGCGCGCAATATTGCTTAAGACCCTGATCCTGACTGCCTTTGGGGTGATGCTTGCGGCCTGTTCGCCGCAGGTACAGGATCAGATCGCGCGTGATGCAGCGCGGTCGGCGATCACGCCTGTTCTGATCGAGCGGTTCCCCGGTGTACCTCTGGAGCCCGCTCTGGACTGCGTGATCGACAACGCAAGCGCGGTGCAGATACGGGCGCTGGCGCTGGACACGGTGACAGGTCCGACCGAGAGTACCGTGCAGATCGTGACGGACATCCTGTCCAAACCCGAAACGGTCCGATGCCTTGCCGTCGAAGGGTTGCCGGCTCTGCTGAACCAGCGGCTTTAGCCGTTAACCGCGTCGATATAGGCGAGGATGGCAGCTTCATCCGCTTCTTTGCGACGTTCGAGTTCATCCAGACATCGCAATGCGTAATCCGTGAACCCGTAGATCCCATCCGCGATCAGCGCCATTTTGCGCAACTGGTCGCTGGTCAGGTCATCGGGGCGGGACAGGTCGCGGAAATAAAGGATGTCTCCGTCCAGAAGATGGGTGCGGTGCGCATCGTTCAAGTGCCCCAGGTAGCGGGACCGGACGTGGCGCGCGACCGTGTGATAGAAGGAATGAGGGACAAAGCCGAGCTTGCGCAGGGTCACGTCGATGTCGCCAAAGCTGGGCTGATCGTCATAGAGCGGGAAGAAATTGATTTCCGAATGCACGGCGACGGCTGAAGCGATTTTGGTCTCGCCGTTCTCGAACACCATCTTTTCCGCGCCCTGAATGTCGATCTTGAGCAGGTCGATCCGCTGAATATCGTCAAGGTCATCCAGACGGCGCGTTTCCATTTCTGCGGTTTCGACCAGTTGGGCGGCGCGTTTGAGACCCATGAGGAAGAAAAGCGTCGGCCTGCGTATGGACAGAAGCGAGGTCAGGCCTGAGCCTTTGTAGACGTTCAGAGTGTGGGTCTTGCCGTCCCCGATGGCATGGGGCAGGTAACGGTCGCCTTCGCCGCGTCCTTCGGTGAGCGTGACCAGCGTTTCGGCCTGTGGATCGAACCCCGTGATCACCACATCGCCGTTTTCCTGAAGATCCTTGTAGGGCGCTTCGAAATGCATCGGATTGGCACCGACATCGGTGATGTGCAGCTTGTCATCATAGCGCAGGGCAGCGCGTAGGGTTCGGATACGGTTGGCGAACGCGGTCTGCATGGGGAACTTTCGAAAGGGATTACTGGGTAAGGAGTTTGGCGACCTGGGTGCCGATCTTGTCCGGTGCGCGATCCTTGGCGAAATCGAAACAGGCCTTGCGCAGTTTGCGCAGGTCCGTGTCAGACATCTCGATGAACTGCAGCATGCTGCGGATGAGGCCGCGCGGCGAAGCCGGGTCATAGAGCAGGTCGTGACAGGCCTCGGGTGTGGTTTCGCGCAATTCACGGATGTTCGGGCCGATGATCGGCAAGCCGAAGGTCAGCGCCAGCATCACCGATCCAGAGGTGAACATGGATTGGTAGGGTGCGAGAAAGACATGGGACGCGCCGAAGATGCCGGGGATGTCTTCGTCTGGGATGCGGTCGGTGCGCAGATCGACATTCGGGTTTGCGTCCAGCATGCGCAGCATCCGGGCCTGCGAGGAAAACGCCTTGCCGTACATGCGCAGGTGATAGGGTACCTGACGTTTGCTCAGCTTTCCGGCCACATCGGTGATGGTGTGGATGCCTTTGGGGCCACGGAACATGCCGAAGAACAGGAACTGGCGTCTGTCCGACCTGGTCAGTTTGCGCAAGAGCGTTCTGGCCGCCGGTTCGTAAGCGCCGAGATAGCTTGGATGCGGGATCACGTGGAGTTTCGAGCGCGGTGTTCCATAGGTGTCCGCCATGTGATCGGCGGCGTGGTCGGCATGGACATGGATCGCATCGGCCAATGTGCTCAGTTCTTGTCTGGCACGCTGGAAGGTCTCCAGATCGCGGGCCTTGTGCGGTGCTTCATTGTGGATGGTCCAGACGATCCGTCCACCATCCTGCCTGAAACGCCGCAGCGTGTTCAGCGCCAGGTCAAGGTCTGCCGCATTCGCGGCTGCGTCTTCAGAGCGGCCGAACATGCGGTCGTCCCAGTGAAGGTGGACAACGCTGAAATCCCCGCTGGCGAGCAGGTCAAGACCGCCGGGGCCGGCGAATTCGCTGTCGAAACCTTTGGGCAGTTTCGAATAGAGCAAGGATTGATAGGGATTGCCCGCCGTGGATGGCAGACACAGCATTTTCCTGTTCCGTGTCAGGGCCTTCGCCGCTGCGGCATTTTGCATCTTTGGTCTCTTTTTGCCTGTGTTTGCCTGTTATTTTTGGCCACGATCCCGTAGACGTGACACGTCGAAGATATACCATTCGCCACAGCAGCGATGCCGCTTTTTTTCAGCATCCCGAAGACGATGGCAGGAAGGCAACAGAGTTTACCATGGTTCAACTGACGCTCCCCAAGAATTCGACCATCCGCACGGGCAAGACATGGCCCAAGCCCGAAGGCGCGAAGAACGTGCGCAAATTCAGCATTTACCGCTGGAACCCGGACGATGGCGAGAACCCGCGCGTGGACACCTATTTCGTCGACATGGACAAATGCGGACCGATGGTTCTGGACGCGCTGATCAAGATCAAGAACGAGATCGATCCGACGCTCACATTCCGCCGGTCCTGCCGCGAAGGGATCTGCGGGTCCTGCGCGATGAACATCGATGGGATCAACACGCTGGCCTGCATCTACGGTCTGGACGAGATCGACGGCGACGTGAAGATTTACCCGCTGCCGCACATGCCGGTGGTCAAGGACCTGATCCCCGACCTTACCCATTTCTATGCACAGCACGCGTCGATCATGCCGTGGCTCGAGACCAAGACGAACCGTCCGGCAAAGGAATGGAAGCAGTCCATCGAGGACCGCAAGAAGCTTGACGGTCTTTATGAATGCGTGATGTGCGCGTCCTGTTCGACGGCGTGCCCGTCCTACTGGTGGAACGGCGACCGCTATCTTGGACCGGCCGCGTTGCTTCATGCGTATCGCTGGATCATCGACAGCCGGGATGAGGCGACTGGCGAACGGTTGGACGATCTGGAAGATCCGTTCAAGCTTTATCGCTGCCACACGATCATGAACTGCGCCAAGACCTGTCCGAAGGGTCTGAACCCCGCCAAGGCGATTGCCGAGATCAAGAAGATGATGGTCGAACGGCACGTTTGAGCGGTCACGACGCCAAGGTTTTACCAATCGGTAAAATTCGGATTTTGCAGGGGGCTGGCGGCACGTCAGCCCCTTCTTCGTTTATGCCTATCCGGTTGCAATGACTGGTGCGCAATCGATAGACAGGGGCCATGCCTATCCTCCTGATCCTTCTTCTGTTCGGCGTGCTGGCCTATCTTTACTGGCGGCACAAGACGACAACGCTGACGCGGGAATGTCGGTGGCGCAGGACGGCGGCGGGGCAATGGCGCTGTGCATTCTGTGGGGCGGAAATGACGTCGGAAACCAGCCCCGTGGTGTGTTTGCGACGCCGGGAGTGACCTGAGATTGTTATTTAGAGTCGGCAAAAACAATTCCTATTGCACCGACTCAAAATCGACTCCATATCCGCGGTTAGTGACGCCAACGCACGCGCCTCTGGCGAGGTGGGCAAGCAGGACCTGCACCCACGCGGTTACGTAGCGACGGTAACGTCTCTGAAAGAACTGAGCGGTCTGTGCCGAATAATTCGGAATGGCCGGGTCTATTGGAGATGACCAATGAACGCATACGTAACCGGGCTTTCCGCCCGCAACGAAACATCTGTGTCTCGCGCCGAGGCCTTCATCCTGAGCCATCGTTTCGAGCGCCCGACGCTTGTGATCGACACGGAGGCTGTCGCACGTCAATACGCGGCTCTGGCACAGGGTCTGGGTCGTGCGCGCATTCACTATGCGGTCAAGGCAAACCCGGCGCCGGAGATCCTGCAGACCCTGGTCGCGCTGGGCAGCAACTTTGACGCTGCGTCGCGCGCCGAGATCGAGATGTGCCTGAACGCAGGTGCGGACGCGTCGCGTGTGTCGTTTGGCAATACCGTGAAACGCCCGTCGGACATTGCCTGGGCGCATGAGATCGGGATCACCCACTTCGCGGCGGATTCCGAAGAAGAGCTGCACAAGCTGGCGCAGCACGCGCCGGGTGCTGCGGTCTATATCCGCCTGATCGTTGGGTCGCTGCACGCCGATTGGCCGTTGTCGCGCAAGTTCGGCTGTGCGCTGGACAAGACGCCGTCGCTCTTCCGTCTGGCCATTGACCTCGGTCTCAAGCCGGTGGGCCTGTCGTTCCATGTCGGCTCGCAGACCCGCCGTGCCGAGATGTGGGGCGAAACGCTGGATCAGGTGGCGTCCGTTTGGCACGGGCTCAAGGCGGATGGGTTTGACCTCACGCTGCTCAACATCGGGGGTGGGTTCCCGGCCTTCTACGGTCAGGAGCTGGACGCGCCTCAGACCTATGCGTCGGATGTGATGCGCCAGATCCACGACAAGTTCGGCGAGATCCCGTCGATCATGGCAGAGCCGGGTCGCGGCCTTGTCGCCGAAGCGGGTGCGATTGCCGCCGAAGTGTTGCTGGTGTCGCGCAAGTCGGACAGCGAGTTGCACCGCTGGGTGTATCTGGATATCGGCAAGTTCTCGGGTCTCGCGGAGACCATGGACGAAGCGATCCGCTACCAGTTCATCACCGACCGTGACCACGAGCCGACCGGTGCCTGTATTCTGGCCGGTCCGTCCTGCGACAGCGCCGACGTGTTGTATGAAAAGCAGCCGGTGCAGTTGCCGTTGGGCCTTCAGTCGGGTGACCGCATCGTGATCCGCAACTGCGGTGCCTATACCTCGACCTATGCGTCGGTTGGCTTCAACGGTTTCCCGCCGCTGGACGTGATCGCGATCTGATAGCGCACTTCGCGCTATCGAGACTCGGCCAAGAGGAGTACCCTCCCGCCATCTGCGGGAGGGCATCATGGCGGATATCACGGTACTGGTCGGCACGACCAAGGGCGCTTTTCTTCTGACATCGCAAGATGGTCGCGCAAACTGGGCGCTGTCTGGCCCCCATTGCGAGGGCTGGACGATCAACCATGTCAGCGGCGATCCCGAGACCGGGAGGCTGGCTGCAGGGGGTGGCAGTGACTGGTCCGGCGCCGGTGTCTTTGTGTCCGATGATGGCGGCGCGTCCTGGACGCTGACAAAGCTGTCGAAAGGCCAGATGGACGAATGGGCCGCCAATGATCCGGGTTTCGCCGCGATGATCGGTTGGGAGGACACGCCAGCACCATTTGACGGGCTCAAGGCGGTGTGGTCCGTGAAATACGTACACGGTGCACTTTATGCCGGGACCAACCCCGCGCAATTGCTGATGAGCCGGGACGGTGGCGCGCAGTTCGAGATGGTCGAAGGGATTTCGCAGCATCCGACCCGGGAGACTTGGAACCCCGGCGCGGCGGGAATGGTGCTTCATACCATCGTTCCGGATCCGGATGTTCAGGGGAAGATGTGGATTGGCATCTCTGCCGCCGGGGTGTTCGCGACCGAGGATGGTGGCGCGACATGGGACCGGCGCAACCGGTTGTCGAATGCGGAGGCCTGTCAGGATCACCATCACCCGGCGGCACCATCGAATGGTGAGATCGGGCATTGCGTGCACAACATGGTGCGCGCGGCGGGCAGCGACCTGCTCTATCAGCAGAACCACCATGGGGTCTGGCGATCACGCGATGGTGGCCGTCATTGGGACGACATCACCGAAGGGCTGCCGTCGACCTTTGGCTTTCCCGTGGCTGTACATCCGCATGATCCAGAAACGTTGTGGACGCTGCCTTTGAACGGGGATTCCGCCGGTCGCTATCCACCTGATGCGGCGGCTGCCGTCTGGCGGTCGCGTGATGGGGGCGACACCTGGCAGGATTGCCGCACAGGGCTGCCTCAGCAGTGCTACTTCACCGTGTTGCGGCAGGCGATGGCCACCGACCAGCAGGAACGGGCGGGCGTCTATTTCGGCACCAATTCCGGGTCGGTCTTTGCCAGCTTCGACGAAGGCGACAGCTGGGCCGAGATTGCCCGGCATTTGCCCACGGTCCTGTCGGTCGAGGTGCTGGATCGGACGCACTGAAAGGGCTTGTGCACAGCGTCGTCTGATCCCAATCATGGCAGCATGACACATGCGCCTGATGATGCCGAAGTCCGCCGCGCGATTGCGCCGGTGATCTGTTATCCCAACGAAACGCTGCCGGTGCCGGACATGGCGCTCTACGTACGTGCCTTGGCCGGGGCCGAGGTGGTGGATGTTTCGATCGCAGCACCTCGGGACGCCTGTACCTTCCGGGTGCCAGCAGGATCGTTCTTTCGCATCGTGAGTGTGGATGGGCCTCAGGTGGGAGATCTCAACCTGTGGAACGCCAGTGACCTGTCCGAGCGGTTCTATTCCGGCAAGACACGCGCCCTGCATGGGACACATGTCACGACGGGCGAACGGCTCTGGTCCTCGTTCCCGACGCTGCGGCCGATGGCGACCATCGTGGAGGACAGTCTTGGCTGGTACGGGATAGACGCCTATGGCGGGTCGGTGCATGACGTGATCGGCACGCGCTGCGATCCGTATACCGGCAACCTGTTGTCCGGTGTGCAGTATCACCATTGCTGCCATTCGAACCTGACGCGGGCGCTGGCGGATGCCACGGGGATGACCCTGACCGAGGCGGAGTCGCATGTGCACGACGTGCTCAACGTGTTCATGTGTACCGGGTTCACGCGGGATACGGGACAGTATTTCATGAAGGCCAGCCCGGTGCGTCCGGGGGATCATCTGACCTTTTTCGCCGAGATCGACCTGCTTGGCGCGTTGTCCGCGTGTCCGGGTGGGGATTGCTCGGCAGAGCATACCAGCGATGCGGCGGCGTGCTATCCGTTGCGGGTGGAGGTCCTGCGTCCTGCCGAGGGCGCGTTGGAGGGATGGGTGCCACCTGCGGTCAACGGCTATGACCGGAGTCATGGGCGCGGTTAATCGGTGCGTGATGTTGTCTTGTCGGGATGCGTCGCGACGATTGTCCAGTACATCAGGTAGTGCAGCGCGATGGGGCCAAGCGTAATTGCGATGATCCAGTCAAAGGCCGTGCCGTGGCGTGCAGCCATCTCATTGAGAAGGATCAATGCGACGAGGCGGATCACCTGCCAATTGGCCGCATTGCGCTGACCTTCGTCCCAGTCGCGGGCAAACCAGCCGATCTTTTCACCGTCTTCGAACAGGTAGAAGACCACGACGAACACGAAGAGGTAGATCGCAATCCCGATACTGAGCGCGACCTGCGCCGCCGCGAGAGAGGGCAGGGCCATGGCCCCCGCGTAGGCGGCCAGACAGATCAGGACAAGTTTCCCGCCGGCATTGCGCAGTCCGAGCCGTTCGAACGTGTGCAGGGAGTCAGGCATCTTGACCGCGATCACCGTAACATGGCCGAACAGCGCGCACATGACCGGGAGGACCAGCCCCACCTCTTTCAAGGTCGCATGGTGATGCGCCGTCAGTGTAAAGAGCGACAGGGTGATGACGCTGAACAGGAACAGCATGCGCGGGATCGGCACGCGGCTTGTCAGCAAGACATACATATCTATGACCCAATTCGGCATGACCGGACTGTGGCAGAGAATTGTGGCGGGAATTGGAAAGGGCCGGGACAATCGAAACTGTCCCGACCGAGAGTGTTGATCAGGCGAAAGCGGCAGTCAGCGCGATTTCGACCATGTCCCCGAAACTGCGTTCACGGTCTTCGGAGGGCAGGGCTTCTCCTGTCTGAAGATGGTCGGACACGGTCAGAACCGCCAACGCGCGGACCGAGTGGCGGGCCGCGAGATTGTAGAGTTCGGCCGCTTCCATTTCGACG
The DNA here is from genome assembly GCF_022763305.1 of Marivita sp. Lineage (GTDB taxonomy): Bacteria > Pseudomonadota > Alphaproteobacteria > Rhodobacterales > Rhodobacteraceae > Marivita. The sequence continues at coordinate 24,628 of NZ_JALEGT010000015.1, read as the reverse complement.
CCCAGAATACCGTGCCGGGTCATCTGTTCATTCAGATCCGGTCGTTCGTCGTAAAATACATCCGAGGAATAAATGCCGCCAACATGGGTTTTGGTCCCCTTTGCTTCGGCCGCATCAGCGGCCGCGCGCAAAAGAGACCAATCCGCACAAGGCGCAAAGTTCAATTCCTTGAAAATCCCCCGCGAAGGTGTGGACAGCGTGCTGGCTGTCATCGCAAGGATCACGTCCCGTATTCCGACATGCGGCTGCATTCCGCCGCAGGAGCCGATCCGGATCAGGGTTTTTGCCCCGTAATCGCGGATCAGTTCATTGGCGTAAATGGACAGCGAGGGCATGCCCATACCCGACCCCTGAATGGTGACGGGATGGCCGTTCCATGTTCCGGTAAAGCCAAGCATGCCGCGCACTTCGTTTACGAGGCGGGTGTCTTTCAGAAAGGTTTCCGCAGCCCATTTCGCGCGATACGGGTCGCCGGGCATCAGCACGGTTTCCGCAATATCTCCGATCTGGGCGCCGATATGAATGGTCATGTCAGATCTTCAGATCGTCCATGGTCTTGCCGGCCTTGAGCGCGTCATTCACCCAATTCGGCTTGCGGCCTTTTCCTGTCCAGGTTTGGGTCGGGTCAGCCGGATTCTTGTATTTCGGAGCACTTTTCGACGCGGTCTTTTGCGGCCGGCCCAAGAGTTCGTCGAGGGAAAATCCGTATTCCTTGGCAGCTGACTCGGCAGCCTTTTTGGCTTCGGTCAGGCGGCGGGATTCAATCGTTTTGAGAGCTTTTTCTGCGTCCTTGATGAGCTTTTGCAGTTCGTCCTTGGACATGTTGTTCAGATCAATGCTCATGTGAGTCTCCGAGTGGTTTTGTTGTTTTTAATAAATGTGGGATACTCCTCTGCTGAATTAAGTCAATTCGAGAAGCATCTTTAGATAAAATCGGCGCCTCTTGGCGCAATACAGGGTTGACCAGAATTAAAAATATCGCAAGGGAGAGTTGTTTTGACGCTTAATGGCGTCAATTTCCCGCCATGGATTGCATCATTGCCGCCATGAAGCCGGACTCTTCCATTCGGTCCAGCATCACATCAGTCATCCCACATTCTTCATTGACTGAGATGGAGTAGTCCTCAGACACGCCTTCAGGCAAAAAATCAGTGTCGTCTTCAAAGGCATCGAGGTCCATTTCGGCCATTTCGGGAATGAAGGCTTCCATTCTATCGAGCATGTCATCCACGGCGGAACCGCTTGAGGCGGAGATGTATTTGTCCAGCACACAGGCGCCCGCTTCGCGGAAGGTGTCGTCCCATTCCAAGCTCGGGATGGCGGCCCGCAGCGGTTCGGGATTGCCGCCTTCCTTCTCGACCATGCGGATCATAGCGTCGAACATGGCATCGGTCATTTCTTCTGAAATCGCCTCAAGGCGATCGAGCCGCGGGTCAGCAAAGGCGGCTGCAGGAACCGAGGCGACAAGGGCGGCGATAATGAGATGTTTCATAAAACTCAGTCCAAATTGAAAACGGGTACGGCCGAAACCGTACCCGTTCAAAAGCATCAAGAAAAGCCTTTGCCCGTTTTATTCCGCAGCGACCGCCTTTGGATCGGCGAGGGTCACGATGTCCATCATGATCGCGTTCAGTTCGAAATCCTTGGGCGTATAGACTTTTGCCACGCCCATCGCCTTGAGGCGTTTGGCGTCTTCGTCCGGAATGATGCCGCCGACGATCACCGGGATGTGGCCAAGGCCCGCGTCGCGCATCTTGGTCATCATGTCCTCGACCAGCGGGATGTGGCTGCCCGACAGGATCGACAGGCCAACAACGTGGACCTCGTTGTCGCGCGCGGCGGTGACGATCTGGTCGGGGGTGAGGCGGATACCTTCGTAGTCGATGTCCATGCCGCAATCGCGGGCGCGGAAGGCGATCTGTTCGGCACCGTTGGAATGCCCGTCGAGACCCGGCTTGCCGACGAGGAACTTGAGACGGCGGCCCAGACGGTCGCTGACGGCGTTGACCGCCTCGCGGATGTCGTCCAGCCCTTCCGTCTTGTTGGACACCGATTTCGACACGCCGGTCGGGCCACGGTATTCGCCGTAGACCTTGCGCATTTCACCCGCCCATTCGCCGGTGGTGACACCGGCCTTGGCGCAGGCGATGGAGGCGGGCATGACGTTCGCGCCGTCCTTGGCCGCGGCACGCAGATCTGCGAGCGCTTTTTGCACCGCGTCGCTGTCACGTTCGGCGCGCCATGCATTGAGGCGGTTGATCTGGTCCTGTTCGACGGCGGGATCGACGACCATGATGCCGCCGTCTTCGGTCTGAAGCGGCGAAGGCTCGCCTTCGACCCATTTGTTGACGCCGACAACGATGGTCTCGTTGCGTTCGATCTTGTTCAGGCGGTCGGCGTTGGAATCGACCAGACGGCCCTTCATGTATTCGATGGCACCAATCGCTCCGCCCATGGAGTCGAGGTTGGCAAGCTCAGCGCGCGCACCTTCCTTGAGCTGTTCGACTTTTGCATCGACGGCGGGGTTGCCGTCGAACAGGTCGTCGAATTCCAGAAGGTCGGTCTCGTAGGCCAGGATCTGTTGCATCCGCATCGACCATTGCTGGTCCCACGGGCGGGGCAGGCCAAGTGCTTCGTTCCATGCGGGAAGCTGAACGGCGCGGGCGCGGGCTTTCTTGGACAGCGTCACGGCCAGCATCTCGATCAGGATGCGGTAAACGTTGTTTTCCGGCTGCTGTTCAGTGAGGCCCAGCGAGTTCACCTGCACGCCATAGCGGAAACGGCGGTATTTCGCGTCGGCCACGCCGTAGCGCTGTTCGAGGATTTCGTCCCAGAGATCGACGAAGGCGCGCATCTTGCACATCTCGGTGACGAAGCGGATGCCTGCGTTCACGAAGAAGCTGATGCGGCCACAGAGCGCGGGGAAGTCTTCGGCAGGGACGCGGGGCTTCAGCTCGTCCAGCACGGCAATGGCGGTGGCAAGGGCGAAGGACAGTTCCTGCTCCGGCGTAGCACCCGCCTCTTGCAGGTGGTAGGAACACACGTTCATCGGGTTCCATTTGGGGATATGGGTGTAGCAGTATTCGGCCACGTCCCCGATCATCTTGAGCGACGGTTTCGGCGGGCAGATATAGGTGCCGCGCGAGAGGTATTCCTTGATCAGGTCGTTCTGCACGGTGCCTTGCAGTTTGCTGACATCCGCGCCCTGTTCCTCGGCCACGGCGACATAGAGCGCGAGCAGCCAAGGCGCGGTCGCGTTGATCGTCATCGACGTGTTCATCTGTTCCAGCGGGATCTGGTCGAACAGCGTGCGCATGTCACCCAGATGGCTGACGGGGACGCCAACCTTGCCGACTTCACCGCGCGCCAGCACATGATCGCTGTCATAGCCGGTCTGTGTGGGCAGGTCGAAGGCGACCGACAGGCCCGTCTGTCCCTTTGACAGGTTAGACCGGTAAAGCGCGTTTGAGGCTTGGGCAGTGGAGTGGCCGGCATAGGTGCGGATGAGCCAGGGCTTGTCACGTGATGGGGTCTGTGCGTCGGTCATGTCGGCTCCGTCAGGCGGGATTCGCTGGTGTAATCTTGTTGCGTTCCGCGATGCATACGCGAAACTTTATGTCGCTGTCAATTCGCCGCACTGCGGCGTCGTCGGATTTGCTGCGTGACAGCATAGGACGTGTTGCGGTGTCAGGGAAAGCGCGGCGGTTGTCGCATCTTTCAACAAGATTGGGAGTGCTGCGCTTTGTCATTTACGGACGCCGGGTTCGTTGCAAGAGTGAAGTCATGACTTCGCAGGTGACACTCCCGCTCTGGGCCTTTCTGCTGATCCTGCTGTTTGCGGCGGTGACCTTTGCGTCGCATTTCCTGTTCCCCTCCGTACGATGGTTCTTCCGGCGGCGCATGGAGCGCGCGGTCAAGCGGCTCAATGCGCGGCTCGAGCGGCCGATCCAGCCGTTCAAGCTGTTGCGACGTCAGGACATGATCCAGCGGCTGGTCTATGATCCCGAAATCACGCAGGCCATCGTGGAGCATGCACAGGAAGAAGGCGTGCGCGAAGACGTCGCTTTCGAACGGGCGCGACGCTACGCCAAGGAAATCGTGCCGTCCTTTTCGGCCTCGGTCTATTTCGGCTTTGCGATCCGCGCGGCCCGGTTTCTGAGCACGTCGCTGTATCGGGTGAGGATGGTACACCAGGATGCCGGACTGGCAGAGGTCGATCCGGACGCGACTGTGGTCTTCGTGATGAATCACCGGTCGAACATGGATTACGTGCTGGTGACCTATCTTGCGGCGGATCGGTCGGCCTTGTCCTATGCGGTGGGCGAATGGGCGCGGGTCTGGCCTCTGTCGCGGCTGATCCGGGCCATGGGTGCGTATTTCATCCGGCGCAAATCGCGCAATGACCTGTACCGCAAGGTTTTGGCGAAATACGTGCAGCAGGCGACAGGGGCAGGGGTCACGCAGGCGGTGTTCCCGGAAGGGGGCTTGAGCCTTGATGGAAGTCTTGCGCCGCCCAAGGTGGGAATCCTGAAATACATCCTGGAAGGGGCCACCGCCGCCAAGCGGGATGTTGTCTTCGTCCCCATCGCGTTGAATTATGATCGTGTTCTGGAGGATTCGATCCTGTTGCACGCACAGGCGACCGGGGACCGCAAGTTCCGGGCGCGGATCAGTGTCGTGTTCCTGGCGATCCTGCGACAGATCAGGTTGCGGATCACCGGCAAGTTTCATCGCTTCGGGTATGCGGCTGTGAGTTTCGGAAAGCCCTTGGTTCTGAGCCACGTCGCGCTCGAGGACAGCACGCCGGATGCGTTGTCTGCCCAGATCATGAAGCGCATCGCCGATGCCGTACCGGTGCTGCCCGTGCCGCTGATTGCGTATCTGCTGCTCGAACAGGGGCCGATGAGCCGGGCAGAGTTGGAGATCGCTTTTGCGAGTGCTCTGACGCGGCTCGAGTCCGCGCAGGTGCATGTGCCGCGCAACAACCGCGACTATGCGGTCGAGTTCGGTCTGCGTACGCTGCGCAAGCGTGGCCTTGTTGTTCAGACGGGCGAAACCCTGGAGATCGCGACAGGTGGGGAGGCGCTGGCGCGGTTCTATGCCAATTCGATCCGTCACCTGATGTAGATGAATTCTGCGGGTGCAAAGATTTTTCTGCGTTCGCTCGGTCATAAAATTACAAAATAGACCGAAATCTTGTTGCATAATTTCAAGCTCGGTCCTATTTCAGGGTCAGACGCCGCGATTCTGCATTGCGGCACGCGTAACTGACCCTAGGAGGCTCCGATGGCACTGGACCAGCAGACCGGCATCGCGGCGTATGATGCGCCCGAGAAAGACTTGTACGAGATCGGCGAAATGCCCCCGCTCGGCTATGTGCCGAAGAAGATGTATGCTTGGGCCATCCGTCGCGAACGTCACGGCGAGCCGGAGCAGTCCTTCGAGGTCGAAGTGGTCGACACCTGGGAGATCGACAGCCACGAGGTGCTGGTTCTCGTGATGGCGGCCGGTGTGAACTACAACGGCGTCTGGGCCGGTCTTGGCGTGCCGATCAGCCCGTTCGACGGCCACAAACAGCCGTATCACATCGCCGGCTCCGATGCTTCGGGCATCGTCTGGAAAGTGGGCGACAAAGTAAAGCGCTGGAAGGTCGGCGATGAGGTTGTGATCCACTGCAACCAGGATGACGGTGACGACGAAGAGTGCAACGGCGGCGACCCGATGTTCAGCCCGACCCAGCGCATCTGGGGCTATGAAACCCATGACGGGTCCTTTGCCCAGTTCACGCGCGTTCAGGCCCAGCAGCTTATGCCGCGTCCCAAGCACCTGACCTGGGAAGAAAGCGCTTGCTACACGCTGACGCTGGCCACCGCGTATCGCATGCTGTTCGGGCACCAGCCGCATGAGCTGCGCCCCGGTCAGAACGTGCTGGTCTGGGGGGCGTCCGGTGGTCTGGGATCCTACGCGATCCAGTTGGCCAATACGGCGGGTGCCAATGCGATCGGCGTGATCTCGGACGAGGACAAGCGCGACTTCGTGATGTCGATGGGGGCCAAGGGCGTCATCAACCGCAAGGATTTCAAATGCTGGGGTCAGCTGCCCACGGTGAACACCCCTGAATACAAGGAGTGGTTCGCAGAGGCGCGCAAGTTCGGCAAGGCGATCTGGGACATCACCGGCAAGGGTGTGAACGTGGACATGGTGTTCGAACACCCCGGTGAGTCGACATTCCCCGTGTCGACGCTGGTCTGCAAGAAAGGCGGTATGGTCGTGATCTGTGCGGGCACAACCGGCTTCAACTGCACCTTCGACGTTCGGTACATGTGGATGCATCAGAAGCGTCTTCAGGGTTCGCACTTCGCGCATCTCAAGCAGGCGGCAGCGGCCAACCAGCTGATGGTGGAGCGGCGTCTGGATCCGTGCATGTCCGAAGTCTTCCCGTGGGATCAGATCCCGCAGGCGCATACCAAGATGCTCCGCAACGAACACAAGCCGGGCAACATGGCCGTTCTGGTTCAGGCTCCTCGCACCGGGTTGCGCACGTTCGAGGATGCGTTGGCGGCCAAATCGTAAGACTCTGCTTACGTCTCGTTGGTAGAACGAAACCCGCGCGCCGCTTGGCGTGCGGGTTTTTCGTTGGTGGCACCACCGGTCAAAGGGCGTCCAAGCGCCGCGCTTCCGTATCCTCACCAGATTTGGGGAGATGAAATCAGGGAGTTTGCCAAGATCTCGCCACATGTTATGGTTGAGTTAACGTTCTGTTAACTATCTCAAGGTGACAATGTCATGGGACATGACTGGATCATTGATGTGTTGACCGACCTCAAGACGTTCGCGGTTGCGAACGATCTGGACGCCTTGGCTGCCAAGCTGGACGATACGCAATTGGTAGCAGAGGCAGAGATCGGCGCGCGCGCTAAGGAAATGGGCCGTGGGCTTCTTGGAACGGGTGCCGCAGCTGGACGACGTGATCGTCCGGCTGGAGGACGCAGAACAACTTGAGGAATTGCAGACCATCATCGAATGGCTGCGGGATCACTACGCCGTACATGACATGGTGTATCACTGGGTGTCGAGCAATGGCACGCAATATGGTTGCGGTACCTATGATCCGAAATGGGTCGCGCGCTACCTTGAAAAGGGCTACCTGCGGATCGATCCGGTTGTCATCGGCTGTTATCAACGGTTTCACCCCGTAGATTGGAAGCGGCTGGACTGGTCGGGCAAGGCGGCGCGTGCCTTCATGCAGGATGCTGTGGCGCATGGGATCGGCAATCAGGGCTATTCCATTCCGATCCGGGGTCCAAACGGGCAGTTTGCCTTGTTCACCGTCAGTCACAGTTGCGATGACGACGACTGGTTCCGCTTTACCGAACGCAACCGGCGCGATCTCATCCTCTTGGCGCATTACTTCAACCAGAAGGCCCTGCAGCTGGAACCAGGACGGAAACCGGAACCGACGCAACCTCTTTCCCCACGGGAGGTCGAGACCATGACCCTTCTTGCGGTGGGGTACAGTCGGGCGCAGGTGGCTGAAACGCTGGCGATCTCGGAACATACGCTGCGGGTTTACATCGAAAGCGCGCGCTTCAAGCTTGGCGCGCTGAACACGACCCATGCCGTCGCCCGTGCCATGGTGCGCGGGCAGATCGTGGTCTGAAACGGAAGCCCGCCTTCGGTCTTGAACTCCGCGCAACGCGCGGTGGTGCAGGAGACGAGTCATCTCTTCACAGCAGCGTGCCCCTCCACACAGGAGGGGATGCTCATGATTCGATATCTTTACGGAGATCAACTGAAGACGGTTCCGCAACTGGCGCGCACCATGTTCGAAGACCGCGCGGATCAGTTCAAGACAAGGCTGGCGTGGGATGTGACGGTCGACGCATCCGGACAGGAGCGGGATGCCTACGACGATCTGAACCCCCTCTACGTGATCTGGGAAACCGCGACAGGCATGCACGGCGGGTCCATGCGGTTCCTGCCGACAACCGGGCGAACCATGGTCAACGAGCATTTTCTGGACCTGACAGATGGCGTGACGTTCCAGAGTCCGTTCATTTGGGAATGCACGCGCTTTTGTCTGTCCCGCAACGCCGAACCGGGGACGGCAGCGGCGTTGATGCTGGCGGGGGGCGAGATCATGCAGGGCTTCGGCATCAGGCATTTCGTTGGCGTCTTCGACGCAAGGATGGTGCGGATCTACAACCGGATTGGGGCTGCGCCCGAGGTTCTGGGCACGCAGGGCGAGGGACGGCAGGCGATCAGCGTCGGTCTGTGGGAGTTCAGCGCAGCCGCGCAACAGCGGGTCTCGCGGGCTGCGGGCATTCCATCGCAGACATCGCGCGGGTGGTTCGAGGCGTCCTTCGGGAACATGGCCTCGCAAAGCGACGTCAGCGACGCCTGACGCTGGTGCCTGCTGCGCGGGCGCTATAGGGTTCGCGCATGACCTTGCCTGCGCTTACATATTCCGAAGATCAGGCCGCCGCTCATGATGCGGTGGCCGATATGCTGCGCGAAGCGGGCATCGACCTTGATGACGGTCTGCTGCTGCCGCCGCGGGACGGCAAGACGAAGATCATGGCGATCACCGGCAAGGCTGGATCAGGCAAGACCTTGCTCTTGGCAGAACTGTGCAAATCCTTGCAGGCGGCGGGGGTCGAGGTTGTCTCGGGCGATTACGAAGGGCGCCGGCGCAAGGACCGTCGGACGCTGGCGGTGCTTGCCCCGACCAACAAGGCGGCGTTTGTGCTGCGGATGCGGGGTGTGCCTGCCACGACCATCCACCGAATTCTTTACACGCCGGTCTATGATCCGGAATACGAGCGCATCGCCGAATGGCTGATGGGCAATGGTGACAAGCCCGAGATCGAAGGCCTGACCGAAGAGGCGCTGGCCCGGGCGCAGGTCTCTTTCGAGTCGCACAAATCTGTTCCTGCCGCGTTGGCGGCGGCGGGTTTGCGTGGGTCGGATTTCATCACCGGCTGGAAGCGGCGAGAAGACCCTCTGGACATCGGCTTTGTCGACGAGGCGTCGATGCTGGATGAACGGCAGGTCGAGGACCTGCGCGAGATTTTCCCGAACCTTCTGCTGTTCGGCGATCCGGCGCAGCTCGCCCCGGTGAACCAGTCGGGCAAGATGGTGTTCGATACGCTTGCGCCCAGCCAGGTGCTGAACCTGAACCGCATTCACCGGCAGGATGCGGACAACCCCATTCTGGATCTCGCGCATGCGCTTGCCGATCCGAACCTGAGTTTCGACGGGTTCGAGCGCATGGTCGAGGACATCGCGCGGAGCGATGACCGGGTGGTGCTTGGTCAACGGGTCGAGGTCGATCTGATGGCGCGGTCGCCGGTTCTGGTCTGGCGCAACGCCACGCGCATCCGGCTGATCAATGCGTTTCGGTCGGTCTATGGCGCGCCCGAGGATTCGCTGCTGGAAGGTGAGCCGCTCATCTGTGACGGAATCGAACTGCCGCTCAAACATCGCAAGAAGCGGCTGGACCTTGAGGCGCGGGGGCTGATCAAGGGCGCGCAGGTGATTTACCTTGGGCCGGGGCGGAAACCGGGATTTTCGCGGCTGCATGTGATTGGGGCGGAAGACCCTCAGGTATCGGCGGCGTCGATTGTGAAGATCGAAAAGCCGGACGAGGAAGAGCCGTTCATCCCGTTTGCCGCGCGCATGGGGGCCACGTTCCTGCATGGAGCGGCGGTGACGATCCACAAGGCGCAAGGCTCGCAATGGGACGAGGTGCAGGTCTTTGCGCCCGACCTCTATGCGGCCGCGCGGATGGGGCGGAGCGAAGCGGGACAGCCTCTGTGGAAACGTCTGGCCTATGTTGCGATCACGCGCGCGCAGACGCGGCTTCATTGGGTGGTGCGCGCCCGGCTGTCAAAGCCGAGCGGACCGTTGCAGGTGGACGATCTGAGGGCGACACCCGCCGCCCCTCTGGCGCTTGAAGTCGAAGCTGATTTCTAAAGCTTGACGATCTGCTTGCCGGTGTTGCCGCCCTTGAGCATGGCGATGAACGCATCCGGCGCGTTCTCCAGTCCTTCGGCCACGTCTTCGAGATAGGCAATCTCGCCCTTGGCGACCTTGGGGCCAACATCCTTGAGGAAGGCCGGGTACTGATCCCAGTGGTCGAAGATGATGAAGCCGGACACCTGCAGGCGTTTGACGAGGATGCTGCGCCACATGCCGGGAAGCTGGTTTTCGGGTTGGATATTCGACCCGCCATACCACGCGATCATGCCGCAGACAGGAATGCGCCCGTGCACGTTCATCAGCGGCATCACGGCCTCGAGTACCTGACCGGCGACGTTTTCCCAGTAGATGTCGACGCCGTCTGGGGCTGCCTCGGCAATTGCGTTGCGCAGGGAGGCAGCGTCGTCATACGCGCGGTGGTCGATGGCGGCGTCAAAGCCGAAGGTCTCGGTCGCCAAGCGACATTTTTCGGCTCCGCCGGCAATGGCGATGGTGCGCAGGCCCATCTGTTTTGCCAATTGGCCGACCATGGAACCGACCGGACCGGTCGCGGCACCCACAACAAGCGTTTCCCCGGCTTTGGGTTTGCCGAATTCGTTCAGACCGACCCAGCCGGTCAGGCCAGGCATACCAAGTACACCAAGCGCGGTGGAGGGGGGCAGCGACGGGTCAAGCTTGCGCACTTCGCGGCCCGGCAGACAGGCATGGCTGGCCCATCCTGTCATGCCGGTCACCATGTCGCCTTCGGCAAACTCCTCTGCGTTGCTCGCAATCACACGGCCCACGCCCTGACCCGTCATTGTGCCGCCCAGATCGACCGAGGGCGCATAGCTTTTGACGTCATCCATGCGGCCGCGCATGTAGGGGTCGAGCGACAGATTTGTGACCTCGATCAGCACCTCGCCGACTTTGGGCGCAGGCAGCGGGCCGGTTTCCAGTTTGAAATCCTCGGGCACCGGCGCGCCTTTGGGACGGCGGGCCAGAGTGATGCGGGACATCGTGTCGGACATGGGATTGCTTCCTCGCGGTTAGGGGTTGCGCGTGTTCGGTCGGATCACCAGTGTATCTGGAACGACAGGGCAGAAGGCAAGGGAGGGCTTGATGCACGGAATGATGATGAACCGGCCATTGTCGGTGATCGAACTGCTGCGCTACGCGGCGGAAATCCACAGCGCCGGGGAAATCGTGTCGGTCCGGACCGAAGGCGATCTGCACCGTCAGACCTATGCCGAGACCTTCAAACGCACCGCACAACTGGCGCACGGGCTTGCGGCTTTGGGGGTCGAGCAGGGCGACCGTGTGGCGACGCTGGCGTGGAACGGGTATCGCCATTTCGAGCTCTACTATGCGATTTCGGGCATGGGGGCCGTGTGCCACACGATCAACCCGCGTCTGTCGGCGGAACAGATGCTTTACATCATCGGCCATGCCGAGGATCGGGTGCTGTTTGTCGACCTGACCTTTGTGCCGATCCTTGAGGCGCTCAAGGATCATCTGCCGTCCGGTTTGACTTTGGTGGTGATGACCGATGCGGCGCATATGCCCGAGTCTTCGCTGGAGCTGCAGTGTTATGAAGATCTGATTGCGCCGCACCCGACCGAGTATGACTGGCCCGACCTGCCCGAAGAAACTGCGGCGGGGCTGTGCTATACCTCTGGCACGACAGGCAATCCCAAAGGCTCGCTGTATACGCATCGCTCCACCGTGCTGCACGCGCTGTTCATTGCGGTGACGCTGCCGCGCTCCTTGCACGAAGGTGCGCGTCTTTTGCCGGTGGTGCCGATGTTCCACGTCAATTCCTGGGGCATGCCCTATGCCGCGCCCATTGTCGGCGCGTCGCTGATCATGCCGGGCGGCAAGCTGGATGGGCCGTCGCTCTATGATCTGATGGAAAGTGAGAAAGTGACGGCAAGCTGGGGTGTCCCCACCGTCTGGCTTGGTCTGCGGGCCGAGATCGAGAAGCATGGCAAGCCGCCCTCTGCCCTCGATCAGGTGGTGATTGGTGGCTCCGCCGCGCCGCGCAGCATGATCGAGTTCTTCGAGGCGCGGGATGTGGATGTCTGTCATGCTTGGGGCATGACCGAGATGAGCCCGGTGGGTACGACAGGTCAATTGCCGAACACCATGGCCGACACTCCGTTTGCCGACCGTATGGCGCGCAAAGCGCTGCAGGGGCGGCGGGTCTTCGGGGTTGATCTCAAGATTGTGGGCGAGGACGGCCAGCGCCTGCCGCATGATGGTAAGGCTGTTGGAGAGCTGTATGTGCGCGGCAATGCGGTGATCTCGGGCTATTTCAGGAATGATGAGGCCACGGCGGCGGCGATGGATGCAGAAGGGTGGTTCGGCACCGGCGATGTAGCCAGCATTTCGCCCGATGGCTACCTGAGTATTCAGGACCGGTCCAAGGACCTGATCAAGTCGGGCGGTGAATGGATCAGTTCGATTGATCTGGAAAACATCGCCATGTCCCATCCAGACGTCGCGAATTGCGCAGTAATTGCCATCGCGCATCCGAAATGGGACGAGCGGCCGGTTCTGGTGGTTGTGCCGAAAGAGGGATGCAAGCCAAGCTTGGACGATTTCCATACCTTGATGGAGCCGCATTTTGCCAAGTGGCAGTTGCCGGATGATCTTGTGTTCGTGGACGCGCTGCCACTGACGGCGACGGGCAAGGTGTCCAAGCTCACCCTGCGACAGCAGTTCGCCGATTACGTGTTGCCGGATGTCCGCTGACCTGTTGCGCGACATGCCTCCCAGCCTGTCGCGCTGGTACGAGATCGGGCAGGAGCGGATCAACGCCTTTGCCGATGTGACAGAGGATTGGCAGTTCATCCATCTGGACGAAGAGCGCATGGCCCCGCAGGGCGGAACCATGGCGCATGGGTTCCTGACCCTGTCCATGCTGTCGGCCATGTCCTATGACGTCCAGCCCGAGATCCCCGGTATGGTTCAGGGGCTGAACTATGGGTTCGACCGCATCCGCTTTGTCACCCCGGTGCGGGCCGGGCAGCGCATCCGCGGGCGGTTCAGCGTTGCCAATGTGGTGGAAAAGCCCGGGCGTTTCGACGTGACATGGGATGTCACTGTAGAGATCGACGGGGCTGACCGCCCCGCCATCGTTGCCAAGTGGATCAACGTGTTCGAGGTTGAGCGTTAGATCGACTTCCGGATCGCGCGGATGTTTTCGCCGTAGGGGGCAGGGTTCTGCACCGAGCCGCCTTTGAACACGGCAGAGCCTGCGACCAGCACGTCCGCACCTGCGGCCACGACCAAGGGTGCGGTGGAGGGATCAACGCCGCCGTCGATTTCGATATGCACCTCGCGGTCGCCGATCATCTCGCGGAGTTCGGTGACTTTCTGCACGCAGGAGTGGATGAATTTCTGACCGCCGAAGCCGGGGTTCACGGTCATCACGCAGATCAGGTCCACGAGGTCGAGCAGGGGGGCTGCCGCCTCGGCCGGGGTGCCGGGGTTGAGGGCGAGGCCCGCCTTGGCACCGGTGGCGCGGATGGCCTGAAGCGTGCGGTGGATGTGCGGACCAGCCTCGACATGAGCGGTGATCACGTCGGCCCCGGCATCGGCGAAGGCCTGAATGTAAGGATCGACGGGTGCGATCATCAGGTGCACGTCCATCACCGTCTTGATGTGCGGGCGGATCGCGGCGCAGGTCGCGGGGCCGAAGGTGATGTTGGGCACGAAATGGCCGTCCATGACATCGACGTGTATCCAGTCCGCGCCCTGTGCCTCGACTGCCTCAATCTCGGCACCAAAGTTGGCGAAGTCGGCAGAGAGGATGGAGGGGGCGATTTTTACCGAACGGTCAAATTTCATGGCAGCAGCTCCTGACAGGTTGGTGCGGGCTTAGTACCCGGCGTCCCGGTCCACAAGATGCAAGAACGGCTCACCGGCCTCGCCCCGGCGGATATTCTCGGCAATGGCACGCGAGGCGCTGGGCGCGCGGGTCTCGGACGCGATGTGCGGGGTAACCGTCACTTTGGGGTGTGCCCAGAAGGGGTGATCCTGCGGCAGTGGTTCGACGCGGAACACGTCGAGCGTGGCGTGCGCGATGTGGCCAGAGTCCAAAGCCGCAAGCAGGGCGTCGTCGTCGATGAGGGGTCCGCGTCCCGGATTGATGATGAACGCGCCCTTGGGGAGCATCGCAAGCGTTTCGGCGTTGAGCGTGTTCTCGGTCGCGGGGGTGCTGGGGAGGAGCAGGATCAGGATCTGCGACTGGCGCAGAACCGTGTGTAACCCGTCGGTGCCGGTCTGGCATGTGATGCCGTCGATCTGTTTCTGGCTGCGCGCCCAGCCGCTGACCGGGAACCCGAGCCGGGCGATGGCCTGACCGCAGGCCGTGCCAAGTTCCCCAAGACCAAGGATGCCGACAGGACGATCCGCTGCGACGGGCGGCGCATCCGGCACCCATGTGTGGTCGGGGTTCACGATATGCGCGTCCATGCCCAGATGGTGCCGCAGGGTGTGTCCCGTCACCCATTCGACCATGCCCTGGGTCAGGCCTTCGTCATCGACCATGCGGGCGAACGGCACCTTGAGTGTGGGGTTGCCGACGGCGTCTTCGACCCCGGCCCAAAGGTTCAGAACCGCCTTCAGTCGTGTGTAGGGCGTAAAGTCCTGCACGTCCGAGTTCGGCGCGTAGACGATGTAATCGACCTTTTCCGGGGGCAGGTCGGTGCCCAGTGTGTACTCCACGCCGATGTCGTCCAGCGCTATACGCAAAGGGGCTTCGTATTGCGCCCAGCGTTTTGCGTGGGCGGCGAAGAGGACGTTGATCGGCATGGCTTACCTCGGTCGGTGGATATGTGCGCTCTGTACCAAGCCGAACGCGAGCATCAAGACCAACATGGCTGATCCGCCATAGCTGACCAGTGGCAGCGGCACACCGACCACCGGGGCCAAGCCCATCACCATCGACATGTTGACGGCGAAGAACAGGAAGAACGTTACGCCGATCCCGAGGATCAGCAGCGAGGAATAGCGGTCGCGGTTCTGCAAGGCCGAGACGATGCAGAAGACAAGGATCAGGACATAGAGGGTGAGCAATGAGAAGCCACCGACAAAGCCGAATTCCTCGGCCAGGGTGTTGAAGATGAAGTCGGTGTGTTTTTCCGGCAGGAAGTTAAGCCGCGACTGGGTGCCCTGCATGAAGCCCCGTCCGGTCCAGCCGCCAGAGCCCATGGCGATCTTGGCCTGCGTGATGTGATACCCTGCACCAAGCGGGTCGGAAGACGGGTCGAGAAAGGTGTCGATGCGTCGGAACTGGTAGTCCTTGAGCAGCTGCCACTCGGTTCCCCGACTGAGGAACACGGTGTAGATGCCGCCAATGCCTGCGGCGATCACCGTGGCGAAATAGGCCCAGTGCACGCCTGCTAGGAACATCATCAGTCCGCCACCGGCCACCAGCAGGATGGCAGTGCCGAGGTCGGGCTGCGTCAGCACGAGGAAGGTGGGCAGCAGGATGATGAAGACCGGCACGAGGACCCAGAACGGATGCGAGGTCTTCTTGATCGGGAGCCAGTCGTAATAGGCGGCAAGAACCATCACCATGGCGATCTTCATCAACTCGGACGGTTGCAGCCGCATGAAACCGAGGTTGATCCAACGCTGTGCGCCCATGCCGACCGTGCCGAAGAACTCGACCGCGACCAGCAGCGCGAGAGCGATCAGATAGGCCATCACGGACATGTTGCGCCAGAACCAGATCGGCACCATGGCAACGACGAACATCACCGCCAGACCCAGCGCGTAGCGCTTCATCTGTGGTTCGGCCCAGGGTGTCATGGACCCACCCGCAACCGAGTAGAGCATCAGCAGCCCGACGCCCGCGATGGCGGTCAGCAGGATCACCAGCGGCCAGTTGATGAACAGCATCTTGCGCCAGCCGCTTGGGACGGTCTTGACGGTATATTCAAGATAACTCATGCGCGGCTCCGACCGTCCAGGGCGTTCTCGCGCAGGACCTGCTGCAGACGTTCCTGTTGGCTCCGGATGCGTTCGCGATCCTTGGAGGGATAGGCGTCCAGCGGCGGGTCTTCGCCGTAGAGCGCCTGAAGCGTGACATCGCGCGCAATGGGAGCCGCCGCCGCCGATCCGCCGCCGCCATGTTCGACCACGACGGACACCGCGATCTTTGGCGCGTCATACGGTGCGTAGTTCACGAAGAGCGCGTGATCGCGGCGGTTCCAGGGGAGGTCTTCGTTGCGGGTCACGCCGCGCGCGCGTTCGGCCGCGGTGATGTTGCGGACCTGGCTGGTGCCGGTTTTTCCCGCCATCCGAAAGGCTTCTTCGATGATGCGCGAGCCATAGGCCGTGCCGCGCCGGTTGTTCGTGACGGCGTACATGGCGCGTCGGATCTGGCGCAGGTGGTTTTCATTGAACCCAAGATCAGCGGCCGCCGCCTCGGGGGGCTCGGTTCCGCCGATCCGGCGCACGAGGCGAGGCGTCACTTCTTTCCCGGTCGCTAGACGCGCGGTCATCACGGCAAGCTGCAAGGGTGAGCTCAGGACAAAGCCCTGCCCGATCGAGGCGTTGACCGTATCGCCGATCACCCAGCTTGCGCCACGTTCGCGCTGCTTCCATTCCATATTGGGGACGAGCCCTTCGGTCACGGCGGACATGCCGATACCAAAGGCGTGACCCAGCCCAAGCCGCCGCGCGGTTTCCGCGATGCGTTCGATCCCGACTTTCAGCGCGAGGTCGTAGTAATAGACATCGCAGCTTTCGCGCAGGGATTGTTCGAGGTTCATGTGCCCATGGCCCGCGCGTTTCCAGCAATGGAAGCGGCGTCCCCCCACCTCCATATGGCCGGGACACCAAACGGTTTCATCCGGGGCCACCACTCCGGCGTCAAGCGCGGCCAGAACCGTCACCATCTTGAAGGTCGATCCGGGAGGATAGGCATCCTGCACGGTTTTTGATGCAAGCGGGCGGTGGTCGTTGTCGCGCAACTCGCCGAAATCGGCTACCGAGATGCCCCGCACGAATTTGTTCGGGTCGTAGGAGGGCGACGATGCAATGCCCAGAAGATCGCCATTGTTCACGTCCATCACGACGACCGAGGCGCTTTCCTCGCCCAGACGGGCCTGAATGTAGGATTGCAGCGTGCTGTCGACGGTCAGCTGCATGTCCGCACCGGGCGTGCCTTCGCGGCGGTCCAGTTCGCGCATCACGCGGCCGACGGCGTTGACCTCGACCCGCTTGGCACCGGCACGTCCGCGCAGCACCTCTTCGTGGCGCGCCTCGATGCCGACCTTGCCGATCTGAAAGCGGGGGATTCGCAGCACGGGATCGGGTGTTTCATACCGCGCCAGATCCCGTTCGCTGACCGGGCCGACATAGCCCACTACATGGGCGAAATCGCCCCGGCGGGGATAGATTCGCGACAGGCCCACCTCGGGGGTGACGCCCGGCAGGGCAGGTGCGTTGACGGCGACGCGGCTGATGTCGTCCCAGGTGACGCGTTCGGCCACCGTGACGGGCAGGAACGGCGCGCTGCGGTCCATCTCGGTCAGGGCGCGGTTCAGCTCGTCTTCGTCAAGCTCGACCAGGGAAGACAGCCGCGCGATCACGTCGTCCACGTTGCCGGCGTCCTCCTTGACCATGGTGATCCGGTAAGAGGGTTCGTTGCCGGCGAGAATGACACCGTTGCGGTCGAAGATCTGACCGCGCGTGGGCGGGATCAGGCGGATATTGATGCGGTTTTCTTCGGCCAGCAGGCGGAATTCGTCGGCCTGTTCCACCTGGAGATGCTGCATCCGCAGCCCCAAGGCACCGGCGAACGCCAGCTGCACGCCACCAAGGATCAGGCCGCGACGCGAGATCTTGCGGACGCTTTCCGCGGTGTCCTTCGGCGCTCTTCTCATAGGCTCCGCCCCAAACGATCCATATCTCCGGGTGCGGATTTCCGCACGCCGAAGAGGAAATAGGACACGCCCACCACCGCCGGATAGACGAAGATTGTCATCATCACCTGTACCAGGCTGAGCATGAGCGTGCCGGGTGCAAGAATAAGGATCATCATCACCGTCCGGTAGAGGATCGTGATCACGATCAGGGTACCGGCGAAGGTCAGCCATTCAAGGACAAATGTCGTTTCCCGTTGCCGACGTTCGCGCGATTTGAGCCATTCCGCCGCGCAAACGACCAGAACCGACCACAAACCGGGCGGGCGCTGCAACATCAGATCGGCCAGCAGCATGACCCCGGCAACCAGCAGGATAGGCACATATTCGGGACGGCGCACCGCCCAGGCGAAAACCATAGCCACCAGCACATCGGGACCTGCCCACCGACTGGGTGCCGGATCGAGCGGCAGCAGATGGAAAAAGAGCACCAGCAGCGTCACCAGCACGAAGAGCGCCCGCATGCCCCAGAGTCTGAGCAGACCCGAATCCATCACTGACCCGGTTCGGCGGCGGCCGCGTCGGTTTCGCCGGGCGGTGTTTCCGGCAGGATCAACGCGGAGGGGTTGGACACGCGCCGTGCTCCGTGGTCCCGCAGAACGCGCAGAAATTCGAGCCGTTCATAGTCGGCGGCAAGACGGGTGCGCAGGCGTCCACCGGGGTCCTGTGCCACCTGACCGATCAAGAGGCCCGGTGGGAAGACGTCGCCATCACCCGATGTGACGATACGGTCGCCCGGGCGGACCTGGTCGGGGTTTTCCAGGAAGTCGATGGGCGGGGCCGACGTGTTGTCACCGACGATCAGGGCGCGCTGGCCCGATGGCTGGATCGTGGCGGGGATGCGGCTTGTCGCGTCGGTGAGCATGATCACGCGGCTGGTGTTCGGGCCGACGCCAGAGATGCGGCCCACAAGGCCAGTGCCGTCCATTGTTGCCCATCCGTCGACAATCCCGTCGCGGGACCCGACATTGATCAGAACCGATTGCCGGAAGGGCGATCCGGAATCCGCCAGAACCACGCCGGTGATGTAGGTCAGCCGGGGATCGAGACGCACGTTGTTCAGGTCGCGCAGTTTGGCGTTTTCCTGTTCCAGCTGAAGTGCCGCCTCTTTCCAGGCCGTCATCTGGCGGAGTTCGCGGCGCAGTTCCTGGTTCTGTTCGTAGATGCGCTGATAGCTGCGGAAATCGCGGGCAATGTTCACCGTTGCAGTTACGGGCGCCATGGCCCAGTCAAAGCTGGGCATGACCGTGTCGATGACGGCAGCGCGGAACCGCTCTACGCGCGGACTGTCGATGCGCCAGATGAAAAAGAGCCCCAGAAGACACAGGATGACAACCGCCAGCAGCAGACGCCGCAGCGGGGTTGTGTAGTCTTCGCTGTTGGTGCCGTTCTTTGCCAAGGCGTCCCTTTCCAAGCGCAACCCGAAAAGAGGGAACCGGTTTTCGGATCAGGTTGCGCGCACTCTTACCATATACTCGGGCAAATGGGGTGTCGGATCAGCTGTCGTAGTCGATGGCGTGCCGAAGCTGTTTTTCGTACTCCAGCGCCTTGCCCGTGCCCAGGGCCACGCAATTCAGGCTTTCGTCGGCGATGGAGACAGCAAGCCCGGTCTGTTCGCGCAGCGCCAGATCGAGATCTCCAAGCAATGCGCCGCCACCGGTCAGCATCACGCCACGGTCCACGATATCGGCTGCCAGGTCCGGCGGCGTGGCTTCGAGCGCGGTCATCACCGCCTCGCAGATTGCCTGCACCGGTTCGGAAAGGGCTTCGGCCACCTGTGCCTGACTGATCTCGGTTTCCTTGGGAACGCCGTTGAGCAGGTCGCGGCCCCGGATCTGCATGGAGCTGCCCCGCCCGTCATCGGGCATGCGGGCGGTGCCGATGGAGGTCTTGATCCGTTCTGCGGTCGATTCGCCAACCAGCAGGTTCTGCTGGCGGCGCAGGTAGTTGATGATCGCTTCGTCCATGCGGTCGCCCCCGACGCGGACCGAGCGCGCGTACACGATGTCGCCCAGCGACAGGACGGCCACTTCGGTTGTCCCGCCGCCGATGTCGACGACCATGTTACCGGTCGGATCGGTGATCGGCATGCCCGCGCCGATGGCGGCGGCGATGGGTTCGGCGATCAGCCCGGCCTTGCGCGCACCGGCAGACAGCACGGATTGGCGAATCGCCCGCTTTTCGACCGGGGTCGCACCATGTGGCACACAGACGATGATCTTGGGCTTCGAGAAGGTCGAGCGTTTGTGAACCTTGCGGATGAAGTGCTTGATCATTTCCTCGGCGACATCGAAGTCGGCGATCACACCTTCGCGCATCGGCCGGATCGCTTCGATGCTGCCGGGGGTGCGGCCCAGCATCAGCTTGGCATCTTCGCCCACGGCAAGCACTTTCTTCTGTCCGTCCTTGATGTGGTAGGCCACCACCGAAGGCTCTGAGAGGACAACGCCCCGCCCCTTGACATAGACCAGCGTGTTCGCTGTCCCAAGGTCGATGGCCATGTCCGACGAAAACATGCCCAACATTCTGTCCAGTCCAAACATCTGCGATCTGCCCCGCGCCAATACCTCTTAGGCCGGCGACTCTCTGGGTCGCAAGCCGAGGGTCTTATAGGTGTCGTTTGGCAGGTGCGAAAGGGCCAGAACGCCCTTAGGCAGCGTGAATCTGCCACAGGCCCCGGGTAAGGCTTTGGGCAGGCTTTTACCCGTTTTGACCATGGATCGTTTCGAATTTGCGGACAGATCGTGCAAGTGCAAAGCACTGGTGACGGATCGGGGCCGGTTTCGGCGCAACTGCCTTTATGTGGCCAGCTTTCGACCGCATTGCGACCGCTTTGCCGACCTATAAAGGCCGCAAGTCTGCCTGGGGTTCTTATGATCGGTAAACTGATAAAGAGTGTCTTCATGCTCTGCTTTTACGCAGCGGGCCTGTGTGTCGTTGTAGGAACGTGGGATTACACGCGACAGGCCAAGGCTGCTGGATACGACTATTCCTTCGACGAATACAAACTGTCGGTCATGGATCGCTATGGCGCCGAGGCCGAAATCGCCTTTGCGGTTCTCGACATGGTCAAGGCGACGGTGATGCAGGGACTTGTCCTTGTTGACGAGACCGGTGTTCTCAAGCGGGTGGGGCTCGAATTGCCTGAGCCTGGAACGATTCCCCCGGATTCGACCTCCGGAGCGCTTTCGCCAGTAGTAGCGCCCCTTGTTCTGGCCTCTGCTGCTTCGGTCTTTGCGCCGGAAACCTCGCTCTATCCCAAGGCGCGCGCTGTGCGCTGAGAGCAGGAAACGACAGCGCGTCGTTTTCCTGCTGCAACGTGTCGGGTCGGTTTGGTGGCGTATTTGCGCGGGCGGTATTCACGGGGTCAAACGCCTTGGAGTGAAGACCCATGAAAACGCATGTCAAAGCTTTGGTTGTCGGTGGCGGCGCCGTCGGCACCTCGATCGCCTATCACCTTGCCCGCGCTGGTTGGGACGACGTGATGCTGCTGGAACGGGACGAACTGACGTCCGGTTCGACCTGGCATGCGGCGGGCCTGCTGCCCTATTTCAACATGTCCTATGCGACCACGCATATCCACGACTACTCGATCAAGTTCTATAAGACGCTTGAGGAAGAGACCGGTCTCGATGCGGGGTTCTTTGTCGTCGGCAACCTGCGTATGGCGCAGACCGATGAGCGCATGGATGAGTACCGTCTTTATGCGACGACGGCAGAGACCTGCGGTGTCCCTTACGAGTGGATGACACCGTCCGAGATCAAGGCGCGCTGGCCGCTGATCCACACCGATGACCTGAAGGGCGCGATCTATCACCCGACGGATGGCTACATCAACCCGGCGGACGTGACGATGGCGATGGCCAAGGGGGCCCGTCAGCGCGGCGTAGCGATCGAGCGGAAATGGCAGGCGGATGCCTTCGAGTGGAAGGGCGACCACTGGGACGTGACTTGCACGAAGATGGTCGAGAAGGGCGGCAACCTTGTTCCGTCCGACGAGCAGATCGTGATCTCGGCCGAGCATGTCGTGACCGCGTCGGGCAACCACGCGCAGCGCACGGCGAAAATGCTGGGCATCAAGATGCCGGCGATCCCGGTCGAGCACCAGTTCATTGTGACCGAACCCGATCCGGCGCTGGTCGAATATCGCAAGACCAATGAACAGCACCCCGTGATCCGCGATGCGGATGCCAAATGGTATGTGCGTGAAGAGCGTGGTGGCTGGATCCTGGGTCCGTATGAGCTGAACGCACCCGCGCGGTTCGAATATGGTGTGCCGGACAGCTTCCGCGCCGACCTCTTCCCGCTCGATCTGGAGCGGATCGAGGAGGAATACATGAGCATGATCCACCGGATTCCGTCGTCGGAAACCGTGGGTCTCAAGGACGATTTCAACGGTCCGATCTGCTACACGCCCGATGGCAACCCGCTGGTCGGCCCCGCGCCCGGTCTGCGCAACATGTGGCTGGCCGAAGGGTTCTCGTTCGGGATCACCGCTGCCGGCGGCACCGGCTACTACCTGGCCCAGCTTATGGTCGAGGGCGAGGCCGAGATCGACATGGCGTCACTCGATCCCAAGCGCTACGGCTCGTGGATGACGACCGAATACGCCGCGCGCAAGAACGAAGAGGCGTATGAGCATGTCTACATCCTGCACCACCCGGATGAAGAGCGTCCTGCGTGCCGTCCGCTTCGGACCGCTCCGGCCTATGACCGTCAAAAGGCGCTGGGCGCGCAGTTTGGCCATGTGAATGGCTGGGAGCGTCCGAACTATTACGGGCCTTTGGATGCAGACGAAAACTTCGACCATGACGCACGGTCCTTCCGTCGGGGTGGCTGGTGGCAATATGCCGTCGAAGAGGCCAAGGCCGTGCGCGAAGGCGTCGGTCTGATCGATGCGACCGCGTTCACCAAACATGTCGTCAAAGGACCGGGTGCCACCCAGTTCCTGGATTGGTTCACCTGCAACAAGCTGCCCAAGGTTGGTCGGATCAACCTGACCTATGCGCTGACCGCCAAGGGCACGACGCGCACGGAATACACCATCGTCCGTCTGGCCGAGAACGAGTATTACCTTGTCTCTGCCGGTGCCTGGACAGCCTATGACGCGGATTTCCTGCGCAAGGCCGCCGAGGACAAGATGGGCGAGTTCGGGTATATCGAAATCCAGGATGTGACGACCCAGTGGGGTGTCTTCGCCATCGCCGGACCGAAGTCGCGCGATGTGCTGAAGGAAATCGTCAAGGACGCCGATCCGGAAACCGTTCTGGGCAACAAGCGGTTCCCGTGGCTGACCTGCCGCGACATTGAACTGGGCATGTGCCCGGTGCGCGCGATCCGCGTGGCCTATACCGGTGAGCTGGGCTGGGAGCTGCATCACCCGATCGAGATGCAGAACTACCTCTGGGATCAGCTGATGGCGGCGGGGGCCAAGCATGGGCTCAAGCTGGTGGGGGCGCGGGCGCAGAACTGGCTGCGTCAGGAGAAATCCTACCGTGCCTTCGGCAACGAACTGGGCCGCGATGCGACCCCGCTGGAAGCCGATCTGCCGCGCTTTGTGGACCTCGACAAGGACTTCCACGGGAAGGATGAACTGGTCGCCACCGGCGTTCGGGTGAAGTGCTGCACCTTCCTGATCGACGGACCGGCGGATGCCGATCCGTGGGGCCGGGAGGCGCTGTACGATGGAGAGACCCGCGTGGGTCGTCTGACCTCGGGCGGGTATTCCGTGGCCTTCGGCAAATCCATCGGGATGGGCTACGTGAAGCCGGAACTGGCCGAGGTTGGCACCAAGCTCAAGGTCAAGATCCTGAACGAGCTTTGGGATGCCGAGGTGGTCGAGGACAGCCCCTACGACCCGAAGAACGAGGTCATCCGCAAAGACGGGTGATCATGGTGGAACCGGACGCGTCGACGCGTCCGGTTTTTCCGTTGACGGAAAAACGCCCCTGTCGGGCGGGGTGTCTCATCCCCGGCCGAAATCGGCGGCGGTGACGACGCCATCGCCATTGCGATCCATCGCCTCGAACCATGCGGGCACGGCGGCCATGAATTCCTCGCGGGTCACGTTGCCGTCGCCATCGGCATCCGTCACGTCGCGCAGCATGCCATTGGCCGGATTGCGCCCGCCGCCGCCATGGCCCATGCCGTTCTGCTCCATGTCCTGCGCGCGCGCTTCGTCGAAGAGGTCATGCTCTTCGCTGGTCAGAATGCCGTTCTCGTCTGCGTCGAAGGTCAGGAACACGTCGCCGCGCCGTTCCGTCGCTTCGGCCAGCGTGACCTGACCATCGCCGTCGAGATCCCAGTTTTCCACGAAATGACCGCCGGGATTGCCCTGCTGGGCAAATGCGCTGGTCGCAGAGAAAACAAGGGCGAGGATCATTGAAGATTTGGGCATCTGTGCCTCCATCATATTAATTATTTGGAATATGTATGGGGCGATCCACTGAAGTGCATTACCCCAAAGTGTCGCAGGGTCAGTCGGCCAATTCGTCGTACACATCCAAGGCTTTGCCCGCGTACATCAGGCCGGGACCACCGCCCATCTGGATGCAGGTCGCCAGCACCTCCGACACCTCCTCGCGGGTGGCGCCAAGACGGATCAGGGCTTCGGTGTGGAACAGGATGCAGGGTTCACAGCGGGTGGCGACGGCGATGCCAAGCGCGACATATTCCTTTTCCTTGAAGGTCAGCGCTGCGTCTGTCTTGACCGTCTTGCCCAAAGCCCC
>NZ_JALEGT010000121.1 GCF_022763305.1 Marivita sp. | reverse complement strand
GCGATACCGTAACCGACAACTTCCGCGTCGTATCCCTAGAAAAATACAAAATCGTCTGAAACGACATCAGGTCAATTCAGGCGCATGAGTATAAAATGATTTATTTC
This sequence comes from Marivita sp., assembly GCF_022763305.1. GTDB lineage: Bacteria > Pseudomonadota > Alphaproteobacteria > Rhodobacterales > Rhodobacteraceae > Marivita. The sequence goes on along the minus strand of NZ_JALEGT010000121.1, from coordinate 189,292 downwards.
ACGACCGCGCTCACCAACGAGCGCAATCACAACCAAATCCGCCTCCATGGATCGCACCAGATCGCCAAGCAGCGTCGTTTTCCCAACGCCCGCCCCTGCAAAGATCCCAACGCGTTGGCCCTGCGCAATGGGCAAGAGCGTATTGAAGAGATGAAATCCGGTTCTGAGACGAGGTCCCATCGCCTGTCGTGTCGCCGCCGGCGGCGGCGGGTTGTCCAGAGACAAACGCGCGACCCCTTGGGGAATGGGGCGACCATCAAGGGGTTGTCCGTAAGGATCAATCACACGCCCGACCCAGGCATCATCGGGGGAAATCCGCACAGGTCCCAACAGCGTGACACGATCGGCCAAGGCGACCTGACGTGGCGGCGAATCCGGCAACATCGTCACGCCATCGGGCGACAGGCGCAGAACATCACCGTGCAGTCCGGCTCCATCGGCGCGAACCAGTCGAATCCGGTCCCCCAGACGCGCATCACTTTCGAGACCGGAAACCTGAACTGTGTGTCCATCGGTCGAGACCACGCGACCCACTGGGCGTGCCGACGACAAGTCCGCAACCCGGCTTGCGAGTTGGACCAGTACGGGTTTTTGCATCCTGCATTCCTTTGTGCTGCTGAAAACGCTTTCTAAAGGAATCAGGGTTAAGCCTTCGTTGAACGAAACGAGGGAGAAGCCCTGCCATGTTCCAGAACCTGGATCTGTTCAAGACTGCGATGTCGATGGCCCGTCACGCGGGTCTGAAGCAGGCGTTGACGTCGCAGAATGTCGCCAATGCCGACACGCCCGGCTATGAGGCCCGGGCGGTCAAGGATTTTTCGGACCTTGTGCCAGAGACACGGGGCAGATTTGATTTGCGCCGAACGCGGGTTGACCATCTTCCGATGCGCGACAGTGTCGGCCCCTCGATCATGGACCGGCTTGCACCCAGCGATCCGAACGGCAACAGCGTCGTGCTGGAAACCGAAATCCTGAACTCCGTCGATGCCAAGCGCCAGCATGATCGCGCGCTTGCGGTATATCGCGCCTCGCTGGGTATCCTGCGCAGCGCGCTCAGCAAGCAATAGGAGCGCGCAATGTCTGCTTTTTCGAACGCGCTAGGCGTATCGGCCAGCGGCCTCAAGGCACAGGCGCACAGGCTGCGGATCGTTGCCGAAAATGTCGCGAACACTGATACGCCGGGATACCACCGAAAAACCATCGCCTTTTCTGAGGAACACGCCTTGTCCGGGATTTCGAACGTCGCGCTGGAGCGGGTGTCGCTCGACCGTCGCGACGGAGAACGGATTTACGATCCCGGACATCCGCTGGCCGACGAGACCGGCCACTATACCGGATCGAATGTCGATCTGATCGTCGAGATCGCTGACGCCCGCGAGGCGCAGCGCAGCTACGAAGCGAACCTCAAGATGTTCGACCAAGCCCGCCAGATGTCGTCGGGTTTGATGGACCTCCTGCGCAAATAACCCTTTCCAGAATGGAGAACCCGATGGACGTGAAGACCCTCTTTGCCACACAGCAATACAGCGCGCTGAAATCCGCCACAGAACCCGATCCCCGAGCTGCCGTTGCCGCAAGCTTTGCGCGTATCACGGAGGATTTTGCACAGACACTCGCCGCAGGTGAAACCACGGCGATGGGATCGATGTACGGCGATGCCGATCCACATGCCCTGGTCGAAGCCCTCGCCCAATCGCAATTGGCAGTCGAAACCGCTGTCACGGTGCGCAACCGGGTTGTCGAGGCGTACCAGGAAATCCTGCGCATGCCGGTGTGATCCCGGTGCTGAGTGAGGGATATATCTACGATGTCCTGCGGGAAGCCTTGCGCATCGCGGTCCTGATCTCGGCACCCGTGCTCGTGGCGGCATTGGTCGCGGGCGTGTCCATCGGACTGTTTCAGGCGCTCACGTCGATCCAGGAAATGACGCTGACCTTCGTGCCCAAAATGGTCGCCATGCTGGCAGTTTTCTGGGCGTCCATGAACTTCATGACGCAAAGCCTGATCGACTTTTTTCAGACCATCATCATTCCCTCGATTGCAGGAGGCTGACATGGAAACCTCGGGATATGTCTCACTGACGCGCCAGTCCGGTTTGATGCGCGAAATGGAAATCATCGCCCATAATATCGCCAACGCCGCCACAACCGGATTCCGGCAGCAGGGACTGGTCTTTTCGGAATTTATCCAGGCTGTCGAATACGGTGACAGCCTTTCGATGGCGGCCGCGCGGGTCAAGACGACCTCGGGGTCGCAGGGTGTTCTGACACAGACAGGCAACCCCCTGGATCTGGCCATCGAAGGCTCTGGATACTTTCAGATCGAGACCCCGAATGGGCTGCGCCTGACGCGTGCCGGCGCGTTCAATGTGAATGCCGTAGGAGATATCGTGACCTCAGATGGACATCGCGTTCTGGACGTCGGCGGTGCACCGATCACGGTTCCGCCCGGCGATACGGACGTCACGGTTGCCGCCGATGGCACGATCAGCCTCGGCGACCAGCTTTTGGGTCAGATTGGAATTGTCGAACCCGAGGCCGGCGCCGATCTGCGGCGCGAAACGGGTGTGCTGTTCGAAACCGATGCGGCCCTTTTGCCGACTGAAAACGGTCTTGTCCTGCAGGGCCATCTCGAAGGATCGAATGTCGATGCAATCTCGCAATTGACGCGGATGATCGAAGTCCAGCGCGCCTACGAAATGGGACAGAAGCTTCTGGATATGGACGACGAACGAGCAAAGACCGCCCTTCAGACACTCATCAAGTAAAGGATATACCATGCGCGCGCTCAAGATTGCGGCCACGGGGATGACCGCTCAGCAAATGCGGGTCGAGATCATCTCGAACAACCTGTCGAACATGAACACCACCGGCTACAATGCCCGTCGTGCCGAATTCTCGGACCTGCATTATCAGCAGGTCGCCCGTGCCGGCACAGTCAACGCCGCCGACGGAACTGTTCTGCCCACCGGCGTTCAGGTGGGTCTGGGCGTGCGTCCGGCGGCTGTGTCGGTTCATCTCGCCCAAGGGTCGCTCAGCCAGACAAATTCCGATCTCGATCTGGCGATCGACGGAAACGGATATCTCGAAGTCGCGCTGCCCTCGGGGCAGGCGGCTTACACCCGGGACGGATCACTCAAGCGCAATGCCGAGGGGCTCATCGTTACGTCCGAAGGGTTTCCCGTGGCGCCAGAGATCGTCATTCCACAGGACGCCCGCAGCATTTCGATCAACCCCGAGGGCGAGGTCTATGCCTATTTCGCCGAAACGGCAGAACCTCAGCTTCTCGGTCAGCTGGGTCTTGTCGGCTTCGCAAATGCAAAGGGACTGGAAGCGCTGGGCGGAAACCTCTTTGCCGAGACCGAAGCATCAGGCGGCCCACTTGTTGCCACACCGGGCGAAGACGGTCTTGGAACTCTGAGACAGGGCTATCTCGAAGACAGCTCGGTTGATCCGGTCCGCGAATTGACCGAACTGATCGAGGCCCAACGCGGCTACGAGCTCAATGCCAAAGTCATCTCGGCGGTTGACCAGATGCTTGGCGCAACAACGCAGGTGCGGTGATGCGGGGTCTCATCGCACTTTGCCTTGTGGCACAAGGAACCCCGGTCCTGGCCGAGACTGTCTTTGCCAAAATCACGCTGCGCCCCCGTGACGTGATCGCTGGAGGAATGGTCTATCTCGACACGGTCAATACGCCCGGAGCCATGCAACACCTGGACGAGGTGATCGGCGCCGAAGTCCGGCGCGCAGTCTATGCCGGGCACCCGATCATGGCCGAGAATCTGACGCGGGCGGCCGAGATCGAACGGAACCAGATCGTTCCTGCAACCTTTAGCCTGAACGGTTTGACCATTGCGACCGAAGCGCGTGCTCTGGAACGCGGAGCCGTCGGCGATGTAATCCGCGCCATGAACCTGACCTCCCGCAACACCATCCGGGCCGAGGTGCTCGAGGGTGGTACATTGAAGGTTCTGCCCTGACATGCTGCGCAGTATCCTGATCGGATTTATCCTTCTTGTCGCGCTGGCCAGCTGCGAGCGGCTGGATCATGTCGGTCAACCCCCGGCATTGTCACCGCAAAGCGAAAGCGTGGAACGTCAAGCCATGGTCTTTGCCGGCTTGCCAGTCAAAACGCCCGACATCTCGGGCTATCGGCAGGCCTCCCTCTGGAGCGGAGATGAAACGTCCCTGTTCGGTGATCGCCGTGCCTATACGAAGGGCGACATCCTGACCGTCATGGTCGAAATCGACGACGAAGCCGAGATCTCAAACACCAGTTCGCGATCACGATCCTCGGCTGAAAGTCTCGGCATTCCTCATCTTTGGGGTCTTCCCCAACGCCAGAACAAGGGGTTGCCGGATGGCGCAAGCCTCGACACGGCGGTTGACCTCGATTCCTCAAGCACAAGCCAAGGAAATGGCTCCGTGCGCCGAAACGAGAAACTGACCTTGCGCATTGCCGCCACCGTCGTCGACGTTTTGCCGAACAATGTTCTGCGGATCGAAGGAGCACAGGAGGTCCGAGTGAATTTCGAACTTCGCGAGTTATTTGTGTCCGGCTTTGTCCGACGCGCGGACATCACACGCCAGAACGAGATCACCTATGACAAAATGGCCTCGGCGCGCATTTCCTACGGTGGGCGCGGACAAATCAGCGATGTGCAACAACCGAGGATCGGCCAGCAGGTGCTGGATGTCCTCCTCCCCTTTTGATCGATAGCGGGTTCGTCATGCTCAGGAAACTCATGCCCCTTATCGCCCTCGTTCTTGGCCTCGCCTCAGGCGGCACGGCTGCACTCGTTCTGGCTCCATCCGGGGACACCAAAGAACACACGGCCGAGGGCGAGCCGACTCCTGCCGTCGCGAGCGAAGCAGATGCCGAGAACACAGAGGAGCCCACACCGGGAAACCTAGAAATCGTCAAATTGCCCAGTCAATTCGTCATTCCGGTGATCCTCGACAATCGTGTACGCGCGATGGTCATCCTGACTGTGGCACTCGAGGTCGAGACAGGAGCTGGCGACGCGGTGCGCGCGATGGAACCCAAACTCCGCGACGAATACCTGACAGAGTTGTTCGGCCTCGCCGCACTCGGCGGCTTCAAGGATGAGCTGATTTCCCGCCAGACGATCGAACTTGTGAAGCGGGCACTGACCGAGCGGTCGCGACAGGTATTGGGAACACGGAACGTCAATGTTCTGATTACCGACATGGCCCGTCAGGATACCTTCTAGCGCGTCTTCCGCTTCTCGAAGAGCAGTCGGAGCGCAAGTGTTTCTGCCTCGTCCGAGCGATCTGGCACGGGCTGACGCGCCAAATGGTGCGTCACGCCCAGCCTTTGGCGCAAAGCCTGTCTGAGCTGTTCTTGCAGATCTGCACGCTGAATGGCCGCCCTCGCAAGGACCGGCTGCAACGCTCTTTGATCCATCACCAGTTTCTGCAATCGCATTTCACCTTGGCGAAAGGACGCCGGTGCGGCTGCAGACCGTTCCTGAAGGGACGCGATCAGCTCTTCTTCCTGCACATGGATCGCTACCTGCTGCGCCCGCAGGTCGTCTTTCAGCCGCATCTCATGCGCGAGACGCACCTCCAGAACCCGGATCCGGGCATCCAGAACAGTCAGTACCTGATGCATCGCGTCAGGTTCTGTCACGACGCGCCATCCGTTCGATCCGCCGTGCATATCCGACGGCCGCTGCGACAGCGCGGTAATGCGTCGTCTCGATCGGCATACCCAGTTTGACATTGGCGTATAGCGCGCGGGCCGTGGGCGGATCACGATACAGCGGAACGCCCGACTGGATCGCGATCTCGCGAATGCGGCGTGCGGTCTCGTCCGTGCCGCGCGCTACGCATTTCGGCACGGTATCTGCCTCGCCACCCCATTGAAGCGCCACGGCATAATGGGTTGGATTTGTGATCACGACGGTCGACTTCGGCAAATCCAGCAACATTCGATTGGTTGCGATCTCCTCGGCTTTGGCACGCCTTTGCTGTCGGATCGTCTCGTCGCCTTCCTCGGACTTGTGCTCGTCCTTCAATTCCTTATGGGACATCCTGTTGCGTCTGGCATGATCTCGAATCTGCCAAAGGAGATCGACACCGGCAAAGACGAGATAAATCCCGACCATGCACCACAACCATAGAAAAGCGACCCGGTAGATACTGGCCAACGCCGCGTGATCGCCCTGAAGTACCGATATCTGAAATAGATCGAACCCGTTCGAGGCAAAGACAGCCATCAGCGCGGCAAGTACTGTGAATTTCATGAAATTCTTGAAGAATTCAAACAAGCCCGCCGCGCCGAATTTCTTTTTTGCGTTGGCGACCAGCGACAGTCGGTCGAATCTTGGTTTTGCTTTGTCCGCGGTGAAGAGCATCTGCCGCGTCATCACCAAACCCGCCACAACGATCACGAACGGCGTTGCGAACAGAAACAGAAACAATGGCAGAAGCCATCGCATGATGACCCCGAAAACATTGGGCCCAGCGAGCGTGATATGTCCGTTAATGGATCTTGCAACAAAGACAGCCACATCGTGGACCATGTCCATCATGGTTGTAGAGAAAAGACGCCCGATGGCGAAAACCATCACGACCAGAACCGCAAGGTTAACGACATCCTGCGAGCGGACGATCTCACCTTTCTTGCGCGCGTCCTCAAGCTTGCGGGGGGACGCTTCGAAGGGTTTGTCCTGTTGGTCTTCATCCGTCCCGCTCAAGGGTCGGGTCCGTAGGGTAACATGAGGATCATCAGGCTTTTCTGCTGCCAAACGTCCAGAAGGAGTTCATGGTGAAGATAAAGGAAATGGATCGAGAAGAGGGCAACAAAGGGAATTCCGATGAAGGACACCATGAATTGCGGCATCGCCTTGTTGATGAAGCCGATACACAGGTAATAGACAAACATCAGGGCCAGGAACGCGGACGACAGCACGACCGCTTGATTGAACACCTCATTCAAGAGGGAACGCGCCCGCGAGGCGAGATAGCCTGGAAGCCCTGCTATCCCAGCCATGTCGAGAGTGTAGCCGAGAACGAACATGTAGAGCATCTGGTCTGCCAAGGACACAGAGAAGAGGATGGCGATCCCTGTGGTGGTGAGCAGATGGCTGATGACGGGCATCGGTTCGGTGGCATTGCCCAGCATTTGTGCGAGCGATATCGACTGGCTGATCACCGTTCCTGCCATTTCCAGCAGGTAGATCATTCCGCGTGACATCAGGCCTATGAAGAACCCGATTGTGGTTTCCTTGAACAGAAAAACCAGAAGCTCGGCGCCGGCGGGCGCAGAGGCCGGAAGATAGGGTGCCAAGACAGGTGCCACGGCAACAGAAAAAAGTCCGGCCGTCGAAAGACGGAGGCGGACAGACACGTAGCGCTCACCATACCCCGGCGCGAGGAAAAAGGCCGGGCCCAGACGCAGGAACACTGCACCAACGAGCCAGAACTGCGCGGTCATTTCGGCGAGGAACCCGTCGGCCATGGTCAGACCGCAACCGTTCCGACAAGCGCCGGTTTTGCATCGAGGCCGATTTCCTCGAAGGCCATGACGGGATTGCTGATTCCCTTTGCGGTCAGGACACTGCGCAAGAAGCGGCGGCGGCGGCCTGATGCGACAAGCGCCGGAAAGATTCCCTTCTTGCCGACGCGGGCCAGCTCATCAGCAATGCGCCGCGACAGTGTTTCAAAATCCTGCGGGGGCAACGCGATGTCGGGTGCGCCCCGGTCATTTGCCACTTCGCATTCGGCAAATCTCTTTTCCCAGTCCGACGCCAGATGAACGAGCGGGATCGTTCCGTCCTCACGGCGCATGGACGCGACGAGCTGAAATCCGAGGCGCTGGCGAACATGCTCGCATATCGCTTCGGCAGTGTAGCCGTGACCACGTGTTTCTGAAATCGCCTCGAGGATGAGCTGCAGATTGCGGATCGAGACCTGTTCCTCGAGCAATAGCTTGAGCACCTGCAGTAGCGTGTCGAGCGGCACCTTGTCCGGAATGACCTGGTCGATCAGGGCGCGGTTTGCTTCGGCACGTCCCGGATTCGACAGCGCTCCGAGTTCGTCGAGGATCCGCTTGAGGGATTTCATCGTCAGCAACCGTCCGAGGTTGCGCTTGATCACCTCGAGCAAATGCGTGGCCAGAACCTCGCTCGGCGACACCACGGTCAATCCGTTCAACTGCGCCTCTTCGCGTTCTACATGCTGAATCCAGCGGGCCGGCGCACCATAGACAGGTTCCGCCACATCGCGCCCGCTGGGAAGCGCGACGGTGTCGTCGGGGATCAGGGCAAGCATCAGGTCCGGATGCAGGACGCCGCGCGCGACCTCGACCCCGTGTACGCGCAGCACATAGGTGCCGTCCCGGAGCATCGCGTCATCGGTCAGTCGGACCTCGGGCATGATCGTCCCGAATGTCTTGGCGATATGGGTGCGCATGTTCGTGATCCGGGAGTCGAGTCCGCTGGCCGGATCAAGAACCATGTCCACCAGATCAGGCGCAAATTCCACATGGATGTCATCAAGATCCAGCACATCACCGATCGGGCGTTCCCGGCGGATCGGCGATGTGCTCTCTTCCTGAGTCTCGGTCTGGTCGGTTCTGTCCTGGCGATGCAGCCAGAAGGCCAGCCCTCCGAGGATGAGTCCGCCAGTGAGGAAGGGCACGACGGGCAAACCCGGAACCAGTGCGAAAAGCACCATCAACACGCCAACGGTGGCCAGCGCCGCCGGATGCCGACCGAGCTGTGTCGAAATTGCCAGATCAGTCGCACCGATTGCACCGCCACGGGCGAGAAGCAGCGCTGCGGCAATCGAGATGATCACGGCTGGAATCTGTGTGACGAGACCATCGCCCACTGTCAGAATGGCATAGGTTTCGAAGGCGGCCCCGATGGGCATGCCGTGGACGACAGTTCCCATGATGAGCCCGACGATAATGTTGAGCAGCGTGATCAGAAGACCCGCAACCGCATCGCCCTTCACGAATTTTGAAGCACCGTCCAGCGACCCAAAGAACGTGGTTTCCTGGAGTTCGCGTTCACGGCGCGCGCGCGCGCTTCTGCATGGGTGATGGCGCCGGCGGCCATGTCGCTGTCGATGGCCAGCTGCTTGCCCGGCATCCCGTCGAGGGCAAAGCGCGCGCCCACTTCTGCCATTCGGGCCGCCCCTTTGGTGATGACCATGAAGTTCACGATCAGCAGAACGCAGAACACCACGATGCCCAGAAAGACGCTGCCATCCATGATGAAATCGGCAAAGCCCTGGATCACATTGCCAGCGGCATCCGTTCCCGTATGCCCTTCGCCGATGATCAGCTTTGTCGAGCTGATGTTCAGCGACAGGCGCAGCATCAGCGAGGCCAGCAAGATCGTCGGGAAGGCAGAAAAATCCAGCGGTTTTTCAACAAAAAGCGTAACCGTGAAGATCAGAATCGCGAGCGCGAAGGACAGCGCAAGACCGATGTCCAGCACAAAAGCCGGAACCGGCAGGATCATCATCACGATGATTGCCATCAGTGCAACCGCGAGCGCCACGGTCGGCTTGGCAAAAAGGCTGCCGACGCCACCCATCAGTTGGTCCCTTGAAGGAGAATGAACGGCTGCGCCTGAGCCGCGTCTGACAGGAACAGCGATCCCGCGCGTGCGGCGCCGGAGCGTCCCCAAAGTGGTATGTCGCTGTGGATTGCCTCCGCTGGGGCAACAGGCTCAAGCAGAGCGACGCTGGATCGCAAGCGGCTGAACTTCGACTTGTACAATTCGGCGAATTGAGGCGTCCGGCTGTGATACGCACCAGCAGCATCGGTCCAGTTGCCGAACTCATGGTAGAGCTGGCTGAGAAACCGGGCCGCATAGAGCGCGTTTAGCGTCGGGTTGAACATGTCGTCGAGCGATCGGAACCCGTCGGCATGCCAACGGTAGTTGATCTGGAAACAGCCGATATCGAGATTCGATTCGCCGCGTTTGACCTGAGAGAACACGAAGGATCGTGCATCATCTTCGGTCTGAAACCAGGAACCGTTGCCTGCATGGTTCACAGTCCAGGGCCATGGGTCCGCCCCCTTGCCACGACCGGTTTCCAGCCGCGTGATCGTGCGCATCACGTCCAACGGCACGCCGGTTTCGGCCGAGGCCTGTTGCGCAGCGCTTTCGCAGATGCTTGCCGCGCTTGACGAAGCACCACAAACCAACACCAAGGCAGCCCATGCCGATCCCGACCAAATTCCCTGCACGCCACGCCCCTCGCATTCTGCGGATGGGAGAACGTAAGCCTCAGATGGTTAGGATTTGGTTACGCCTGATCGTCGACGATCACAAAAGAGCTTCGACCAGTGCGACAAGGCTGCCGCCGATCACCGCCCCAGTGCTGCCCCAGACGAGCGCGCTGCGGAGCTTGCCTGTCTTGGGTTCCGGTGTGCCTTGGGCCTGTGCGATGAGCGCCTGTTCCATCAACCCCGGCAGACGTGGGCCGAACCGGGCCAGAACCAGCGCCGTCTTTCCGAGGTCCTTGGCAAAGGCGCGGGGTCCGATGCTGGTCTTGATGTAATCCTCGACGATGGGCTTGGCGACGTGCCAGATGTTCATCTTCGGATCCAGCGACCGCGCAACGCCTTCGACCACAACCATGGTGCGTTGGAGCAGGATCAGTTCCGTACGGGTCTCCATCCCGAACCGTTCGGTCACTTCGAACAGGTAGCTCAGCAGGCGACCCATCGAAATCCGTGTGGCGTCCATTCCGAAGATCGGTTCACCGACGGCCCGCAGCGCCCTTGCGAATTCGTCCACATCGCGGTCGTTGGGCACATAACCCGCTTCGAAATGCACCTCGGCCACGCGTTTGTAGTCGCGCCGGATGAAGCCGTAGAGGATCTCGGCATAGACGCGGCGGGTGTATTCGTCGATGTGGCCCATGATCCCGAAATCGAGCGCGATGATGTCTCCATTCGGGGCCACCTTGAGGTTGCCCTGGTGCATGTCAGCGTGGAAATACCCGTCACGCAGGGCGTGCTGCAGAAAGAGTTGCAGGACCCGTTCGCTCAGGGCGACCCGGTCGTGCCCTGCCGCGTCCAGTGCGTCGTTGTCCCCCAGCGGCAACCCCTCGGCCCAACCAAGGGTCATCACCCGCCTGCTGGACAGGTCCCATTTGACCTCGGGAAGCTGGAAGCCCTCATCATGCTCTGTGTTCGCTGCGAATTCCGACGCCGCCGCAGATTCAAGCCTGAGGTCGAGTTCGCCCATCACGACGCCTTCGAAATGGGTGATGACATCCATCGGCCGCAATCGCCGTGAGGATGGCGACAGAAGTTCGATCAGGCTGGCGGCGAAGTAGAAAGCGTCGATGTCCTTGCGGAAGTCGCGTTCAACGTTCGGGCGCAAAACCTTGACTGCCACGGTTTCGCCGGTCTGGACCAGCTTGGCCTTGTGCACCTGAGCAATCGAGGCGGCGGCGACCGGTTCGCTGAACTCGGAAAAGAGAGTGTCGACGGAAACGCCCAGTTCCGCCTCGACCATCTTCTTGGCTTCGGCCACCGAGAAGGGTGGCAGCTTGTCCTGAAGCACGCGCAACTGCTTGGCCATCTCGTCGCCCACGACATCCGGTCGGGTGCTGAGCACCTGGCCGAACTTGATATAGGCCGGACCCAAAGCTGTCAGGGCGCGGGGGGCCGGTGGCATGGCCGGATCGCCGGAATAGCCCAACCATTTGAATGGCCAGCCAAGAAGACGTGCGGCGACCCGCAGCGGTTTCGGTGCATCGAAGGCATCAAGAACGACACCCATGGCACCCGTACGCTCCAGCGTCGCGCCCGTACGGATCAGGCGCAGGATGTTGTGCGGGCCTCTCACGTCAGATTTTCCAGCCCGAATGGAGGCAGGCAATGCCCATGCTCAGGTTGCGGTACTTGGCATTCTCGAATCCGGCCTGCCGAACCATGCCGAGGAACGTGTCCTGATCCGGGAATTTGCGGATCGATTCGACGAGGTATTGATAGCTGTCGCGGTCATTCGCGATCACCTGACCCATGCGCGGGATGATGTTGAAGGAGTAGAGGTCGTATACCTTCTGCATCAGCTCGATGGGGATCTGGCTGAATTCGAGCACCATCAGCCGTCCACCGGGACGCAGGACGCGGAACGCCTCGTTCAGTGCTTCTTGCGGGCGGGTCACGTTCCGGATGCCGAAGGAGATCGTGTAGACGTCGAACGTGTTGCTTTCGAAGGGCAGATGCATCGCATCACCGACCACCCAGTCGAGGCTGTCGCTCATTGCATTGGCTTCGGCGCGTTTGCGGCCCTCGATCAGCATGGGCTCCGTCAGGTCAAGCACCGTTGCATGCCCATGACCGGCCCGTTTGAGGAAGCGGAAGGAAATGTCGCCGGTTCCACCAGCCACATCGAGCAGTTTCTGCCCTGCTCGCGGGGCCAGCCAGTCCATCATCGCATCTTTCCAGATGCGGTGAATCCCGAACGACATGGCATCGTTCATCACATCGTATTTCGACGCGACAGAGCTGAAGACACCCTGCACGCGACCCGCCTTTTCGTGTTCAGGTACATCCTGAAATCCGAAATGGGTGGTGGATTGATTTTCGTCTGCCATAAGCCTTGTCGTTTCCCGTACCAGACTTTCTTATAGAGCGCCCACCCGGCGATACAATGCGACGACACGAGACAGGATAGCGCGAATGCCCGAATTGCCCGAGGTTGAGACGGTACGACGCGGGCTCGCCCCCGCAATGGAGGGGGTCGTGATCGCGAAAGCGGTGGTCAACCGCCCGGATCTGCGTTGGCCATTTCCGCCCAACATGGCAGACCGCCTGACCGGCAAACGCGTTCTGAGGCTACGGCGTCGGTCGAAATACATCCTCGCCGACCTCGACAGTGCCGAAACGGCCCTGATCCATCTGGGGATGTCCGGGCGGATGCTGGTGTCCGGAGATCCTCTGGGTCAGTTCGTACACGACCATCCCGCCCCCGAGAAACATGACCATGTCATTCTTGAAATGGAAAACGGGGCACGCATCACATTCAACGATCCCCGCCGCTTTGGCGCGATGGATCTCTTTGCAACGGATCAGGGCGAATCGCATCCGCTTCTTGCCTTGATCGGGCCTGAGCCTTTGGGCAACAGCTTTGACGAAGACTATCTTGTCGAGGCGCTGGCGCACCGCAACACGCCAATGAAATCCGCGTTGCTGGATCAGAAAACGGTCGCGGGACTTGGCAACATATATGTCTGCGAGGCGCTGTTCCGGGCAAAAATTCATCCCACGCGCTCTGCGCGACGCGTGTCTAAGGACCGCGTTTCCCGGTTGGTTCCGGTCATCCGGGAGGTGCTGACAGATGCGATCGAAGCGGGCGGATCCTCCTTGCGGGATTTTCGCCAAGCCGATGGGGAGCTTGGATATTTTCAGCACAGCTTTGACGTCTACGGACGCGAAGGCGCGCCCTGTCGCAATGAAGGTTGCGGGTCCTCGATCCGCCGGATTGTGCAGTCCGGACGCTCGACCTTCTATTGTCCGACCTGTCAAAGATAGCTTGAACGGTGCGGATCAGATGCGTAAGGCTGCATCCCTGAGATCACCGAACGGAGCCCTTTCTCATGGCTTATGAGACGATCATCGTCGAAATCGAAGATCACGTTGCCACCATCAAGCTCAACCGGCCCGACGCGCTCAATGCGCTCAACAGCCAGTTGCTGTCGGAATTGGCAAGCGCACTGGAAGACGCAGATGGCAATGAAAAGGTGCGGTGCATCATCCTGACGGGGTCGCCCAAAGCTTTCGCAGCTGGCGCCGATATCAAGGAGATGTCTGAAAAGACGTTTGTCGAGATGTTCCTGTCCGATTTCTTCGGTTCAGAATCGCAGGCCGTTTGCCGCGTGCGCAAGCCGATCATCGCAGCTGTGTCGGGATATGCTCTTGGGGGCGGGTGCGAGCTTGCCATGATGTGCGACTTCATCATCGCGGCGGATACGGCCAAGTTCGGCCAGCCCGAGATCAACCTTGGTGTCGTGGCCGGGATCGGTGGAACGCAGCGCCTGACACGGTTTGTCGGCAAATCGAAATCCATGGACATGCACCTCACCGGCCGTTTCATGGATGCCGAAGAAGCGGAACGCGCCGGGCTGGTCAGCCGCGTGGTTCCTGCGAAATCCCTCATGGAAGAAGCCCAGTCTGCGGCTGCCAAGATCGCCGAGAAGTCCATGCTGGCCACCTTCGCCGTGAAAGAAGCCGTGAACCGCGCCTACGAGACAACGCTGAGCGAAGGTCTTCTGGTGGAACGGCGTCTGTTCCATTCTCTGTTCGCCACAGAAGACCAGAAGGAAGGGATGGCGGCCTTCCTTGAAAAACGCACGGCGCAGTTCCGCGACCGATAGGCGCAAAAAAGAGGACTTTTCTTGAGCGGCGTCTGGGGCTATACGCCCTGGCACATGTGTGTGATGCCCGCTCTGGCAAGATTCGATCCGGTCGATTGGTCCGGGCGTGCTTTCATATGCAACCCGATTTGAACCAAACGAACCAGGATAGATCACATGGCAAATTCGCCCCAGGCCAAGAAGCGCGCGAAGCAGAACGAAAAGCGCTTTGCCGTCAACAAGGCGCGTCGCTCGCGCATCCGTACATTCCTCCGCAAAGTCGAAGAAGCAATCGCTTCCGGCGACAAGGAAGCAGCAGCCGCTGCCCTGCGCGCCGCACAGCCTGAACTGATGCGCGGGGTCACGAAAGGCGTGTTCCACAAGAACACCGCATCGCGCAAGATCTCCCGCCTGTCAGCACGCGTGAAGGCGTTGGCCTGAGAATCGTCGGTAAGCCAATCCCGATCTTCAAATCAAGACGCCGCTTCACCCGAAGCGGCGTTTTTTCATGGCGCTTGCGCAGCTTTGCACCGGTCAGAGATTCTTTTCCGAGATTGTTAGAGTCAATAACGAAGTTCAGTTGATGCGCCCTTCGCTGGCCATGTAAATCGGTCAGGCGAGTCACTCGCTGGGGGGACAGGCTCCTCCAGTTCAGAGTCGGGACCAAGGAATGTCTCGATTTTGGTCTGGAGGCATAATTGATACAAGATCAACCGCCTCGTCCAAATTGATGCAAGAGCTGAAGCGAACTCCGTTTGCCAGGTGTTGCTGACGCTCATTGGGTTACTCGGTTCGCACCGGGATAGCCACCAATGCCTCTTCCCAAATGTGACTCGTGGAAGCCATGAAAATGACTTCCTGGTTGGGGACCGTGTGTGGTGCACAAGAGTATAATGGAACAGGGACAAATGACGCAGGATCAGTGGGGATCAATTCGGGATGAGCTACATCAGACGATGGGGGCCAACAGGTTCCAAAGCTGGATCGAACCACTGACATATATCGGAACGGAAGACGGCATCGCGCACTTCACGGTCCCGACGAATTTCATGGGCAACTACGTCTCGCAGAATTACGGTGACCTTCTACTCTCCAAGATCACGCGCCTGAATCCCGCAGTGCGCCGCATTGTGTTCGATACCGTGCTGGCGACGCAGGACAGCCATGTACGTGCAGACACGCCAGAGGCAACGGCTGAACCCGTGAGCGCCCCGGCAGTGCAGACGAGATCAGACAACAGTTCTGACACCCTGAACGGATCACCTCTGGACAAGCGGTTTACCTTCGACACTTTCGTCGTCGGCAAACCGAACGAGTTGGCTCATGCTGCCGCGCGTCGGGTGGCCGAAGGCGGGCCGGTGACGTTCAATCCACTCTTCCTTTATGGCGGTGTCGGTCTCGGCAAGACGCACCTGATGCACGCCATCGCTTGGGAGTTGCGCACCCGTCATCCGCATCTGAACGTGCTCAACCTGTCGGCCGAACAGTTCATGTACCGCTTCGTGCAGGCGTTGCGAGACCGCAAAATGATGGATTTCAAGGAACTGTTCCGGTCCGTCGATGTGCTGATGGTAGACGACGTCCAATTCATCGCGGGCAAGGACAGCACCCAGGAAGAATTCTTCCATACGTTCAATGCGCTGGTCGATCAGCATAAGCAGATTATCATTTCTGCAGATCGGGCGCCTGACGAGATCAAGGACCTTGAAAACCGCATCCGCTCGCGTCTGCAGAGCGGCCTTGTCGTCGACCTGCATCCCACCGATTACGAACTGCGCCTCGGCATCCTGCAATCAAAGTCGGAAATGTATGCCCGCATGTATCCGGGACTTCAGGTGGAACGCGGCATTCTTGAATTCCTGGCCGCGCGCATCGTCAGCAATGTGCGTATCCTTGAAGGAGCGCTGACACGTCTGTTTGCGTTTGCCTCTCTGGTGGGCAAACCGATTTCGATGGATCTGACACAGGGATGCCTGACCGACATCCTGCGCGTGTCCGAGCGCAAGGTCTCGATCGAAGAGATCCAACGCAAGGTTGCCGATCACTACCTCATTCGCCATTCCGATCTGGTCGGGCCAAAACGGGTTCGCACCTTTGCGCGCCCGCGCCAGATCGCCATGTACCTGTGCAAGCTCTTGACCACGCGGTCGCTTCCCGAGATCGGGCGGCATTTCGGAGGTCGGGATCACACCACCGTCATGCATGGTGTGCGGCGCATCGAAGAGCTGAAAAAACAGGACGCGCAGATCGCAGAAGATATCGAACTGCTGCGCCGTTCGCTCGAAGCCTGAGTCCCTGAAACAACAAAACGGGCTGTGGCGTGTGTTACTGCACGCCCACCCTTGACCCTGCGCGCAATCCGGCCAAGAAATTGCAAAACAAGGGCTTGGAGAGCAACCCTGATGCGGGTTACTGTCGGCGTCCGGCTAGTCGGGGGATGAACGCATGAAATTCAGCATGGAACGCGGAACACTGCTCAAGGCGGTGGCGCAGGCGCAGTCCGTTGTCGAACGCCGCAATACCATTCCCATCCTCGCCAACGTTCTCATCGAGGCCGAGGGCGACACGGTTCAGTTCCGCGCCACCGACCTTGATATCGAAGTCGTCGATCGCGCGGTGGCCCAGGTGGAACGCGCGGGTGCCACCACTGTTTCGGCTGTCACACTCCACGAGATCGTGCGCAAGCTGCCTGATGGTGCTCTGGTGTCCTTGTCCGAAGACAGCGCCTCTGGCCGCCTGACCGTCGAGGCCGGCCGTTCGAACTTTTCGCTCGCGACCCTGCCGAAAGAAGATTTCCCGGTCATGGCCTCGTCCGAGTACACAGCGAATTTCTCGGCCCCTGCGCCGGTGCTGCGCCGGCTGTTCGACAAATCGAAATTCGCCATCTCGACCGAAGAAACGCGGTATTACCTGAATGGCGTCTACATGCACATCGCAGACAGCGAGGACGGCAAGGTTCTGCGCTGCGTTGCGACCGATGGGCATCGCCTTGCCCGCATCGATGCGCCATTACCCGGCGGTGCGTCCGGCATGCCCGGCGTGATCGTGCCCCGCAAGACAGTCGGCGAAATGCGCAAGCTTCTGGATGATGACGACATGCAGATCGCTGTCTCCGTTTCGGAAACCAAGGTGCGTTTTGCGACCCCGGACATCACACTGACGTCCAAGGTGATCGACGGCACGTTCCCCGACTACACCCGCGTTATCCCGCAGGGCAACACACGTCGGCTTGAAGTCGATGCAGCCGAATTCGCCAAGGCGGTGGATCGCGTGGCAACCGTGTCGTCCGAACGGTCGCGAGCGGTGAAAATGCAGCTTGACGAGGACCGCCTGATCCTGTCCGTCAACGCGCCTGACAGCGGCGCGGCCGAAGAAGAGCTGGCGGTGGCTTATGGCGATGACCGGCTGGAGATCGGGTTCAACGCGAAATACCTGCTCGAAATTGCCAGCCAGGTGGATCGCGAAAATGCGGTGTTCATGTTCAACTCCTCAGGGGATCCGACCCTGATGCGCGAGGGCAACGACACCAGCGCGGTCTATGTCGTCATGCCGATGCGGGTGTGACGGCCTTGCGCCATTGAAAGGGGGCGGTGTTGCCGCTTCACCTCACTCGATTATCGCTGTCTCATTTCCGGTCTCATCTGCATGTGCAGCTTGCCCCTGATGCGCGGCCTGTCGTGCTGTTTGGTCCGAACGGCGCGGGCAAGACAAACCTGATCGAGGCTGTGTCGCTGTTCTCGCCGGGCCGTGGGATGCGGCGTGCCTCTGCGCAAGAGATGACACGGCGTCCCGAAGCCCTCGGCTGGAAGGTGAGCGGGCTGGTTGAGACGCCCGAGGGCCTTCAGGACATCGCGTTTCAGTCGGAACAGGGCGCGCCACGCATCGTCCGTATCAACGACAAGCCTGCGCCGCAAACTCGATTGGGCGAGTTGGTTCGGCTATTGTGGCTGCTCCCGTCCATGGATCGGCTCTGGATCGAAGGGGCCGAAGGTCGTCGCCGGTTCCTTGACCGCATGACCCTTAGCTTCTTTCCCGAACACGGCGATATATCGCTGACCTATGAGAAAGCCATGCGCGAGCGCAATCGCCTGCTGAAGGATCAGGTCCGTGATCCGATCTGGTATCGCGCGCTCGAAGCGCAGATGGCCCAGACAGGTGCTGCGATCCATGCCAACAGAGTCCGCGCCTTGGAACGGATTGCCAAAGCGCAGGATCAGGCCAGCACGCAATTCCCTGCGGCGGACCTGACGCTTGTCCAGACCGAAGGCGAAATGCCGGAAAAGGAAACCGACCTCCGCCAAGCGTTCGAAGACAACCGACTGCGCGATCTGGCGGCGGGACGGACCTTGATCGGGCCGCACAGGGCCGACCTGCAGGGTGTCTTCGCGGCCAAGGGCGTGCCGGCGTCCGACAGTTCGACAGGAGAGCAGAAAGCCTTGCTGATTTCGCTGGTGTTGTCGAACGCCCGGGCGCTGGTCGAAGATTTCGGTGCACCCCCTATCGTCCTGCTCGACGAGGTCGCAGCGCACCTTGATGCCGGACGGCGGGCCGCGCTGTATGACGAAATCTGCGCGCTGGGAGCGCAGGCATGGATGACGGGCACCGGACCAGAGCTGTTTGCTGAATTGGGAGAGAGGGCCCAATTTTTCGAAGTGACGGAAACCGGAAACAGCACGGTGGTGACGGCCAGCCCGCCCCCCTGACAAACTGTCCGCTCGGCAATTCCCACAACCGCTAAATCTTGTGTCAGTCGCGTGACAACCCTTTGGCTTTGGCGTATAAAATCAGCAGAAAAACGAAGGGTGAATTCATGGCAGACCCCGCACAGGCTCCGGAAGAATACGGCGCAGATTCCATCAAGGTTCTCAAAGGCTTGGAAGCTGTCCGCAAACGTCCGGGCATGTATATCGGCGATACCGACGATGGCTCGGGCCTGCACCACATGGTGTACGAGGTCGTGGACAACGGGATCGACGAAGCACTGGCCGGTCACGCGGACTTTGTGCAGGTCAAGATTCACGCCGACAACAGCGTTTCGGTGCGCGACAATGGTCGGGGCATCCCCGTGGACATCCACGAGGAAGAAGGTGTTTCAGCGGCCGAGGTCATCATGACCCAGCTTCATGCGGGCGGCAAATTCGACCAGAACTCCTACAAGGTCTCCGGTGGTCTGCACGGCGTCGGTGTGTCGGTTGTGAATGCCTTGTCCGACTGGCTGGAATTGCGCGTCTGGCGCAACGGCAAGGAACATATCGCGCGGTTCGAGCGCGGCGATACCGTACACCACCTTGAAATCGTCGGCGAAGCTGAGGGGGAAAAGGGCACTGAAGTGCGCTTTCTTGCCTCGACCACGACCTTCTCGAACCTCGACTACGACTTCCACACCTTGGAAAAGCGCCTGCGCGAGCTTGCGTTCCTGAACTCGGGGGTGCGCATCATCCTTGAAGACGAACGCCCCGCAGAGTCCTTGCGGTCGGAACTGTTCTACGAGGGCGGTGTCCGTGAATTCGTGAAGTATCTCGACCGATCCAAAGCGCCGGTCATGGGAGAGCCGATCTTCATGACGGGGGATCGCGACGGCATTGGCGTCGAAGTGGCGATGTGGTGGAACGACAGCTACCACGAGACCGTGCTACCCTTTACCAACAACATCCCACAACGGGATGGCGGCACGCATATGGCCGGCTTTCGTGCTGCGCTGACCCGGACCATCAACAACTACGCTCAGTCTTCCGGCATCGCAAAGAAGGAAAAGGTCAACTTCACCGGGGATGATGCGCGCGAAGGTTTGACCTGTGTGCTGTCGGTCAAGGTGCCCGACCCCAAGTTCTCGAGCCAGACCAAGGACAAGCTGGTGTCGTCCGAGGTGCGCCCCGCCGTTGAAAGCCTGGTGAACGAAAAGCTCGCGGAATGGTTCGAAGAAAACCCGAACGAGGCCAAGCGCATTGTCGGCAAGATCGTCGAGGCCGCGTTGGCCCGCGAGGCGGCACGCAAGGCACGGGAGCTGACCCGGCGCAAGACTGCGATGGATGTCAATTTCCTCGCAGGCAAGCTGAAGGATTGCTCCGAAAAGGACCCCGCGCAGACCGAACTCTTCCTTGTCGAGGGTGACAGCGCGGGAGGATCAGCGCAGACGGGACGAGACCGGCGCACGCAAGCGATCCTGCCGCTCAAGGGCAAAATCCTGAACGTCGAACGCGCGCGGTTTGACCGGATGCTGGGCAGTCAGGAGATTGGCAACCTTGTGATGGCGCTGGGTACAGGCATCGGGCGCGACGAATTCAACATCTCGAAACTGCGCTACCACAAGATCGTCATCATGACGGACGCCGACGTGGACGGCGCCCATATCCGGACGCTGCTTCTGACCTTCTTCTACCGGCAGATGCCGGAGCTGATCGAAGGCGGATATCTGTATATTGCCCAGCCGCCGCTCTACAAGGTCATGCGCGGCAAATCCGAGGTCTATCTCAAGGATCAGGCCGCGATGGAAGAGTACCTCATCCAGCAGGGCACCGACGGGGCACAACTCGTGCAGGGCAATGGCGAGATCATCCTGGGTCAGGACCTAGTGCGCGTGGTCGAAGAGGCCCGTCAGCTCAAGCGCGTGCTTGATGCATTCCCGACGCATTACCCCCGTCACATCCTCGAGCAATCGGCCATCGCCGGGGCTTTCGTTCCCGGCGCCGTGGATGCCGACCTGCAGGGTGTCGCCGACAAGGTTGCGGCGCGTCTGGACCAGATCGCTCTCGAATATGAACGCGGATGGCAAGGCCGGATTACACAGGATCGCGGCATCCGGCTGGCACGTATCCTGCGTGGCGTCGAGGAAGTCCGGACACTGGACGGCCCCATGCTCCGGTCTGGCGAAGCTCGCAAGACCGGCAGCTTCACAGAAAGCCTTCAGGCGGTCTACGACAAGCCCGCCCAGTTGGTGCGCAAAGACCGAAAGCAGATGATCTTTGGACCGCTCGACCTCTTGAAGGCGATCCTCGAAGAGGGCGAAAAGGGCCTGACCCTGCAACGCTACAAAGGTCTGGGCGAGATGAATCCCGATCAGCTCTGGGAAACCACGCTTGATCCGGACGCCCGTACGCTCTTGCAGGTCAAGGTGGACGATATGACCGAAGCGGATGATCTGTTCACCAAGCTGATGGGCGACGTGGTCGAACCGCGCCGCGAGTTCATCCAGCAGAACGCACTGAGCGTCGAGAACCTCGATTTCTGATCGGGGCTGGACCGGCTTGGCCAATCCGGTGGTTTGGGGGACCCTTTCCCCAAACACCTGAGGTATATCCGGCCCAAAGAAACCCGGTATCGCATGGCGTTTCGGGGCTGGTGGATTTCCGGGCTCGGACCTACGATCCGGCAACACAGCAGACGGGAGGAATGACGCGATGGATCTTGGAGTATCAGATCGCGTGCGCACACTCATTGAGAAGGTGCGCAACATGGTTGAGACCGAGATTGCGCCACTGGATGGCGAGTTCCATGATGAAGTTGGAAAACATCCGTCAGGCGACCGTTTTCAGCATACCGACAGGCAGCTTGAGATTCTGAATGGACTCAAGAAAATGGCCAAGGACCGCGGGCTGTGGAATTTCTGGCTCACGGGAAGTGACAAGGGTCACGGCCTGACGACAGTTGAATACGCTTATCTTGCCGAGGAAATGGGCAAGGTGCCGCTTGCGGCCGAGGTGTTCAACTGTTCCGCCCCCGATACCGGCAACATGGAAGTGCTGGAGCGCTATGGTGCTGACTGGATGAAAGAGCGCTGGCTGACGCGTTTGCTCGAGGGCGAGATTCGGTCGTCTTACGTGATGACGGAACCCGACGTTGCCTCGTCCGATGCCGCGCAACTGGCCTTCGAGGCGCGCAAGGATGGCGATGACTGGGTTTTGAAAGGCGAGAAATACTGGATCTCGGGCGCTGGGGATCCGCGCTGTGCCGTTTACATCCTGATGGCTTGCACGGCACCGGATGCCGCAAAGCACAGCCGCCATACGATGTTCGTCATGGACGCCGATACGCCGGGAATAGAGGTGCTGCGCCCGATGCACGTATTCGGGCAGGATGATGCGCCGCATGGGCATATGCATCTGCGTTTCACGAATGTCCGCGTGCCTGCCAAGAACATCGTTCTGGGCGAAGGGCGCGGGTTCGAGGTGGCGCAAGGCCGGCTTGGGCCGGGACGTATCCATCACTGCATGCGTTCCATCGGCCTGGCGGAAAAGGCGCTGGAACTGATGTGCTTGCGCGGTCTGCATCGCGAGGCGTTCGGCAAACCGCTGGTGGAGCTGGGTGCCAATTACGACATCATCGCCAATGCGCGGATGGAGATCGAACAGGCCCGGCTTTTGTGTCTCAAGGCGGCATGGATGATGGACACGCAGGGTACGCGTGCGGCCCAACCCTGGATCAGCCAGATCAAGGTCGTCGCGCCGCTCGTCTCGCTCAAGGTCGTCGATGAGGCCATGCAGCTTTATGGCGGCACGGGGATCAGCCAGGACACGCCTCTCTGGCGGATGTGGACGCATCTGCGCACACTTCGTTTTGCGGACGGTCCGGATGCTGTGCATCGCCGTCAGGTGGCCCGCGCCGAATTGCGGAAATACACAAACACATGAGCCACGCGTTCTTCGACCCAAAGCCTGTGACGACGTGGATGCAGACCCATGTCGCCGGCTTTCGCGGCCCGATTGAGATCGAGAAATTCGCAACCGGGCAATCCAACCCGACCTTCAAGCTGAACGCGCCATCCGGAACCTACGTGCTGCGCCGCAAGCCGCCGGGACAATTGCTGAAGTCGGCCCATGCGGTCGACCGCGAATTCCGGGTGCAGCGCGCACTGGCCGACACCGACGTCCCCGTCGCACGTATGCACGCCCTCTGCGAGGACGACGCCGTCATCGGCTCGATGTTCTATATCATGGATCACGTGGTCGGGCGTAGCTTTGTCGATCCGCGCCTGCCAGACATCAGCGCTTCAGAGCGGACGGCAATCTTCAACGAGATGAACCGTGTCTTGGCGGCCATCCATTTGGTGGACCTCGACGCGACCAAGCTGGGCGATTACGGGCCGCAGGGCAATTACTACCAGCGACAGATCGGTCGATGGACCAAACAGTATCGCGCCAGCGAGACTGAGACTATTCCGGATATGGATGCGCTCATCGAGTGGCTTGAACATAACCTGCCCGAAGACGACGGGCGCGTCACGTTGGTGCATGGCGATTACAGGATCGACAACCTGCTGTTCGCACCGCACCAGCCAGACTGTGTTGCCGTTCTGGACTGGGAATTGTCGACGCTGGGTCATCCCTTTGCCGATCTTGCCGCAGTGATCATGCAATGGTCTCTGCCGCCGGGAGAGGCAGGACGCGGGCTTGCCGAAGTCGACCGCGCGCCTCTGGGCATTCCCGAGGATCAGGCTTTCATTGACGCCTATTGCCAACGCATGGGTTTGCCCGGCATCGACAGGTTCGGGTTTTATCTTGCCTTTGCCTTTTTCCGAATGGCGTCGATCCTGCAGGGCGTCAAACGCAGAGCGCTGGATGGCAACGCCTCGAATCCCGAGAAGGCTTTGGAACTTGGAGCTTATGTGCCTGCTTTCGCCAAGGGCGGTTTGCAAGCAGCTGCTACCGTCTGAACGTGACGTGTTCTGAGAATTTGGTCGGGCTGAGAGGATTCGAACCTCCGACCCCCTGCTCCCGAAGCAGGTGCGCTACCAGGCTGCGCTACAGCCCGACCGTGCACGGGGGAGTACTGCCCGCGTGGGGATTTGACAAGCCTTGATTTGGCAAAACCATACCTGATTTCGCGGAATTCGACGCTACTCGCGACCGCCAGAGTTCGCAGGCGCGTCGCGGTAGCGCCCCGAGCGCATTATGTCTCCCAAACGCGGCATGGATGGCGTGGCAAACCGCGTGCGGGTGCGCAGAACCGGCGTTGTTTTCGATGTGCCACCCCGGCTTTCGCGGAACACGATATACATGCCCGAGGCAATGATGATCGCGGCCCCGGCTGCGGTGTAACTATCTGTCGTTTCGCCAAAGAACAGAAGGCCGAATCCGGTGGCCCACAGGATCTGTGAATATTGCATCGGCGCGACAATGGCCGCCTCACCGGTCCGATAGGCGGTGATGATGATACGACCGGCAATCCAGGCCATGATGGAAATCACCGCCAGCATGCCCAGATGTTCGATCGGCATCGGCTTGTAGACAAAAGCAAGCGCAAGGCCCGTTACCACGAAGTTGGCAACCATCGGGTAAAGCAGCATCACGACGGTCCGTTCCTCGGCGCCGATCTTGCGGACGACGATGGAAGCGAAGGCACCGCCAAAGGCCGCGAGGATCGCCGCGGCATGTCCAAGTGTCAGTTCGGTCGATCCGGGACGAAGCACGACCATCACACCGATCAGGCCGACGATGACCGCCATCCAGCGGCGCAGACGCACTGTTTCGCCAAGGATCGGAATCGACAGGACGGTGATGATCAGCGGAGTCGCGAAGAGAATCGCATAGGTCTGCGTCAGGGGTAGAACCGAGAAGGCGTAAAAGGCCGAGATCCCCGTGATGACAGCCGCCACGGTGCGGACGGCCATCCACCATGGATGAACCGGGACAAGCGTGCCCGGTGTGGCATCGCGCATCAGCATGAGCGTGGCGAGAGGAAAGCTCAGAAGAACGCTGAAAAAGACGATCTGGATCGGCGAATAGGTCGATCCAAGAATCTTGATGAAGACGTCGTGTGTCGAATAGAGCCCGAAGGCGAGAAGGGCCAGCAATGCGCCTTTGACATTCGAAGACATGGCTGGCCCTTTCCTTGATCAGAGACTCGCGTCAAGTGCCGCGACGATGGCTTCACCCATGTCGGACGTGGACATCGGTGTGCCGCCTTCTGGACCCATCAGGTCTGCGGTGCGTGCACCGTCGGCGAGCACTTTTTCGATGGCGGCTTCGAGGCGGGCCGCTTCGTCACCTTGATCGAAAGAGTAGCGCAGCGCCATCGCAAAGCTGAGGATACAGGCGATCGGGTTCGCCTTGCCCTGCCCTGCGATGTCCGGAGCGGAACCGTGTACCGGTTCGTAAAGCGCCTTGGGACGGCCATTCGCCATCGGCGCGCCGAGGCTGGCGGAGGGCAGCATGCCGAGGCTCCCGGTCAGCATAGCGGCTGCGTCGGACAGAAGGTCACCAAAAAGGTTGTCAGTTACGATCACATCGAACTGCTTGGGCCAGCGGCAAAGCTGCATCGCGCCGGCGTCTGCATACATGTGCGAGAGTTCCACATCGGGGTAATCCTCGTCGTGGACTTTCTGGACAACTTCGCGCCACAGGATGCCCGATTCCATCACGTTGGCTTTTTCCATGGAACAGACCTTGTTGTTCCGGCGACGGGCCAATTCGAAGGCAGAGCGCGCAACGCGGTCGATCTCGGATTCCGTATAACGCTGGGTGTTGATGCCAACCCGCTCGTTGCCTTCTTCGAAGATACCGCGCGGTTCGCCAAAATAGATCCCGCTGGTCAATTCACGCACGATCATGATGTCGAGGCCGGCAACAACGTCCTTCTTCAGGGACGAAAAATCAGCAAGCGCATCAAAGCACTGCGCCGGACGAAGATTGGCAAAAAGGTCCATTTCCTTGCGCAAACGCAGCAACCCGCGTTCCGGCTTCACACTGAAATCTAGACTGTCGTATTTCGGTCCACCAACGGCACCCAAGAGCACGGCGTCGACCTCTTGCGCCTTGGCCATCGTGTCGTCATGCAAAGGCGTGCCGTGCTTGTCATAGGCGGCACCGCCCACCAGATCTTCGCTCACGTCGAATGTCAGGTCACGCTTGGCGCCATACCACTCAATGATCTTGCGCACCTCGGCCATCACCTCGGGGCCGATCCCGTCACCGGGCAATATCAAAAGCGAAGCGTTGCTCATCATGGGTTCCTTTGATCAACTGGATTGCCCATCGCGTAGACCCGCTGGCTCAAAGGGTCAAGGCAAGGCCGCATCCGGCAGGACCAAGTCCATCGTAATCAGGCTGTGCTGCTGATCCTCGATCACAGGCCAGACGCGCGCCGCTTGAACTTCGACCTCGGCGGAAGGCAGGATATAGGACACGCGCATCGGACCGGGACGCGACCAATGGGCCGTGACCTGCCCGGGCAAAGGGTCCCTCAACAAATCCTGCCTCAGGAAGGCCGCCATGGCATCGCGGTCACCCTCGCCACGTTCCGGGTCGAGGTTCGTATTGGCCATGAAGACAAATGGCGGGTCCGTCACGGCGAGAATCCGGGTCCACAGCCGCAATTCGTCCCGGTTGCGCCGACCATTGCGATCTTCTGGCCCGTCAAAGACCGGGGGACCGGCATGCCCGGCAAGGATCGTGACGGTCCGAGTGGTTTCGCCATCTGGAAAATGTATCGGTACGGTCCAATGCCCGCCGCTCGACAGGCGCTGTATATCCCATCCGGGATCGGTAGGCATCATCAACGTGTCGGGCATGTCGCGCCAAAGCTCCGCGTTGTACCCATGTGCCTCATCGGACAGGATCGGGAACCGGGACAAGAGCGCCAGCGCTTCCTGTCCGGGAAAGCGTCCATAGGCCTGTGCGTCCTCGGGTTCAGCCAACCGGCCATCCGCGTCAAGATCGAGCCCCGTGGGCACACCGGCGTTTGATCGCAGCTGCAGGCCGTGATCGAAGCCTTGTCCAACAAGCTCTGCAAAGGCGCGCAGAGTGATGCCGCTGGCGTCAAAATCGAACCGGGTCAGGACGATGATATCGGCCTCTGCCTCGGCGATCGCATTGGCGATCCGCACAACGGACGACTCGCGTTCGAGCACATCGCGCAGAAGCAGGCCCGGTGCATCCCGCGTCAGGGGCACATGCCAGAGCGCGACGCGAAGTTCCGCCGCAAGGGCGGGTGCTGCGCCTGAACAATGGCCAAATACGAGACAAGTCAGATAAGCTGCAATTCGTCCTGCTGTGCATAGGCACGACGGCGCTTTTCCTCGATCAGCGCTGCGACGCGGAACAGCGCGATCCCGCGCATCATCAAGGTCAATGGCAGAAACGCCCACGCGCACAGCACCCAAATCAGGATTTCCGGCATCGCCAGCATCGAGGCATCGAAGGCTCCGATCCACATCCGCAGCAACGCCGGGATCAGGAATGGCAGCAAAAACCCTAACGCGAGGTTAAAATGGGCATCCCGCTTGAGCCGGAACAGCACGTCCTTGCCGGAGGTGGGATCGAACAGGGGAAGGTTGATCCAGAAGTTGAAAGCAGACTTCCGGATCGGCCAGAAGATGAAACGAGCGTGAATCCAGAATAGCAACAACGCGATCATCGTGACCGACAAGAGCAGACTGGCAATGCGCGTTGCCGCGCCGACATCAAACCAGACCGGTAGATCGGCAAAAGCGATCGACATCAATCGGACGGGTGAATACGGGAAATCCAGAATCCAGCCCGCATTCTGGGCAAGCGTATGGATCAACGTTGGCGGCCCGGCGACGGCCCGCATGTCGGACGCCATCAGCACCGACGCGAACCAGACGCAGAAAAAGAGCGCCAGAAATCGCAAACGGTTGAACGGCGGCGCATTCCGGAATTCGAGGAAGGTCGGATATTCGCTGGTGTATTCGGCAAAGGTCACCACAGCGGCCACCAACGCGACCAGCGCTGCCATCTGCGCGGCATCACTCGACGTGCCCGGCAACACCAGCGACGGTATCATCACGAGGAACGCCATCAACAGCGCGCGCACAGCTGATCCCATGATCCGCTTGACCACTTTGGTTTCCCTTCAAACCGGACTGTCGCGATACGTTGCCGCGACCTTGTTCCAAATTTGTGCCGCCGGGAGGTGGCGGACTGCCTCATTGTTGCCCCAGTTTTGCCCAAGTTTGCAGGACGGCTCAACTCTGCTGTTGGCTTATCCATTGAAATCATTGGACTGCCAAACAAACTGGTGCGCGATTACATCAGCCGGTGCTGCGAAATATGGCATTGTCTGAAAGACGCACAATATCTGGTAGCTGCCTTGAAAAACAAAGGCCGCCCCGAGGGACGGCCTTTCAACGCATTTGAGGATGGTATCACACCCAAGGGCGGGCCTGAGACGCCTGAGCCTCGAAACTGTCGATGGCAGCCGCTTTCTCCATGGTCAGACCGATGTCATCGAGACCGTTCATCAGGCAATGCTTCTTGAAGCTGTCCAGTTCGAACGAGAATACCTCGCCGTCCGAACTTGTGACCGTCTGGTTCTCAAGATCAACGGTCATCCGTGCATTCGAGCCCTTCTCTGCGTCCTTCATCAGGACGTCGACGGCCTCTTTCGGCAGAATGATGGGCAGAATGCCGTTCTTGAAGCAGTTGTTGTAGAAGATGTCGGCAAAGGAGGTCGAGATGATCGACCGAATGCCGAAGTCCTTCAGCGCCCAGGGCGCATGCTCACGCGAGGAGCCGCAGCCGAAATTATCACCTGCAACAAGGATCTCCGCATCGCGGTATTGCGGTTTGTTCAGCACGAAATCAGGGATCTCGTTGCCATTGTCGTCGTAGCGCATCTCGTCGAAGAGGTTCACGCCAAGACCCGACCGCTTGATCGTCTTCAGGAACTGCTTGGGGATGATCATATCGGTGTCGATATTCACCAGCGGCATAGGCGCTGCGATCCCGGTGAGTTTTTCGAATTTTTCCATGTGTCTTTTCCTATGGTGCGGCGCTCATCGAGCCTTTCGGCTCTCTTCGCGAAGAAAGCCGGCAGGCTTGATGAGCGATCCTGTCACATCATTTCCCGAACATCGGTCAGCTTGCCTGTAATCGCTGCCGCCGCCGCCATAGCCGGTGACATCAGGTGCGTGCGACCGCCCCGGCCCTGACGGCCTTCGAAGTTGCGATTGGACGTGGCCGCACAGCGTTCGCCCGGTGCCAACTGATCGGGGTTCATAGCGAGGCACATGGAACAGCCCGCAAGCCGCCATTCGAAACCGGCCTCGCGGAAGATGTCCGCAAGTCCTTCTTCTTCGGCCTGCGCCCGGACCAGACCCGAACCCGGCACGACCATCGCGCGCTTCACGGCGATTTTCTTGCCTTTCAGGATTTCTGCAGCAGCCCGCAGGTCTTCGATGCGTCCATTGGTGCAGGAACCGATGAAAACCGTATCAATCTCGATATCGGACAGTTTCTGGCCCGGCTTCAGACCCATATATTCCAGCGAGCGTTGTGCCGCACCAACCTTGCCGCCTTCAAAGCTTTCCGGAGCGGGCACTTCGGCAGTGATCGGAAGCACATCCTCGGGCGAGGTGCCCCAGGTCACGACAGGCGCGATGTCTTCACCCTTGATTGTGATCACCTTGTCCCAGTGCGCGTCGTCATCGGAGTAGAGCGTCTTCCACCAGTTGAGCGCCGCTTCCCACTGGGCGCCTTTCGGCGCATGCGGACGGCCCTTGACATAGTCGAAGGTCTTCTCATCCGGCGCGATCAGGCCAGCGCGGGCGCCACCTTCGATGGCCATGTTGCACACGGTCATCCGGCCTTCCATCGACAGATCGCGGATCGCCTCACCGCAATATTCAATGACGTAACCGGTGCCGCCGGCGGTGCCGGTCTTGCCGATCACCGAAAGGGTGATGTCCTTGGCGGTCACACCGGGACGCAGCTTGCCGGTGATCTCGACCTTCATGTTCTTGGATTTCTTCTGGATCAGGGTCTGGGTGGCCAGAACATGCTCGACCTCGGACGTCCCAATCCCATGCGCAAGCGCACCAAAGGCGCCGTGGGTCGCCGTGTGGCTGTCACCGCAAACCACGGTCATGCCCGGAAGGGTCCATCCCTGTTCCGGCCCGACGATGTGGACGATGCCCTGGCGGACATCGGACACGGGATAGTAGTGAATTCCGAAGTCCTTGGCGTTCTTGTCCAGGGCCGCGACTTGAATCGCGCTGTCTTCGGTCATGTTCTTGGGGTCTTCGCGGCCCGGAGTCGTGGGCACGTTGTGATCCGGCACGGCGATGGTCTTGTCCGGCGCACGCACCGAACGCCCAGCCATGCGCAGACCTTCGAAAGCCTGCGGGCTGGTCACCTCGTGAACGAGGTGACGGTCGATATACAGAAGGCAGGTGCCATCGTCGGCTTCATGCGCGACATGGGCATCCCAGATCTTGTCATAGAGCGTTTTGGGGGACATGGGTCCTCTCCCTTGGGTGTCTAGATTGTGGGGTAGGGTCGTGTTGGCTCGGGCGCAGGATTATAGCCGCGCGAGCACCGTATGTGTCGCACCGAAGAAACGTTCCCGCAAACGCGCGCGTTCATCCAGATCGAATACCATTTCCATGGCGTTGCCATACATCATCGGCCCGCCCCGCCGCAAGGGCGGCGCGCAGCGGCGCATTCGGTCTGAAACACATCGCCAAAATGATCCAACGCAACCCTCGCGACGTACTGGATTAGCGAGGGGTAAAATGCTGACCAAACTGAACATCATCAACCTGGGTTTGATCGCGGTCCTGTGTGCAGGTCTGATCGTACATGCAGCCGGTGCGGATACGGATCTCGGCCCCATGGTGATCGCTCTGCCTTTTGGCGGCTAAGAGGTTGCGCTGTCGGCGGCACGATGCGACGCTGACAGCACGCAACCAACCGGAAATGGAATGGGCCCCGATCTCGTCTCAGCCGAAACACTCGCCGAAGTCACACGCGGCCTGTTCACCTGGGCGGATACGTTTGTAGGAAGCCTGCTGCGCCCCTGGAACGCCTATCAACTTCTGATCGCGCTTGGACTGTTTCTGACGGCACATCTGACGGCTGCGGTCATCAAGCCACGCATGCATGAGTGGATGCGCGGTCTGGAAGGCTGGCCAAAATGGCGGATGCGTGCCCTCGTGGTGTTCCACCGCCGCCTGCGTATGGTCCTGTTCGTCGTGCTGATCTGGATCGTCGTCATCCTGATGCGCGAACTGACATGGCCTTCCCGATCCTACCTGTTGTCAATCATCGCGAACCTGGCGACCGCGTGGCTGCTCATCGCCTTTGCCACGCGGCTCATCAAGAACACGCTTCTGCGCGGGATCGTCCGTTACGGGGCCTGGGCCTGGGTGACGCTGTCGATCACCGGGCTGGCGGACGAAACCCAGACGCTTCTGGACAGCGCGGCCATCTCCATCGGCGAGACCCGGCTCTCGGCCTGGCTTGTAATCCAGGCGGTTGTGATCCTTGCCGCCCTCCTGACAGCGGCACGACTGATCAGCGGCACCACCGCAGCGACGATCCGCAGGAACGAAGACATCTCGCCCTCCATGCAGGTTCTGGCGATCAAGTTCCTGCAAGTGCTTCTGTTCGGCGCAGCCTTCTTTCTCGGACTGCGCATCGTTGGCGTCGACCTGACCGGACTGGCCGTTCTGTCCGGGGCCATCGGTGTGGGGTTGGGGTTTGGCCTGCAAAAGGTCGTGTCGAACCTCGTGTCCGGCATCATCATCCTTCTCGACAAGTCGATCAAACCCGGAGACGTGATCTCTCTCGGAGACACGTTCGGCTGGATCAATTCACTGGGCGCGCGCTACGTGAGCGTCGTCACCCGCGACGGCAAGGAATACCTGATCCCGAACGAAGACCTCATCACCGGACAGGTGGTGAACTGGTCGCATTCCAACGAATTCGTGCGCTTGGACATCTATTTCGGCACGGCCTATTCCGACGATCCGCACAAGGTCCGCAAGATCGCCATCGAAGCGGCAAAATCGGTGGATCGTGTTCTGAGCTTCAAGCCGCCGGTGTGCCATATCGTCGGGTTCGGCGACAGTTCCGTGGACTATATCCTGAGGTTCTGGATCCGGGATCCAACAGGTGGGCTGACCAATATCCGGGGCAACGTCTACTTGGCACTCTGGGACGCGTTCCACGAGCATGGGATTTCCATACCCTTCCCGCAACGCGAGGTGAAAATGCTCGAAGGCTCGCAGCTTGCGACAACGAAGCTGCCCGACTGACGGAACGTTGCGGCTGACAGCACGTTCCGGCTCGCCCATAGTGCAGCCGACGGATCAAAGGACACTCACATGGCAGACGATATCGTACTTCTGGACGGTGCGCGCACCGCAATCGGCACTTTTGGCGGCTCCCTCGCTGCAACACCTCCGATCGACCTTGGCGCAGCGGTGGCGCGGGCCGCGCTGGACAGATCGGGCGTCGAGGGTGGTCTGATCGGGCATGTCGTGTTCGGTCATGTGATCAATACCGAACCCCGCGACATGTACCTGAGCCGGGTCGCCGCGATGCAGGCCGGCATCCCGGAAACCACACCTGCGATGAACGTGAACCGCCTGTGCGGGTCGGGCGCTCAAGCCATCGTGTCGGCCATTCAGTCGCTCATGTTGGGTGATGCAAAGTTTGCGCTGGCGGGTGGCGCCGAAAGCATGAGCCGGTCACCCTATATCGTGCCGGACCAGCGCTGGGGCGCCAAAATGGGGGACATCCGCACGCTGGACATGATGCTTGGCGCGCTGAATTGTCCGTTTGGGACCGGCCATATGGGTGTGACGGCGGAAAACGTCGCAGCAGAACACGACATCAGCCGTGACGCGCAGGACGCCTTTGCGCTGGAAAGCCAGAAGCGCGCGGCCCAAGCGATTGCCGAAGGCCGCTTTGCCAGCCAAATCGTGCCCGTAGAGGTGAAGATCAAACGCGACATGGTGCCTTTCGATACGGACGAACACCCCAAGGCTACGACGCGAGAGGCTCTGGCCGGGCTGAAGACCGTGTTCCAGAAGGATGGCACCGTCACCGCTGGAAACGCCTCGGGAATCAACGATGGTGCGGCGGCTGTCGTTCTGGCCACCGCTTCCGCCGCACAGAAGGCCGGGCTCAAACCGAAAGCCCGGATACTTGGTTATGCCCATGCCGGAGTGCGGCCCGAGGTGATGGGCATCGGCCCGGTGCCTGCTGTCGAAAACCTGCTTGCCCGAACAGGTCTGTCCTCCAGCGATTTCGACGTGATCGAAAGCAACGAAGCCTTCGCGGCTCAGGCGCTCGCGGTCAACAAGGGGCTCGGGCTCGATCCAGCCAAGGTCAACCCGAACGGAGGAGCCATCGCTCTGGGCCATCCAGTCGGGGCCACCGGCGCGATCATCACGATCAAGGCCCTATATGAACTGGAACGCATCGGCGGCAGCAAAGCACTGATTACAATGTGCATCGGCGGTGGACAGGGCATCGCGCTCGCTCTGGAGCGGCTGTGACACCGGCCTGACCGAATGATGCATATTCGATCCCGGCCAGGTAATCTCGGCCGGGATTAATTCCTTCTTCACCATGATCCCGGACAGTCGGTTTCAGTCTGATCGGAGGTCTGCATGAGTCTTGCCAACAAGCTGGCGGAGGAACGTCGCGCGCGGCTGGCGGCCGAGCGTCTCCTCGAACTCAAGCAGGCCGAGCTGTTCGCCGCCAATCGCAAGCTGGGCAACCATGCCCAGCAGCTCAGCAACGAAATCGTGGAAACCCGGGCCGAAGTGGCGATGGTGCGCGGCGAAAATCAGCGGGTTAAGACCGAGCTGGGTGTCGCCCATGAAAAGATCCAGATCGCCGAACGCCGCCTTTGGCATTCGATCGAAACGATTCAGGATGGATTCGCGTTTTTCGACGCCGACAATCACATGATCGCGGCCAACCGGGCCTATCTGGCAGTCTTCGAAGACCTCGACGAGGTGAAGCCCGGCATCACCTACCCCCGAATCCTGCAGCTTCTGACCGAAGAAGGCATCGTCAATATCGGGCGGGAATCCCCCGCCGCTTGGCGCGCCCGGATGCAGGACAGGTGGCAGCAGGACGATCCCCAGCCAATGGAGATTCAACTCTGGAATGGCGAACATATCCGCATCTTCGATCGGCGTGGCCCGTCTGGCGACGTGGTCAGCCTTGCATTGAACATCACCGCCAGCGTGCAATACGAGGAACAGCTGCGCGAGGCGCGCGAACGGGCAGAAGCCGCCAATCGCGCAAAATCCGCCTTTCTCGCCAATATGAGCCACGAGATCCGCACGCCGATGAATGGTGTCGTTGGCATGGCAGAGCTGTTGACGGAAACCGATCTGGATAGCGAACAGCGCCTTTTCGTGGAGACCATCAAGCATTCCGGCGAGGCGCTGTTGGTCATCATCAACGACGTTCTCGATTATTCCAAGATTGATGCGGACAAGCTGGTGTTGCACCCCGAGCCGTTCGACCTTGAAAAGACGCTGCATGAGGTGGTGATGCTCTTGCAACCGACCGCGCAAGCCAAAGGCCTGGTTCTGCGGATCGACTACGACATCCTTCAGCCCACCCGCTTCGTTGCTGATCCCGGACGTCTCCGTCAGATCGTGACGAATCTCATGGGCAACGCGGTCAAGTTCACACTGCAAGGCGAGGTGATGCTGCGTGTGGTCGGCGAAGCCGAATCCAATGGACGGACCCGTCTGCGCATTACGGTCGAAGACACCGGAATCGGGATCGCCGCCGACAAGGTCGATCACGTATTCGGTGAATTCAACCAGGTCGAAGATGACCGAAACCGACAGTTCGAAGGAACCGGTCTAGGGCTCGCCATAACCAAGCGGCTGGTCGAATTGATGGAGGGCGAAATCTGGGTCACGTCCGAACTTGGCGTCGGGAGTTGTTTCGGCTTTGCGGTGACGCTGCCTATCGACCCGCAGCAGACCGAAACGCAACTCAAACTTGATCCCTCAGTACAGCGCATCCTTCTGCTGGATGATGGCGCAAAGCCGGAAAAGACGCAGCTGATCAACCAGATCAGTGCGCTGGGTGGCGTGCCTGTCGTTCCCGACAATCCGGCCGACCTGTCCTCCGAACTGCTTGCTTCGGTCAATCTCGCGGTTCTTGGCCTTGAACCATCCAGCCCGCACTTTGCGCCCACGGTTGCCGCATTGTGCGCGCTTGGATCGGACACCCCTGTGCTCTCACTCTCAAGTGATCCAAAACGCGTGGCCGAGGCTGGTTTGCCACAAGTCCGGACCATCCAACGTCCCTACGCGCGCGCCGCACTATTCGACGCGATCACGTCAACTGCCGTTCAGAAACACCCTGTCCCGCTGGATCCCCGACTTGGGCAACCAAACTTGCCCAGAGTGCTCCTGGCCGAAGACAATCGCACAAACCAGCTGGTCTTCCGCAAGATGGTGAAGGACGCACAGGTGGAGCTTGTCATCGCCAATGACGGGTTCGAGGCAGTATCGGCGTTTGAGACCGTCAGACCGGACGTGATCTTCATGGATATCTCCATGCCGGGTATGGACGGCAAAGAGGCCACCACCCGTATCCGAGCGCTGGAGGGCACCGGACCGCATGTTCCGATCATCGCCGTCACCGCCCACGCGATGAAAGGGGATCGCGACATGATCCTGCAGTCAGGCCTGACAGATTACCTGACCAAGCCGTTGCGCAAAGAGGCTCTGCTTGACAAGCTGGCGCTCTATTGCCCGCAGCTTCAACTGGCGTCGTAGGGACGAACGAAGACCGGAGTGTCGGGTTTGGACAGATCGGCCCGGTAGGCATAGCCACCAAGATCGAAATCCAGAATGCCGTCCGGGTCAGTCAGTCGCCGCTGGATGATGAACCGGGCCATCGACCCACGGGCTTTCTTGGCGAAGAAGCTGACGATCTTCGGCCCCTTGCCGTCGCCCTTGTCCTCCATGAAAGCCGGGGTCACGATCCGCAGGCCCAGCGCCTTCGGCGGCACCGCACCGAAATATTCCTGGCTGGCGCAATTGACGAGAGTGTCGGTCCCCAGGTTGTCGGCTTGGGCCTTCAGATTCCGTGCGATCTGGTCACGCCAGTAGTCGTACAGGTTGGCGCCCCGCCGCGTTTTCAGACGGCTTCCCATTTCAAGGCGATAGGCCTGAATTCCATCGAGCGGACGCAGCACGCCGTAAAGACCGGACAGGATACGCAGATGATCCTGCGCCCACCGCATCTCATCACCGTCAAGCGTGTCCGCCTCCAATCCCTGATACGTGTCTCCGGCAAAGGCGAGCGCCGCGGGACGCAAAATCTCACCAGTGGGGGAATCGTCGAAGGCACGGAACCGATCGCGGTTCAGCTTGGCGAGATCATCGCTCAGATCCATCAACGCTTTGAGATTGCCGAGCGTCAGGTTGCGGGCCGTCTTCGCAAGACGGTTGGCCTCGTCCTGAAACACCGGTTCGGTCATTGTCACATCGCGCTCTGACCAGTCAAGACGTTTGGCTGGGGAAATCACGACGAGCATGGCAGCACCTTTGTTGAGTTCGCGGTTCCGATGGATTTAGTCCGCTGCCCGCAAAACGTCCAGAAAGCTCTCGGCAAACCGTTCGGCATGACGTTCACCGATAATGCGAGCGATCCCGGTTTCGTCCCTCGGTCGGGTCTGCGCCAGACGGGCGAGTTGCCCGGCGGTGCAGGACAGAGGCTTCAACGTGCCACAATCCCCGCGCACCAATGCAGCCTGCGACTGCAACAGCGCGTCGTATAGCCCCCCAGCACCGCGTGTGGCCAGCTTGCGCCGTGCGGGATGGGTTTCCGGCACCTCGCCCGCGATCACCTTCAGGAAAGCAGCACCATAGCGCTCGAGCTTCTTCGCCCCCACACCGCTGATCCTTGCCAAGGCATCGAGGTTCGCAGGTCGGGTCTCGGCCATTTCGATCAGCGTCTTGTCCGGAAAGATCACATAGGCGGGGACAGACTGTTCCTCGGCCAACGCGCGGCGCTTGGCCTTGAGGGCGGACAGCAGGGGCGCATCTTCGTCACTGACCAGGGTGCGCACCTGCGGCCGCCGTTCGCTTGCCGCCTCAAGGCTGTCGCGGCGCAGGTTGATCGAGGCATCGCCGCGCAGGATCGGCCGCGCGGCTTCGGTCATCACCAATGCGCCATGCCGTTCGGGATCGGGGCGCATGAGGTCGTGACCCATCATCTGGCGGAACACCACCTGCCATTCTCCGCGCTTGAGATCCTTGCCGACGCCGAAGGTCGGCAGGGTGTCATGATTGCGCGCCAGGACCTTTTCCGTTTTCGTTCCCAGCAGGATGTCGATCAGATGCCCAGCGCCAAAGCTTTCCCCGGTGCGCAGCGCAGCAGACAAGGCCTTGCGAACCGCTTCTGTCCCATCAAAGATCTGGGCGGGAGTGTCGCACAGATCGCAGTTTCCACAGGTCACGTCGCTTTC
Organism: Marivita sp.; assembly: GCF_022763305.1. Lineage (GTDB taxonomy): Bacteria > Pseudomonadota > Alphaproteobacteria > Rhodobacterales > Rhodobacteraceae > Marivita. The sequence continues at coordinate 151,739 of NZ_JALEGT010000121.1, read as the reverse complement.
GCCGAAATAGCGCAAAAGCGTCTTGCGACGGCATTCCAGCGCTTCGGCCAGGCCAAGCAGCGCGTTCAACCGGCCATGATCCGCATGACGCCGTTCGGGTGGCGCCAGTCCTTCGTCAATCTGCGACCGGCGCAAACGGATGTCGTCCGATCCATAGAGCGTCAAGGTCTCGGCTGGTGCACCATCGCGCCCGGCGCGACCAATTTCCTGGTAGTAGGCCTCGATGGATTTTGGCAGATCGGCATGGGCCACCCATCGGATATCCGGCTTGTCCACACCCATGCCGAATGCAACCGTCGCGACCACGATCAATCCGTCTTCGGTGGCGAACCGGGATTCCACGTGGCGTCGCGCCTCGGCCTCCATACCGCCATGATAAAAGCACGCCGTGTGACCTTCGGCGTTCAGCGCCTGGGCCAGCGTTTCGGTCTTGGCCCGCGTGCCGCAATAGACGATGCCCGATTGGTCCTTGCGCGCAGCCGCGAATTTAAGGATCTGCTCGCGCGGTTTGTTCTTCGGTGCGAACATCAGGTGGATGTTGGGTCTGTCGAAGCCACGCAGGAATGTTGTCGGCCGATGTCCGTCAAACAGCCGCGCGACGATCTCTTCCTGCGTTTCCGCATCCGCTGTTGCAGTGAAGGCCGCGAGCGGCACGTCGAGCGCCCGACGCAATTCCCCTATGCGCAGGTAGTCGGGACGGAAGTCATGACCCCACTGGCTGACGCAATGGGCCTCGTCCACAGCGATCAGCGAGACACCAGCCTGCTGCAGCATTCGCTGCGTTCCACCTGACGCAAGACGCTCGGGGGCGAGGTAAAGCAGCTTGAGCGCGCCGGAATGCAGCATATCCCAGACTGCGTCGTTTTCCTCGTCCGTGTTGGCCGAAGTCAAAGCACCGGCGGCAACACCTGTTTCGCGCAGTCCGCGGACCTGATCCCGCATCAAGGCAATGAGCGGCGAAATGACAACGGTTACGCCATGCCGGACGAGGGCGGGCAACTGGAAGCAAAGCGATTTGCCCCCACCCGTAGGCATGATGGCCAACACGTTTTCACCCTGCGAGACAGCCTCTACAATCTCGGACTGGCCGGGCCGGAAGCTGTCGAATCCAAAAACGTCGCGCAGAATCGTATCTGCGTCAGACATATCGCGGGGCATGGATGACCTGTCAGGTTCTTAACTATATCTGCTCTGAACCTGACAGTCTCACACTAAGGGTGCGTGAACAAGCCTTTGATCGGGTCAGAACCCGTAGAAGAAGCCCGCATTGTTCGCCAGAACGATGCGCAGGATGTAGACGCCGATAAGCGCAACCAGCGGCGCAAGGTCGATGCCCGACATAGGGGGCAGGATGCGGCGCAGACGGGAATACATCGGTTCCAGCAACCGGTTCAGACCATCCCAGATCTGCGCCACGATAGGCTGGCGCAGGTTCAGCACCTGGAAATTGATCAACCAGCTCATAATCACGTGGGCAATGATGAAGAACCACACGATATCAAGAAGCAGCATCAGGATCTGGTAGAGCGATTGCATCGGACGGATTTCCCTTGTCAGTATCCTGAGAAGAGGTAGGCGCATGTGCGGCGAAGAACAAGGCAAAGCGGTTGCCGTGAGGTCGCGGTTGACGCGGAGCCTCATCAGGTCAACTAACCGCGCAACAGGAGTGACCTATGTATCCCTTCATCCGCATGGCACTTGGCATCTGGAAAGCGCGCAAGGTCCCATCACAGGGCCCGTTTGCCATATATGTGTCGCATCATCGCTGCTGGCCATGGGACATCGACATGTGGATGGAGCTGAACAACGGCCGCACGCTTACCCTCTATGATCTTGGGCGCATCCCGCTGGCACAGGTGAACGGCCTGATGGCGATGATTAGGAAAGAACGCTGGGGCCTGACCATGGCCGGTGTCGTCGTACGCTACCGGCGTCGGGTTCGTACGTTCGAGCGGTTCGAGATGCGCAGTCGGCTTCTCTGCTGGGATGCCCGGTTTCTCTATATCGAGCAGTCGATGTGGAAACAGAACGGAGACTGCGCGAACCATGCCGTCTATCGCTCGGCCGTGACCGACCGAAACGGGATCGTTCCAACCGATCGCGTGATTGCGGCCATGGGACTGGCGGACCATGCTTCTCCGCAAATGCCCGATTGGGTGGCGGACTGGCTTCGTGCCGAAGATGCGCGCCCCTGGCCTCCGATGCAGGACGAGATCGCCGCCTGACACCGCTTGCCGGTTCGACATTTCCCACCCATAAGACGGCAGGGGGATATGGCATGGCAAACGCTTCCTTGCGCAAACGCATCTGGGGCTGGTTCTTTTTCGACTGGGCCAGCCAACCGTATAATACGTTGCTGATCACCTTCATTTTCGCGCCTTACATCAAGGAATTGGTGGGCGACGGCACGGCCGCGCAATCCGCCTGGGGCTTTGGAATCGGCGCCGCCGGTCTTGTGATCGCGATCCTCGCCCCGGTTCTCGGAGCCCTGGCGGATACAGGCGGCAACCGCATGCGGTGGATCTGGCTCTTCTCAATCATGTATGTCGTTGGTGCCGCCGGTCTATGGAGCGCAGCGCCTGGTGATTTCAGTCTGATCCTGATCCTGACCTTTTTTGCCATCGGCATGATCGGCATGGAGTTCGCCATGACCTTCACCAATTCGATGCTGCCGGACCTTGGCACGCGGGAAGAGATCGGTCGCATTTCCGGCAATGGTTGGGCCTTCGGATATGTCGGCGGCCTGATCGCACTTGTGCTCATGCTGCTGTTCTTTGCCGACAACGCCGCGACCGGGCGCACATTGCTTGGACTGGAGCCCGCGTTTGGCCTTGATCCAGAGGCACGCGAAGGAACCCGTTTTGTCGGGCCACTGGTCGCAATCTGGTATGTGATCTTCATGATCCCGTTCTTTCTCTATGTCAGGGAGCCAATACGGCAGAAGGCCCCCAAGGGCGCAGTCAAGCTGGCACTGAACGATCTCAAATCCACGCTGCGTCGATTGCCGCAGGACCGGTCGCTGTTTGCCTATCTTGGATCGGCGATGTTCTACCGGGATGCGTTGAATGGGATGTATGCCTTTGGCGGAATCTACGCGGCGGGTGTTCTGGGGTGGAGCGTCCAGAATGTCGGCATCTTCGGCATCATTGCGATCATCGCCGGTGCATTGGCCGCTTGGCTGGGAGGCATGGCGGATTCCCGGTTCGGGCCGAAGCCGGTGATCGTGGCCTGCATCCTTGCCCTGACCGCGATGGGCGTGGCAATCGTGATGATCTCTCGAGAGGACATGTTCGGCGTGCCCTTGCCCGAGGGATCGGCACTCCCCGACATCGCGTTCTACATGATCGGCGCAGTGATCGGGGCTGCCGGAGGTGTGATCCAGTCGGCCAGTCGTACGATGATGGTCCGCCAGGCCAATCCCGCCCGCATGACAGAAGCCTTCGGACTCTATGCGCTGGCCGGAAAAGCGACCAGTTTCCTGGCACCATTGCTGATCGGGATCACGACCTATGCTACGGGATCCCAACAATTGGGGGTAAGCCCGGTGATAGGACTTTTCCTGATCGGACTTGTGTTGTTACTCTGGGTTGATCCGAACGGGAAACGAGCAGCATCATGAAACGGTTTCTTCCAATCCTCGGACTTGCCTTCCTGCTGAGCGCTTGCGGCGGCGACACCGGTTCGCGCAGCACGGACGCATCCGAGGTCAGTGTGCCCCGTGTCAGCGGTGTGTTGAGCACGCGCCAGGCCAAACAGCTCTTCGGCGGTATGGACAACGCCTCGAGCCAGTCGCCGGCGGCTTACGGCAGTTACGCCAAGGGCTGTGCCGCCGGACAGGTGCAGCTTCCCGAAACCGGGCCAACATGGCAGGCGATGCGCCTGTCGCGCAACCGCAACTGGGGGCTGCCGATCACGGTCGATTTCCTTCAGGATCTGTCACGCATCGCGGCTCAGCAGCCCGGCTGGAACGGGCTCTATATCGGCGACATCAGTCAGCCGCGCGGCGGGCCGATGCTGACAGGGCACGCCAGCCACCAGATTGGGCTCGATGCCGATATCTGGATGCGTCCGGCGGATCGCCTGACCCTCAACCAGACAGAGCGCGAGAACATTTCATCCATCTCGATGCAGCGGGCCAGTGGCGCCTATATCAACGACCAATGGACAAAGGAGCATCACAACATCCTCAAGGCCGCAGCAAGCGATCCGCGCGTTGCGCGCATCTTTGTCTTCCCTGGCGCCAAAGTGGCCATGTGCAATGCAGAAACCGGCGATCGCAGCTACCTGCGGAAAATCCGGCCTTGGTATGGGCACCACTATCACTTCCACGTCCGTCTGGCCTGTCCTCCGGGCATGTCTGGCTGCGTCGATCAGGATGCGCCGCCGCGCGGCGATGGCTGTGACGATGCCCAGCAATGGGTGAACAACATCCTCAATCCGCCGCCGCCCGACCCGAGTGCACCGAAACCGACGCCGCGGCGGGAGCTGACCCTTGCGGATCTGCCGGCGCAATGTGCTACGGTTCTGGCTGCGAATTGAGCGCTGAGCCGGTTTTGGACGAAGACAAAACTTCAGCCCGGTTCCTGTCGTCTTATCACTGGACCAAGGAAAGAGCCGACTTCGGTGGCTATTCCGGCCTGATCCTGTCGCCGGATGGCGCCAGCTTCGTCATGATGAGCGATCGGGCGCACCTGATCGAGGGCACCATCTTTCGTCATTCCAACCGCATCATCGGTCTGCGCAGCAGCGAGATGGCGCCGCTCGATATTCCCGACAGTCTTTTTGCGCATCCTTCCAATCGGGACACGGAAGGTTTGGCCCGGGATGCTGACGGAAGACTGTTTGTGTCGGTGGAAAGCGAAAATCTCGTCCTGCGGCGGGATCTGGATGGCAGCTGGGCAGCACTTCCCCGGTTTCCATCCATCGACGCGCTGCCATCGAACCGGGGGCTGGAAGCGTTGGCGATCAGCACGGATGACACGATCTACGCGCTTCCAGAAGTGTCACGCGATCTCCTGGCACCCTTCGCAGTGTTCCGGTTCCGCGGGAATGTCGGTTGGGACCAGCCGATGTCGATTTCCAGAAGCGACGGTTTCGTTCCGGTCGGGGCCGATGTTGGACCAGATGGTCAGCTTTACATTCTCGAACGTGGTTTTTCCGGCTTCGGGTTCAGCTCTCGCGTGCGTCGTTTTGAAATCAACGAAACCGAGAATGCGGCGGGCGAGACACTTCTGACAACCTCGACCCGCCGCCATGACAATCTGGAAGGGCTTGCAGTCTGGCGGGCTGAGGATGGCACAATCCGTCTGACCATGGTGTCGGATGACAATTTCATGTCCCTCCAGAACACCGAGATCGTCGAATACACCATCGGCAATTAGCTTGTCTGTTGCGAAGCGGCGCTATATGCCACGCGCCATTCCCGATGGACGGGAATCAAGTCCCCGCAACCTTGGCAAAACGGGAGTCACAATGACCCGCGCTCATATTCCTGGCATCATCGCCATGGCCCTCATCGTGTTGGCCTCCAACATCCTTGTCCAGTTCCTGTTCGGAAACTGGCTGACCTGGGGCGCCTTCACCTATCCGCTCGCATTTCTTGTCACCGATCTCATGAACCGTCTTTATGGGCCCAGCGCCGCGCGTCAGGTCGTGTTCGCCGGGTTCATTGTCGGCGTGATCTGCTCATTGATCGGCACCCAGATCGAGGGGGAATTCGGTCCGCTGGTCACGTTCCGCATCGCGCTGGCTTCTGGGGTCGCGTTCCTGACGGCGCAGCTGCTGGATGTCACGATCTTTGACCGGATGCGCGACGGTGCGTGGTGGCGTGCGCCACTCGCGTCCACCCTGATCGGCGCATCGGTCGATACAGCGCTGTTTTTCACCATCGCCTTTTCCGGCGCACTGGCGTTTCTCGAACCCGGAAATGACGTGTCTTGGGCCGGTGAGATGCTGCCGATGCTCGGCTCAGGCCCGGTTGCGCCGCTTTGGGTGTCGCTCGCGGTTGCGGACTGGATGGTCAAGATCTCCCTGGCACTGCTCGCACTGATACCATTTCGACTCATCGTCCTTCGATTTCGCGAAAAAGTAGTCCTGACGTAAGAAAAGAGTTGCGCGATACGGAAAGCCTGTCACGCTGAAGATGCGTTTTATCAACAGCTGAAAGGAGGTGATCCAGTGTCGAGAGAGGTATTGGAGAGAGGTGTCGGAACAGTTCGAGAGGCGCACATCTAGGGCAGCCCCTGGGTGACAACCCGATCGAATTGGTGTGGAACCTAACCGGACCCGCCTCCGTAAGTCTCGAAGGGTCGCCCATGTGGCGACCCTTTTCGTATGAAACACATGGTCTGTAATGCTGAAGATTTCAGACACGATCCACCTTGAAGACTGGGAGTTGACCGAACAGTTCATCCGCGCCTCCGGACCCGGCGGGCAGAACGTGAACAAGGTCTCCACGGCTGTCGAATTGCGCTTTGAAGCAGAACGTTCGCCCAATCTGCCCGGGCCGGTGAAAACTCGGCTTCGGCGGATTGCAGGACGGAAATGGACCAAGGATGGGGCAATTGTCCTTCAGGTCGACGAGACACGGTCCCAAGCGCGCAATCGCGACATCGCGAGGGACAGGCTGAAAGAGATGATCGTGGCGGCGCTGACGCCGCCAAAGCGCCGCGTGCCCACAAAACCGACACTTGGATCAAAAAAGCGCAGGCTCAAGGCAAAGAAAGAGCGTGGCGAGGTGAAATCGCTGCGGGGCCGGGTGGATCCCGACGCCTAATCATGGATGGATGATGCGTCGACGCATCATCCGTTTGCGTCAACGCAAACGCGCCTGATCAGAACCGGTCCAGCAGCCGTTCAAGATACTCCAGCTCTTCCTCCGGGCGTTCCCCCTCACCAGAGCGACGCCGGATTTCATCCAGCAATTCGCGCGCCCGGCGATAGACATCTTCGCCCTGCAGCAAGCTCTCGTTTGACCCGATCTGACCGTTCGACCCCACATTCCGGCCCAGTGGATCGCGCTGCTGGCCGGGGTCGGTGCCGTCTGCCATGCCTTGCTGCCCCTGTCCTTGCTGTTGCTGCTGCGCCATGGCCTCACCCAGATTGCGCATGCCTTCTCGCAGCGCTTCCATAGCTTCGGACTGGTTGTCGATCGCGCCGGCGAGATCGTTTTCCCGCAATGCCTCTTCCGCGCCCTCCATCGCACCTTCGGCCCGGTCGAGCGCTTCGCGCGCAGCATCGCCGGCTTCTGTCCCCGCCCCCGGCAGGTTCTGCGACTGACGGTTCAATTCCTGACGCAGGGCGCGCTGGCGATCTGCCAAGCTGTCTTCGAGACTCTGGCCCTCGCCGTTCTGTCCCTGACCGGGCTGCTGCCCTTGGCCTTGACCCTGCTGTTGGCCTTGGCCTTGCTGACCAGGCTGTTGACCCGGTTGTTGACCTTGCTGACCGGGATTGAATTGCTCCTGCAGGTCGCGGAACGCCTGATCGGAAAGACCCTGTTGTTCGCGAAGCGTTTCGGCCAGACCTTCCATTGCCTGTTCGCCCGGCGATTGCCCCTGCTGGCCCTGCCCTTGTGTGACCTGCATGTTTTCCATCATCTGGCGCAGCTGTTCGAGTGCTTCCTGTGCCTCGGCCATGCGGCCTTGTTCCATAAGCTCCTGGATGCGATCCATCATTTCCTGCAGGTCGTTCTGACTCATCTCCATCATGTTCTGGTTCTGGGTCATTTCCTGATCAGGATTGTTTTCACGGTCCTGTTGCGCCTGACGGGACAGCTGGCGCAGGTAATCGTCGGTCGCTTCGCGCAACTCCTGCATAAGTTCGGCAATTTCCTGATCCGAAGCACCGTTGCGCATGGCTTCGGACAACCGGTCCTGCGCGCGTTGCAGCCGTTCCAGAGCATCCTGAAGATCGCCTTCTTCCAGACGAATGGCCAAGTCCCACATCGCCTGCGCGATTTCAGCCTGCTGATCATCGGTCATCTTGACCTGTGACAGCGCTTCGACCCGACGCATGATGGTTCTCAGTCGCAGGAAATCCGTGCTGGACCGGAACACATCATCTGGACGGTGCGAGACCGCTCGCATGAGCATTGCAACATCGGCCGCATTTTCGCGGTTCCAAAGCAAGGCGCGCCGTAGGTCGATGATCGCACTGGCCATTGGATCAAAAAAGCGCCGCCCAGGCAGATCGATCACTTCAGGTGCGGCCTCACCAATCTGATCCGCCTCATCCGTCACGGTCAACGACAAGATCACAGGCAGATTGGCCCACGGGTGTTCGGAAAAATTGTCGACCAGAGTTTCGGTAAACTCCGAGCGGTCGCCTGCAATTGGCATGGGGAGAGGCAGTTCGATCACGGCACGCGGTTCAGGCTCCATACGGAGTCCGTAGCGGCGGTCCACATCCGAAAGTGCCAGTTCGATCCGTGCAACACCGGTTGAAACCGCGTAATCATCGCGGGCAGTGAAGGGAATCTGCGCCTCGCCTTCGTAGCTGACTTCGATTTCACCGTCCCGCATCACTTCGGGAGCGCGATCTGGCAAGGCGAGTATGTCCCACACACGGCCACCCGGCCCTTCGATTTCGAGCTGACCTGATCGGGCGACCGTGAATTCCTGCGCCGTTTCGACGGAGGCTGCAACAAGCTCTTCTGGCGTTGCAGTAGGGGACGCTCGGTTGGACACCGTTTCCGAAACACTCAGAACTCCGACCTCACCGTAGAATCGCAGAGTGACGCGGCTGCCTTCCGGTGTCTCGAGCCGGGCGTCCGTGATATCGTTGAGATAGATCGACGGGCGACCGGTGTAGTGCGGCGGCTCAAGCCAGCCTTCCCAGGTCGGACCCGAGGCCAGGTCGGATCCCGACGGCCCCATCGCGGAGACTGTCTGAACTTTGAGCACCGAGCCGAAAATGGCCGCAACAAGAAATGCAAGCACAGCCACATAGCGGAGCGCGAACGGATCCGCCTTCGATACCCGCAAATCAGGTTCTGCCGCCTTGGCCTCTTTCAACCGGGCGACCATGCGCGCCTGATGCGCCTGCCACACGGCGAGCGAGGCTGGATCCCCTGCACCGATGGCCTGACTGTCCATCGCGGCGAGAATGGGATTGCCGGGCAGGGTTGAATCGAGTCGCGCCAGGGCCGATGCCTGCGACGGCCAGCTCCATTTGCGGATGCCCCGCACCAACGCCCAAAGTCCGGCCGCCACCGACAGACCCAGAATCGCCCAGACGCCTTCCATGGGAAGATAATCCTGCAGCCCAAGCATTAGGAACGCCAACACCGCGAACAGCACTGACCAGAACGGCCAGAAGGCGCGCACGATCATCTCTGCGCCCATCCCCAGGCGGGTCAGGAACAGCGGCCAGTGCAGTGCGGCGTCGATCTCTGTCGGCAGGTCATCCCGTGCGGTCATTCCGATCTCCCGATTAGCTGACCGCGGGGGAATGCCTCACAGCCATGGGGGAATGGTATCTCGGTTTATGATTTCGTCAAAGTCGGGTCGCTGACGAATGACAGCGAATTGATCGCCTTTTGCCAAAACTTCGGGCACGAGTGGCCGCGTGTTGTATTCGCTGGCCATCACCGCGCCATACGCGCCGGCAGAACGGAACGCGACAAGATCGCCCGCCTTCAACGGCGGCATCATGCGATTCTTGGCAAAGGTGTCCCCGGACTCGCAGACCGGGCCGACGATGTCGTAGGGCTGTTGTTCGACACCTGCGTCAGGCTCCAGCACTGGCACGATATCATGATGAGCGTCATACATGGCGGGGCGGATCAGGTCATTCATCGCGCCATCGAGGATGAGAAACTGACGCCCTTCCCCCTGCTTCACGTAAATCACCCTACTGACGAGGATGCCTGCATTGCCGACGATCAAGCGCCCGGGTTCAATCTCGATCTCGCATCCAAGATGTCCGACCGTCTCCTTGATCAGTGCGCCGTAGTCCGACGGCAGCGGCGGCGCTTCGTTCGAACGGGTATAGGGAATCCCCAAGCCCCCACCGAGGTCAAGCCGCCGGATGTTGTGTCCATCCGCGCGCAACTGCTCGGTCAACTCGGCCACCTTGCGGTAGGCCAGCGCATAGGGTTCGAGCTCGGTCAGCTGCGATCCGATATGGACGTCGATCCCGATCACCTCGATGCCCGGCAGCGCAGCCGCTTCGGCATAGACGCTCCGCGCCTTCGAGATCGGGATGCCGAACTTGTTTTCCGACTTGCCCGTCGCGATTTTGGCGTGGGTCTTGGCATCCACGTCCGGATTCACGCGCACCGTGATCGGTGCGGTTGTGCCGAGGCTGGTTGCGATTTCGGAAATCACCAGAAGTTCTGGTTCACTTTCGACGTTGAACTGTCGAATGCCCCCTTCGAGAGCAGCGCGGATTTCTGCCCGGGTCTTACCCACGCCGGAGAAGACGATCCTGTCCCCCGGCACGCCGGCCGCACGGGCACGGGCATATTCGCCGCCTGACACCACATCCATGCCAGCGCCCAATTCGGCCAGTGTCTTGAGGATTGCCTGGTTCGATGCGGCTTTCATGGCGTAGCAAACCATATGCTCCATTCCGGAGAGCGCGTCGTCAAAAAGCTGATAATGCCGCGTCAGGGTCGCGGTGGAGTACAGATAAAACGGCGTCCCGACAGCTGCCGCGATATCCGCAACCGGCACGTCTTCGGCATAAAGTTCGCCATTGCGATAGAGAAAATGATCCACACCTGCCTCCAGATCAGACCGCGCTGCAGTAGCGCAGCGTGCAGGTTTGCGCCACCCCCTGCGTCTTCTCTTTCACAGAGCGCCTTTCGGCTGCTGCTCGGGTCCGACGGAACCGATACAGAAATGCGTCAGCCGACAGGTCGTGACCGCAGGAAAAGATAAAGCGGCAGGCCACAGCTGACACCGATGCAATAAGTGGCCGGGATGGCGATCAGCGCAGACCAGTTCCGCCGCACGGCGACTTCTGCAATGATCCAGATCGTCAGCGACACGGCGGCGATCGTCAGGTCCCAGGTGAGGCCGGTGGTCGCGTCATTGACATACCAGGCATCGATCATCGCCCCAAGGTTCCAACCGTTTTCCTGAAACCACGAGACGAAGTAATACATCGGGTGAATGGCGCCCCAAATCGCGAGTGCAAGATAAATCCAGCGCATCAGAACCGGGCCCCAACTGTGACCGGCCCCTGACTCACGGTGACGCCGGTCGATGTACGCACGCCTTCAGAGCCGATTGAGACCGTGGTGTTGACAGATGGCGTTATTGGCGGGCCATCCGCGCCACACGCGGCAAGCACACCAAGCCACAGGATCGCAAATGTGGGTCTCACCCGAGCACCTCTTTCCAGCGCGCGATCTGTTCCCGAACCCGAACGGGTGCCGTACCGCCATAGCTGGTGCGGCTGGCCACAGAATTGTGCACACCCAACACGTCGAACACATCCGACGTGATCGCGGCGTGCACGGATTGCATGTCGTCAAGGCTCAGGTCCGGCAAATCGCATCCCTTTCTTTCGGCCATCGCCACCAATGAACCGGTGACATGATGCGCCTCGCGGAATGGTAGGTCGAGCGTGCGAACAAGCCAGTCCGCGAGATCGGTCGCCGTCGAAAAGCCGGCCGATGCCGCTGCTTCAAGGTTCGCGCGATTGCCGGTCATGTCCTTGACCATGCCTTCCATCGCCGCCAGCGCCAGCATCCAGTTGTCAGCGGCGTCGAAGACCTGTTCCTTGTCTTCCTGCATGTCCTTGGAATAGGCGAGAGGCAGACCCTTCATCACCATCATCAATGCGACATTCGCCCCGAAAATCCGCCCGATCTTGGCGCGGATAAGCTCGGCCGCGTCCGGGTTCTTCTTCTGCGGCATGATCGAAGAGCCGGTCGAGAACCGATCAGACAGGGTGACAAATCGGAACTGCGCCGACGACCAGATCACCAACTCTTCCGCAAAGCGGCTGAGATGCATCGCGCTGATGCTGGCAACGCTCAGGAATTCGAGAGCGAAGTCCCGATCGCTGACGGCGTCCAGACTGTTGGCCATCGGGCGATAAAAGCCCAGCGCCTCGGCGGTCATGTGGCGATCGATCGGGAAAGACGTGCCCGCTAGAGCAGCAGCACCCAAAGGCGACTCGTTCATCCGCTTGCGCGCATCCTCGACGCGGGACAGATCGCGCGCGAACATTTCGACATAGGCCATCATGTGATGCCCCCATGTCACCGGCTGCGCCGTCTGCAGATGGGTGAAGCCCGGCATCACCCAATCCGCACCAGCCTCGGCCTGTACAAGAAGCGCCCGGATGAGGGCTGTCAGGCCCGAAGACGCCGCATCCAACTGGTCCCGCACCCAAAGGCGGAAATCTGTCGCCACCTGATCATTCCGCGACCGGCCCGTGTGCAAACGGCCCGCGGGTTCTCCGATGACCTCTTTCAGGCGCGCCTCGACATTCATGTGAATGTCCTCAAGAGCTGTCGAAAAGGCGAACTCGCCTGTTTCAATCTCTGACAATACGGTGAGCAAGCCTTCCCGCATCGCTTCGGCATCGCTAGGTATTACAATACCTTGCGCGGCCAGCATGGCTGCGTGGGCCCTTGAACCGGCGATGTCCTGAGCGGCCATGCGTTTGTCGAAACCGATCGAGGCGTTGATGGCCTCCATGATGGCATCGGGACCGGCGGCGAAACGGCCACCCCACATTTGGTTCGAGGACTTGTCGGACATGGTCTACCCCTTCGGAGGGAAAATGAAGAAAACACTTGCCGCACTCCTCTATACGGGCCTCGTCATGCTTGCAAACCCGGCACTGGCCGATCTCACCACAGCCGAGGCAATGCGCGAAGGTGACATGAAGAAGCTGACGTTCCACAGCACCGCGCAACCGGCCGGAACCGCGGAATTCACCACGTTTGACGGCACGCCAATGTCGCTCGAAGCGTACAAAGGAAAGTGGGTATTGCTGAATTTCTGGGCCACGTGGTGTGCACCCTGCCGCAAGGAAATGCCGATGCTGTCCGACTTGCAGACCGAGTTCGGCGGCGACGATTTCGAGGTCGTCACCCTGGCCACCGGACGCAATCCACCGCCCGCGATGACGGCATTCTTCGACGAGATCGGCGTGGACAACCTGCCCCTGCACCGGGATCCTGGCTCGGCGCTCGCGCGCGAAATGGGCGTGCTTGGTTTGCCGATCACTGTGATCCTCAACCCGGAAGGCGCAGAGGTCGCGCGGCTGCGTGGCGATGCAGATTGGGCCTCTGACAATGCCAAGGCCATTTTGAAGACATTGATTGATGACGGCGCCGAGGGTTGACTATTCGTGATTTGTCGGCAGGAGCTTCGGCTGTTTTCGGGTCTCCAACGGCACATGACGCTTCACCTCGTCATATGGTTGTAGCTGCCACATGCACCCCTGCATGTGCCGGGACCCCGTTCAGATCCGAAGCTCCTCTGCCGTACCGGTGTGCCCATCCTGCGTCATGTACCCGCGCGACGCGCAGCCCGTGAGCAAAATGAGAGAGTGGACAGTGTCAGAGACCTGACGCATGGACACACCCGAGTTCGAGCCCCCGCCCGACAGGTCTGTTCATGTCAGAAATGTGGCGTGCTGCCTAGGATTTTGCCACAATTGCCCGGTTTACGCGGGCCTGACGGAACAATCGCAGCGGGCCTGACGGATTTTTCCCGAAACGCCGCCCAATTCCTGCCACAATTCACCAGAGATCCACGAGCCGTTGGGAAAGGTGTCGCGAATCGTGTCGTCGCTTAAGCGAACCCGACGCGCCCCACGCTTTCATAAGCGACAAAGCCTGCATTCCGCGCCACGGAGGCATTGTAGATGTTGCGGAGATCCGCCATCGCGGGACGCGCCATGCTTCCGGCAATCTGGTCAAGATCCAGCGCCCGGAACTCGTTCCACTCGGTCAAGAGAACCAGCAGGTCGGACTCGCTGGCGGCTTCGTAAGGGTCGTCATACCATTGAACACCGGGCAAGAGCGCCTCACCCTCATGCTGGCCCTGCGGATCGCAGACACGGACCTTGGCACCCCCACCCACAAGCGCAGGCACGATGGTCAGAGACGGTGCGTCGCGCATGTCATCGGTGTTCGGCTTGAAGGTGACACCTAGAACCGTGATTGTCTTGCCGTTGAAGGAGCCATCGCACAGGTCCTGAAGCTTTCCGATCATTCGGCGCTTTGTGTCCTCGTTGACCGCAATCACCGCTTCGGTGATGTGCATCGGACTGGCGTATTCCTGTCCGATCCGGGCAAGCGCCTTTGTATCTTTCGGAAAACACGAGCCACCATATCCCGGGCCCGCGTGCAGGAATTTGTTGCCGATGCGGTTGTCCATGCCCATGCCCTTGGACACCTGTTTCACATCCGCACCCACTTTTTCGCAAAGCGCGGCGATTTCGTTGATGAATGTGATCTTGGTCGCAAGAAACGCGTTGGCCGCGTACTTGATCATCTCTGCGGATTCGAGATCGGTGGTCACGATTGGAAAATCCCGCAGGTAGAGCGGGCGGTAGATCTCGCTCATCACTTGGGCCGCGCGGTCGTTTTCCACCCCGACCACGACACGATCCGGTTTCATGAAATCGTCGATGGCCGCGCCTTCGCGCAGGAATTCCGGGTTCGATGCAACATCGAAATCAAGCTGCGGATTGGCGGCGGCAACGACATCGCGCACCTTGCGGTTGGTTCCAACGGGAACGGTCGATTTCGTGACGACGACCACGTACTCCTTGGCAGCTTTCGCGATCTCTTCGGCGGCGGCCATCACATAGGTCAGATCGGCATGACCATCGCCCCGCCGCGTGGGCGTGCCCACTGCGATGAACACTGCTTGCGCACCATCAATCGCGGTAGCGAGATCCAGCGTAAAGCTCAACCGTCCCGCTTCAACATTCTTGGCCATGAGGGCATCAAGGCCGGGTTCATAGATCGGAACCTCTCCGCGTTCGAGCTTTTCGATCTTGCGTGGATCCTTATCGACGCAAACTACGTTATGACCGAAATCGGAAAAACACACTCCGGACACCAGACCAACATACCCGGTCCCGATCATCGCAATCTTCATTGTACTGCCCCTGTTTATCTTGGCGGGTGTTGTGCGCGAGCGGATCTAAGCGGTCAACTCTTCAAACCGGACCACCCATAAGAAAAGGGCGCGCTGTTGTAGCGCGCCCCGTTTCTTAAGCGGTCTGGCTCTTTTACGAACCCGATCCGGTGCCTTCGTGCACTGTTTCCGCATCCGGGCTGACAGTCACAAGGTAGGCATAGACGTCTTCCATGTTCGACCGCAGGCGGAAGGACATTTTCGAACGCGCGCCGCTGTCATCAAGGTACTCTGCCAGGAAACCCTTGGGGTCCTGAACATAGGCAACGAAGGTTTCTTCGTTCCAGACCAGACCAGCTTCGCCGGCGGCCACGATGCTGTCGCCGTAGCGGAAGTCTTCAACGGTCCCTGCTTTGCGACCGATGATGTTGTAAAGGTTCGGACCGGTCCGGCCGCCCTTGACGATTTCAGTGCCATCGTCCGCCACGATCATGTGGCAGGATTTGCACTTGTTGAATTCCTTTTCGCCTGCGGCAGCATCCCCGGACCCAGAATGGCTCCCGGCAGTTGCGGCACCGGCAAGTGCCATTGCCGCTGCAGCGGTTGCGATCATCAGCTTCATTGGTGAACTCCTCTCTCGTGTTCGGCGCACACTAGCGCCTTCTGCATTTGTTAACCAATAGCAAACCTGTGCAGTTCCGTTAGACGTAACGGGGGTGATACTGATGTCAAGCGACCTGATGGGCGATAGCACACTGTTTCCAAAGGGTTGCCAGTGCCTGAACGAGATGCTCGATATCCGCGTCGGAATGCAGCGGTCCGGGCGTGAACCGAAGGCGTTCGGTCCCTTTGGGTACGGTCGGATAGTTGATCGGCTGCACATAGATTCCGTAATCCTGCATGAGGATGTCCGCGAGCATCCGGCATTTGACCGGATCCTTGATCATCACCGGGATGATATGGCTCGGATTTGGCAGATGCGGAATGCCCATGTCATCCAGACGCTTGCGCAGCTTTGCCACCTGCTGTTGCTGCTGCTTCCGCTCCACGTCGCTGGCTTTGAGATGCTGGATCGACGTCCGCGCGGCAGCGGCGACGGCCGGCGGCAGGGCCGTCGTGAAAATGAACCCGGACGAGAATGAGCGGATGAAATCGCACATCGCTTCTGAACCGGTGATGTATCCGCCCATGACACCAAACGCCTTGCCCAGTGTGCCCTCGATCAGGGTGATGCGGTCAGCAAGGCCCTCGCGCTCGGACACACCGCCCCCGCGCGCACCATACATGCCCACGGCGTGGACCTCGTCCAGATAGGTCATCGCACCGTGCTTTTCGGCCACTTCAACGATCTCTTTCATCGGGCAGATGTCGCCATCCATTGAATAGACCGACTCGAACGCCACGATCTTGGTTGCATTGCTGGGCAGTGCCGCCAGCTTTCGGTCCAGATCCTCTGGATCGTTGTGCTTCCAGATCACCTTGTTGCACCGCGCATGGCGGATGCCTTCGATCATCGAGGCATGGTTCAATTCGTCAGAAAGGATCACCGCATCCGGAAGGCGTGACCCGAGCGTCGACAGAGCCGCCCAGTTCGAAACGTAGCCGGACGTAAACAAAAGCGCCGACTCCTTGCCATGCAGATCGGCAAGCTCTGATTCCAGCAGCTTGTGTTGGTGGTTCGTCCCAGAGATGTTACGCGTACCGCCCGCGCCGCAGCCGTTCTGGCCAACGGCGTCCTGCATGGATTTAATCACGTCAGGGTGCTGGCCCATGCCCAGATAGTCGTTCGAACACCAGACGGTCACTTCATCGGGACAGTCGCTGTCATGTGACTTGGCTTTTGGGAACGCGCCGCATTTGCGCTCCAGCTCGGCGAATATGCGATAATTACCCTCTTTTTTCAGGGCATCAAGCTGGGCATTGAACAGGCTGTCAAAGTCCATGGGCGTCCTCCGTTCGTATCGTCTTGTCGTGTTGTTGTGGTTTGGGCGCAGGAAGCATCCAGCGCCATAGTTTTTCGTCGGGCAGCGGCAGCACCATGAACCAATGCTCGAGCAGGGCGAGCGCGGTCATGGCCGCCAGAAGGGCAAAACCGACCACATCCGCCTGCGTGGTCGCCGAATACAGACGCTCCAGCCAGCAGGCGACAGCAAGGGTCAGCGCGGTGATCGAAATCGGAAACAGCCAATTCATCTTGGCGATGCGGAAATGGCTGGGCAGATGGGCCAAAGGCTCCGGAAGGAACTCTGTGTTGATCTTGGGCACGCCCAGAAACAGGTTCAGTTTGGCCGACACGCGGGCAAAGAACAGAACTGCGAAGGTCCAGAACCCGAAGGTGTTCGGAGCGTCCTGTGTATAGAGCCAAAGCCCCGCCAGCGTTCCCGCCAGCAGCATCTCGTGATAGGCAATCGTGCCCCAGGCCCGAATGAAGCGCTCCCATTCCGGGATGTCAGGCCGGCAGACCAGACGGTTGGGGCCCGTAATCGTCCCGGTCAGGAAAGCCGTTTCGATCCAGCCCCATAGCGCAAGCGCCGATAGGAACGCGTGGTAGGAGGATCCCGCGGTTTCTCCGTCTTCGCTGTTCCAGATCCCGAAAGCGCCGAGCAAGAATACGGGGAATGCGAGGACCGTCAGAATCTGCCCGTAGCGCGGCCCGCGGCGATCGGCGTATTTCACCGCCATCAGGATCACCCCGGTGGAAAACCACCAGAGGAAAAGCGCAGCAAGCGCAGCGATCCAGGGGTCACTCAACACGCGATCTTGTCCTTCTTCTCATTTCATTTACGGCGGAGGAATGTGGGGGGTTAGCCCCCCACACGGTCAGTAGGCTGGTACAAGCCGGGTGTTGCTGGGCACCTGATGCTTGCGCGCCGGGATTGTGTAGAGCGACAGGAAACAGGTCGCGGCCTTGGCGGCACCGGTCCATTCCTTGATCTTTCCACCCAGACCGCCCTGCGTCTTGCCCTCGGCAATCTGCACATTTGCGCGCTGCAGTTTTTCGAGTGTCGGCTGCCAGCGGGGATGCTCGATGTCGAGCGTAATCGGGAAGATCTGCTCGCTCAGCTTGGAGGTCTTGGTGAAGACCTCATGCGCATACCAGTCGGGATCGACCCCAAGCGCCTTGTGGAAAGCCGGGCGCTGATGGTCGCGGACATACATGGTGGCGTACACCGCCGTCAGAAAGAATTTGATCCAGAGCACGTTCTTGCCCTGAGTCAGCTTCGGATCGGTCTTCATCAGAAGCGCGAAGGCTTCGCCATGGCTGAACTCGTCATTGCACCATTCTTCGAACCACTTGAAGATCGGGTGGAACCGATGTTCCGGGTTCGCCTGAAGGTGGCGAAAGATCGTGATATAACGCGCGTAACCGATCTTTTCCGAAAGGTAGGTGGCGTAGTAGATGAACTTGGGCCGGAAATAGGTGTACTTTTTCGACTGTGTCAGGAAACCAAGGTTCACCCGCAGACCGGCCTCGCGCAGGGCGTCGTTGATGAAACCGGCATGCCGCGCTTCGTCTCGCGCCATGAGCTGGAACAGCTGGGTGATGTCCTTGTTGTTGCCGCGCCGCTTCATTTCCTTGTAAAGGACGCAGCCCGAGAACTCGGCGGTGCAGCTGGAGATCAGGAAGTCGATGAATTCCTTCTTGAGCTGCGGCTCCATATTCTCCCAGTCGACATGGTCCCAGTCTTCGTTCTTCTTGAAATGGCCCTTGTTCGGATCCGCTTCCATCTGGGCGATCAGCTCGTCCCATTCCGCGCGGATGCCGTCGACATTGATCGCGTCAAGCTCGTCGAAATCGGTGGTGTAGAACCGCGGCGTGAGCAGCGTGTTCGCCATCGCGGTTTCGGTCGCGAAATTGTCGTCGTACTTGGCCTGTTCTTCCTGAATGGCCAGGCCTTCTTCGACGGTTGTCGCATCGGCCGAGTGTTTGGCATGCATGTTCATAGCGTCACCTCGTCGGAGAAGGAGAATTCACACAGCTCCATCACTTCGAAATCGCCTGTCAGGCGCGTCCAGAGCTGTTCGAGTTTGGAGGCCCGGACGATGATCGCCTCGCGATCCTCGGACACGACCTCGCCGAAGGGGGCCATGATCTCCGGTCCCTGAACCTTCACTTCGTCGCCGGGATAGATCACCGCACCGTTGTTGAAGCGCACATGCGCGTGCAGGCTCTCGAAACAGTGGCTGATTTCCACTGTGCACGGTGCCCTTTCGATTTCTTTCGTCAGAAGACCCATTGTCCGATTCCCTTTCGGTTAGTTCAGCAGCCTGGCGAAGGCGGCCGAGTTGTCGGCGCCGAACCCCATGAGGTCGGCCCCCCATCCCGTGCTGGGATCAAAGATCTCAAGACGGTTGTTCTCACGTGCGCGAACGATCACCGGACCGTTCAGATCGACACGTGCCTTCGTGCGTTCCCGTTGCAGGACCCGCCACATGCCGGACAGGAATCCACCCTCTTCCGGCGAATATTCGGCAAACAGCGTGCCATCCTCGGTATAGACCTTGGCCGCGCCGCTCATCGCGCCCTCGAGAAAGAGCGTCTTTTCGATGACCACCGGAGACTCTGGCGCGGTGTATTGCACCGGGCCGTCCATCCAGCGATAGACCGCAACCATGATGAGGCAGACCATGACCATTCCGAACATCGCGCGGACAAAGAGGCGCGGTACCAGTTCGCGTTCGGTGGCGTGGATGCGGGCCTTGTCGATTGTCGGCGTCTGCATGCCTTACCCTCCTTATTCCGCGGCCACGGCTGCCGGGGCAGCCGCGCCTGTTGTCCGTTCGACACGCGGTGTGGACACGCGGGCTTCAGCCGCTTCCGAAATCATCGCAGCAATGGTTTCAGCCTCGGGGATGCAGCGCAGTGCCGGCTGCGTCGGAGAAATCCGCCACGGCCTGACATGCGGCCAGCAGACCAGATAGCTGATCCTCGTATCCCCCATCAGATCGAACGCGATGGTTCCTGTCCCGGATTTGCGCAGGTCAAGATTGGCCGCTCCGATCTGGGTGTATGGCAGATTCAGCGTAACGGTCAGTGCCGCACCGATCCGCATGGCAACGCGCCGGTTCGTGATGGTGTAGACAGTGTAATGCGCCTGCGCCCAGGCAATGCCCATCAGCAGGACGCAGACGATGGCACCGAGGATCAGAAAGGGCACAGACGCCCAGATCGCCTGACCCAAGGGCATCAGATCCACCACAGCCACGAACCGCCACGCGGCGAGGAACACGAAGTATCCCGCAACCCAGAGCAGGTTCAGCGACTCTTTCGAAAGGGCCCACCAGTCCGGCTTACCCTGCCAGAGGATCACCTCTCCCTCGGGAGGTGTCTCTGGCAAGCCTTTGACCGGTTCTACCTGAAAGTCATCATGCGGCATGGTGGGTTCCCTTTCCTAAAGCCGTGGCTGCGGCTGTTGGTCCTTGATGGTCAGATCTGCGGCTCGAGGCGGGCCTTGCTCGCGTAGAGCGTGCCGCCACCGTAGTAGGCGCTGACCTTTTCTTCCTCGAGCTTGGTGATCTGCTGCGGCGAGGCGAGCTGCGGAACACCGGCGAAATGCTCACCGAAGATCGAACGGATCTTCACGCGATTGCCCCAGATACGGGTGAAGGTGATCGGCACCAGACGCGACCCACTGCCGTATTCCGCATCGAGTTCCATCTCGAGGTAACGCACCATCTGTTCCGGCTCATCGACCCACATGTCCGTGATCTTGCCCACGATGGCACCGTCGCCTGCGACAACAGGCAGACCACGCGGATCACGACCGGCGGATACGCGGAAATGTTCGCTGCCCGACATCGGGATGATCTTCGGATGACCATGACCATCAAGTTCGGGTTCGTCACGGCGCGCTGCCCAGCTGCCCGGTCCCACGCCATCTTCGAGCGGATTGCCCACAGGATCGAAGGGGAAACCGCCGCTGTCAAACTGACGGGTCAGCTTGCCGTCGATATCGGTCCGTTCCGGGTTCTGGCCTGAAGGAACGGTATACTCGCCGCGGCCATGCGGCAGAAGAAAGGTCTTGTCGGCCGGGTTCGGGAACACGCTGCCGGCATCCGCCTGGCTGCCGTCCTCATCAAGAAGCGGATAGCC
The DNA here is from genome assembly GCF_022763305.1 of Marivita sp. Taxonomy (GTDB): domain Bacteria; phylum Pseudomonadota; class Alphaproteobacteria; order Rhodobacterales; family Rhodobacteraceae; genus Marivita. Next base: position 130,592 of record NZ_JALEGT010000121.1, on the reverse strand, counting down.
TTCGCGTTGGTTCTCGCGCTGGATCCAGATCACGAGTCCAACAAAGAAGATGAAAAACAACCAGAGCGAGATGCTCGCGAGGTCGAGGTTTCCAAGGATATAGTCTTCGGTCATGTTCAGTTCTCCTTGATGGGCCTTGGTCAGGTTGGGAAATCGGCAAGGCCCAGCCCTGTCGGTTTCTGGTTGATGGTAAGAGTGCTTCTGCTCTGGCTGACGAGTCGCCCAAGAATGATGAGCGTCGCGAACAGAAGCGCGATTTCGAAGTGGTAGACGACGGAATAGCCGGTGGTGGGCGTTGCAAGGGCCTCACCCCACCGGCCGGACAGCGCGATCATGTTGATGCCATCGCGGGTGGCTCCCCCGATGAGCGTGGACAGACCCGCGGCTGTCGCCTGCGCAGCGCTCCACGCACCCAAGGCGAGTCCGCGCCCGGCAAGCCCTTCGGCGGGCAGCGTCATCGCTGCTGTCAGGGTCGAGATGGCAAAATACCCGCCACCGAACCCGATCAAACCGGCACCGAGGAAGAACAGCGCAGTCGAATTCATCGGTGCCGCGAAGATCACCGTGCTGAATGCGGCGACCCCGGCCAGCAGACCGACCGACGCCATGCGGTAGGTGTTGCCTCCTTTGGCGAGAACCCGCGCAGCCAGCGCAAAGCCCAGCAACGCGCCCAGCGCCCATGTCGCCGTCAGCAACGTGGTCGACGATACGCTCAACCCAAGAATTTCGCCACCATAGGGTTCAAGCAGAACGTCCTGCATGTTGAAGGCCATCGTACCGACGAAGACCACGGCAAGCAGACGCCCCGCAGAGCCACCGGCCGTCAGGTCTTTCCATGCGTCCTTGAACGACGGCTGAGGCGCATCACGATCCTCTTTCGACATCGGGCGGACGCGCTCCTGTTTCCAAAGCGCGATGACATTGAGCAGCAGTGTCGCCACCGCGCAGCCCTGCACGACGCTGATCAGAAGCAGGCCCGAGAAATCCTTCAGCAGCCAGCCAATCACGATGGCCGATACGCCCATCCCCAGAAGGTACATCACGTAAAGCAGCGAGACGACGCGCGGGCGCGTTTCGTCCGTTGCCCGGTCAGCTGCTAGGGCAAGACCAGCGGTCTGTGTCATATGCATCCCGAGCCCGGTCATGATGAAGGCCAGCGCGGCAAAGACCTCACCGGCAAAAGGCACTTCGTGGGTAACATCGCCACCCAGCACCAACAGGCAGGCGGGCATCACCGCGAGACCCCCGAATTGCCAGAGCGTGCCGAACCAGAGATAGGGAATCCGCTTCCACCCGATGGCAGAGCGATAGTTGTCCGACTTGAACCCGAGAAGCGCCCGGAAGGGCGCGATGAGGACCGGCAACGCGACCATGATCGCAACCAGAGTTGCCGGGACAGAAAGCTCCACGATCATGACGCGGTTCAACGTACCAAGGAGCATGACACCCGCCATGCCCACGGACACCTGAAACAGGGCAAGCCGCAGCAGTTGGCCCAGCGGCAGGTCATCAGAGGCCGCGTCCGAAAACGGCAACAGCCTCAGGCCAAGGGACTTCACTTGTTTGCGGCTGACGATCATGGGCGGAACTCCAGCGCCTGGCTGATGTAAAATCCCGATGTGATCCGACCCAGATCGCGGAGCTGGCCAATATCAGAGACAGTTTTCTGCAAACGCGACGGGCCATGCGGAATCATCACAGGCGACCGGTCGGATCGGGGAAAGGCCTTTCCGGCGTACCACATCGTCATCAGGAGCGGGGTGCGCGGAGCCACGGTAAAGGCGACAGAGCCACTGGTGCGTTCGCCAAGCCGTGCCAGAGCGGCGCGAATATCAGCGCCGGTGTAATAGATCAGACTGTCCATCGAGATCACATAGTCGAACCTGCCCAGGTCGGCAGACAACATATCGCCGCTGGCAAAGGTCACGCGTGGATGCAGATGTGCAGGAAGACGATCCTCTGCGATCTTCACGAGCGACGGCGATATGTCGACTGCAACAACATCAGCGCCACGTTCGGCCAGTTCTTGCGTCATCTGCCCCGCACCGCAGCCCGCATCAAGAACGCGAACTCCGTTCAAGTCAGCCGGCAGCGCAGACAGCAGCTTGTCGCGCATCTGGTCCCGGCCTTTGCGGACAGTTTCACGAATCCGGCTCACCGGAGCGTCCGAGGTCAGACGCTCCCACACTTTGGTGGCCGTGCGGTCGAAATAGTGTTCGACCCGATCGCGTGTCGCGTCGTAGCTCATCAATCGAATCCCAGAAGTTCAAAGATGTCGCGGTCTTCAAGCGGCTGAGGTGTCAGTGCCTCGGTGCCGTTCCAAAGGGTCTCGGCCAAGCGGATGTATTCCTTGCGGGCCATGACGATGTCTTCCTCGTCCGGCATCTCGAAGAGGGTCTTCTTCTTGAGACGCGAGCGGCGGATGGCGTCGTAATCGGGCATATGCGCAATGCGCTTGAAGCCGACCTTGTCGCAGAAGCGATCCACTTCATCGGTCTCGCGCGACCGGTTGGCAACGCATCCTGCAAGCCGCACCTTGTAGTTAGACGACTTGGCCTGCACGGCGGCAATGATCCGGTTCATCGCGTAGATGCTGTCAAAATCATTGGCGGTGACGATCACCGCACGGTCCGCATGCTGAAGCGGAGCGGCAAAGCCACCGCAGACCACGTCACCCAGAACGTCGAAAAGAACGACATCTGTATCTTCAAGAAGGTGGTGCTGCTTGAGCAGTTTGACGGTCTGACCGACAACATAGCCACCACAGCCGGTTCCGGCCGGCGGACCGCCCGCTTCGATGCATTTCACCCCGTTGAAACCATCGGCCATGAAATCTTCGGGGCGCAGTTCCTCGGCGTGGAAATCAACCTCTTTCAGAATGTCGATCACCGTCGGTTGCAGCTTACCCGTCAATGTAAAGGTGCTGTCGTGCTTCGGGTCACAGCCGATCTGAAGCACGCGCTTGCCCAGCTTGGAAAACGCGGCGGACAGGTTCGACGACGTTGTCGACTTGCCGATGCCGCCCTTGCCATAGACAGCAAAAACCTTGGCCCCTTCGATGCGCATCGAATTGTCCTGGTGCACCTGAACCGAGCCTTCCCCGTCCTGACCCTTGAGAACGGGTGGCGCGGACAGGCCGCGCGCTTCGAGTCCGGCAGCTTCGCGCATTGCGGCGCGGGCGGCGGGGGGGCTTTTTGCGTCAAGTGGGCTCATGTGGGCCTCCGGTTGTACGTGTTGGCGCTCATTCTGCGGCGATCCCTTCAAGGCGATCTTCCAGAGCGTCTGCTGCGTCTTGCAACGCAGCCAGCGTTTCGGCGTCGGGTTGCCAGTAGTTGCGGTCGTGCGCTTCGAGGAGGCGGTTCGCCATGCGGCTCGAGGCGGTCGGGTTGAGTTCGGCCAGCCGGGCGCGCATGTCGGCGTCGAGAACGAAGGTTTCGCTCAGACGCTGATAGACCCAAGGCTCGACCTTGCCGGTGGTGGCGGACCATCCCATCGTGTTGGTGACCTGCGCCTCGATCTGGCGCACGCCTTCGGCCCCGTGCTTGAGCATGCTTTCGAACCATTTCGGGTTCAGACTGCGCGACCGGGTTTCCAGCGCGACCTGATCCTGAAGCGTGCGCACCTTGCCGTTGCCACGCGTGGTGTCCGAGATGTAAATCGCTGCTTCCTGTCCACCGCGGGCGCGTTTTACAGCGCGGGAGATCCCACCCAGCGTGTCGAAGTAGTGGTCAACTGTGGTGACCCCCAGCTCGACGGATTCGAGGTTCTGATAGGCAACATCGACGGTCTTGAGCGTTTCCTGCAGAAGAGCGGGGTTTGCTGCTGCCTTGCCGTTCACGCCATAGGCAAAGGATTTCCGCGCCTCGTAGGCGTCAGCCAACTCGTCTTCGTCTCCGAACGCAGAGCTGTCCACGAGCGCATTCACGTTCGACCCATAGGCCCCTTCGGCGTTCGAGAACACGCGCAACGCGGCGGTTTCAAGGTCAACGCCATTTTCCTGCGCATAGACCCACGCATGAGCCCGGATGTAGTTCATCTCCAAAGGCTCATCCGCCTCGGCGGCTTTCTTTGCCGCCTCGGCCAGCATGCGGGTCTGCAAAGGCAGAAGATCGCGGAAAATGCCTGACAAGGTCATAACCACGTCGATGCGCGGGCGACCCAGTTCCTCAAGCGGAATAAGATCAGCGCCGGAAATGCGACCAAAGCTGTCAAAGCGTGGCTTCGCGCCGATCAGGGCAAGCGCCTGCGCCAAGGGTGCACCGTCGGATTTGATGTTGTCTGATCCCCACAGCACCAGCGCCACGGTGCGCGGCAGGGTCTTGTGGGTTTCCAGCAGCAATTGTGCCTGTTTCGCACCATCGCGGCATGCAAACTCGGTCGGCATACGGAACGGATCGAACGCGTGGATGTTGCGCCCCGTGGGCAGCACCTCGGTCGAGCGGATCAGATCACCACCGGGCACCGGCGGGGTATAACGCCCGTCAAGCGCGCGCAGAAGACCCGCAATCTCGGTTTCCTGCTGCAAGAGAATGTCGATCTGCGCCTTCGTTTCGGCATCTGCGGTGTCGATCAGCTTGAGGTATTCCGCGCGTGCGGAATCGCTGAATGGCTTGCCGACGATGTGAAGACCATCAGGGATCAACGCATCTTCGGTTTCCAGCAGTTTGAGCCAGAGCGCATCGGGCTGTGTGCCGGACATATCCACGGCATCAGCCTGTTCGGCAATCAGCGCCTCCAACTCGACCCGTTCCGCGTCGGAAGGATCAAGTGACCGCCAGCGCGTCAGGCTGTCCTTCAGTTCCTGCAGGCCTTTGTAGAGACCCGATTGCGCAAGCGGGGGGGTCAGATGTGTCACGGTGACTGCACCTGAACGACGCTTCGCCAAGGCCGCTTCGGACGGGTTGTTCGACGCGTAGAGATAGACATTGGGCATCTCTCCGATCAACCGGTCCGGCCAGTCGCGCGCCCCTAGGCCCGCTTGTTTGCCGGGCATGAACTCAAGCGCGCCGTGCATGCCGAAATGCAGCACGACATCGGCTTTGAAGGTGTTCCGCATCCACAGGTAGAAAGTGACGAAAGCATGTGTCGGCGCGAACCCGCGTTCGAACAGCAGACGCATCGGATCGCCTTCGTATCCGAAGGTCGGCTGGACCCCGACGAACACCTTGCCGAACTGGGCACCCAGCACAAAAACGCCGCGCCCGTCGGACTGGATCTTGCCCGGTGCCGGACCCCAAACCGCCTCAATGGCCTTGAGAGGCGGCGTGTTGCGCACGATCTCGTCGGCACTGACATGTGCGGCAACATTGGCTTCCTGGCCATATTGCCTGGCATTGCCGTCCAGAACCGCAACGCGAAGCGCATCGACACTTTCGGGCGGATCAAGATCGTAGCCTTGCGCCTTCATGGCGTGCAGCGTGTTGTAAAGCGATTCAAAGACACTCAGATACGCCGCAGTGCCAACGGCACCCGCATTGGGCGGGAAGCCGAACAGCACGATGCCAACGTTCTTGTCGGCGTTTTCCTTGCGACGCAGCAGCGCCTGGCGCAGCGTCTTTTCCGCCAGACTGTCGATCCGTTCGCGGCAGGGCGCCATGGCCTTGCTCGCGGTGTCGCAAGGACACTGATACTGACAGCCGTTGCAGCCTTCGGGGCCGTGACGGCCGCCAAACACGGTCGGACAGGTCGCACCGTCAAGTTCGGGCAGCGCAATGAGCATCGTGGTTTCGATCGGGCCCAGACCCTGTTCGCCGTTCGCCCACTGACCCAAAGTCTGGAATTCAAGCGGGTGCGCCGCGATGTAGGGGATGTCGAGATCCTTGAGCACTTCGACCGCGGCGGAGCTGTCGTTATACGCGGGCCCGCCCACAAGGCTGAACCCGGTGAGGGACACCATCGCGTCAATCGTTGTGGCATCGTCGCGCCGGAAGAACTCGGCGATGGCAGGACGCCCGTCGAGACCGCCAGCAAATGCGGGAACAACGGCCATGCCCTTGGCTTCGAACGTACGGATGACGGCGTCGTAATGCGCAGTGTCATTTGCCAGCACGTACGACCGCATCATCAGAAGGCCAATCGTGGCCTTCGCATCTGCCGGGCGTGGCAGATCGGCGATGTCGGTGGTGATGCGGTTGGGCAGATCAGGGTGATACAGAGCCACATCGGGATATTCGATAGGCGCTTCGGCGACCGCGCCCAGCCATTCTTCGCGACCCTTGGCGTATTTGCCCAGAAGGTAGCGGACCATAGCCTCGATATTGTCGTCGGAACCCCCAAGCCAGTACTGCATGACAAGGAACCAGGACCGCAAATCCTGTGCCTTGCCGGGTACCATCTTGAGAAGCTTGGGCAGGCGGCGGAGCTGCTGCATCCGCTTCTCACCCTTCTCGACCTCGGAGTCCTTGGATTTCGGTTTCAGCGATTTCAGGATTTTCATTAAGCCAGAGGCTGGCTTGCTCATGTCGAGCTTGCCCAACTTGGTCAGCTTGATGATCTCTGCATCGGCAATGACCCCGATCATCCCGTCGACCTTGTCACGCACCGCGCGCAGGTCGTCGATGATCGGTTTGATATGTTCCTCGAGAAACAGAAGATTGGCCACAACCATGTCGGCTTTGGCGATCGCGGCCTTGGTTTCAGCCAGCGTTTCCGGCGTTTCGGCCCATTCGGCAGCGGCGTGTACCGTAACGCTCAGACCGGGGAAATCCTGCGCAAGATTGACCGACGCCCGCGCCACGGGACCGGCCGCATGGCTGTCCAGTGTGATGATGGCGATGTTGTACGCCCGGGCTTCGGTGAAACTATCGCGCATAATGAGCCTTCGCCTCGTAAAGCGTGTCAACGCTGATTTCAGAGACACCCCGCTCGGACGCGAAGGTTTCGGTGTTGCGCTTGGCCTTGCCGCGCACAAAGAATGGGATTTTCTTGAGTTCCTTTTCGGCGGCCGGAAGCCAGACAATCTCGACCGGACCGGTGTTCACGTGCACGGGTTCAGGTGAAACAGTCTCTGACTCCGGGCTTTCGGAAATCCCGATTTCGCGCAGCTTGGCCTTGTGGCCGTGGTGGCTTGCACCTGCGTCGTCGTGGAATTCGAAATCTTCGCGGAACATGGTGAGCAAATGCTCTTCCAGACCCATCACGAGCGGATGAACCCACGTGTCGAAGATTACATTGGCGCCTTCGATGCCCATTTGCGGGCTGTAGCGCGCCGGGAAGTCCTGCACGTGGACGGGTGCGGAAATGACAGCGCAGGGAATGCCCAGACGCTTGCCGATATGGCGTTCCATCTGCGTGCCGAGGATCAGCTCTGGGGCGAGTTCCTCGATCCGGCGCTCGACCTCGAGATAATCGTCGGTGATCAAGGCCTCGACGCCGTACTCCTTGGCCAAGTTCCGCAGCATTCGAGCCTGTTCGCGGTTGTAACAGCCCATGCCGACCACTTCGAAACCCATCTCGTCGCGCGCGATGCGGGCACAGGCGGCGACGTGCGTGCCGTCACCAAAAAGGAAGACGCGCTTGCCGGTCAGGTAGGTGCTGTCGACGCTGGCCGAATACCACGGCATCCGCAGACGACTTTCATCCAGAACAGGCTCTACTCCGGCCAGTTTGGCGACTTCAGCGACGAAATCGCGGGTCGCACCAACGCCGATCGGAACCGTTTTCGTGTAGGGCTGCCCGAACTCCCGTTCCATGAAACGGGCAGCGGTTTCGGCGGTTTCGGGGTACATGAGTACGTTGAAATGGGCCTGACCCATCTTCGCGATCTCCGAGGGTGACGCGGGCATGGGAGCCACCACGTTCACCTCGATCCCCATATCCATAAGCAGACCGGTAACTTCAACGATGTCGTCCCGGTGACGGAAGCCAAGACCGGTTGGCCCGATCAGGTTGGCCGTCACGTGCGCGGTCTTGTCCATCGGCTTTGCCAAAGTTCGCACGATCTGGAAAAACGTCTCGTCCGCGCCGAAGTTTTCCTTGCGCTGATAGCTGGGCAGTTCCAGCGGAATGGCCGGTATCGGCAGACCAAGTGTCTCGGACAGACCGCCGGGATCATCCTGGATGAGTTCGGCGGTGCAGGACGCGCCGACGATCATCGCTTCGGGCTTGAACCGTTCATAAGCGGCCATCGCGGCGTCCTTGAACAGGTAAGCCGTATCAGCGCCCAGGTCGCGTGCCTGGAACGTCGTATAGGTCACCGGCGGGCGGTGGTTGCGCCGCTCGATCATGGTGAACAGCAGGTCGGCATAGGTGTCGCCCTGCGGGGCGTGCAACACGTAATGCAGGCCGGTCATGCCGGTGGCGACGCGCATTGCGCCGACATGCGGGGGGCCTTCATATGTCCAAACGGTCAGCTTCATTCCGCAGCCTCCAGTTTGAGAAGGTCGCGGCGGCGCACGGGGCGCGAGAAGAGACCCGCCAGATCGCCCGCCTGTTCGTAGAAATGCACCGGCGTGAAAACCAGTTCGATGGCCCATTTGGTCGTCAAACCCTCGGCTTCAAGCGGATTGGCAAGCCCCAGACCGCAGACCGTCAGATCGGGACGGGCGGCGCGGCAGCGGTCGAGTTGCTTGTCGACATCCTGACCCTCAGCGATCACCGGGCCCTCGGCCAGAAGATCAAGATCGGGGGCCATCACAGCCTTATGAATGAAGGGAGCTCCGACCTCGACCGCATCCATTCCACACTCGCGCGTGAGGAAACGTGCCAACGGGATTTCCAATTGGCTGTCGGGGAAAAAGAAGACGGACCGACCCTTGATCGCTTCCGATGCCTGTGCGACCGCCTTGCGGGCCCTAGCGCGCGGAGCGTCAGTGACTTCGGCGAATTTCGCGTCCGTCACGCCGAACTGATCCGCGATGGCGCGCAGCCATTGTGTTGTGCCCTCTTCACCAAAGGGGAACGGAGCAGCGATATGGTTGGCACCACGCCGTTGCAGCGCTTCGTGCGTATCGGTCAGAAACGGCTGGGTCAGCGCGTAGACCGTGTTCGGGCCAATGCCATATTCATCGCTCGCGCGTGCGGCGGGCAAAACACGGATCGGACCGATGCCCATCGCTTCGAGCAAACCGATGGCCTGTTCTTCGACAACATCGGGAAGCGCACCGACCAACAGCAACTCGCGCGCGTCCGTCTGCGGCATAACCGGCACCATTGCAGCAAGACAGGCATCTTCACCCTGGGTGAATGTGGTCTCGATACCGGAACCGGAATAGCTGAGCACGCGGACATTCGGCGCAAACTGCGCACTCATGCGTTCTGCTGCCTTGGCGAGATCAAGCTTGATCACTTCGGACGGGCAGGACCCAACGAGGAACAGCTGTTTGATATCCGGACGGCGCGACAGCAATTCGCCTACCACGCGGTCCAGCTCCTGCTGTGCGTCGGCCATTCCGGCAAGATCGGTCTCTTCCAGAATCGCGGTGGCAAAACGCGGTTCGGCAAAGATCATCACGCCAGCCGCGGATTGCAGAAGATGCGCGCAGGTGCGACTGCCGACGACAAGGAAGAACGCATCCTGCATCTTGCGGTGCAACCAGATGATGCCGGTCAGTCCACAGAATACCTCGTGCTGGCCTCGCTCTTTCAGAACAGGTGTGTTCGAACAGCCGCGGGACGGCGGCGGGGCGAATTGCTCGGTCATGCGGGTGCCTCACTTGTCGGGGTGACTTTGCCGGCTTCCAGACGGGCGACACGCAGTTTCCAAAGGAACTGGCCTGCGTTGATCACATAAGCCGCGTAGGCCGCCAGCGCGAGCAACATCTCCCCAGTCGGGGTCAGAGCAGCAGTCCAGAGCGACCAGACATAGGCCAGGTGCAACGCGATGACGAGAAACGAGAAGACATCTTCCCAGAAGAAGGCCGGTGCAAAGAGGTACTGACCAAAGACGACCTTTTCCCAGATTGCGCCCGTCACCATGATCGTGAGCAGGAAAACCGTCTTGATCAGGATGGATATCGTCGCCGCGTCATATCCGGCGCCAGTCAGCAGATAGCGCAGCACCAAAGCCAGAGAGACAAGGAAAACAAGGAATTGCAGCGGTGCAAGCACGCCCTGAATGGTGGTCCAGATGCTGTTGTCCCGGCGTGCGCGCTGTTCCTCCGTGTAGAGGAAAGCCGGCTTTCCGGCGGCGCGATGCGATCCTGCCATGTCTTCGATTCCGTTCTTGTTCCCTGAAAAGTATCTGCGGCCAGCGGCAAGTGTCAACTAAAACTTACACTCATGTTCCAACGTCGGATGCGCCGCACGATTCTCTGACAGACTCCGAAGAACCGTCAGAAAACGCTTTTTTCTTATGGGTTTTTTCGTCTATAGCGCCTTGAAATGAATGCTTAACAAGCGCCACTGTCAATTATCTTTGACATTAAGCGCCAAGAATCAGAGACTGTAGATGTCTGATATGCTTGACATGTGTCGTGCAGCATCGGTTACGAGGGTTTGACAATGGCAAACGACCATACCGACGACCGAACATCCCCAGACGAGAACCGGCTTGATATCTCGGCTCTGGCGTCGACCGTTCTGTCGGTTCTAAGCGACAAGGGAGAAGAGGGCGCGCAGACCATCCGCAGCAGCGTGGTCCAGAAACTTGTGGACGTCGCTCTTCAACCGGGCGCGTTCAACGCCGAGGCTCTTCTTGACGATCTCAAGGATCGCAGGATCAGCGCGGACCAGATCGTCGATATTTATATCCCGCAGGCCGCCCGCGAAATGGGGCGGATGTGGTCAGAAGATGTGATCGGCTTTGCCAAGGTGACGATTGCCACAGCGCGTCTGCAGGGACTGCTGACCATGCTGGCACCCCCTTGGGCCGCTAAGCCGACCGAGATCGCCAACGGGATCAACGTGCTCTTGCTTCTGCAGGGCAATGACAGCCATACGCTCGGCCCACATGTGGCCACCGCTCAGATGCGCCGTGCCGGTGCGTCGGTCCGAATCCTGTTTGGCGCGCGCGATGATACGATCCTGCAAGCACTGTCGGAAGAAAGCTACGACATGGTTCTGTTTTCGGGCTCACGTCCCGACGCGCTTGCATCAATCGCAAAGTTGGTTAAACGCATTAGAACCGGTGTCTTGTCGCCCCCGCCGCTCGTTCTCGGAGGAATCGTTCTGAACCTAGCGGACGGTGTTAAAGAAAAGACTGACGTCGATCTGGTGACAAACGATGTGAAGGTTGCACTGAAGCTGTGCGAAAAGAACAAATCCAGAAACAGGTCTTTGACGCGGTAATGAACACGGGTGGGTCCAGTTTCTGGAGCAGCGGCTCCGTTCCCCTTATCGACGCAGAGGTCTTGTCGAGCATCATTACCGTTGCGTCCGACATCGCTCTTGTCGTGTCACGGAACGGCAAGGTGCTTTCTGTCCTGATCAACCCGAATGAAACGTCCTTTGGCAAATTGGGACATTGGGAGGGACGACCGCTCAAGGATTTCCTCACCAAGGAGAGCCGTCCCAAGATCGAAGCTGTCATGCAAGCGATGGAAAAGGGCGAGACACCGTCACGTTCCGTCGAGCTGAACCATACGGACAATGCCGTCTGGGAGTTTCCCGTGCGGTACAGCTTCCATCCCTTCGGCTCGGATGGGTCTTTCCTCATGTTGGGGCGTGACTTGCGCCCGATTGCCGAAACACAACAACAGTTGGTTCAGGCGCAGATGTCGCTGGAACAGGGCTACGAGGCGCGTCGCGAATTCGATGCGCGGTATCGTCTGTTGTTGCGCACGGTCCGCGACGCCATCGTGTTCGTGTCCGTCAATGACGGCAAGATAAAAGACCTGAACGATCCGGCCGCATCACTGCTTCAATCCAGCCGCGATGATCTGATCGGGTCGTCCTTCGCGCAGGAATTCAGGGACAAACGCCCAGAAGAATTCACCGAAGCGCTCATCAACGCCTCGATCTCGGAAAGCAATGCCGGCGTGGAGGTGCAATCGCGCCGCGGCCGTCAGCGGGTGATGATCACTCCACAGGTTTTCCGTGCTGCTGGCGAACGCATCCTGATTTGTCGCCTGTCAACCGCTGACGAAGCCGCCGCGCGCTTCGACAACCTGTCCAGCAACCTTGCTGCCGTTTTCGAAAAAGGGGCGGATGCCTTTGTCTTCACCACGGCAACCGGGATCATCGAGGCGTGCAACGACGCGTTCCTTGATCTGGTCGATGCCGCACATGCTGTTGATGTACGTGGCCGAAGCTTGGCCGATTTCCTGGGGCGCGGTCAGATTGACATGAGCGTACTGGTCGAAAACGCCCGTCGCACCGGACAGATGCGAATGTACTCGACCAAACTGCTGAACGATTTCGGCGCCAAGACACCTGTCGAAATGTCCGTGACCTTCTTCGAAGAGCGTAATGAGCCGACATTGGGTTTTGTCATTCGTGACATCAGTCGGGTCGATGCGATGCGCAAGGCACCGCTGCAGACATCCGAGGAATCCAGCCGCAACGTGATGGAGTTGGTCGGGTCCGCGACGCTCAAGGAAATCGTTTCGGAAACCACCGACGTAGTCGAGAAGATGTGCATCGAAACCGCCGTCAGCCTGACACGGAACAACCGTGTGGCTGCTGCAGAGATGCTGGGCCTGTCACGGCAGAGCCTTTATGTGAAGCTGCGTAAGTACGGCTTGCTCAACAAAGACGGCGATGGCGAATAACGCCTAAACAGCGTCATTAGGCCGCCTCAATTCCTCTTGGCCCCTCTCTTTCGCTTGATGTGAATCGATTTGTCGTGTTTAGTTGACACATGACTGTCAGCGTAAGTTTACACCAAGATCGCTACCCTGCCCCTTCGGCCATGCTGGAGCTGATCAAACCCGTCACATGGTTCCCGCCGATGTGGGCCTATGCGTGCGGGGCCGTGGCCTCGGGTGTGGCCATCACGGAACATCTAGGCCTCCTGATCGTCGGGGTTATCCTTGCCGGTCCGGTGGTCTGCGGCATGAGCCAGGCCGCCAACGATTGGTGCGACCGCCATGTGGATGCCATCAACGAGCCGGATCGGCCGATTCCTTCGGGCCGCATTCCCGGTCGTTGGGGATTGTGGATCGCACTTGCGATGTCCGCCCTGTCGCTTGCGCTGGGTGCATTGCTTGGGACATGGGGATTTATCGCGACCGTGGTCGGCGTGATTGCGGCATGGGCCTATTCGGTCGAACCGATCCGCCTGAAAAGGTCCGGTTGGTTTGGGCCGGGTCTTGTCGGCCTCTCCTACGAATCGCTTCCCTGGTTCACGGGCGCGGCGGTTCTCAGTCAGACGCTGCCTTCAGGTCCTATCATCCTGATCGCGCTGCTCTATGGAATCGGCGCACATGGGATCATGACCCTGAACGATTTCAAAGCGCTTGAGGGGGACGCACAGATGGGCGTCAATTCCCTTCCCGTCACACTTGGTCCGGAAAAGGCAGCCAAGGTCGCCTGTCTGGTCATGATTGTTCCGCAGATCTTCGTCATTCTCGCATTGGCCAAATGGGGACAATCCACCCAAGCGGCCATCGTTCTCATACTGTTGCTTGGTCAACTTTGGGCCATGTCCGTTATGCTCAAGGACCCCAAGGCAAAAGCGCCCTGGTACAACGCGACCGGTGTGCTGATGTATGTTTCCGGCATGATGGTCTCGGCCTTCGCCCTGCGCGCGATGGGGGCTCTCTGATGACGCTGGGCTGGCTCGCCATCGTTCGACTGGGCCTCGTACAGATGGCACTCGGGGCCATCGTTGTCCTGACGACATCCACGTTGAACCGCCTGATGGTCGTCGAACTTGCCCTTCCCGCCGTCCTGCCGGGCATGCTGGTTGCGCTGCACTATGGTATCCAGATCACGCGCCCGAATTGGGGCTTCCTGTCCGACAAAGGCGGGAACCGAACGCGCTGGATTCTTCGGGGCATGCTGATCCTTGCCGCTGGCGGTGTTCTGGCGGCTTTGGGTGTCGTCGAAATGGCAAATAGCTATGCGGTCGGACTGGCCATGTCGATTGTCGCCTATGCGCTGATCGGTTTGGGTGCCGGTGCAGCTGGAACATCGGTTCTCGCTCTGCTCGCAACGGCAACAGCACCGCATCGCCGGGCAGCTGCGGCCACGATCACTTGGCTGATGATGATTTTCGGCATCGCCATGACCGCCGGTGTCGTCGGTCAATTGCTCGACCCCTATACGCCAGCCATTCTGATTGAAGTGGTCTCTGGCGTCGCCTTGGCTGCGCTCGCCATCACGGTGCTTGCCACCTGGCGCATTGAACGCGGTGTTGAAGCAGCGCCTGAACCGGATCCCGTGCCCTTCCGCGAGGGGCTGGCCGAGGTTTGGGCCGAACCCAAGGCCCGGCTCTTCACGATTTTCGTCTTCCTGTCCATGACGGCCTATTTCATGCAGGAATTGATCCTTGAACCCTATGCCGGTCTGGTTTTTGGCTTCACCCCCGGTGAAAGCACCACACTTTCAGGCATCCAGAACGGCGGTGTCTTCCTTGGCATGCTGACCGTCGGCATCGCTGCGACCGCGCTGCGCTTTGGCTGTCTGCGGAACTGGGTGATCGGCGGCTGTCTTGGATCGGCGGCAAGCCTGTGTGTGATCGCCATTCTGGGCGGATACGCCCTGCCCCAGACGCTTTTGCCTGCCGTATTTGCCCTTGGCTTCTTCAATGGCGCGTTTGCCGTCGCCGCCATCGGCTCGATGATGGCGCTGGCGGGCGAAGGCCGGGAAAAGCGCGAAGGCACACGTATGGGTCTTTGGGGGGCCGCACAGGCCATTGCGGCGGGCTTTGGTGGCCTGACCGGGGCTGCTGCTGCCGACATCATGCGCACTTTGACCACCGACGCGCCCGCTTTCGGGACCGTCTTTGTTTTTGAAGCCGGGTTGTTCCTGTGCGCCGCCGTCATGGCGTTACGCATCATGGAAGGCAGCCCCGCACAAGCCGAACTGATCGCAGGAGAGTGACCATGTATGATGTCGTTGTTGTGGGCGGTGGCCCATCCGGTGCAACCGCAGCCGAGGATCTGGCACGCTCCGGGCACCGGGTTGCTCTGCTCGACAGGGAAGGCCGGATCAAACCCTGTGGAGGAGCCATCCCTCCGCGGCTGATGCAGGATTTTGACATCGGCGAAGAGCAACTGGTCGCCAAGGTAAATACCGCGCGGATGATCTCTCCGACGGGGCGTCATGTGGACATCCCGATCGAAAACGGCTTCGTCGGCATGGTCGACCGCAAGGATTTCGACCCTTTCCTGCGGGCCCGTGCCGAAGCCGCCGGGGCCGAACGGTTCACCGGAACATTCGTACGGATCGAACGGGACAAACCCGCGAAGAAACGCTGGGTGGTTTACCGCGACAAGGAGACCGGCGAAGAGCGGTCTTTGGAAACGCGCCTGATCATCGGGGCCGACGGTGCCAATTCCCGCGTGGCCCGCGACGAGATACCCGGTGGTGACAAGGTCCCGTTGGTGTTCGCCTATCACGAGATCATCGCCGCGCCGGAAAAGAACGATGTGTACGATCCGATGCGCTGCGACGTGATCTATGACGGCGCAATCAGCCCGGATTTCTACGGCTGGGTCTTCCCACACGGTGGCACCACTTCCGTCGGCATGGGCACCTATATTCAAAGCGTGAACCTCAAGGAAGCAACGGCTGCGCTGCGTCAGGCCTCTGGACTTGCCGACTGCGAAACACTCCGCAAGGAAGGCGCACCAATCCCGCTGAAGCCGCTGCGCTTCTGGGACAATGCCCGCGACGTGGTCCTGGCCGGTGATGCCGCCGGTGTCGTGGCACCATCGAGCGGCGAAGGAATCTACTATGCGATGATCTGCGGACGGTTTGCCGCGACGGCCTGTGCCGCGACGCTCAAATCCGGACGGATCACCGACCTGGCACTGGCACGTCGTCTCTTCATGAAAGAGCACAAGACCGTGTTCCGCGTTCTGGGCCAGATGCAGGACGCCTATTACAAGAGCGACTCGCGCCGCGAACGCTTTGTCTCGCTCTGTCACGATGTCGATGTTCAAAAGCTGACCTTTGAAGCGTATATGAACAAGAAACTCGTGAAGGCGCGGCCCATGGCGCATCTGAAGATCGGCTTCAAGAACGCGCGCCACCTGCTGGGACTGGTGCGGGAGACACATGTATGACCCAGACTCTCATCCCCGCCTGGCGAGGCGACACACTCGAACCTGTGGAAAAGCTGGATGCCCATATCCGTGGGCTCAAGCACAAAGCCATCTCGGTGTTTGTCCTGCGCGGGGATGAAATCCTGCTCCAGCGGCGCGCAATGGGAAAGTATCATACGCCCGGACTGTGGGCGAACACCTGCTGCACGCATCCAAACTGGAAGGAAAGCAGTCTGGATTGTGCGAATCGTCGGCTGAAGGAAGAGTTGGGGATCACGGGTTTGACACTCGATTACCGGGATCGAGTGGAATACCGCGCCGATGTCGGCGGTGGCCTTATCGAACACGAGGTGGTCGATATTTTTGTTGCTGAGGTTGAAACAGCCCCGAAGATTGTTCTCAATTCGGACGAAGTCATGGCGACGCGATGGGTACGCTATGGCGATTTGGTGAAGGAAGTGGTTAACGACCCCTCCCGCTTCACACCCTGGTTACGCATATATCTCGACACATACGCGCCACAAATCTTCGGAAAGCTGGCGATTTCCTGCGTGCAGTCGGCTTAACCCAGCCAATTTTAAACACATTCGACCCTAATTCTGGCCCCAGTTGCTCCGTAAAGGTTTAAGTGGGGCTCGAACTGGGGAGTTTGAGATGTCTGCTGCCACCGCCAGTGATCTGGAGCGGTACATGTTGGATCTCGTGAACGAGGAACGGACAAGCCGTGGCTTGAACGCACTGGTTCTCGACAAGGTCTTGAACGCGTCCGCTGATGCGCATTCCTTGTGGATGCTCGAAAACAACGTCTTTAGTCATACCGGTGTGGGCGGTTCCACACCGACACAACGTATGACAGCCGAAGGGTTCGATCTTTCGGGCTCATGGCGCACCGCCGAAAATATCGCCGCTCAAAGCGAACGCGGCGCTGAAGGCCTGTTCGATGATGTGTATGACCTGCACATCGCACTGATGAACAGTCCGGGCCATCGTGAAAACATCCTCATGCCCGAGCTGGAAGTCGTCGGCATCGGCATCCAGACCGGCACCTATGATTACGGGTCCGGCAAGTATTATTCCGTTATGGTCACGCAGAACTTTGCCATGACGGGCGGAGAGACTACTCCGGACATCATTGCCCCTGTCACGCAGGTTCCCGCCTCTGTGGATCCGGCTCCCGACACATCCGGTGTTCTGGTAGGCACGGCAAATGCCGAAAACATCGTTGGAACGGATCAGGATGATCGGATCACCGGGTCCGGCGGCAACGATATCCTGTCCGGCCAAGGTGGGACGGACACCGCTGTCTACATGAGCGACATGGTCAATTATGGGCTGACGATCAGCAACGGGTCCATCGTGATCGAGGACCGCAGCGGTGGTGATGGCACGGACACGCTCAACAGTATCGAAGTGCTCGAATTCGACGGCACCCCGTTCGAACTGAGCCGCTTTACCAACGTCAGCACGTTGACCGATGCCGACATGCTGGCCTTCTGCGAGCTCTATGTCGCCTATTTCAACCGCGCGCCGGATTCGATGGGTCTGCTCTTCTGGGGATCAGCGCTGGCCGACGGCATGTCGATGACCGACATCGCCCGCCTGTTCTTCGATCAGCCGGAAACCCAAGCGCTCTACGGCGCATCAAGCAGCACCGGTGATTTCGTCACCGCAGTTTATTCCAACATCCTGGGGCGCGCGCCGGATGCAACGGGCTTCACATACTGGACCGACATTCTCGACAGTGGTGCGGTCGAACGCTCGGAATTCATCCTTGCCATGCTGGATGGCGCCAAAGCCGCCACAGGCAGCGCGGCAGATGCACGCTATCTTGAAACCAAGGCCGAGATTGGTGCCTATTACGCTGTGGTCAACGGGCTTAACAACGTGAGCATCGCCAACACCGTGATGCAAACCTTTGACGGGACCATTGCTTCGGTGATCGACGCGCGGGATCTAATTGATGACCATGCCGCGCTTGTGGACACGGCACAGGGGTCAGAGTTCACAATGAGCGTTGTCGGGCTTGTCGACGATGCACTGGATTGGTTGTGACGCTCAGGCACCCTTGCTGAGCGGCACGACCTTTCCATCTGCCGAGGTCAGGGAGACGGCCATCTTGTAAAGATCAAAGCGCGTCATCCCGGCATCGGCATACATTTCGTCGGGCGAGGCCTGATCGATAAAGCGATCCGGCAGGGTCACGGTCCGAATCTTCAGACCCTGATCCAATGCGCCACGATCTGCCAACTCGTGCAGTACCATCGCTCCAAAACCGCCACGCGCGCCCTGCTCGACCGTGATCAACGCGTCATGTGTGCGGGCGAGGCGAAGGATAAGGTCGATGTCGAGCGGCTTGGCAAAGCGGGCATCCGCGATGGTCACACTCAGACCGTCCTTCTCAAGAAGACGAGTGGCCGCTTCCACCTCGGCAAGATGAGCACCAAAACTCAGGAACGCGACATCTTTGCCTTCCTGCAGAACCCGGCCTTTTCCGATCTCTAGAATCTCTCCCCGCTCCGGCATTGCGACACCGTTTCCAGACCCACGTGGATAGCGGAAGGCGATGGGACCGCTGTCATGTGCCACAGCGGTTGCTACCATATGAATGAGCTCGGCTTCGTCTGCTGCGGCCATAACCGTCATGTTCGGCAGCGTGACCAGATAGCCGACATCGAATGCACCGGCATGCGTCGCGCCATCTGCACCGACAAGACCGGCCCTGTCGATGGCAAAACGCACCGGCAGGTTCTGCAAGGCCACGTCATGCACGACCTGGTCATACCCGCGCTGCAGGAATGTCGAATAAATCGCACAGAACGGTTTCAAACCTGATGCCGCCATCGCGGCAGAAAAGGTGACCGCATGCTGTTCCGCAATACCTACATCGAAGACGCGGGAGGGAAATCGATTGGCGAGGATGTCGATCCCGGTGCCACCGGGCATGGCGGCCGTGACGCCGACGATATTCGGATCGCGGGCTGCTTCGTCGGTCAGGGTGTCGCCAAACACCTTGGTATAGCTGGGTGCGTTGGGTTTCGACTTGGCCTGCGTGCCCGAGGCCACGTCGAATTTCGCCACACCGTGATACTTGTCGGCGCTGTTTTCAGCCGGCGCATAGCCCTTGCCCTTGACGGTACAGCAATGGATCAGCACCGGGCCAGTCGCCCTGGCGCGCGCCGCGCGGAGCACCGGAAGAAGCTGGCCCATGTCATGACCATTGATGGGGCCGATATATTCGAATCCCAGTTCCTCGAACAACGTGCCGGAGCCCTGCAGATGCCCGGTAACCAGTTGTCGGGCGCGCTTGGCTCCTTCGCGCATCGGAGCGGGCAAAGCGGCCTCGAAACCCTCGGCCAGCGATTTGACCTTGGCCAGGGGTTCGTTGGCGTACATGCGGCTGAGATAAGAGGACATCGCTCCGACCGGGGGCGCGATGCTCATCTCGTTGTCATTGAGGATGACGAACAGGCGGCGTCCTTCGTGACCCGCATTGTTCATCGCCTCATAGGCCATGCCCGCGCTGATGGAACCGTCACCGATCACCGCAATCGCATCTCCGGTCGGTCGCCCCATGTCGCGTCCAACTGCAAAGCCCAGCGCGGCGGAAATGGATGTCGAGGAATGCGCCGCACCGAAGGGATCATATTCGGACTCGCTGCGCTTGGTGAAACCGGACAGGCCGTCCTTTTGACGAAGCGTCGTCATTCGGCCACGGCGTCCGGTGAGAATCTTGTGCGGATAGCATTGGTGCCCAACGTCCCAGATCAGCTTGTCCATCGGAGTGTTGAACACCGCATGTATTGCCACGGACAGTTCGACGACACCAAGGCTCGATCCGAGATGTCCACCCGTTTGTGCCACTGCCGAGATCACCTCGGATCGAAGCTCGTTCGCAACCTTCGTCAGTGTTGCGTCGTCCATACTGCGCAGATCGGCAGGGCCGGCGACGCGGTCGAGAGTGGGGGTCAGGGAATGTGTCATGGGGCAGTCTCCTCGGGGACAGAGGGAAGAAAGGCGTCACGTTTGCCAGGGGGTGCCTAGAAACGTGACGCCAGTTCCTGTAGCCAACAGGAAGGGAACCGGGGTGTTGAGGCCCCGCATCCGGTCTTGCATTTTGGGAACCTGGCAAGACCGGATCTGGCGATGGCAGGGGCGGCGGACCGCCCGGAGCCGATCATTCGTAGACAGGTGCACCTGTCGTTGCGAGCTCGGGCCAGTCAGCAATGACATTCGTCCCTTGCAGCGGCTGTTGGTAACCCTTGTGGCAGGTTTTGCAGGCGGCTTTCGGCGCATCGGCAAAGACCGGGCCAAGGCGTTCCGGCGGATAAACGTCCTCAAGCGGTACGAGATACTCGTTGTTGATTTCCTGAACCATGCCGATACCCAGCTGTTCGGTGGCCCATTGCGGAGTCACCTGCTCGGGGTCGTAGAACGCGCGGCTGTTGTGACAGAACACGCAGTTCACACCCAGAGAATTGGACACGTAGTTCATCAAGCTGAATGTCCGCTCCGTATCCTGCCAGGTGGTCACGCCGTCCTGGCTGGGATATTCGGCCACGTGGGATTCAAGGTTGTGAACGCCGATCCGGCCATAGTCGAGCAGGAAGGTTTCCAACGCGTCCGAGGGAAGCGACGTGTACTGGCTTTGAACCGTCACGCGGTTTTGCACCGCCGCCCAGCCGCCAGCCGCTTCGTTGACCGCGCCCATCTTGAACCAGATGTCGGAGGGAACGTTCTGACCACGGTGGCAGGTATAGCATGTCACGCCAACCTGCTTGTTCGCGTTGACATGGCCGTCCCAGCCTTCGTTGATCGTCTGGGTCATCTGGATCATCCGGCGTGCAACGACCTTGGTATAAAGATCGTCATTGCCGTATTCCTCGACCGCCACGTCTCCGTGACAATAGGCACATCCCTGTTCCGGGGCGACCCAATCGGTCATGGCGAGCATGACACGATTGAAGTTGTCCTCGGTCAGATCGCCCAGGACCTGAACATTCTGGTAGATGTCCCGTGCAAGGGGTTCTCCACCTTCCGGGATATACGGTGCCTCGGAATACATGACCTCGATGGTCGGATCAGGTGTCCGAACCTCGGTCACGAATTCCGGGCGTGACATTCCCGTTCCACGCGGACCGGATTGCAGGCTTTCGGTCTTGAAGGGCTGGCCGACCACCACGAGGAAGGCTGCGACTGTCACAGCAACCCCCGCGGCGCCTACGAGGATCGCCGGACCATAGATATTGGTCGGGTTCTCCCGGTTCCATTTATTGAACCACATCGGAAGCATAATCAGTTCTCCTGTCCAATAAAGGTTTCGTAGGAACCGTAGGCTTCGTACCCGTAAGAGCCGTCATACATCGGAGCGAAGTGATGCTCCTGTGCCCAGATGAACCAGTTGTCCACCACGGTGCCGGTCAGAAGGATCCCGATGCCGCCCGTGATCGGGGTCAGTACCGCGAACCACCATGCCCAGCGGTGAATGCCTTCCATCGTGGCGTTGAAGCCCATCGTCCAGCGCCAGAATAGAGCCGCCCGTTCGGTGGCCGTGCCACGGTCGACGATCTGTTCCAACTCGCGGTCGCCGCCGTAACGGGTCACCGCCAGAATGGTCGCGCCGTGCATCGCGAAAAGCAGAACGGAGCCATAGAGGAACACGATCGAAAGCGCGTGGAACGGGTTGTAATACAGGTTGCCGTAGCGGATCGAGAAGGCCGTGGTCCAGTCAAGGTGCGGAAAGATCCCGTAAGGCACCGCCTCTGACCACGATCCCATGAGGATCGGACGGAAAAGGCCCAGGACCAGGAACAGCCAGATGGCCGAGCCGAACGCCCAGAAGACGTGTTTGCCCATCTTGTGTTCCATCGCCAGAAGATAGGTTCTGGCCCACCAGCTCATCACCGAAATCAGCAGGAAGAAGCTTGCGATGATGTACCAGCCACCATCCTGAAGCGGCGGGAAGCTCAGCCCGTATTCGGGGCTTGGCGGTTCGAGTGCCAGCCAGAAAAGCTGGCGGATGAACTCGGGGATCGACCAGCCAACCTGCGCCAGCATGTTCAACCCGATGATGTTCAGCGCAAGGATACCTGTCGCAAGAGACACCATCCCGGTCCAACCCAGCCAGACAGGGCCAAG
This sequence comes from Marivita sp., assembly GCF_022763305.1. Taxonomy (GTDB): domain Bacteria; phylum Pseudomonadota; class Alphaproteobacteria; order Rhodobacterales; family Rhodobacteraceae; genus Marivita. Next base: position 108,369 of record NZ_JALEGT010000121.1, on the reverse strand, counting down.
CTGTGCGTTGCCGATCCAGCCGATCAGGGTCGAGAAACCGGCCTTGCGTGTGCGTTCATAGTCGGCGTTCTCGGTCGCCATGCCCCATTCAGGTTTTCCCTGAACCTGGACCTGTGTGAAAATGTTCTGATACTCGGCCATGGTTACATCCCCACATTCACGCCCCAGATGGGCAGTTCGAGCCACCAGTTCCACCACTCGGGCCAGCCCTTCGTCCAGACGGGGCCAGAGATGATGATACAGATCGCGGACCAGAACCCGGCGTTCAGAGCGAGCAACAGACCAACGCGATGGATACCAAGGGTACCGACCGAGTAGCCGATGAAATCGCGGAAGAACGTGTCTTCGTGATCGGGGGTTCTCATTTCTTCACCCTTTTCAGGGTTTGCAGCCGACAGGATCAGACCGCCGTGCAACGCAAGCGCCAGGGTCGTGGTGAAGAAGAACGTCACCGCGATCATGTGGGCCGGGTTGTAATGGAAGTGCAGGTAGGCGTAGCCGGTGTTCGACACCCAGTCGAGGTGGCTGAAGATCCCGTACGGGAAACCGTGGCCCCATGCGCCCATCAGAAGCGGGCGGAAGACAACAAGCGTCACATAGGCAAAGATCGCGAAGCTGAAGGCGAAAGGCACGTGGTACCCGATCCCCAGCTTGCGGCAAATCTCGACCTCGCGCAGCGCCCAACTGACGAAAGCGCCGACCGCACAGATCGTGATGATCTGCCAGAGCCCGCCTTCCATCAGCGGCGCCATGCCCAGACCGTAACTCAGGTCAGGCGGCGCAATGTTGATGAGCCATGGATTGAAAGTGCCTTGATCGGCCGCTCCCCACAGAATGAGGATCGTGCCGAGCAGAGCGAAAAAGGCGGTCGTGACCCCGAAAAAGCCCACATAGAAAGGCCCTACCCAGAAGTCGAACAGATCGCCGCCGATCAGCGTCCCTCCGCGGACGCGATACTTTTTTTCGAAGCTGAGCAGCGCCATCTTCTTTATCTCCGCGTTTGCCGGCATGCCCCGAAGAGGAACGCAGCCGTCATGTTTCAGTCATTCGTTTTGCCGCGGGCGGTCCGGAACCGGGCTCCGCCCGCAGCGATCTTTTGAGCTCTTCCGAGCTCGCGAGCATTTACATGCCAGCGGCTGCTGCGGTTTCGAACCAGTTGATGCCGTTGGACAGCACCACGAGGTGAATCATTGCAGCCAGCAGGAAGAGGAACACGCCTTGCGCGACAAACACGCGACGCGGATCAAAGATGAGCCAGATCTTGTAGAACTTTGCCATTTTCTAATCCTTCCTCAGAACCACGGGCGCCAGATGAAGGTTGCAAGGTGTGCAACCACTGCAACCGCCGAGAACAGCCAAAGGCCGCTCATGTAGACGGAATGCAGCTCCTGGGCCTGCTCGTCAGTAAGACCTGTGAAGGACAGGTCGGTATTATCAGCCATGAACTTTCCTCCGGAACGTTATGCTGACGCCGCACTCCCTGCGGCCGGGTCCATCAGGGCCGAAACCCCTCAGGTCCTGTCCACCCCGCCGGGCGGACAGTCTCGCTCCCCCAACCTTTTCAGGCTGAGAAAATCAGTGGCGTGATCCGATCCGCTTCGCACCATGCGCGCGCCAGTGGGCCTCGCATGTTGAGCGTCTGCTTCTGGAACACTTCAAGCATCCAGATCACGGTTGCGAACGGGATCGCGACCACGAAGATGATGCTGAAATAGACCAGGAACTCGGTTCCGCGTTTTGTGTGACCGTGCTTGTGAGAGCGCGTGTCTGAAGAGGTGAAATCCGTCATGTGGTCGGTCCTCCTTGGGTTTGAGCAAGAGCGTGAACAGTCTCGAAGACGACACGTTCAGCGCCTTGTTTCAGGGCCGCGGCCTCTGCGGCGTCGCGCAGGTTCTTGGCGGCTGAAATACGGGTCAGAACGGGGTGCTGTGCGACGATCCGGTCAAGTTCGGACTGGGCATCGGCATCCCACGGAAAGTCGCGGCGCAGTGGGGTCAGGGTCGACTCGGCCTTGTCCATTTCGCTGCCCAAAGGCAGGATATGGAACAGGGCGTCGAACAAGCCGTTGCAGACTTCCTGAAGAAGATAGGTCGCGCCCGCATAGCCCATCATCGGCGTTCCGGTATGGCGACGGATCGCGGCACCGGGAAAGCTGGCCGGAATGAATGTCGGCTGCGGTCCATGCCCGGCCTTCATTTCGGCCAGGTACATCTTTTCATTGATTGACCCCATCACGACCAGGGGTCTTTTCGTGTGGATGAAGGAACGAACTTCTTCATTGTTCGTTTTCCTTCCGGCCACACGCGCCACCGCGAAGGCACAAGGCAGGCCAAGATCGGACTCGAGATAGTTGCGGATGCCGCGCGCATAGGTCTCATTCGCCACGATCCCGAAAGATGCCGTTGCGAAAAAATCCTGCGTCACGGATCGCCAGAGATCCCAGACAGGTTTCAGCGTGGAGTGCTTTTCCTGTTCGATGAAAGGTTCGGCATCGAGGCCCAGCAACTCGCCCAGCTTGCGCAGGAACTTGGTGGTCGAATCCATGCCAATCGGCGCTTGCAGGTAAGGCTTTCCAAGGCATTCCGCGAGACCGCGACCGAACTCGCGATACATGCAGATGTTCACATCCGCGTTCACGAGGTTCCGCATCTCGGCCAGATGGCTGCCCAGCGGCATCACCATGTTGACCTCGGCTCCGATGCCTTCGACCAAACGCCGGATCTCGGCCAGGTCGCTTGGCATGTTGAAGGTGCCGTACATTGGCCCAAGGATATTCACGCGCGGCTTTGCGCCCTCTTCGCGTTTCTTCTCGGGCGGCATCCGGCCTTTGGTCATGCCGAATTCCGTGAAGATCCACGTCATCGCGCGATCCGCGCTTTCCCACTGATCCTCGTCGATCGTGCGCGGCAGGAACCGTTGCAGGTTCGTGCCCATCGGCGTCACCCCGCCACCGATCATCTCGGCAATCGAGCCCGTGACAACAACCGCCGGCAGAGCTGGGTCAAGCACACCCCAGGCGCGTTTCATAGCCCCCTCGGTCCCCTCTCGACCCAGCTCCTCCTCACCGAGGCCAGTCACCACGATAGGGAGCTCATGCGGCGGAAGCGCATCTGTATAATGCAAAACCGACGTCACCGGCAGGTTTTCACATCCGACCGGGCCATCGATGACAACTTGCAATCCTTTGACGGCTGTAAAGGCGTACACCGCCCCCCAATATCCACCCGCGCGGTCGTGATCTTGAATGAGCATCAGATCATCTCCTGCGCTTTGGCGGCACGCGCCTGTTTGTCGAGCTTCTTCTGATGCTGTGCGCGGAAATCGGGACGCAGGTTCGGGGATTTCTCCCAAACGCCTGCAGTGTCGCCGGTGCCTACACCTTCGAAGAAGGCCTTCATGTCATCCATGCGGGTCTTGCCCGCGATGGCGGCATTGATCACTTCGGCCAACGATCCAGCGCCCGCGGGACCCATCAGGGGACGCGCGGAAATCAGGTTGGTGTAGTAGAGACCAGGAATGCCCATTTCCTTGGCCTTCTGCACAACCGGTGTCGTGCCGATGGCGAGATCAGGCTTTACCGCCTCCATAGCCGCACAATCGTCTTCAAGCGAGGCGCGATAGGTGACCTTGATGCCCTTGTTTTCAAGCCATTCACGGTCGGGTTCCGACCATTTCGTGCGCGGACAGGCGGTGCCGACATAACGGAGGTCCGCGCCGCTTTCGACCAACAGACGAGCGACGAGAAGTTCAGACCCTTCATAGCCCGACAGAGTGATCGTGCCTTTGATCGGCGTCGTGGCCAAAGCGCCCTTGATTGCAGGCAGAAATGCGTTTTGCGCCGCTGCGATCTGCGCAGCCGGGACGTTGTACGCATCCCCAATCGCAGCAAGCCATGCCGCAGTGCCATCGTGGCCAACAGGGGCCGATCCGACAATCGACCGACCCGCAGCCTCGAATTCACGGATCGCGGCGGTATAGAATGGGTGAATTGCGGCGACGACACCACAGTCCAAAGCAGCATAGAGTTCCCGCCATTCGCGGCAGGGCACAACCGGACCAGCGGCCAGACCCAACGGTGCCAGCATCGCGCCGATCATCATCGGGTCAGCCGGGAACATCTCGCCCAAAAGCGCGATTGTCGGACGATCCGATTTTCCGCCAGCAGGCGCTTGCACAGGACCGGCTTTGATCTCTTCGCGGGCGTAGTTGAGCATCGCACCGGCAAGCACGTCTTTCGCCTCGGCGTGGGTCGGAATGCCAAAGCCCGGAACGTCAATGCCGACGATCCGCACGCCGTTGATCTCTTTCGGAAGCAACCGGAGCGGGACGCCGGATGCGGTCGGCACACAGAGGTTGGTGACGACGATGGCATCGAACCGCTCGGGATCGGCCATTTCATGCACGCTCTCGCGGATGTCCTCGTAAAGTTTACCGGTGACAAGCGTTTCGGAATTGAACGGAACGTACCCGACCGACCGACGGGCACCGTAGAAATGCGACACGAAGGTCAGGCCATAGACACAGCAGGCCGACCCGGACAGAACCGTCGCAACCCGCTTCATCCGCAAACCGACACGCAACGACCCAAAGGCGGGGCACATGCTTTGGGGTTGGTCATGCGGACCTTTCGGATAGTCCTTCGCGAACTGGTCGAGCATGTCGGAATTGCCGGCGAGGCGTGCCGCCTTTTCCATTTCGGATCCAGAGTGACACCCCAGCCCATCCGCCAGCACGGGCGCATCGGGGGCGTCGACCCGTGGTTCCCCACGGATCACTTCAACCTCTGCCGTCTCGTCGTATGTTGCTTCGTTCGTCACGTGTCTTCTGCTTTCGTTCCCAAGGGCGCTCCGGGGGCTAACCGTCACGCGTCGTCGTAAATCACTTCCAAAGAGTCCTGCGGTGCCGCGTTCTTGCCGCGCATATCCGTGTCAGTTGCCGGTTCGAGCACGACACCCGCCCCGGTCTCGGAGCCGTCAAACAGTTCAAGCAAACCATCCTGGCTAAGCGGCGCGGGCCGCACGGGCGGAGCCGCCGCGACGTTCATGCCCAATTCGGCGAACAGCGCGCCCCACTGGCTTTGTGCGGTTCCAACGATCTGGTAATTCGCGGATTTCTTGCGCAGATCGTCATCCTGTGGGATCGACGCCAGCACGGGGATGTTCACCGCTTCGGCAAAGGCCTGCGCCTCGCCCGAGCCGTCATCCTTGTTGATGACCAGACCGGCGACACCGACGTTGCCACCCAGCTTGCGGAAATACTCCACCGCCGAGCAGACGTTGTTCGCCACATAAAGCGACTGAAGGTCGTTCGACCCGACAAGGATCACCTTCTGCGCCATGTCGCGGGCAATCGGCAGGCCAAAGCCGCCACAGACCACGTCACCCAGGAAATCGAGCAGGACGTAGTCGAAATCCCAATCGTGGAAGCCCAGCTTTTCGAGCAGTTCGAACCCGTGAATGATCCCGCGACCACCGCAGCCGCGACCCACTTCGGGCCCCCCAAGCTCCATCGCGAAGACACCGCCACGCTTGAAGCAGACGTCGCCGATCTTCACCTCTTCCCCGGCCAGCTTCTTTTTGGTCGAGGTTTCGATGATCGTCGGGCAAGCCTTGCCACCGAACAGCAGCGACGTGGTGTCGGATTTCGGATCACAGCCGATCAGCAGCACGCGCTTGCCCTGCTCGGCCATCATGTGGCTGAGATTGGCCAGCGTGAAGGACTTGCCAATCCCGCCCTTGCCGTAGATCGCGATGATCTGTGTTTTCTTGGTGGCCTCTGCCGGGATCACATCCGCGAGGTCTTCGTGGGCTTCGTCGCGCAGGCGCTGGTCGAAGTCTTTGAGGTTCGGAACGTCGTCTTTCACGAAGGCGTCTCCCAATTGAGGATCATTTTCAGGCAGGCCGGGTCTTCGAATGCAGTACGGTAGGCATTCGGCGCATCAGCCGCCGCGGCTTGGTGTGTGATGAGCCCCTCAAGGCTCAGGGCGCCGTTTTCGACCAGAGTACGGGTCGCAGTCAGGTCTTCGCGCGCCCATTCTGCAGCGACACGGAAACGCGCCTCTTTCATGAACGCGGGCGGGAAAGCGAATTGCAGAGGCTGGGTATAGAACCCCGCCAAGACGATCTCTCCCCCTTTGGCGATACGCCCGACGAGATCGTTCAAAAGACCGCCATTTCCGCTGGCATCGTAGATCGAGCGGTAGTCGCGGCGCGTGTCATCGTCCGGATGGATCACTTCATAGCCATCGGCTCCGGTTGCACGATCAGGATTGATTTCCCAGACAGTCGGCGCAGGTGCACCAGCTGCAATGGTGAGGCGCGCAAGCAGACGACCAAGAACGCCGTGTCCGACGATCAGATCAGGCACCGCCTTATCTAGCCCGGCCATTGCATGACGCGCTGTTGCGGCAAGTGCCAGCAAGGCACCCTGCGCACCTAGAGTGGGATCAATTCGGGTGACACGGTCCTGCGCAGTGATCAGACGGCGCGTTGCGCCGCCGAAAAGCCCAAAAACACCGTTGTAGCAGTTCGCACCGGGAACGAAGACGTGGTCACCCACCTTGTAGCCAGTGTTCGATCCCGCCTCGACCACTTCGCCAGAAGCTTCGTAGCCAGGGATCAGCGGATATCCCATGCCTGGAAACGGAGGCATGTCGCCGGTCCAGAACAGCTTTTCTGTTCCCGTGGAAATACCTGAATGGGCAATGTCGACGACAAGATCATCGGGACCCGGATCGCTGAGTTCAACGATTTCCAGCGCAAGGGTCTTTGGTGCGTTCAGCACGACGGCGTTTGTTTGCATCCCAACCTCCTGCGTTTTGGCGGCCCCGGTTCGTCAGAATCGAATCCGGTGTTCCACCTCTGATACTTTGTAGTGTCAGTTTATTCTTACACACTCAGCTGTCAACTATAATAGACACTTTGACTTGTAAACTGACGAAGACTGCTTAATTGAGAGGTTTCGTCGCCATGAGCGCGGTCGTCACAAACGGCCGGCGCGAGCGGTACGGACGGATCGAGTCAAATCCGGTCTTGCGACACAGCTCCGCGATCCGCGCCTGGCTGCGCACCGTCCCTGTCTGCATCGCGAGACAGTAAAAGCTGAAATACACATCCCCCGAGACCTCGGGCTGTGCGCCGCCTGACATCGGCTCCGACACCAGCAACCGACCGCCATCCGGCAGCGTTTCGAATATCTCGAAAAGCAGCGCCTCGACCGTGTCATCCTCGTGGTCATAGAGAACCCGGATCAGGGAGACAGTATCAGACCCGTCCGGCAGAAGATCATCTCGAAACGATCCCGCCACGAAATCAAGCCGATCGCTGGCCTTTGAACGCGCCATCAGACTGCGCGCATTGGGTTCGACGGCAGGCAGATCAAAGACCGTGGCGCGCAGATGGGGATGTTTCAACGCCGCTGCTTCAGCAAAGACACCGTAGCCGCCACCGACATCCAGAAGATGACGTGTGTGCTTCAGGTCAGCAACCGCAAGCGTGTCCGCTGCAACGATCTGCTGCGACCGCGCCATAAGATCCGAATACCGCTTGGAGGTTTCGGCGTCTTCGGCGTGTGCCGCACCGAAAACATACGGCCAGAAGGCCGCGAGTTCGGTTTCGACATCGCCGCGCAGCAGCGCAACCGGATCGTTCAGATCCCGGTAGAACGCTGCATGATGTCGGATCATGTCATCAAGACCCGGCACACCGACCATTGCGGCACCGAGGCGCGCGAGGCCGTATTGTCCAGCCTTGTCCCTTCGTGTGAGGTTCATTGCGGTGGCGGCCATCATCAACCGCTCCATCCGGTCAGACCGCATGCCGGTTATCTGAGCAAGCCCATCCGCCGTCATCTCCCCGTCAATCAGACGGTGCAAAATCCGAAGCTCGACAAGCGCGAACAGAACCTGGGATTTGACGAAACCCTGGACAAGATCGAAAAGCTCGGCCCCGTCCTTGGCGGCAGTACGTCGGGTCAGGGGAAAGGCGGACGCCCAGCTCTGAAAACCCGGTCGCGCGACCAGACGCATGAGCCGCGTGCGCAACCCTGGCCGCGGTCTGTAATCGACAGGAGGGCTATCGGAGGCGAGTGCCATTCATCCGGCTCGGGCAGCGCGGGTTTGTGGAACCGGCGTCAAACGTTCTGCCTGCATGCGGACCATCTCGGCCAACTGGGCTTCTCCGGGACAGGACGGGATTGATGAAATCGCCCCGCTGAGGATATCGCGGAGTCGCGATTGCGCCCCTTCAACACCTAGAACAGCGACCGCATTCGGGCGGCCATGCAGATCGTCCTGCCCAACGGGTTTACCCAGTGTTTCACTGTCGTACAGCGCATCGCGCAGATCGTCCGCAACCTGGAACGCCTCTCCGATGCGGGCGCCGAGTTCGTACCACGGTTCTTCGTCCTGACCTGCAGCAATGGCGCCCATCTGCGTGGCGGCGATGAACAGAGCCCCGGTTTTTGAGCGATGATAGGCGGAAAGGTCGATCTTCGATTCGCTTTCCCAACCCTGGCCGGCACAAATGCCGTAGGGCATTCCCGACTGGCGCGTCAGCGTGCGGATAAGGCGAACAGCACGGTCCGGCGCATGTTCCGCGGCCATCGCGAGGATTTCGAACGCAAGAATGATCAGAGAGTCCCCGGTAAGCACGGCAAGAGGCTCTGAATAGGCGCGGTGCACGGATGGTTTGCCGCGACGGATGTCGGCGTCATCGAAACAGGGCAGATCATCATGCACAAGGCTTGCACAATGGATCAGCTCCAACGCGGCGGCGGCGGCATCTGCCATCTTTGGCGAATCATCTCCGCAAGCCAGTGCAACGGACATCAGGATTGTCGGGCGGATGCGCGCGCCGCCGGGCGTACACGCGTAATGGAGAGCTTCGGAGAGTTTGGCAGGCGGTGTTCCACCCTGTCCGACGCGAATTGCCGCTTCGACAGCGGAATTAATGCGGGTGTGAAGTCCCATCAGACGCTCCTAAAACAATGTGTTGTCATCTTGATCTGACACACTAGTGTAAACTATACTGGACACTTGGCAAATGCGAGTCAACAATTCGATGATGAAAAAACCTCGACACAGTTCTGGGCGCGTCATCGTGATTGGCGCGGGGATTGGTGGGCTGGCGACGGCGCTGCCTCTGGTTCATCGCGGATTCGAGGTGACGGTTCTGGAACGCCACGCGATGCCTGGTGGGAAAATGCGGCAGGTCAACGGCGTGGATGCCGGCCCCACAGTCTTGACCATGCTGGATGTTTTCGAATCCCTGTTCGACGATGTCGGAGAGTCCCTGTCCGACCATCTGACCTTGATTCCTCAGGACATTCTGGCACGGCATTGGTGGCCGGACAGTGGACCATTGGACCTTTTCCCCGACCGCACCAAAAGTGCGGACGCCATCGGAGAGTTTGCCGGACCCAAAGCCAAGACAGAGTTTCTGTCCTTCGCCGCGCGAGCTGCGCGTCTGTTCGACGGCTTCAGCGATCCCATGATGCGCCAGTCGGAACCCTCTCTTTCTGGACTGACGGCACATGTGATGAAGCACCCGTCCCTCATCCGGGACATGGGGGTTGGACAATCCCTCAAAAGGCTCTTGGCAAGTTCCTTTTCCGATCCGCGCTTGCGGCAGTTGTTCGGGCGCTACGCGACATATGTTGGCGGATCACCGGATCGCTCGCCGGCACTTCTGTCTCTGGTGTGGGAAGCCGAAGCGCGCGGCGTCTGGTGCGTCAAAGGCGGGATGAGCGCGCTTGCGAAAGCCGTTGCCACCCTGATCGAGGCCAAAGGCGGGAAAATCCGGACAAACGCATCAGTGAAGAAGATCAACACAGCCTTTGGCTCGGTTTCCGGCGTCACGCTGACATCCGGTGAAACGCTTTATGCCGACCAGATTGTGTTCAACGGCGATCCTCGTGCCCTTGCCTTGGGCCTTCTCGGCGAGGCCACCGCTGGCGTTGCGCCGATCACGACCAAGCGGGCTCGTAGTCATTCTGCCAATGTCTGGAGTTTTGCGGCCAAACCGTCTGACATGCCACTGGTGCATCACAACGTGTTTTTCTGTGATCCGTCCCGGAACGAATTCGCCGAAATCGAACGTGGATACATTCCGTCCCACCCCACCCTTTATGTCTGTGCCGAAGATCGGGGACAGTCGGATCCACCGCCGGAAACCGAGCGCTTCGAGATCATCATGAATACGCCGCCGCTGACCCAGCGCGCCGCCCAGCCAGAGGATTACGAGATATGTCACACCCGGACTTTTCCGCCTCTTCGCCGTTTTGGTCTGAGCTTCTTACCGGAACCGGGACCCGACGCCCTGACGACGGCGAAGACCTTCGACGGTCTCTTCCCCGGCAGCGCCGGTTCGCTTTACGGGCAGACCCCGCACGGGATGACAGCGGGTCTGGAACGTCCGACCGCGCGCACATCGATCCAGGGGCTCTATCTCGCGGGCGGCGGGGCGCATCCGGGGGCGGGCGTCCCGATGGCAGCGCTCTCCGGCAAGCACGCGGCCGCGGCGATTGTGACGGACCGAACTTCAACCTCAAGGTCCCGCCAAACGGCTACGCGTGGTGGTATGTTGATGGAATCAGTGACGATGGACAGCGAGCTGTCTCGGTCATCGGGTTCATAGGGTCAGTCTTTTCGCCATGGTATCGTTGGTCTGGTCGCAAGAACCCCGAAGACCATGTGTGCATCAATGTCGCCACGTATGGTCCGGGTGGCAGATTTACCATGACCGATCGCGGCAGCGCTGCTTTGCGTCAGACCGCAGACAGTCTGACCGTCGGCCCTTCTTCAATGCGCTGGACCGGCGGCAAGCTGGTGATCGACATCAATGAAATTTCCGGTCCGCCGGTGGTCAGCCGGGTGCGCGGCACGATCAAGGTCACGCCCAGCGCGATCACGACTGTCGAATTGCCGCTCAGCAAAGATGGCGCGCATATCTGGCGTCCTTTCGGTCCGGTATCCGATATCTCGGTGGATCTGGAAGCGCCTGGTTGGCAATGGCATGGTCATGGGTATTTCGACGCGAATTTCGGAACGCGTGCGCTCGAAGAGGATTTTTCCTATTGGACGTGGGGGCGGTATCCGGCAGCGGAAGGAAGCACATGCTTCTATGACGCAACCCGTCTGGACGGTTCCGAGCTGGGAGCAGGGTTTCATTTTGCGGCCGATGGGACTGCAACCGAGATCGACCTTCCCCCTCAACTGGAGTTCAAAAGGTCTCTCTGGGCCGTTCGGCGGGAAACGCGCGGCGATTACGGGTTCCGCCCGAGACAGGTCATGAACATGCTGGACGCACCGTTTTATTCCCGGTCGATGGTGGAAACGCGGCTGAATGGGGAAAAAACGGTCGGTGTTCATGAAGCGCTTGATCTGACGCGGTTCCGGTCACCTCTTCTCAAACCGATGCTGGCGGTACGCGTTCCCAGACGCCGCAACTGGCGTTTCGATTAGGAGACGGCGGGCGTCCGCTTGTTTGCCTCATCCGGGTTGAGCCGCCAGACGCTCAGGTTCAGCGCACCCGCAATGCTGACCCACACGAGATACGGCACGAAGAGCAAACCCGCGATCATGTCGACCTGCCACAGCGCATAAATCGTAGCAGCGACAGACAGCCAAAGCGCAACAAGAACGTACATTCCCAGCTTGATCCGTTTCAGGCCGAAAAACACGGGTGTCCACAAACCGTTCAGAGCAATCTGCAAGGACCACATCGCCATGGCGATGGCGTTATCCGGGCTGATCGCGGCACGCGCACCTGCCGCAGACATGCACAGGTATAGCGTTGTCCATGTCACAGGAAACACCCAATCCGGAGGTGTCCAGGATGGCTTGTTCAAATTGCGATACCACGGGCCGGGCGGAAACAATCCACCGGTGGAGCCTGCAGCAAAGCAGGCGAGCAGGAATATGCCGAAGAGCAACCAGAACATGAAGGTCAGGTAGGCCGACCGCTCATGGCATTCAAGGCATCGCGGTGCGCTCTATCGCGCTGAGCGACTTGGGACAAGGCCTCGAATACCACATCAGATCGTGAGCGTTGAGCACTCTGGTGGCCCGCTGCGCTGACCAGAAACTCGGTTTCCGGAAGGCATCTTGCATAAAGCACTGCAGATTTTGGCATGACCATGGTCATCGCCGCGCGCATGGCGGACACGGACAACCACCCCAGCTTTTGCGCCCTTGAGGTATGAGCCCTTGCAGAGATGGAATCGTAGCCGCCCCGCTGCACCTGACCACCGATCCCCGCATAGATGAAACGTGCCGCGTAAATGCCGGGTCGGGACGAGACTGGCAGGGCGGCAACACCGGCCTCTGACCGCATATAGAGGCGGTTTGCCTGCATCACCAAGCGTCGCGTCATCTGACGAATGGCCTTGGTCGGCTTGGGATTGGCGAGAAACGTATCAGCAGACAAGCCTGCCTCGTCGAGCCATTCGAGAGGCAGATAGACGCGACCCTCTAGCGCGTCTTCACCAATATCGCGCGAGATGTTGGTGAGTTGCATCGCAACACCCAGATCACACGCCCGCGCCAACGCATTGGGGTCGCGGACACGCATCAGAACGCACATCATCACGCCAACGGCCGATGCGACGCGCGCCGAATAATCGAAAAGTTCCGACAGGGTTTCGTATCGCCGGCCCATTGCATCCCAAGCCAATCCCTCGAGCAAGGCATCGGGCAGGGCGCGCGGCATATCGAATTCCTCGACTACGCGCGCAAATGCCCGGTCCGCCGCTGCGTTGTCGGGACGGCCTTCGTAGATTCGGTCCAACCTGTCCTGCAGCCGCAGGACTGCAGCGGCCTTTTCCATTTGGAGATCAACCGCGTCATCTGCCAATCGACAGAACGCATACAGCGCAAGAGAGGGATCACGTACGGAGGACGGCAAAAGCTTTGACGCCGCGTGGAACGACAAGGACCCATGACGGATCGCTTCGCGGCAGGCCTCGAGATCAGCTTCCCGACAGGTCATCCGCGCACCACCGCAGGATCGGGTACAAGTTGTGCCAGCACCTCGGCCGAGGAAATAACTCCGGGCAAGCCTGCTCCTGGATGTGTCCCGGCGCCGGTCAGAAACAGTCCGTTCAACTCTTCGCTGACATTATGCGGTCGAAACCACGCGCTTTGCAGGATACGCGGCTCGATGGAGAAACCCGATCCATGCGGGGACAGGTATCTGTCTCTGAACGTATCAGGTGTGAAAACCTCGCTTGCGGTCACGCGACTGGCAAAACCAGGCAAAAGTTGGTCTTCCAATACCTTTGTCAGACGCACACGATACTGGCGCTCCAGATCCTTCCAATTGGCCGCGTCTGCATGGCCCAGATGTGGCACCGGGCTGAGCACGTAGAACGTATCGTCGCCCTCGGGTGCTGCGCTCGGGTCGGTCACTGTCGGGCGGTGCACGTAGAGAGAAAAATCGTCGGCCACCTTACCCTTCATGAAGATGTCCCGCACGAGGCCCTTGTAGCGCGGGCCGTTCAGGATCGTGTGGTGTCCCACATCCTTCCACATATCGCGCGTGCCTTTCGTACCGAAGTACCAAACGTACAAGCCCATCGACCAGCGCCGTGACTTGAGCTTGGCCGGCGTCCAGCGTTTGCGCGGCTGATTGCGAAGCAGATGATCATAGGTGAACCCGGCGTCGGCGTTTGACACGACGATATCCGCAGTCAGAACATCCCCGGAGGCCAGTTTGACACCCCGCGCACGCCCGTTCTTGACAAGAATCTCGTCAACCTCGGTCTCCATCCGCAACGTGCCGCCCTGTTCCCCGATGATCTTGGCCATGTTCTCGGCAATCGCAGCAACGCCGCCCATCGCGTAATGCACCCCGAATTCCTTCTCGAGATGCGACACGAGGATATACATCGACGTCACATTGAACGGATCGCCCCCGATGAAGAGCGGATGAAACGACAGCGCCATCCGCAACCGCTCATCCTTTACGCGTTTTGCGGCGTGGGCATAAACGGATCTGTCCGCGCGCAGCATTGCAAACCGGGGAAGGACGCGAATCAGATCCCCCAGTTTGTGCATTGACCGGCGGCCCAGATCCTCGAATCCGAACCAGTACCGTTCCTCGCTGTCACGCAGGAATTTGTCGTACCCCGCAACATCGCCGGGAGACAGGCGCCGCACCTCTTCGCGCATGGCCTGAGTGTCTTGGCGGGCTGTGAATTTCGATCCATCCGGCCATCGGATTTCATAGAACGGGTCCAGCGGGCGCAGATCAACTTCCTTGTGGAAATCCTTTCCACACGCAGCCCATAACTCTTTGAAAACCTGAGGGACCGTGACGATGGTCGGGCCAAGATCAAAGCGGTGGCCGTCTTTCCAGATGCACGACCCACGCCCACCCGGAACATCCAGTTTGTCGATCACGGTCACGCGGTAGCCCAGCGCGCCCAATCGCATGGCCGAGGCCAACCCGCCCAAGCCCGCACCGATCACAATGGCATGCGCCGATGTCAGCTTGTCCGAATGTGCCGCCAGGGCCGTATCAAGTTTTGTCATCATCCACTCATGATATACTGTCAACTTTACTTTACAATATTCTGCCGGTGGGGTGCGTCAAATTATTTAATATCTTCCCTGATTGAAGATTGTGTGTCAGACTTAGTTGACACTATGGGAATCGAAATGCAGACCGTGAGCCTGAGCTTTTACCGCTTTGCCACACCGCTTTCGCGGGTGTGGGCGCTGACCATGATGGGAGCGGCGCGTTTGTCGCTGCCGCGAATCGATGGCTTGCAGTTCTGGAAACTGTGCGGTTCGGGAACCGGCGAAGGCTTTACACCGATCCCCAACACATCCGTCTACGCAATATTAACGGTATGGCCCGATCTGGAGCGCGCACAGCACGCTCAGGCACGGGAATCGATCTTCCGGCGCTATCGCGCAAAGGCCTCTGAACACTGGACGGTCTTTCTGACTCCGTATTCGGCCCGTGGCGCATGGTCTGGTGCAACCCCGTTTTCCGAGGAAGCACCGCCGCAGACGGGACCCATCGCTGCGCTGACCCGCGCCACAGTGCGGCCTGTCGTTGCCGCGCAATTCTGGAAACGGGTTCCCGACATAAGCGGTGTGATCGGCGAAGACCCGAATGTCCTCTTCAAGATCGGCATCGGTGAAGTGCCGCTCCTTCAACAGATCACCTTTTCGATATGGCCCGACTCTCACTCCATGGCCGAATTCGCGCGCAACAACGGACCCCACGCTCAGGCCATCCGTGCCGTGCGCGATGGCAAATGGTTCCGAGAAGAACTGTATGCCCGATTTCGCGTTGCCGATGAGATCGGCAGTTGGGAAGGCCAATCTCCCCGCATTCTCAAGGATATTGCTGCATGAAACATCCATTCCCCTTTTCGGCCATCGTCGGTCAGGACCAGATGAAGCTGGCCATGATCCTTACCGCCATCGACCCCGGCATCGGCGGTGTTCTGGTCTTTGGAGACCGGGGCACCGGGAAATCGACCGCAGTACGCGCTCTGGCAGCATTGCTGCCGGAGATTACCAAGCTGGAAGGCAGCGCGACGAATGCCGCAAGCGTTGAGGACATGCCGGAATGGGCGGACCCCGTTTCCGGGACTATGATCAAGGCTCCGACACCGGTCGTCGACCTGCCTTTGGGCACAACCGAAGATCGCCTTGTCGGCGCTCTCGACATCGAACGCGCACTCAGCCGTGGGGAAAAGGCGTTTGAACCGGGTCTTCTTGCCAAGGCGAACCGTGGATACCTGTATATCGACGAAGTGAACCTGCTCGAAGATCACCTGGTCGATCTGCTGCTCGACGTGGCGCAATCCGGTGAAAACGTCATCGAACGCGAAGGTCTGTCGATCCGCCACGATGCCCGCTTCGTGCTGGTTGGTTCCGGCAACCCGGAAGAGGGCGAGTTGCGCCCGCAATTGCTGGACCGGTTCGGTCTGTCCGTCGAAGTCCGGTCTCCGAACGACATCGAAGAACGGGTCGAAGTGATCCGCCGTCGCGCGGCATTCGACACGAACCCCGATGCCTTTGTCGAAAAATGGTCGGTCGAAGACGCCAAGATCCGCGACGCCATTCTGACCGCGCGGGATGCGCTGAAAACCACAGAGGCTCCCGACGAGACCCTGCGCGATTGTGCGGGTCTGTGCGTTGCCATCGGGTCTGACGGGCTGCGCGGTGAACTGACCCTGCTGCGGTCCGCACGCGCATTGGCGGCATATCAGGGCAGCCCGATTGTCAGCCGCGATCACCTGCGGGCCGTCGCTTCTATGGCGCTCAGCCACCGCCTGCGCCGCGATCCTCTGGACGATGCGGGTTCATCCACCCGTGTCGATCGCACTGTCGAGGAAGTCTTTGCATGAGAGAAGACCCCTCTGCCGTTAACGTGCAGGGCCAACTGGCCCTGACGCTTCTGGCAGTCGATCCGGTTGGGTTGGGGGGTCTGCACCTGCGTGCCCGCGCCGGTCCGGTGCGGGATATGTTCTGCGCGCCGATCAAGACGCTGTTCCCCAAGGCACGGAGGATTTCTCCTTCCATTTCGGACCTGCAACTTTTCGGCGGTGTCGATATAGGTGAAACGCTTACGCGGGGCGAAATCATCCGCGCCAAGGGTATCCTCGAAACACCAACGCCCCTTGTGTTCACAATGGCCGAGAGATGCGAACCGGGGCTGGCCGCGCGTTTGGCGCAATCGCTTGACACCGGTATCGGTCACGCTCTGATCCTTCTGGATGAAGGCGCAGAGCACGACGAAATCGCACCCAAGACATTGACCGAGCGTCTTGCGTTCCGCGTCGATCTGGATGGCTTGCGCCATGTTGAACTGGTGCAGATGGTGATCGAAGACACCGATATCATCGCTGCGCGCACTCGTCTGGCATCGGTCGAAATCCCCGAGGATGTTCCGGCAGCCTTATCGATAACAGCCGTCCGCTTCGGCATCGACTCCCTGCGCGCGCCGTTGATCGCCTTGGCGACAGCGCGGGCAAATGCGGCTCTGAACAACCGCAAAAAGATCAATGAGGACGATCTGCAGATCGCAGTTCAACTGGTCTACGCCCATCGCGCGACGCAAATGCCGCTAGAGGAGGATGAGCAAGACGTCGAAGACAGCACGCAGCCCGACGAAGCACCTGATGCCCAAAGTCCGGAACAGGACGAGTCGGAATTCAATCTGCCAGATGATCTGCTGATCGACGCAGTCAAAGCCGTACTTCCTTTTGATGTGCTTGCCATGCTCGAAGGCTCCGGCCGCATAAAAGCTGCATCTGGAAGTGGTGGTGCCGGGCAAAAGAAACGTGGCAACCGGCGTGGGCGGCCTTTGCCCTCGCGGGCAGGGCGTCTTGATGGAGGTAACCGGATTGATCTGGTCGCCACGTTGCGCGCGGCTGTGCCGTGGCAAACCATTCGGCGCAAGCTCAGCCCCGAACGTACGGGTGTCCTGATCCATCCATCCGACATCCATGTCAAAGTGTTCCAGGAGGTGTCTGATCGCCTCGTGATCTTTGCGGTGGATGCCTCTGGCTCCTCCGCTGTCGCCCGCCTGTCCGAAGCAAAAGGCGCCGTCGAATTGATGCTGGCTGACGCCTATGCCCGGCGCGACCATGTTGCGTTGATCGCATTCCGTGGCGAAAGTGCGGATCTGATCCTTCCACCCACACGGTCGCTTGTTCAAACCAAACGGCGTTTGGCGGGGCTTCCCGGCGGCGGCGGCACACCGCTGGCGTCCGGACTCAAAGCGGCTGCAGACCTTGCACAGCGCGTTCGTGCCCAAGGTCTGTCACCGTCGATTGCAGTTCTCACCGATGGTCGCGCCAATGTGCCATTCCCGGGAAAAACAGGTCGTGCGGCGGCGAATGACGACGCACAAGCGATGGCGCGCCATGTTCGGACGCTGGATATTCCAAGCGCCATGATCGACACGTCCGTACGGCCTCATCGGGATTTGCGCACTTTGTGCGGTGTGATGAACGCGCAATACATTCCTCTGCCACGAGCTGATGCCAAAGGTCTGAGCACTGCGATAGAAACGGCGCTTGGCGGGTGACGACATGGGTGTTGCGGAAACCCTGACGGCCTGGCCTCATGCCGAGCATTCACGCTTTGCCGATGTACGTCCGCATCATTGGCACATACAGGAAATGGGGCAGGGCGAAACAGTGCTGCTCTTGCACGGCGCAAGTGGTTCCACCCATTCCTGGCGCGATGTAATGTCCAATCTGGCACAGGATCACCATGTTGTTGCGATTGATCTGCCTGGTCACGGACAGACCAGACTGGGCTCTCGCCACAGATCGTCCCTTCCGCTCATGGCGCAGGACGTGCAGGCACTGATCGAACATGAAGGTTGGCAGCTCAGGGCAATCCTCGCCCATTCCGCCGGCGGGGCGCTCGCTTTGCGCATCCTGCAGAAGTCTGAAAGGCGCATTCCGCTTTTGGCAGTGAACCCGGCGCTGACACCGTTCAAAGGCTTGGCCGGAGTTCTGTTTCCCATCGCAGCCCGGGTTGTTGCGCTCAGTCCGATCATGGCGCGGATGATCAAGCGAAAGATGTCCGGTCCCGGTCAGGTGGTGTCCCTGATGGAGACAACAGGTTCGAAGATTTCACCCGAAGGACTGAACCTGTATGCCAAACTTTTTCGAAGCGACGCGCATCTGGATGGAACACTTCTGATGATGGCTCAGTGGAAGCTGGATGGTCTTGTCGCCGATCTTCCAGATATCACGGTTCCTTGCACATTTCTCATTGGTGAGAACGACAAGGCGGTTCCTCCGCAATCGGTCAGAGAGAGCGCTGAAAAACTGCGGGATGCGACGGTGCAGCCTTTTGAGGGCTATGGGCATCTGCTGCACGAAGAGGCACCCGATCTGGTCGCGGATCAGCTGCGTGATGTTCTGCGCAGATACACATAAAATGCGCCACCGCCTCCGTGACGGATATGCGCTTCGGTTACATCCATCACCACTGTTCCGAGCGGTGCCATACGAAGCCACATGGGAACCTGACGCTTCAACACACCGCGCTGCCGGGGCATCGGGTCGTGGGGATCATCGCGCTCGCCTTTTCCAGTGATGACAAGGACAAGCCGGAATCCCCGGGCGCAAGCGGTCAAGATGAATTTGGTCAATGCCGGATGCGCCTGATCGAGGGTCATGCCATGCAGATCGATCCGCGCTTCTGGGACAAGCTTTCCGCGCTTCATCTTGCCGAAGGTCTTCGTATCCATAACCGGCTTCACCGAAGAGGTGGGCTCTGGTGTCGTGATACGCGTCTTGGCCTTCGGGGGCTTCGTCCCGATGCCAAAGGCCTTGGGCAGGTCCATCACCTCCGGCTCGGGAGCACGACGGACGGATGGCTTTTGCGGCTCCGCGGCGCGGCGCAGTGCCTGGGGCAGGGGTTTGGTGGAGTGCGCCACCTTCTGCCACAGCTCTTTCTCCTCTGGCCGAAGGCGTCTGCGGCTCATTGCAACGCCTCGGGCAGAAAGGCATAGGCCCGTTGGATGGGCATCAGCACGACCATCCGCCCGGGGTCCTTGATCCGACCGGCCGCGCGCCCGGCCTCGTCGCCCGTGCCGAAAAAGACATCGGCCCTTTGCGCTCCCTTGATGGCAGAACCCGTGTCCTGAGCGATCATCAAGCGGCGCAGAGGATTCTCACCGTCTTTTTCGATCCAGACCGGCGCACCCAAAGGCGTGAAAGCGGGATCGACCGCGATCGTACGCATGGGTGTGATCGACCGGTTCATCGCGCCAAGCGGTCCCATATCGGCAGGAACCTGACTGACTTCCCGGAAGAAGACGTATGAGTCGTTGTGAAAGAGCAGGTCCTCACCGTCCAGAGGGTTGCGACGGACCCAGTTCTTGATGACATCCGCCGAGACCTGATGCGGTTGGTAGACGCCACGGCGCACCAACTCCTGCCCGATAGAGCGGTAATTGTGGCCGTTCGCTCCGCCATATCCTACCCGGATCATGCGACCATCAGGATAACGGATACGTCCTGACCCCTGAACCTGAAGGAAAAACAGTTCGACCGGATCATCGACCCAGGCGATCTCGAGCCCACGTCCTTCCATTACGCCGCTGCTGAGGATCTCGCGGCGGGTCAGCCATGGTCTGCGATCATTGGCTTCCGGGGGCATCTTGTAGATCGGGTGCCGGTATCGTGCGGTTCGGACCGGTGAACCGGACAGTTCCGGTTCAAAGTAACCCGTAAACAATGGCTCTTTGCCATCCGTGATGAGCATTGGCCGGAAGAACAGTTCAAAGAACTGTCGGGCATCGCTTGCATCGAAGGCAAGCGCACAAAGAGAAGCCCAATCAGGCTCGTCAAGGTCAGCGCAGGTGTTCCTGAACACCGTGAGGGCCGACGCGTGATCGTCATCGGCCCATCCTTCAAGGTCTTCGAAACCAAGAATGGCGTACTGGGTTTCCGGTTCACTGGGCACAACAGGTCCTGCCATCAGAACACCAAGACTTATGACGGCGCCCAGCCGCCGGATCATTCGCCCGTGGCGACAAGCTGCCAGTTCGGATCGTCTACACCCATTCGGCGGGCGTAGGTCCAAACGTCTTTTTGCCGCTTAACCTGGGTCGGCGACCCTTCTACGATTTCACCAGATCGGTCGCGCACGGTCGATGTCAGCTCGCCGATGTATTTGACCGTGATCTCGGCCATGGCGGTGTCTTCATCGAATGTTGCCTCGACAAGCGACATCTCCCGCACACCTACGAATTCGGCTTCGATGGTGAGGCCCTGCTCCTCGCGCGCTTCCACCACCTCGGCAAAGGTTTCGTAAACGTCGTCCGCAAGAAACGGGCGAATGTCGGCCAGTTCACCGCGCTCGAACCCCATAAGGATCATTTCGTACGCGCCACGCGCCCCACCGAGGAAGTCGCTGACGCCAAAGGACGGCTCAACCCGTTTCATCCGCGAAAGGGCATCAGCGGCATCACTTCCGGCCGGCACATGATCCACTATGTCATGGTCAGGCCCGCCTTCGATCACCTCAAAATCGCGGCGGGTGGACGCGTGGGGTTCCTGCTGACGCGGTACGGGCGGCTTTTCGAAGCCTTCCCGTGTGCCCAGAACGCTCTTCAAGCGGAGGATCAGAAACACGGCGATGCCGGCAAGCACCAGAAGCTGTATCAGCGGAGAATTCATCAGGACCTCGCCCAGACCAAAGTGGAAACGTCTTAGTTGCATCCTTATGTAGGTGTTGGGCGTTGTATAGTCCACCGCGCGCCCAGCGAAAGGAGTGCCCAGATATGTGGCTATTCGTGGCTTTTTTGCTCGTTCCGCTGATCGAGATCGGCCTGTTCATTCAGATCGGCGGCTGGATTGGCCTTTGGCCCACCTTGGCCATCGTCGTGCTGACGGCGATCCTTGGTACGTATCTTGTCCGCTCGCAGGGGATTATGGCGCTCAACAATTTGCGCGGGTCCTTTTCCCGACTGGAAGATCCGTCAGAACCACTTGCACACGGAGCGATGATCCTGTTGGCAGGCGCACTTCTGCTTACGCCGGGTTTCTTTACTGATACGGTTGGGTTTGCATTGCTCGCGCCTCCGGTGCGGTCCGCACTGATCGCTTATGTGCGCAAACATGTCACCGTTCAGCGGTTTGAAATGGGGCCTCGACCCGATCCATTTGCCGAGGATCCCCGCCGCAAGCCGCGCGATACGGTGATTGACGGCGAGTTTCACGAGCTTTCAGAGACCAAAAAACCCACGCATCAAGGTTCCGGGTGGACGAAGCATTGAGGCTGACGGGATCGGCTGCTAAGCAACAGCCAACTTTGAAAACGCGATCCGAGGGAGACACACATGGCTGATACGCCGGAAACCGCTGGCAATGGCGCAGCGCCGCAGCAAGCGCCTGTCAAAATGAACGTTCTTGCACAATTCGTGCGGGACATGTCCTTTGAAAACATTCTGGCGCAAAAAGGCGTTCAGGGTGAGGTGCAACCGGACGTTCAGCTGCAGGTCAATCTGGATGCCAAGAAACGCACGACAGAAAACCAGTATGAAGTGATCCTGAAGCTTCAGGTCACGTCCAAGGCCAAGGAAAGCGGCAACACGCTTTTCGTGCTCGAGCTGGAATATGCAGGTGTCTTCCACGTGGAGAATGTCCCGGATGAACAGCTGCATCCGTTCCTGCTCATTGAATGCCCACGTATGCTTTTCCCGTTCGTGCGCCGTATCGTAAGCGATGTGACCCGCGACGGTGGTTTCCCGCCGCTGAACCTGGAAACGATTGATTTCCTTCAGCTTTATCGTTCCGAGCTTGCGCGTCGTGCCAGTGCCCAGCAGGAAGAAACCGCAAACGCATAAGCGTCAGAGCCGCTTCCAGACGGCGGCATCACCAAGTTTTTCGACAAAGGCGGCGTGAGCCGCCTTTTCTTTTTCCGACAGCCGCGAGGGCAGCGGTGTCGAACGCGGTTTCGGACGCCATTCTCCGATGGACTCGCCCAAAGAGGACTTTTCCTGAGTCACACTCAGAGCAAAATCCGGCTGCTTACCGCCGATCAGCTCCAGATAAACCTCGGCCAGGATTTCCGAGTCGAGCAAAGCGCCATGCAAGGTACGCGATGAATTGTCGATCCCGAACCGTCGGCACAGCGCATCCAGAGATGCAGGGGACCCGGGAAACTTTCGCCGCGCAATGGCAAGTGTGTCGACTGCCCGATCGAAAGGAATCGGTGCCCGTTTGACCCATGACAGCTCGGCATTGATGAACTTCATGTCGAACGCGGCGTTGTGGATCACCAATTTGGCATCACCGATGAAATCAACAAAGGCCTGCGCAACATCGGCGAAAACCGGTTTATCCCTGAGGAACTCATCGCCAAGGCCATGCACCTCGAAGGCTTCCTGCGGCATCGCGCGTTCCGGGTTGATGTATTGATGATAGGTTTTTCCCGTTGGAACGTGATTGAACAGCTCAACCGCACCGATCTCGACGATCCGGTCACCCTGTTCCGGTTCAAACCCGGTTGTTTCCGTATCAAGAACAATCTCACGCATTGGTCATTTGTGTCCTGATCTGCCTCAACACATCGTGGACCTGCGTGCGGGCATGTTCAAGCGTATCGGTCACAATCACGAAATCCGACCGTTTGCATTTCTCGACGTTCGACATTTGCTTGTCTCGGATTGTCCGAAACTGTTCCGCGGTCATTGTTCCGCGATCCAGAACGCGTTTTTCCTGCTCTTCCGGTGAAACAGTGACACATGCGACGGCGTCCATTTCGCTGTCACCACCGGTTTCGAACAACAAAGGTATGTCAAACACGATGATGTCCGCATCCGTCATGGCCATGAACCGCGCGCGGTCTTCGCGGACGAGTGGGTGCACGATGTCCTCGATCTTTTTCAAAGCGTCTGGATGTTCCCGAATGATGACACGTAGCGCTCCCCGGTCGACTGCACCGCCGGAGATGGCATCCGGGAACAGTGTTTCCATCAATGAAACAGCCGGACCACCTACATCGTAGAGCCGATGGACCGCCGCATCGGCATCCCAGACCGCACAGCCAGCTTCGGCAAAGAGCCGTGCGGTCGTCGATTTCCCCATCCCAATGGAGCCGGTGAGTCCAAGCTTGAACGTCACCGCAGAACCGTCGCGCGCACGTTTTCATCCACGACGGGGCGTTTCCCGAACCAGCGTTCGAACCCCGGGACGGCTTGGTGCAGCAGCATCCCAAGACCATCTACAACTCGGCAACCCCGCTCTTCGGCCGTCGTCAAAAGGCGGGTACGCAATGGCGTGTAGACAAGATCGTTTACGATCGCGCCTGGTTTGAGGCCGTCAAGCGGCACACGCATTTCCGGTTTTCCGGTCATACCCAATGAGGTCGTATTTACAACGATGTCGGCTTCTTCCAACACATTTCCGGCCTGCACCCATTCCACGACATGGATCCGATTGCCGAAGTCCTCTTTCAACTTTTCGGCCCGAATGCGCGTGCGGTTCGTCAGCAGAATCTTTGGAACCCCCACGTCCAGCAAGGATGCAAGAACTGCACGGCTGGCACCGCCAGCGCCAAAGACGACGGCAGGGCCGGTCTTTGGATCCCAATCCGGGATGGTCTGACGAATGTTTTCGATAAAGCCATAGCCATCTGTGTTGTCTGCATGGATGCGACCATCCTTGCGGAAAATGAGCGTGTTGGCAGCCCCGATCAATGTGGCGCGATCTGTGATCAGATCAGCGATCTCCATCACCTTTTCCTTGTGGGGGATCGTGACGTTCGCGCCAACAAAGCCAAGATCGGCCAAGCGAGGCAAGAGATCGGCAAGTTTCTCTGGCGCAATGTCCATGGGGATATAGTGGCCCTTCAACCCGTATTTCCGCAGCCAGTAGCCGTGGACATTCGGGCTCTTGGAATGGGCGATGGGATGGCCGATAACCGCAGCCAAGGGAATTTTACTGTCACTCATCCGTCTATCCGTCCGGTCAAAGTCAGGTGGTTCAGAAGTTCCAGTAACGGAAGTCCCAGCACCGTGAAATAGTCGCCTTGCACCTGAGTGAACAGGCGTGCGCCTTCTTCTTCAAGTTTGTAACAGCCGACCGAGTGGCGAATGCTCTCCCAGTTTCTCTCGACATAGGAGTCCAGGTAACTGTCCGTGAAATCCCGCATCCGAAGCCGCACCACACCAACATGCCGCCACACCGGCTCAGCATTCTCGTAAAGAACTGCAGCAGAAAGCAGAGTGTGCGACTTGTTTCGAAGAACTCGGAGCTGATCACGCGCGTCCTCCGGCGAGGTTGGTTTGCCAAACACCGTGTTTTCAAAGGCAAGGACCTGATCGCAGCCAAGAACAAGGGAGCCTGGCATCTTGTCTGATATCTTGCGTGCCTTCATCTCGGCCAGGGTGTCCGCGATATCCCGAGGAGACGCGCTTTCCAGCTCGAGCGCATGTCGAATGGCCTCTTCATCGATTCGTGCGACCTGGACGTCGAATCGAATTCCCGCGTTCCAAAGCAGATCTGCGCGGATCTGTGATCCCGAGGCGAGGACAAGATCAAGATTCATGTGGACAACTCTACGGACAAGTTCGGTTTCTGTGTCGGAGTGTTTTGGGGAAATCAGCACCTAACGGCAAGACCAACTCAGTCTCGCGATATTGTCCATTCTCCTGAGCT
Source organism: Marivita sp. (assembly GCF_022763305.1). Taxonomy (GTDB): domain Bacteria; phylum Pseudomonadota; class Alphaproteobacteria; order Rhodobacterales; family Rhodobacteraceae; genus Marivita. The sequence continues at coordinate 83,220 of NZ_JALEGT010000121.1, read as the reverse complement.
GTGTTGTCCCGGTTGTGGAAAGGATAACTACGCAGTGCACATATCTCAGCCCTCGGCAGGTTCATCACCTTATTTTCCCGAGTTTATCCACGACCTAATCTGTAAATAATAAAATTAAATCATTACTTTAGGTTCTATAATAGGAAGATTTTTCACTTATCCCCAGAAGACTCCACATCCTGTGGATCTGGGGGTAAGGTTTGGACAAGACGATAATCCACAGCGCTCACGTCACCTTACAACAATCCAAAACCTTTCTTTTTTCTTAATTTATTTATGAGATCTGTGAGGTTTGACAGGGTGCGCATGCTCGGCTAAGAGCAGCACAGTCCTGTTCTGGACGCGCCTTTCCTGAGACACAGAAGACACGACTGCGTTTTGATCGCAGTCCGGGATATTTCATGACAGAGAAGCTGAACCTTGCCGACCTGAAGGCAAAAAGCCCCAAAGACCTGCTGGCCATGGCCGAGGAGCTTGAGATCGAAAACGCGTCCACGATGCGTAAGGGCGAGATCATGTTCCAGATCCTCCGCGAACGCGCGGATGAAGGGTGGACCATTTTTGGTGATGGCGTTCTTGAAGTTCTTCAGGATGGGTTTGGCTTTCTGAGATCGCCCGAGGCAAACTATCTACCCGGTCCTGACGATATCTATGTCTCACCGGAAATGATCCGGAAATTCTCGCTTCGGACGGGCGACACGATTGACGGTGAAATCAAGGCGCCCGAAGATAACGAACGGTATTTTGCCCTGATGGATTGCCGTCAGATCAACTTCCAAGATCCCGAGCGCGCCCGTCACAAGATCGCATTCGACAACCTGACGCCGCTCTATCCCGATGAACGTCTGAAGATGGAGATCGAGGATCCGACGATCAAAGATCGTTCGGCGCGGATCATTGATCTTGTTGCACCAATCGGTAAGGGGCAGCGGTCCTTGATCGTGGCTCCGCCTCGGACCGGTAAGACGGTTCTACTTCAGAACATTGCGCATTCGATCGAACGCAATCATCCGGAATGCTATCTGATCGTTCTTCTGATCGACGAACGCCCGGAGGAAGTCACCGACATGCAGCGGTCGGTCAAGGGCGAGGTCGTGTCCTCGACCTTTGACGAACCCGCGACCCGCCACGTTGCTGTATCCGAGATGGTCATCGAAAAAGCCAAGCGTCTGGTGGAACACAAACGAGATGTTGTGATTCTGCTTGATTCGATCACAAGACTTGGTCGTGCGTTCAACACCGTTGTTCCATCATCTGGCAAGGTTTTGACGGGTGGTGTTGACGCGAATGCGCTTCAGAGGCCCAAGCGCTTCTTCGGTGCAGCACGTAACATCGAAGAGGGCGGATCGCTCACAATCATCGCCACGGCACTGATCGACACCGGCAGCCGCATGGACGAAGTGATCTTTGAAGAATTCAAAGGCACTGGTAACTCGGAAATCGTTCTCGATCGCAAAGTGGCCGACAAGCGGGTGTTCCCGGCTATGGACATTCTCAAGTCTGGCACGCGGAAAGAAGACCTTTTGGTTGATAAGGTCGATCTTCAGAAGACATTCGTGTTGCGGCGTATCCTGAACCCGATGGGTACAACCGACGCGATCGAGTTCCTGATCTCCAAGCTCAAGCAGACCAAGACAAACTCGGAATTCTTTGATTCGATGAATTCCTAAACCTGGCGGGCGCGCAACGTCATGGACACGATCTTTGCTCTGGCCACGGTGCCGGGAAAATCTGGCGTTGCAGTGGTTCGGGTCTCGGGACCCAAGGCAAATGATAGCTGCGATGTTTTCGGATTCTCCGTGCCATCGCCTCGGCACTCCGTGGTGCGCCGGCTGGAACATGCATCTCGCGGTTTTCTTGACGAAGCCTTGATCCTCGCTTTCGCTGAGGGGGCAAGCTTTACGGGCGAGCCGGTTGTCGAGTTTCATCTTCATGGCAGTATCGCGATTATCAACACGGTGATCGATTGTCTTGGAGAGCTTCCGGGCTTTCGAGCAGCGGAAGCGGGCGAATTTACCCGTCGTGCCCTGAATAATGGTCGTTTGGATCTGACGCAGGTCGAAGCGCTTGCCGACCTGATTGACGCTGAAACCGAGATGCAGCGCAAGCAAGCGCTCATGGGCTTTACGGGACGACTTCGTGACCAATCGGATACGTGGCGAGCAGACCTGGTTCACGCCTTGTCGTTGCTTGAAGCCACAATTGATTTTGCAGATGAGGACGTTCCGGTTGATGTTTCTGCGGACGTCGAAAGATTACTGAATGGCGTGATTGAGACCATGACCCGTGAGATTGATGGGTATGGTATTGCGGAACGCGTCAGGAATGGTTTCGAAGTTGCAATCGTTGGTCCGCCGAATGCAGGCAAGTCGACCTTGTTGAACGCATTGGCTGGCCGGGATGCCGCGATCACTTCAGAAATCGCTGGAACAACCCGTGATGTTATCGAAGTGCGAATGGACCTCGGATCCTTGCCCGTGACGTTTCTGGATACGGCGGGATTGCGGGATACAGAGGATACAATTGAGAGCATTGGAATTCAGCGTGCAGTCGATCGGGCGCGGGCTGCGGATTTGCGGGTGTTTCTTAGGGGCGATGGCAACTTTGGGGAACTGCATCCTTTGGAACATGACATCGTCGTTGACGGTAAGTCCGACCTGAGAAAAGACGGGCAGGGGATTTCCGGTCTGACAGGTGAGGGGGTCCAAGAACTCATTGACCAGGTGAAGACCTATTTGTTTTCAAAGGCGACAATGGCTGGTCTGGTCTCTCATGAACGTCAGAAACACGTGCTTTTGGAAGGCCGCGACGCGCTACGAAAAGCTATTGATCTCGTTCATCTGGGACCAGAGCAGTATGATATTGCCTCTGAAGAGTTGCGATCTGCAATCTTTACGCTTGAACGCCTCGTGGGTCGTGTCGACGTGGAAGATGTGTTAGATATGGTTTTCTCAAGTTTTTGCATCGGAAAGTGAGGAGTGTTTCACGTGAAACAATTTGACTTCGATGTTATTGTGGTTGGTGGTGGACACGCTGGCTGTGAAGCCGGGCATGCGTCTGCTCGCCTCGGCGCGGCTACCGCCCTCGTGACGTTGAACGAGGCGGGCATCGGCGTCATGTCCTGCAATCCCGCCATCGGTGGTCTTGGCAAGGGGCATCTTGTTCGGGAAATTGATGCTTTTGATGGCATTATGGGCCGCATTGCCGACAAGGCCGGTATTCAATTCCGGCTTCTCAATCGTCGGAAGGGACCGGCCGTTCAAGGGCCTCGCGCTCAGGCGGATCGGAAAATTTATCAATCCGAGATGCTGAAAGCGACGAAAGCCCAGGAAGGTCTGAGTGTTGTTATCGGCGAAGTCACCGACCTTCTCTTGCATGGGTCAAAAGTTGTTGGAGTGGTGATTGACGGGTCTCAGGAACTTTACGCCTCATCTGTGATCCTGACCACGGGGACCTTTCTGCGCGGCACAATCCATATCGGGGATCGACAGATCGCCGGTGGTCGTATGGGGGAACAACCTTCAAACGACCTTGCCAAGACCTTGGCGTCATTCGATCTGCCCTTGGGTCGCCTGAAAACTGGAACACCGCCGCGTCTCGATGGTCGGACAATTGACTGGAATGACCTGGAGAAACAGCCAGGCGATGATGACCCGGTCATGTTTTCATTCCTTTCTGAGGCTCCGACGGCGCCTCAAATTTCATGCGCCATAACGCATACAAATGAAGAAACCCATCGGGTCATTCGCGAAAACCTGTCGCGTTCTGCAATGTATGGAGGTCATATCGAGGGTGTTGGACCGCGATATTGCCCGTCTATTGAAGACAAGATCGTGCGTTTCGCGGACAAGACATCCCATCAAATCTTTCTGGAGCCTGAGGGAATTGAGGACCACACCGTTTATCCAAACGGCATTTCAACATCGCTTCCCGAAGATGTTCAGTTGGAGTATGTGCGGTCGATCAAGGGGCTTGAGCAGGTTGAAATCCTTCAACCTGGCTACGCGATTGAATATGATTATGTGGACCCCCGCGCTTTAAATTTGGATCTTTCGCTGAAATCACGCGAAGGTTTGTATTTGGCGGGTCAGATCAATGGGACAACTGGTTACGAAGAGGCAGCGGCCCAAGGTCTTGTCGCCGGGTTGAATGCTGCGCGTCGAGCCAGGGGACTAGAGCCCGTGACGTTCAGTCGATCGGATAGTTATATTGGCGTGATGATTGACGACCTTACGTCTCGGGGCGTTGCCGAGCCCTATCGCATGTTTACCTCGCGCGCGGAATATCGTTTGTCTTTGCGGGCGGATAATGCCGACCAGCGACTTACCCGTAAGGCAATTGACTTGGGGTGCGTAAGCGAAGACCGAAAGCGGGCTTTCGAAACCAAGATGTCGCTCATCTCGGATGCACGTGGCAAACTGGATGCGGTCACAGTCACTGCGCGGCAACTCGTTGATGTTGGAGTTCCGATTTCTCAAGACGGGTCCAAGAGATCCGGTTTCCAAGCTTTGGCGATCGAATCCGTGACATGGCAGGCCTTGGCGCAAATTGAACCACACTTAGGGAAGATTGATTGCAAGATTCAAGATCAGCTGGCAAAGGATGCTCTTTACGCAAACTATATTGAGCGTCAGCAAAAGGATATAGAGGCGCTTCGCCGTGATGAAGCGCAGGTAATTCCGTCAGACTTTGTTTTTGAATCCGTTGAGGGATTGTCAAACGAACTAAAAGTAAAACTGGCGCATGTTCGGCCTGCGAATATGGCCCAAGCATCTCGTGTTGACGGGATGACTCCCTCTGCCTTGCTTTTGATCCTGTCTCGTCTTCGAGCTAAAAGGCCGCAAGAACGGGCAGCTGGATGAATGTTTCACGTGAAACACAGCAACGGCTGGAAGTCTATCTTGAGCTGCTTCGGAAGTGGTCGCCGAAAATCAATCTCGTGTCGCCGGCGTCTCTGAAAGACGCGGCTGATCGGCATTTCAAGGATTCACTTCAAGTGGCATCCTTATGCCCGTCCGGTGTGTCGACATGGGCAGACCTAGGATCAGGTGGTGGCTTCCCTGGTGCGGTCGTTGCGATTGCTCTTGTAAATCGCGGGGTTAACGTCACGCTTGTCGAAAGTGATCAGCGGAAAGCGGCATTCTTACGGGCTGTTTCACGTGAAACACAAACGCCTTTTTCTGTTCTGGCTCGGCGGATTGAGGATGTCGCGCCGATGGATGCCGATGTCCTCAGTGCGCGCGCCCTTGCGCCCCTGTCGAAGCTATTGGAATTCACTGATATGCATCTTGCAAAAGACGGCGTCGCGTTGTTCATGAAAGGCGGATCTTGGCGCGAAGAAGTTGCGTCGGCCGAAAAGCAGTGGCGATTCACCTGCAATACCCATAAAAGTTTGACACATCCCGATGCTGCCGTTCTGGAGATTGGAGGCCTATCTCGTGTTTGATCCCACACGTCCGTCTGGTCCAAAAATCATTGCAATTGCGAACCAAAAGGGTGGCGTTGGTAAGACAACGACTGCGATTAATTTTGCGTCGGCCCTGGCTGAAATTGGCCAGAAGGTTTTGGTCGTCGATCTGGATCCGCAGGGAAACGCATCGACAGGACTTGGCATCATGCCGGAGGACCGCCATGCCACGACTTATGACCTGCTGCTCGACGATTTCCCGCTAGCAGACATCATCTGTCAAACGCGGCAAGAGAATCTGCTCCTTGTTCCCTCGACGACAGATCTGAGCTCGGCAGATATCGAGCTCATCGCCAATGAAAAGCGCAGCTTTCTTCTGCATGATGCTTTGCGTCAAACGGATATGGACGCGTTTGCGTTCGATTTTGTGCTTATCGATTGTCCGCCTTCGCTGAACCTTTTGACTGTCAACGCGATGGTTGCGGCGCATTCCGTGTTGGTGCCGTTGCAGAGCGAGTTCTTCGCGCTGGAAGGGTTAAGCCAGTTGATGCTGACAATTCGTGAAGTCCGGCAGTCGGCAAACCCATCCTTGAGGATCGAGGGCGTGGTGCTGACGATGTATGATTCTCGAAACAACCTGTCCCAACAGGTTGAAATGGATGCGCGCGAGAACCTGGGAGATCTTGTTTTCAAGACCGTGATTCCACGAAATGTGAGAGTCAGCGAAGCGCCGTCTTACGCGATGCCGGTTCTCGAATATGACACGCAGTCCAAAGGGGCCATTGCGTATCGTGCGCTTGCGCGCGAGTTCCTTGGCAAGACAGAAACAATGACAGCAGCGTAGGTAGAGCGGATGACCGACAAGAAAGAACAACGACGCGGTCTTGGCCGAGGTTTGTCCGCGTTGATGGCGGACATCGAGCCGACGACAGAATCAGAGACCCCTGTACGCGACCGCACTTCGCGGACGTTACCAGTCGATCAGCTTTTTCCCAACCCGAACCAGCCACGGCGCCACTTCAGCGCGGATGCGTTAGAAGAGTTAAAGCTGTCTATCCGCAGCAAAGGTGTGATCCAGCCGCTGATCGTGCGTCGACGCGATGGATCTGACAAAGAATACGAGATTGTTGCTGGAGAGCGCCGTTGGCGAGCGGCGCAGGCTGCCGGTGTTCATGAAGTCCCCGTCGTCGTGCGGGATCTGTCTGACGAAGATGTTCTTGAGATTGCGATTATCGAGAATATCCAACGTGCCGATCTGAACGCGATTGAGGAGGCCGCAGGTTACGAACAACTGATGACGCGCTTCGGGCACACGCAGGAAAAGCTTGCGCAAGCTCTGGGGAAAAGCAGAAGTCATATCGCAAACCTTCTGCGCCTCCTGACCTTGCCAGACGTCGTGAAGCAATCCGTCGTGGATGGGAACCTGTCCGCAGGCCATGCACGCGCGTTGGTCACTGCGCCCGACGCGGTGGCTCTGGCTGGCGAGGTCATGCGCCGTGGCTTATCCGTGCGAGAAACCGAACGACTGGTCCGAGAAGCACAGAATCCAGAGACATCTTCGAAAGCCACAACATCCAAGTCGGCAAAGATCGGCGACAAGGATGCGGATACCAAGGCCCTGGAGGGAGACTTGTCCGCAGCTTTGGGAATGAAAGTGACGATTGCCCATGCCGCCGGAAAAGAGTCAGGGTCGCTTACAATCAGCTACGATACACTCGAAGATCTTGATCTTCTGTGTTCGGTCCTGAGCGCGGCCAGATAAGCGTCAGCTCTTGGCGATCTGGGAAATGAGATAGTTCAGTACGGGGCGGCCAGTGGTGGTTGCCCCAATCCGGACATCAGAGCGCCAGACCAACCCTTCGTCTTCAAGGGCTGAAAACCGAGTCCAGTCGACGAGGTTTGCGACATCATCAATATCTAGCCCTTCCAAAAGCCGAATCCCCATGATGAGGCGTTCGTCCTCTATATCCAGAGGAGAAAGCAGCGTCCGTTCCTTGATCCCGCTTCCGTTGGATACCGCGGTCAACCAGGCCTCAGGTTGTTTCCAGCATTCTGTTGCGCTTCGCTGACCGTCCATGGTCAGACGTCCATGAGCACCGGGCCCGACACCAGCGTAATCACCCCCGCGCCAATAGAGAAGGTTGTGCTTTGATTCTGCGCCCGGCTTGGCGTGATTGGAGACCTCATACGCGACATATCCTGCAGCTTCACAAATTTGCTGTGTAAGCTCATAAAGATCAGCGCCAAGATCGTCAGAGGGCAAACCACGCAATGCACCCCGCTGCGCGCGATCCCAGAACGCGGTGCCTTCCTCAATGGTGAGTTGATACAGCGACAGATGATCAACGGCCATCTCAAGCGCGGAAGACAATTCGGCCCGCCAGTCTTCGAGCGTTTGGTCCTGGCGAGCGTAGATCAGATCGAAACTGACGCGATCAAAGAACGCGCTTGCCGTATTGAAAGCGCTCTGCGCTTCCGAAACCGAGTGAAGACGTCCCAGACTGCGCAGGTCTTTTGGGTTGAGTGCCTGAACGCCCAAGGACACGCGGTTGACTCCGGCTTTGGCGTACCCTTCGAACCGGTACGCCTCCACCGACGTTGGATTGGCTTCCAGCGTGATTTCGATATCGTTGGCAAAACTCCAGACGTCCTTGGCGGCCGACAGCACAGCATTGACTGTTTTTGGCGCCATCAGGCTTGGAGTACCGCCTCCGAAAAATACGGATGACAGAACGCGGGGGCCAGTCTCTTCGCCAATCCTTCGGATTTCCAACGAAAGCGCTTGTGCCCAAGCCGCCTGATCTACTGCGCTTCGAACATGACTGTTGAAATCACAATAGGGACACTTTGCAGCGCAGAACGGCCAATGGACGTAAAGACCGAAACCTTGTTCCTGCCAGAGCTCAGCCAAAGCACCCCGCCACAAATTTCTGGAACGCATCTGCGCGGTGGCTGATCTTGTTCTTTTCCCAACGGTCCATCTCGCCGAAGGTCACCTCGTAGCCTTTTGGCTGGAAGACGGGGTCGTAGCCATGCCCTTGATCGCCGCGCATTGGCCAAACGATCTGACCCTCCATCGTGCCCGGAAAAACCTCGTCATGACCGTCAGGCCAGGCCAGTACGAGTGTACAGCAGAAACGGCCGGTCCAAGGTGGTGCAATGCCGCTGTCTTGGATGGCATCGTATGCTTTCTGCATGGCCATCACAAAGTCACGACCAGTCTCTGTTTCGGCCCAATCTGCAGTATATACGCCTGGGGCACCGTTCAGCGCATCAATTTCAAGACCGCTGTCATCCGACAATGCCGGCAGTCCAGTCGCCTGCGCGGCCGCATGCGCCTTGATCCGCGCGTTCTCGACAAAGCTTGTCCCGTCCTCAATCGGCTCAGGCAGGTTCATCTCGGCCGCTCCGACGACCGAGATCCCGTAGTCCTTCAACAGATCGGCGATTTCCTCAAGCTTACCGACGTTGTGTGTGGCAACCAAAAGCGTATCACCTTCGAACTTTCGGGTCATTCTGCCGCCTTGAGCTGCAACGCCACCAGTTCCTGGATCCCAGCATCCGCAAGATCAAGCAGTTGGGTCATCTGATCACGCGAGAAGGTTGCGCCCTCCGCCGACATCTGAATTTCTATCAACTGGCCGTCGCCGCGCAAGATGAAGTTACCGTCGACGCCAGCTTCCGAGTCTTCTGGGTAATCCAGGTCAAGAACAGGTTGACCAGCGTAAATGCCACAGCTGACAGCCGCAACCGGAGAGATCAGGGGATCACTCAGCACATCACCAGCTTTCGTCAGTTTGTTGACGGCAAGACGAAGCGCAACCCATCCGCCCGTGATCGACGCGCAGCGTGTTCCGCCATCGGCCTGAATGACGTCGCAATCGACGGTGATTTGGCGTTCACCAAGGGCAACACGATCCACACCTGCACGCAAACTGCGCCCGATCAATCTCTGAATCTCGACGGTTCGCCCACCTTGTTTGCCTGTGGTGCTCTCGCGGCGCATCCGGCTTGTGGTGGAACGGGGCAGCATGCCATATTCGGCCGTCACCCACCCCAGCCCTGACCCTTTGATAAACGGTGGAACGCGATCTTCGATGGTCGCGGTGCACAAGACATGGGTGTCACCCATCCGGATCAGGCAAGAGCCCTCTGCATGTTTGCTGATCCCGGTTTCGATTGAAACCGCGCGCATTTCGCTTAATTTCCGTCCTGACGGTCGCATGGTATGTCCCCTTGATTGCCGTGTACGGATACAGGCAGGCTTTCCGGTTTCGCAAGCCAATAGTCTGTCGCAGGAACGACCGGGTTCTACTTTACGAGGTGTGGGATTGACCCAAGGAGCCAAACTTCTCGACGAACTCAACGACCGATCCCGCGAAGTGTTTCGCAAGGTCGTCGAAGGCTATTTGTCCAGCGGCGAACCGGTAGGTTCGCGGACGCTGACCCGGACGCTCAACGAAAAGGTTTCTGCGGCGACAATCCGGAACGTCATGCAGGATCTTGAGTTTCTGGGGTTGCTGGACAGCCCGCACATCAGCGCGGGACGTGTGCCCACACAGTTGGGCCTGCGCATGTTTGTCGATGGTTTGCTCGAGGTTCGCGACCTGGATCAAGACGATCGTCAAAAGATCGACGCGACAGTCACAAGCAATAGTCAGGACGTCGGGACCATCCTCGATCGGGTCGGATCAGCACTCTCGGGTGTCACTCAAGGCGCCTCGTTGGTACTGACCCCGAAACATGAAGCCGCGATCAAGCATATCGAATTTCTCCCCGTGGGCGGGGATCAGGCGCTTGTGGTGCTCGTCTTCTCCGATGGCCATGTCGAAAATCGCTTATTCACACCGCCACCAGGACAAACGCCAAGCTCGATGCGAGAAGCGGCCAACTTTCTGAATGCATTGGTCGAAGGAAAAACACTGGCTGATCTGCGTCGGACGATCAAGGACGACATTGGGCATAAACGTCGTGAACTTGATTCGTTGGCGGCAACCCTTGTAGAGCAGGGCTTGGCCATTTGGGACGATCAAGCTGACAATTCAGGCCGTCTGATCGTCCGGGGACGGTCCAACCTCCTAGCCGAAGACACCCATGCCGAAGAGCTGGAGCGGATTCGCGAACTGTTTGACGATCTTGAGCGCAAGCGGGACATTGCCGAATTCCTCGAACTCACCGAACAGGGCGACGGTGTGCGCATTTTTATCGGCTCGGAGAACAAACTTTTCTCACTTTCGGGTTCCTCTTTGGTGGTGTCTCCATATATGAACGCTGATCGTAAAATTATCGGTGCGGTGGGGGTTATAGGCCCGACCCGTTTGAATTACGGACGGATCGTACCGATTGTGGACTACACAGCGCAACTCGTCGGGAAACTGCTCGGCGATCGCAACCAAGGGTAATTAAATGGCCGAAACGGATCACACGAAGGATTTTCTCGACAGTCTGGCCGAGGCTGAGGCAGAGGAAAACGCAGCGCTTGATGAAGAGATCGACAGCGAAGAGGCGGAAGTGGATGCCCTGCGCGCCGAGCGGGATGATCTGAAGGACAAGTTCATGCGCGCTCTGGCCGAGGCCGAGAATGCGCGCAAGCGGTCCGAAAAGGATCGTCGCGAGGCACAGCAATATGGCGGGTCTCGTTTGGCGCGCGATCTTCTGCCGGTCTATGACAACCTGCAGCGCGCTTTGGATGCCATTCCCGAAGACCAGCGCGAGGCGTCCAAGGCGTTTATCGAAGGTGTGGAGCTGACGATGCGCGAATTGCTGAACGTTTTCAGCAAACACGGCGTGACCGCGATCAAACCGCAGGTGGGCGACAAGTTCGATCCCCAGATGCACGAGGCGATGTTCGAAGCGCCCGTGCCCGGCACGACCGCTGGCGAGATTATTCAGGTGTCGACCGAAGGCTTCATGCTCTATGACCGCCTGCTGCGCCCGGCGCAGGTTGGCGTCAGTTCGATGCCCAAATCCTAATCGTCCTTCAGAAGCGCTTTCAGGTTATACAGAGCCTGTAGCGCCTCTATCGGGGTCATTTCATCGGGGTGCAGATCTTTGATCTGCGCCTCGATTTTGCTTTCGGCAGATGGCTTTGCAGGCTGAGGCGCGTTTGCGACTGCCGAGAACAGCGGCAGATCGTCGATCAACGCCTTGGGTGACGTGTTTTCGCGTTCGCCTTTTTCCAAAGCATCAAGAACTGAACGGGCACGGGTGATGACGGCAGGCGGAAGGCCCGCAAGTTGGGCCACCTGAACACCATAGGACCGATCTGCCGCACCGTCGCGGACTTCGTGCAGGAAAATCACCTCTCCGTCCCATTCACGCACGGCAACAGTCGCGTTCTTCACGCCGTCCAGCGTGTTCGCGAGCGCGGTAAGCTCGTGGTAATGCGTTGCGAACAAGGCGCGAACCTTGTTCACGGATTGCAGGTGCTCAAGCGTGGCCCAGGCGATGGACAGACCATCATAGGTTGCGGTGCCGCGTCCGATCTCGTCTAGGATGACCAAGGCCCGGTCATCGGCCTGATTGAGGATCGCGGCGGTTTCCACCATCTCCACCATGAATGTCGACCGCCCCCGCGCCAGATCGTCGGATGCGCCGACACGGCTGAAGATCTGGCTGACCAAACCGATATGCGCCGATGTCGCTGGAACGTAAGACCCGACCTGGGCAAGCAGCGCGATCAAAGCGTTCTGGCGCAGGTAGGTCGATTTACCGGCCATGTTCGGCCCGGTCAGCAGCGTGATTGATGCCTTGTCCGCATCGGCCGAAAGGTTACAATCATTGGCGACAAACCCGGTGTCGCCTTGCGCCTTGAGCGCGCGTTCGACAACGGGATGCTTTCCGCCTTCGATGGAAAAGGCACGGCTGGTGTCAACCGTTGGGCGGCACCAATCCAGATCGCTGGCAAGATCGGCCAGAGCGGTGGCAAGATCGAGTTCCGCCAATCCACTGGCAAGCGCGTTAAGCGCTGGTTGCTGGCCGAGAATGGCCTGACTTAAGACGGAATAGAGACGCTTTTCGATCTCGATCGCCTCACCGCCCGCGTTCAGAATCCGACGTTCGAGTTCAGACAGTTCGACAGTGGTGAACCTGATTTGGTTTGCCGTAGTCTGCCGATGGATGAAGGTTTCGTTCAGCGGCGGAGCCATCATCTTTTGTGCGTGTGTCAAGGTGGTCTCGATGAAGTAGCCCAGCACATTGTTGTGCTTGATCTTGAGGGACGACACGCCGCTCATCTCGATATATTGCGCCTGAAGCCCCGCAATCACACCGCGCCCTTCATCACGCAGTTTGCGGGCTTCGTCCAAGTCGCCGTCATAGCCAGGTGCGATGAATCCGCCATCGCGGGCAAGAAGTGGGGGTTCGGCGACAAGCGCATCGTCCAGAAGGCTGGCAAGATCGGTGTGACCGGTGCAGGCAGAGACCGCGCTGCGCAGGATGTCTGGCATATCATGCGTCTCTAACGCAGCGGAAATTGCCTCGGCTTGAGCCAGGGCATTTCGGATCGCCGCCATGTCGCGCGGTCCGCCACGGTCCAGACCAAGCCTGGACAGCGCGCGGTCCACATCCGGGACTCGTTTCAATGCATCGCGGACCTGACGGGCCGTCGTCGGATCGGACATGGCCCAGGCGATCGCATCCTGACGGTTGTGGATGACAGCCAGATCGCGGGACGGCGTAGAAAGGCGGCGTTCCAGCAAGCGCGCGCCACTGGCGGTCGCGGTCCGGTCGATGACGGACAAAAGCGATCCGGCGCGGCCACCTTGCAGGGAATGCGTCAGTTCAAGGTTCCGCCGCGTTGCCGCGTCGATCTGCATCGCGTTGCCCAGCTTTTCCTGCTGGGGCGGACGAAGAAGCGGCAACCGGCCTTTCTGCGTCAGGTCGAGATATTCGATCAAAGCGCCCATGGCAGACAGTTCGGGGCGCGAGAAATGGCCAAAGGCATCCAGTGAGGACACACCGAATTGTTGCGTCAGACGGGAATTCGCGCCGGTCGAGTCAAAGCTGGATTTGCCAACGATCGTCGGTTCCAGCCCCAGATCATCAAGGACACCGGACAGCGCGTCTTCGGTGCCTTCGGCCATCAGGATTTCCGACGGGGATAGCTGCGCCAATTCCGGACCGACGCGGGCCAGAGATAGGGGCAGGACATGCAGTGCGCCGGTTGAAATGTCGGTCCAGGCGAGTGCCCATTCGTCTCTGACACAGGCCAAAGCGGCGAGAAAATTGTGCCGCCGCGCCTCAAGCAGCGTTTCCTCGGTCAGCGTGCCGGGCGTGACCAGACGCACCACGTCGCGTTTGACGACAGACTTGGACCCGCGCTTCTTCGCTTCTGCCGGGCTTTCCATCTGTTCGCAGACGGCAACGCGAAACCCCTTGCGGATCAGCGTCAGAAGATAGCCTTCGGCGGCATGAACAGGAACCCCGCACATCGGGATGTCGTCGCCATCATGTTTGCCCCGTTTGGTGAGCGCGATGTCCAAAGCCTCGGCCGCCGCCGCTGCATCGTCAAAGAACAATTCGTAAAAGTCACCCATGCGATAGAACAACAAAGCATCCGCATACTGGGATTTTATTTCCAGATATTGCGCCATCATGGGTGTGACGGGTGATTTATTCGCGTTCACAAGCTTCCCCTCGGTGCTTTGGCGTGACATTAAGACGACCGACCCGGGTGGAAAACCCGATTTTGACGTATGAGGCCTCTGACGCATGTCCAACCCGAAATACACCCGCGAAGAAGCGCTTGCCTTCCATCTTGAACCGACCCCCGGCAAATGGGAGGTGCAGGCCACCGTTCCCATGACCACGCAGCGCGACCTGTCGCTGGCCTATTCCCCCGGTGTGGCGGTGCCCTGCGAAGACATCGCGAAGGACCCCGGTCTGGCTTATGATTACACCAACAAGGGCAACCTCGTCGCGGTGATTTCGAACGGCACGGCGGTTCTGGGTCTGGGCAATCTGGGTGCGCTGGGCTCAAAACCGGTGATGGAGGGCAAGTCGGTCCTCTTCAAACGGTTCGCCGACGTAAACTCCATCGACATCGAATTGGATACCGAAGACCCCGACGAGTTCTGCAAGGCGGTGCGGTTGATGGGGCCGACCTTTGGCGGCATCAACCTCGAGGACATCAAGGCGCCCGAGTGTTTCATCATCGAACAGCGCCTCAAGGAAGAGATGGACATCCCTGTCTTCCATGACGACCAGCACGGTACTGCGGTGATCTGTGCGGCGGGGTTGCTGAACGCGCTGCATATCTCTGGCAAGAAGATCGAGGATGTGAAAATCGTTCTCAATGGCGCTGGTGCCGCCGGTATTGCCTGTATCGAACTGCTCAAACGGATGGGTGCGCGTCACGAGAACTGCATTGTCGCGGACACCAAGGGTGTGATCTATCAGGGTCGGACCGAGGGCATGAATCAGTGGAAATCGGCGCATGCGGTCAAAACTGACGCGCGTACACTGGAAGAGGCGATGGTCGGCGCGGATGTTTTTCTTGGCGTCAGCGTCAAAGGGGCCGTGACGCAGGACATGGTGCGGTCGATGGCCGACAATCCGGTCATCTTTGCCATGGCAAACCCCGATCCCGAGATCACGCCGGAAGAGGCGCACGAGGTGCGGATGGATGCCATCGTCGCCACCGGGCGCAGCGATTATCCGAACCAGGTGAACAACGTGTTGGGCTTTCCCTACCTGTTCCGCGGTGCTTTGGACATTCACGCGCGGGCCATCAATGACGAGATGAAGATCGCTTGTGCGCAGGCGCTGGCCGACCTTGCGCGCGAGGATGTGCCGGACGAGGTGGCGCTGGCCTATGGGAAAAGCCTGTCCTTCGGGCGTGATTACATCATCCCGACGCCATTCGATCCGAGACTGATTCACCGCATTCCGCCCGCTGTGGCCAAAGCGGGCATGGACACCGGTGCGGCGCGTCGGCCGATCATCGACCTGCCCGCTTATGAGGAGTCGCTCAAGTCGCGGATGGATCCGACAGCAAGTATCCTGCGCGGCATCAACGCACGAGCCCGAAAGGCGCAGGCGCGGATGATCTTTGCCGAAGGTGACGACCCACGCGTCTTGCGGGCGGCGGTCATGTATCAGCGGTCAGGTTTCGGCAAGGCTTTGGTTGTCGGTCGCGAAGCCGATGTGAAGACCAAGCTGGAAGAGGCCGGTCTGGGCGACGCGGTGCGCGAGATCGAAGTGGTGAACGCCGCCAACACCCAACACCTGGCCCGGTACAAGGATGTGCTGTACGGACGGCTTCAGCGCAAAGGCTATGACCATCAGGACATCCACCGCCTTGCCGCGCGGGACAGGCATGTGTTCGGCGCGCTGATGTTGCAGCAGGGACATGGAGATGCTCTTGTTACCGGCGCGACGCGGAAATCGGCGCATGTAATGGAGTTGATCAACCATGTGTTCGACGCCGACGCGGCACATGGTGCGGCGGGTGTGACGGCGCTTCTGCTCAAGGGGCGGATCGTTCTGATCGCGGATACGCTGGTGCATGAATGGCCGGACGAGGAAGACCTCGCCAATATCGCGGAACGCGCCGCCGAAGTGGCCCGTCTGATGGGGCTGGAGCCCCGTGTAGCTTTCGTTTCATTCTCGACCTTCGGTTATCCCGTCTCTGAACGCGCCGAAAAGATGCATATCGCGCCGCGTGTGTTGGATCGGCGTGGCGTGACCTTCGAATATGAAGGCGAAATGACTGTCGATGTCGCGTTGAACCGGAATGCGCAGAAGTTCTATCCGTTCCAGCGCCTGACGGGCCCCGCGAACATTCTTGTCGTCCCGGCACGCCATTCCGCGTCGATCTCGGTCAAGCTGATGCAGGAAATGGCGGGGGCTACGGTGATCGGACCGATTCTGGCCGGTGTCGACAAGTCGATTCAGATCTGCTCCACCTCCATGACGGCTGGCGACATTCTGAACATGGCAGTGCTGGCGGCGTGCAAGGGGCGGTGACACATGGCCGTGTATAACCTTGGGTCGATCAACGCGGACCTGTTCTATCGCGTCCCGCATCTGATCGCGCCGGGCGAAACACTTGCCTCGACTGAGCACAGCCGGGGTCTGGGGGGCAAGGGTGCGAACATGTCGGTCGCCATTGCCCGTGCTGCCGCGCGAGCGGTGCATGTCGGGGCAGTTGGTGCTGATGGGCGCTGGGCGGTGGAACGGTTTCTGGAATACGGTGTCGATACGCGCAACATCGTCGAATTGGATGTGCCCACCGGTCATGCGGTCATCATGGTCGACGAACATGGCGAAAACGCCATTCTCCTTTATCCCGGTGCAAATCGGGCCGTAACAGAGGCACATATTGCAGCGGCCCTGCAAGCTGCGACCGATCTCGACACGTTCGTTTTCCAGAACGAGACCTCGGGACAGGTCGAAGGTGCCAAGCTGGCCTCTGCCAAAGGGATGCGGGTGGTCTATGCGGCCGCCCCTTTCGATACGCAGGCGGTCGAGGCGGTTTTGCCGATGCTCGACATTCTTGTGATGAATGCCGTCGAAGCCCAGCAATTGACCGACGCGCTGGGCACGTCGCTGGCGGACCTGCCGGTACGTGATGTGATCGTGACGCTGGGCGGCGATGGCTGTCGCTGGATCAACACGGACGACGGTACAGACAGAACCTTTCCCGCCATTCCGGTCACCCCGGTCGACACGACCGGGGCAGGGGATACTTTCACGGGTTTTCTGGTGGCCGGGCTGGATCGGGGCCTGCCGATGGAACAGGCGATTTCACTGGGTCAGCAGGCCGGGGCGATCATGGTCACCCGGCACGGAACGGCGGATGTGATCCCCGATCTGAAAGACATCGAGGATGCGCGGTTGGCTTAGTTGCCGATGAATGGCGCGTCGCTGCCCCACAGCTCCTTGATCCGCGCATCACGGCCGCAGCCTTTGCGATACCGCTTGTAGGCTTCGTTTTGCGGTATCGCGCCAAACCGGGTCAGCACACGCTTGGTGCCTTTGTAATAATCCTGATGATAGGCCTCGGCCTCATAAAAAGCCTTTGCGTCCAGAATCGGGGTCACGATCTTGCGGCCCAAGGCAGCTTGCGCCTCGGCCTTGGCCTTTTCCGCCGCAGCACGTTGGGCTGAATTAGAGACGAATATTGCCGTGGCATAGCTTTGTCCCCGGTCACAGAACTGCCCGTCCGCATCGGTCGGGTCGATCGACCGGAAGAACAGATTGTAAAGCCGGGAATGGTCGATCACGCCACTGTCGTAAATGATCCTGACCGCTTCGTAATGGCCGGTGTTGCCGGATGTGACCTGTTTGTAGCTCGGATCAGCCACCATTCCACCGGTATAGCCCGATACAGCCTCCTTCACGCCGCGCACCCGTTCGAAATCGGCCTCGACGCACCAGAAACAGCCACCGGCAACAATGATCTCGCGGGTCTCGCCTGCTCTTGCGTCGGTCGATTGCAGGAAAACCCCGGCCAGAATGGCCAGAGACAGGATGATGGGATGACTGCGGCGAAGCGTGCGCATGAGAAACCTCCATAAAACTGAGACCAGCCTGCTCTGAAAGACCGAGTCGGCGCAATTTCCGTGTCGGGATCTCACCTGAAGGTGAAATCGAGTTACCGCTTGCGCGATCTGCCGTTCTCGATACCGTCACGGCAAATCAAGGAACAAAGGAGGCAGGTGACATGAAGGTGGCGATGTGGTCAGGCCCCCGCAATCTATCGACCGCGATGATGTATTCCTTTGCCCAACGCGCCGATTTCAGCGTTCTGGATGAGCCGTTCTACGGGCCTTACCTGCGGCTGACTGACCTGAATCATCCGATGCGCCAAGAGGTCCTTGCAGATCGCACCGATGACACAGTTGAGGTAGAACAGTCTCTGATCGGACCGGTCCCGGATGGCAAACCCCACGCCTATCACAAGCATATGTGCCAGCACATGATCGACGGTATCCCCCGCGGTTTCATGGCAGAGTGTGTAAATGTGTTCCTGATCCGCCACCCTGCGCGCGTGGTGGCAAGCTTTGCTAAGGGCTATCCTGACCTCACCGCCGAGGACATCGGTTTCGAGGCGCAAGCCGAGTTGTTCGACCACGTTGCATCGCTTGGCCAGACCCCGGTCGTGATCGACAGCGCCGACATCCGCGACGACCCCGAAGGCATGCTCGGGGCACTGTGTGAAACAATCGGGTTGGAGTTCGATCCCGCGATGCTGTCCTGGCCTCCCGGGCCAAAGCCTTATGACGGGGTCTGGGCGCCACATTGGTACAGGTCGCTTCATGCGTCGACCGGGTTTGCCGGACCAGAGGGGCCGTTGCCCGAATTGACAGGCCATTTGGCAGAGTTGGTAGAGGAGACGATGCCATACTACCAAGTGCTTGAGGCCCAAAAAATTTCAGGCTGAGTGAAACTCTGAACGGTCAGAGTCCGTGGTTTTGGGTGTTCGCGGGGTCAAAGCCCGCACCAAACAGGAGATTGACCATGAAATATGCACTCTCGACCACAATTTTCGCCCTGTCCGCAACGGCTCTGATCGCGGGTGGCCACTCGATGGCACCGTCTGTTGAAGCGATGGATCAGGATGTGTCCGGTGGCACCGTGACCGCAACCAAAGTCGTTGCCCCGGCGAATGGCTGGATGGTTGTGCACCGCACCGATGCGGAAATGAAGCCGGGCCCGGTGGTCGGCTACGCCGCCCTCAAGGAAGGTGAGAACATGGACGTTGCCGCGATCCTTCAGGAAGACGTCGCATCGGGCGAGATGCTGATGCTGATGGTGCATGGCGAAGATGGGGGCATGTCGACAGGCGTGTTCGAATATACGCTAGGCGCCAAGGAGGACGGCCCGATCCGGGTGGACGACAAGCTTGTAATGACGGTCGTGACCGCCAACTGAAAAACGAAAAAGGCCCGCCGAAATGGCGGGCCTTTTGGCTTGAACAGAGACTGATTTACTTTAGCCGACGGTTCCGCGCCGCAAGCAGCTTCAGCCGCAGCGCGTTGAGTTGGATGAACCCCTGTGCGTCTTTCTGATCGTAAGCGCCTGCGTCTTCTTCGAAGGTCACATGCGCTTCGGAATAGAGGGAATGGTCCGACCAGCGTGCGACGGTCGTGGCCGATCCTTTGTAAAGCTTCACGCGCACCGTGCCGGTCACATGTTCCTGGCTTTTGTCGATGAGCGCTTGCAGCATCTCGCGCTCGGGCGAGAACCAGAAGCCGTTGTAGATCAGCTCCGCATAACGCGGCATGATCGAATCCTTGAGGTGGCCCGCGCCGCTGTCCAGCGTGATCTGTTCAATCCCGCGATGCGCTTCGAGCAGGATGGTGCCGCCGGGCGTTTCGTAGATGCCGCGCGACTTCATGCCGACAAAGCGGTTTTCCACGAGGTCCAGACGGCCGACGCCGTGCTTGCCGCCCAGTTCGTTCAGCTTGGTCAGGATCGTTGCAGGCGACATCGCTTCGCCGTTGATGGCCACGGCATCGCCCTTTTCGAACGTGATCTCGACCATTTCCGGAGTATCGGGCGCATCCTCGGGATGTACGGTGCGCTGGTAGACGTAATCGGGTGCCTCTTCGGACGGGTTCTCAAGAACTTTGCCCTCGGACGAGGTGTGCAGCAGGTTCGCATCCACCGAGAACGGCGCTTCGCCGCGCTTGTCCTTGGCGATCGGGATCTGGTTCTTTTCCGCAAAATCGAGCAGCCGGGTCCGCGAGGTCAGATCCCATTCCCGCCAGGGCGCGATCACCTTGATGTCGGGGTTGAGCGCATAGGCTGCCAGTTCGAACCGCACCTGATCGTTCCCCTTGCCGGTTGCGCCATGCGCCACGGCATCGGCCCCGGTCTCTTCCGCGATCTCGACCAGACGCTTGGAGATCAGCGGACGGGCGATGGAGGTGCCGAGAAGATACAGCCCTTCATAAAGCGCATTGGCGCGGAACATCGGGAAGACGAAATCGCGCACGAATTCCTCGCGGACGTCTTCGATGTAGATGTTCTCGGGCTTGATCCCCAGCAGGATCGCCTTTTCGCGCGCCGGTTCCAGCTCTTCGCCCTGGCCCAGATCGGCGGTGAAGGTCACGACTTCGCAACCATACTCCGTCTGAAGCCATTTCAGAATGATCGAGGTATCGAGGCCACCGGAATAGGCCAACACAACTTTTTTGGGCGCAGACATGGGTTTTCCTTTAACGGGTTTGCCGGGGCGATTACTTGTTTTTCAGCGCAGGGGCAAGAAGTCGCCTTGGAACAAGGTCGACACAACAAAAGCGGGGATACGATGAAGGGTTGGCAGATTTTCCGGCATTCGTTCAATCTGGTGATGGCCAACCTTGATCAGGCGTTCCGCCTTTCGTTGGTTCTTTACCTCGCGCAAAGCATTTACACAGTCTACAGTTTCTTCAACCCGCCCCAGATGATGGAATTCGAAGGCACCGAAGTGCCCGTGATGTCACCCGAGACAATTCTTCCGACGATCCTTTTCGGGATACTCGCCGTGATCGCGAGCCTCTGGATCGCAGTCGCCTGGCATCGCTTTGCCCTCACCGGTGAGAGTACATCTGGATGGCTGCCGCGGTTTCATGGCTCCGCCGTCATGGGTTATCTGGGGCGGTCCATCCTGATCGGCGTTCTCGTCGTGCTCGGGGTCATGGTCCTGTCGATCCCCGTCGGTATCATCTCCATCGGGTTGCCGCCTTTGGCCGGGATCATGTCCCTGATCCTGATCGGGACAGCCGCCTATCTGTTTTTCAGGCTGGGTGTCATGCTTCCAGCCGCTGCACTTGGAGAGAGGCTGACACTGGGCGAAACCTGGGACGTGACGAAAGGGCAAAGTGGCACAATCCTTGTCCTCGCCCTGATCGTGGTTGGTGCAAGCATCGTCATCCAACTTCCTTCGTGGTTCAATGACGACCCGAGTTCGGTCATCAACGTCGTCTATTCGCTTGTCGTCAACTGGTTTGCCACGATCATCGGAATCTCGGTTCTGACCACGCTCTACGGCCATTTCGTGGAAAACCGACCCATTGACTGACTGCGTACGACCATGCGCTATTGCGCCGAGGGGGATGTATGACTGATTTTGCCCAATCCGCGCGTGACGCGACCGAAGCGATGCGCGAGGTGTTCCCACCGACGCCGCTTCTTCGCAATGCCCATTTGTCCGAGCAATACGACGCGGACATCTATCTCAAGCGGGAAGATCTGTCCCCGGTGCGCAGCTACAAGCTGCGTGGTGCGTTCAACGCCATGCGCAAACGCCCGGATGTTCAGCTTTTCGTTTGTGCCAGCGCGGGCAATCACGCGCAGGGCGTGGCCTATATGTGCAAACATTTCGGCAAAACCGGCGTGATCTTCATGCCGGTGACGACGCCGCAGCAGAAGATCCAGAAAACGGCCATGTTCGGTGGTGAAAGTATCGAGATTCGTCTGACAGGTGACTATTTCGATGACACCCTCGCGGCGGCACAGGCCTTCTGTACCGAGGCGGGCGGGCATTTTCTTTCGCCCTTTGATGATGAAGACGTGATCGAAGGGCAGGCAAGCGTTGCAGTAGAGGTAATCCAGCAGCTCGGCAAAATGCCCGATCATCTTGTAATTCCTGTGGGGGGTGGCGGCTTGTCGGCTGGCATGCTGAGTTACCTGGGAACAGGGTGCCAATACACCTTTGTGGAACCGGCAGGCGGGGCCTGTCTTCGCGCTGCTCTCGAGGTGGGAAAGCCGGTGCGCCTCGACAAGGTGAACACCTTTGCCGATGGTGCGGCGGTAGGACAGATCGGGCAGCGCACCTTCGCGCGGCTGTCGGGTGTCGGACTGGCCAACACTCTGACCATCAAGGAGGACCGGCTGTGTACGACGATCCTCGAGATGCTGAACGTCGAAGGAATTGTGCTTGAACCCGCAGGGGCCTTGTCGGTCGATGCGTTGCAGGACCTAGGCCAGTCGATCAAGGGGCGCACGGTCGTCTGTGTCACCACGGGCGGCAATTTCGACTTTGAACGTTTGCCCGAAGTCAAGGAACGGGCTCAGAAATACCTCGGGCTCAAGAAGTATTTTATCCTGCGATTGCCGCAGCGCCCAGGCGCCCTGAAGGATTTCCTGAACTTTCTCGGACCAGAGGACGACATCGCCCGATTTGAATACCTCAAGAAATCGGCCCGCAACTATGGCTCGGTGCTGATCGGCATCGAAACCCGCAACGCGACCAATTTCGATCGATTGTTCGGTCAGCTCGACTCGGCCGGATTCACCTATCAGGACATCACCGACGATGATCTGTTGTCGCAATTCGTGATCTGATGCCTCTTGATGGGGCACATGTCATTGTCACCGGTGCCGGACAGGGAATCGGCGCGGCCTTGGCGCGGGCGCTCGCCGCGCGAGGTGCCTGCGTTCTCGTCAGCGATCTCGTTCCCGCTCTCGCGCAGCGCGTAGCGGATGAAATAGGCGGTGTTCCACATCACGGTGATCTCTGCGATCCCGAGGTGATCAAAGAGATGATCGACTGCGCGCAAGATGCGTTCGGCCATGTCGATATGCTGTTCTCGAATGCTGGATTTGCGTTGGGCGAACCCGATGGGCCTGTGTCGCAACCTGATGGCCACTGGCAGAAAAGCTGGGATCTGCACGTCATGGCACATCTGCGCGCAGCGCGATTGCTGTTGCCGCAGATGGTTGCCCGGAAATCGGGCGTTCTGGTGAATGTCGCGTCCGCCGCCGGGCTTCTGTCACAGATTGGGGATGCCGCGTACTCTGCAACGAAACACGCCGCAGTCAGCCTTGCACAATCCCTTGCCATCGACCACGCCCATCAGGGTGTGCAGGTCTCCGTTGTCTGTCCGCTCTATGTGGCGACGCCGCTTCTGGGATACGAAGAACATGAGGGCGAGCGTCCTGCAGGTGTGATAGCGCCCGAAACCGTTGCGCAGGCAACTCTGCATGGCGTTGAGCACGGACAATTCCTGATCCTTCCCCACCCCGAGGCGCAGACGTTCTTCCTGCAACGGGCGTCAGATACGGACCGGTGGATCAGTGGAATGCAGCGTTTGCGGGCCCGTGTCATGGATCAGGCCGATGGAACGGACCCGGCCGCTATTCACCGGTTCATCTAGGCGGCAAATCTGCGCGAATATTCCGTTTCGAACAGCGCGCGCGACTGTCGATAAAGTTGCTTGAGAACCGGCAGGTCAATGGACACCGTGCCCAGTGCGGCATTCCGCTCGGCCACGCTGCACATGTCGGACAACTGGGAAAAGCCAAGGTTGAGAGCCGAGCCCTTGAGGAAGTGCATCAGCTCCTGAACCTCTTGCGGATCGTCTTCGACACTTTGGAGGCGCGACAGGGTGTCTTCGACCTCCATCAGGAACAGCTCGGCCACTTCTGCGAAATCATCTGGTCCGATTTCGCATCGCAGTTCGGAAACACGCAGCCAGTCGATCATGGGACCCTCCATCCTTGCGGGTTTCGGATAGCAGCTAAAGGTGAACAAATTGCAACGACGCGCCGTGAACCGAAATATCTTCGGACTTTCATATCCGGTTAACACTTACGGCGTATAGCGATGTGCGGGGGCCGACGCTTGGGTTGGTGATGGTTATGTTTCAGAACGCGGCATTCGCGTTCCCCGATTTGCGGGGCGGTCATTCGTGCCGGGTACTGGTCGTCGATGACAGCCGCGCACAGCGTCGGATCCTCACCCTGATGTTGCAGCGCTGGGGGTTCCACGTTGCCGAGGCGGAAGATGCCGAAGCCGGGCTTGACCTTTGTGAGACATTTCAACCTGATTTCATCATTTCGGACTGGATGATGCCCGGGCTCAGCGGGCCTGAATTTTGTGCCGCGTTTCGGGCCACCCAACGCGACAGGTATGGCTATTTCATTCTCCTGACCTCGAAGTCCGAAAAGGCCGCTGTCACCACAGGGCTGGAATCCGGTGCGGATGATTTTCTGACCAAGCCCGTGAATGGGGACGAACTGCGCGCGCGCATCAACGCGGGCGCCCGAATCCTGTCGATGGAGCAGGAACTTCGGGCCAAGAATGCGATGATCGTCGATACCTTGTCCCAGTTGCAAACTATTCACGCAGCCATCGACAAGGACCTGCAACAAGCACGTATTCTGCAGGAATCATTGATGCCGATCCGCTCCGCGCGCTTTGGTGCAAGCCGGGTCAGCCTGCTCTTGCGATCCTGTGGCCATGTCGGCGGTGATCTTGCAGGAATGTTCTCGGGTCCTGCGGGCGAGTTCGGCCTCTTCAGTCTCGATGTGTCGGGACATGGCATCACCTCTGCCATGATGACGGCGCGTGTCGCCGGATATCTGACTCCGGATCACCCCGAAGAAAACCTTGCCCTGACACGTACCGACGGGGAATTGGAATGCCTTCCGCCCCGGCAACTCGCCGCGCGATTGAACCAACGCATCGTTGCACAGAAGGGCGTCACCGAATACCTCACGTTGGCATATGCGCATGTTCAACCCTCCGGCAGGATTCGCTTTGTCCAGGCGGGGCATCCGCCCCCGCTGCTCTTGCGGCATTCCGGACACGCGGAATTTGTGGGATCCGGGGGATTGCCCATCGGTCTGATCGAAGGCGCCGAGTTCGAAGATCATGAGGTCACCTTGATGCCCGGTGATCGGCTCTTGCTGTACACGGACGGCTTCACCGAAGCGGTGCTGCGGGATGGATCGATGCTCGACACCGATGGCTTGCGCACCCTCGTCCAGTCCATCTCGCCCAAGATCACCGGGCCTGATTTCCTCGACGAACTCTATGAGCGCCTGAAAGCGATGCTGGGAGATGGATCAGAGTTCGATGACGATCTGTCAGCGGCGCTGCTGGAATATGCCGATGCGTGATTGAAAGCGCGCCACGAAATCGCGATCTCCACTATTCGCGAGGCAGGACATGGCCTCGTCCATCCCCATCCATAGCGCCGTGTGGCCCGGCTCAAGTGGCGGACCATAGCGACGAACCGGAGAGGCGATGTAGATCAGACACAGCTTTTCCGCCCAAAGATCGTATTCGGGCATATAGGTGAACCGGCGATACGCCCCAAGACGACGTGCACTCGCGATGCGCCAGCCGGTTTCTTCGTAGACCTCGCGAATCAGGGCCTGAACCGGCGACTCGCCCGGATCGACGCCACCACCGGGCAATTGTACCTCGGGTTCGGGCGCATCCTGATGCGTCAGCAGCAGCCCGTCGCCCAAGGGCAGAATGGCATAAGCCCCCGTGCGCAGCGTGTAGGATCTGCCAGCGTCCGGTGCGTCGCCAAACCTGCGGATCATGTCATTCCCCTTCTGCCCCTTGGACCTGCCGGATCGTCCCTTATATAGTCCCGAACATGCCGGAGGGCGGCAAGCAAGGAAATTCCATGACACTCGGATCGAAAATCGCCTGGGACGACACCGTCCTGCCCTTTCAACTTGACCGTTCGGGCATCCGTGGCCGGGTGGCCCGTCTGGACGGGGTGTTGAGCGGTATTCTCAAGCAGCACAACTACCCGCCTCAGGTCGAGGCGTTGGTGGCCGAGATGGCCTTGCTGACCGCGTTGATCGGGCAGACGATCAAGCTGCGCTGGAAGCTGTCGCTGCAGATCCAGACCAAGGGTGCGGTGCGCATGATCGCCACCGATTTCTATGCGCCCGAGGCCGAAGGTGAGCCTGCCCGCATCCGTGCCTATGCCAGCTTTGATCGTGACCGGATCACCGATGGCCCGGCGATGGATCAGATCGGCGAAGGCTATTTCGCGATCCTGATGGATCAGGGCAAGGGCATGCAGCCGTATCAGGGGATCACGCCGCTGACAGGCCAGACCCTGTCAAGCTGTGCCGAGGCGTATTTCGCGCAGTCCGAGCAGTTGCCGACCAAATTCGCGCTGAGCTTTGGTCAGTCGACGGAACCCGGCGTACCGCAGCATTGGCGCGCAGGCGGGATCATGGTGCAGCACATGCCCAAGGCGTCGCCCTTTGCCGAGGGTGGCGGATCGGGCGAAGGCGGTCTGTTGCACGCCGATGACCTGCTGAACGAGGACGAGGGCGAGAACTGGAACCGGGTGAACTACCATCTGGCCACGGTCGAAGACATGGAGCTGATCGGTCCGTCCCTGCCCTCGACCGACCTGCTGTTCCGTCTGTTTCACGAAGAAGGTCCGCGCGTGTTCGATGCCTTGCCGGTGCGGTTTGGCTGTACCTGTTCGGAAGACCGCGTGCGGCAAAGCCTGTCGATCTATTCGGCCAAGGACATCGCCACGATGACAACGGCCGAAGGCCGCGTGACGGCGGACTGCCAGTTCTGCGGCGCGCATTACAATCTGGATCCGGCCACCGTCGGGTTCGAGGCCGAAGAGGTGTCGGGTGAATGACCGTGCGCGGCTTGAAGCGGCGCTGACGCAGAACAGCACGGCCTCGTCCGATTTCGATCTGAACCCGGATGTGGTTCTCCCGGTGGGGCGCAAACTGCGCCCCGCTGGTGTTTTGGTCCCTGTCATTGCGGGTGCGCAGGGGGCGGAGGTGCTTTTGACCAAACGGTCGTCGCGGCTCAAACACCATCCCGGTCAGATCGCCTTTCCCGGCGGCAAACAGGACGACGGCGATGCCGATGTGATCGCAGCCGCCTTGCGCGAGGCCGAGGAAGAGGTAGGTCTGCCGCGTGGCCATGTCGAGATACTGGGCACCTTGCCGACCCATGAAACAGTGACGGGTTTTCTGGTGACGCCCGTTGTGGGCTGGATCGAAACCGCGTTTGACGTGATCCCCGAACCGGGCGAAGTGGCCGAAGCGTTCCGCGTTCCGCTGGCGCATGTGACCGACGCCAGCCAATTTACGGTGCAATCCCGGCGGTGGCGGGGCACGCGCCGCCATTACTATACCGTTCCCTTCGGACCCTACTACATTTGGGGGGCAACGGCGCGTATCCTGCGCGGGCTGGCCCAACGAATGGAGAGCGTATGAAGGTCACGGGCGACTGGTTGACCGCAGACAGCACACAGGCGGTGTTCGCCGCGTTGCAGGCTGACGGACACAGCGCCTTTGCCGTAGGGGGATGTGTGCGCAATGCGCTCATGAGTGTCCCCGTCACGGATATCGACATCGCAACCGATGCCACCCCCGAAACCGTGCAGAGCCTTGCGCAGGCGGCAGGCCTCAAATCCGTGCCGACAGGCATCGACCACGGAACGATCACGGTAGTGTCCGGCGGCACGGGGTATGAGGTCACCACGTTTCGCGCGGATACCGAAACCGATGGCCGACATGCGGTGGTGCGGTTCTCGACCGATATGGCCGAAGATGCGGCGCGGCGTGATTTCACCATGAATGCGCTTTATGCCGATGCGGCGGGGCAGGTGGTCGACCCTTTGGGGGGACTCCCCGATCTCGAGGCGCGGCATGTGCGGTTCATCGGTACAGCACAGGATCGGATCGCCGAGGACTACCTGCGCATCCTGCGCTTCTTTCGCTTTGCCGCGTGGTACGGCGATCCCGATCTCGGGTTCGACCCCGACGCGCTTGCGGCCATTGCTCAAAGTCTGGACGGCCTTCAGGGCCTGTCGCGGGAACGGATCGGCGGGGAAGTGATCAAGCTTCTTGCAGCGCCCGATCCCGCACCGGCTGTCGGCTCGATGGAACAAACCGGTGTCCTGCACGCCATTCTGCCGGGAAGTACGACGCGCGGTCTGGCAGTGCTTGTGCATCTTGAACAGACCAACAACGTGGTCCCCGACCCGCTCCGCAGGCTGGCGGTTTTGGGCGTGTTCGACAGCGACGGATTGCGGCTCTCGAAAAAGCAGCAAAGGCGACTTGAGCAGTATCAGAGCCTGATCTCGACCACAGAATCCCCCGCCGAGTTGGGGTATCGGCAGGGTGCAGAGGTGGCGGAGGACGTGATCCTTCTGCGCGCCGCTCTTCTGGAAGCGCCGGTCGCACCAGATGCTTTGCCCGACGCCAGGATGGGATCGCAGCAAAAATGCCCGGTCAAACCGGGTGACCTGATGCCCGCCTATACCGGTGCCGCGTTGGGCGAAAAGCTGCGCGAGGTCGAAGACAGGTGGGTCGCATCCGGCTTTACCCTGAGCAAGGCGGACCTTCTGCGTTAGGCGGGTTTCCTCTTCGAAAAACCCGCGCTAAAGTTGCGGTGTCATACGGACAATACCGAACATTGCTTTATCTATCGTCGTGGCCGTCCCGCACATCAGCGGGACCTTGGCCGCCTGCCTATGTCCCAAGGAGACCGTTCGGTGTTCCGCTTCTTCGAAAATCTGGTCGATCCTTACGTCCCCTACGACGAAAAGGACACGCCGCCCTCGCGACTGCTGCCGTTCCTGCTCGACTATGCGCAACCGTTCAAACGGGTCTTCGTCTATGCTGCGCTGATGTCGGTTGTGGTGGCGTCGATCGAGATCGGGTTGATCTGGGCCATGGGCTGGGTTGTCGACATCCTCGCCGGTGATCCGGCCGAGGTGTGGGACAGCTATGGCGGCTGGTTGATCGCGCTGGCGCTGTTCATTCTCTTTCTCAGGCCCGCGTTGCAGGCGCTGGACGTTCTGCTGCTGAACAACACGATCCTGCCGAATTTCGGCACTTTGATCCGCTGGCGGGCGCACAAGCATGTGCTGCGGCAATCCGTGGGCTGGTTCGAAAACGATTTTGCCGGACGCATCGCCAACCGGATCATGCAGACACCCCCCGCCGCAGGTGAAGCGGTGTTTCAGGTGTTCGACGCCATCACCTTTTCGATAGCCTATGTCGTCGGTGCATTGGTGCTGCTCGGGCAGGCGGACCCGCGTCTGGCGATCCCGCTGGTCGGATGGCTCTTCCTCTATGGCGCACTGGTGGTCTGGACGGTCAAACGGGTCGGCCCCGCCTCGCAAGCGGCCTCGGATGCCCGGTCCGAGGTCACGGGCCGCGTTGTAGACAGTTACACGAACATCCATTCGGTCAAGATGTTCGCCCACAATGACACCGAACTGACCTACGCCAAGGACGCGATCGAGAACACGCGCCGTACGTTTCAGTACGAAATGCGGCTCTTCACCATCATGGACGTTGTTCTGGTCACGCTGAACGGTCTGCTGATCGTCGCCGTCGTCGGCTGGGCCTTCTGGCTCTGGATGCAGGGGCAGGCCAGTGTCGGTGTGGTCGCTGCGGCGACCGCTTTGACGCTGCGCCTCAACGCGATGACCGGCTGGATTATGTGGGCGCTGACCTCGTTCTTCCGCCAATTGGGCGTTGTGGCCGAAGGGATGGAAACCATTGCCCAGCCCATCACGTTGGTCGATCAGCCAAACGCAAAACCGCTGAAGCTGAGCACGGGGAAGATCGAGATTCAGTCTCTGACACACCACTATGGCCGCGACACGGGCGGTCTTGATGACATCACCCTGACCATTGAACCCGGCGAAAAGGTGGGTCTGGTCGGTCGGTCCGGAGCGGGAAAATCGACCCTGGTGAAACTGCTGCTGCGGTTCTACGACGCCGAACAGGGGCGCATCCTGATTGACGGTCAGGACATAAGCCATGTCACGCAGGACAGCCTGCGCCTCGCTATCGGTATGGTCCAGCAGGACAGCTCTTTGCTGCACCGGTCGGTTCGGGACAACATCCTGTACGGTCGACCGTCCGCCACCAAAGACGAATTGATCGCCGCCACCAGACAGGCGCAGGCGCACGAGTTCATCCTCAACCTGCAGGATCCGCAGGGGCGCACCGGGTATGACGCGCAGGTCGGGGAACGGGGTGTCAAACTCTCGGGGGGGCAACGTCAGCGCGTGACACTCGCGCGGGTGATCCTCAAGGACGCGCCGATCCTGCTTTTGGACGAGGCCACCAGCGCGCTTGATTCCGAGGTCGAAGCAGCAATTCAGGACACGCTGTATGGTATGATGGAGGGCAAGACGGTGATCGCCATTGCGCACCGACTGTCGACCATCGCCCATATGGATCGCATCCTCGTCTTGGATCACGGCAGCATCGTCGAACAGGGAAGTCATGATGCGCTTTTGGCCAAGGGTGGGCTATATGCTGGGTTCTGGGCCCGCCAGTCCGGTGGGTTCCTTGACCCGGATACAAAGGCTGCGGAATGATGCGGCAGTTCTACCACAACCTCATCTTGCGCGCCGGCAACCAGATTGATCCGGATGCCCCCGCACTGGGCGTGCCGCCTCTCGAACTGCGGGCCTTCATGGGGTGGTGCCTGCGGGGCGGTTGGCGCGTGGTCTGGCTGGGTGTGCTGATTTCCGTTCTGGCCGGGCTGACTGAAGTGGTGTCGATGCAGCTCTTGGGCAACGTTGTCGACGCGGTCGCGGCCACACCGCCAGAGACGTTTCTGACCGATCACGCCGGGCTTGTCATTGCCTGCATAGTCGTCCTTCTGATCGCCCGCCCGCTGCTGTTTGGTGGTCTGGCCCTGACCCAGTCTGTGATGATTGGCCCGAATATCGGGATGCAGATCATGGCCCGCATGTTCCGCTGGACGCTCGGCCAATCTGTCACATTTTTCGACAATGATTTTGCGGGACGTCTGGCCCAGAAAAAGATGCAGGCGTCGAACTCCCTGACCGAGATTGTGATTGAAACCGTCAACGCGGTGACCTTTGGCTTGGCAACGATCCTTGGAACAGCCTTTCTTGTCGGGGCCGTCAATCCTTGGATGATTGCCGCTCTGGGCGTCTGGTTCGCGATCTATCTCGGGTTCCTGCGTGTGATGCTGCCGATCATCCGCGCGCGGTCTGCCGCTCGCGCCGAAGCAAAGGCTCAGGTCACAGGGCAGGTTGTCGACACCATCAGCAACATCAAGACGGTCAAACTCTTTGCGGGGGATCGGCACGAGGATGGAAAGGCGCTGGGCGCGATGGAGCATTTGCGCGGAACCGCATTGCGGTTCGGCGAGGCGCAGACCCTGTTTCGCCTCGGACTGATGTTCATCGCCGGTGCCTTGCCGATTGTGTTGGTCGGCATGGCCGTCGCCATGCGCGGCAGCGGTACCGTGACTCCCGGTGACATTGCGGCTGTGGGGGCCGTCGGCATCCGCTTGTCTCAGATGACCGGATGGATCAGTTATACGATCATGGTCATCTACAGCCATGTCGGCGAAGTTGAGGACGGCATGAATACCTTGGCCCCGGCGCAAAGGATCGAGGACGCTCCAAGTGCCCCAGATCTTGTAGTGACCGATGGGCATATCCGGTTTGACGGCGTGTCGTTTGCCTACGGCCAACAGGAGGGCGGCATAGAAAACGTGTCGCTCGACATCGCGGCCGGGGAAAAACTTGCCGTGGTGGGGGCGTCAGGTGCGGGCAAGTCCACCCTCGTTTCTCTGTTGTTGCGGCTCTATGATACCGAAAAGGGCCGGATCACGATTGACGGACAGGACATCTCAACTGTCACACAGGAAAGTCTGCGTCGGCAGATCGGGATGGTCACGCAGGAAACGGCGATGTTCAATCGCTCGGCCATGGAAAACATCCGCTATGGCCGTCCGGACGCCACCGAGGCCGAAGTGATCCGTGCCGCCGAGAAAGCCGAAGCGCATGAGTTCATCCTCAGCCTAGAGGATTCCCGGGGACGGTCCGGATATGCGGTACATCTCGGGGAACGCGGCGTGAAATTGTCAGGTGGTCAGCGCCAACGCATCGCGCTTGCGCGCGCCATTCTGAAGGACGCTCCGATCCTTGTTCTTGATGAGGCAACCAGCGCGCTTGATTCCGAGGTTGAGGCCCAGATCCAATCGGCTTTGGAGCGTGTCATGGAGGGCAAGACAGTTCTCGCCATCGCGCACCGCCTGTCGACCATTGCCAGCATGGACCGGATCATCGTCATGGATGGTGGCCGTATTGCCGAAATCGGCACCCATGATGCTCTTCTCGCACAACACGGGCTCTATGCCCGCTACTGGGACCGTCAGTCCGGTGGCTTCATCGGTGCGCAGGCGGCCGAATGACTTTTGTTGGTCGCCTGATCCGGCCGTTCGA
Source organism: Marivita sp. (assembly GCF_022763305.1). Taxonomy (GTDB): domain Bacteria; phylum Pseudomonadota; class Alphaproteobacteria; order Rhodobacterales; family Rhodobacteraceae; genus Marivita. Next base: position 50,865 of record NZ_JALEGT010000121.1, on the reverse strand, counting down.
TCCGGCAGAAGGGCCGCCGCCACAGGCAATCCTGCCCTTCATGCGGTGGGCGTTGCAGGGCGCTGAACGCGCGATCCTTGTGGCGTTTGCGGTGACGTTCGTCACAGGCATGTCCGAACTGGTCGCCGCCCGTTTTACCGGGTGGGTCATCGACCAGACAGCGGTGGCCGAGCAAGGCGCATTCTGGGCGACGTTCTGGCCGGTTGTCCTTGTCGGCGTGGCCTTCTTTCTCGTGATCCGGCCGCTGATCTTTGTCATGGATGCGGGCGTGACAAGCATCCTGCTTGGGCCGAACCTTTATCCCATGATCCTGGCACGCTTGAACCAGCATACGCTGGGTCATTCGATGCAGTTCTTCGAGAATGATTTTGCCGGTCGCCTGAGCCAGAAAGCGCTTCAAACCGCACGTGCGCTGACCGATCTGGTGATCGAGGTCTCGGACGTCGTCATCTATTCCATCGCGATGTTCATCGGGGCTTTTGTCCTCATGCTGACCATCGACGCGCGCTTGCTTCTGGTCTTTGTTGTTTGGGCGATCCTCTATGCGGCGGCGTTGCGTTATTTCATCCCGCGGGTTCAGAAACGATCCAAGGCTCGGGCTGGCGCGCGAACCCATGTCACGGGTCAGGTGGTGGACATCTATTCCAACATCGCGGCGGTCAAACTGTTTGCCGGTGACGCGGACGAGGACACGGCGACCCGCGCCGCTCTGGACGCCTATCGGGACCGCTCCCTTGAATTCGGAACACTCTCGGCTGTCTTCCGCATGGTCCTGATGACGCTGGGTGGCATCCTGCCGCTGTTCGCCATTCTCGGGGCTCTCTGGCTGTGGAGCGCGGGCAGTGCCTCCGCCGGGGACATCGCCATGACCGCGATGATCACCACGCGCCTGTCGATGCTGACCAATCGCCTGGGCCGGGTCGCGATGTCGATCTTTACCAATATCGGTGAAGTCGAAGACGGGATCGGTACCCTGACGCCCGCACATGGGATCACCGACCGTCCGATGGCGCAGGACAGTGCGCCGCGTGGTCATGTGCGGTTCGATAAGGTGAGCTTTGGCTATGGCCGGACCGCTCGCGCGCTGGACGGGTTCGACTTGACGATCGCGGAGGGTGAGAAAGTCGCGCTGGTCGGCGCGTCAGGGGCCGGTAAATCGACCGTCGTGTCGCTTCTGCTTCGACTCTACGATGTCGAGCAAGGGCGGATCACGCTGGGTGGCACGGACATCCGGGACGTCACGCAGATCGCGCTTCGCAAGGATATCTCGGTCGTGCGGCAGGAAACCTCGATGTTCAACCGCTCCGCAATGGAGAACATCCGGTACGGTCGCCCCGAAGCCACCGACGAAGAGGTGTTCGAGGCTGCGCGCCGTGCGTCGGCCCATACCTTCATCGAGGGTCTTGTCGATCTCAAGGGGCGTGTTGGATACGCGGCCCATCTTGGCGAACGAGGGGTCAAGCTGTCCGGTGGTCAACGCCAGCGCATTGCCCTGGCGCGCGCAATCCTGAAGGATGCGCCAATCCTCGTTCTGGACGAGGCAACCAGCGCGCTCGATTCCGAGGTGGAATCCGAGATCCAGACCGCGTTGGAGCACGTGATGCAGGGCAAGACCGTTCTTGCCATTGCGCATCGTCTGTCGACCATCGCCAGCATGGACCGGATCGTGGTGATGGACGCAGGCCGCATTGTCGAGATCGGGACGCACGACGCGCTTCTGGCCAAGGGCGGGCTTTATGCGCGCTACTGGGATCGGCAGTCCGGCGGGTTCATCGGAGCCGAAGCCGCCGAATAGCCCTCGACCAATCCCTTTGGCTGAGGCAAAAGCCGCCGCATGACAACGGTAACGATCAAACGACTGGGCCACTTGGGCGACGGCATTGCCGACGGTCCGATCTATGTTGCCGGCGCTCTGCCCGGCGAGGTGGTGAGCGGCACGCTCGAGGGGGAGCATCTGCGCGATGCCAAGATCGACAGGCCGTCGGATCAGCGGGTCAAGCCACCGTGCTCGCACGCGAGATCCTGTGGTGGCTGCCAGCTGCAACATGCGTCCGATGCCTTCGTCGCTGACTGGAAGCGCGATGTGGTACGGCAAGCGCTTGCCGCGCAGGGCATCGCGATCGACCTTGATGAGCCGATCACGTCACCGCCCCAGTCCCGTCGGCGGGCCACATTTTCCGTGCGTCGCACCAAGAAGGGTGCGCTGGCCGGATTTCACATTAAAGCATCAGACACCATCATCGCCGTCCCGAATTGCCAGCTTGTACATCCCGACCTGAGCGCCGCGCTTCCGATGGTCGAAGCGCTGGGCGCGCTTGGCGCATCCCGCAAGGGCGAACTGTCCGTGCTTGTCACGCGCACCGATACCGGTCTCGACGTGGCTGTCACCGGCGGCAAGGAGATGGATGTTGCTCTGCACCAGTCACTTGCCGAACTGGCCCGCGACTATGATCTGGCGCGGATCAGCTGGGATGACGACATCGCCCTGCAACGCCGCGCACCGATCCTGCGCCTTGGTCCTGCTGATCTGACGCCACCACCCGGAGCCTTTCTGCAAGCGACGAAAGAGGGGGAAATCACCCTGATCGACGCGGTGCATCAGGCTCTACACGGGGCAAAGCGGGTCATCGACCTTTTCGCCGGTTGCGGAACATTCGCGCTTCCATTGGCTCAAGACGCCATGGTGCACGCGGTTGAAGGCGACCGCGAAATGATCCGTGCGCTTGACCATGCCTGGCGCAATGCGGAAGGGTTGAAACGGATCACCCACGAAGTGCGTGACCTCTTCCGCGCCCCGCTGCAGCCCGAGGAACTGTCGAAATGCGACGCCGTGGTGATCGACCCGCCGCGCGCCGGTGCTGCGGCACAGGTCGCCGAACTTGCACAGGCCAGGGTCCCGCGGATCGCCCATGTTTCGTGCAACCCGGCAACATTCGCGCGAGATACCGCCACGTTGATCCGCGCGGGCTACGATCTTGAATGGGTCAGAGTGGTTGATCAATTCCGTTGGTCGACCCATGTGGAACTGGTGGCGCTTCTGCGCCGGGACAAGTGACGGGGCGGCACAATGCGCGACAAGGTGGCGGGGTTACTTGAACAACCCTGGGTGACGAATTTCATCATCGGCGTGATCCTGTTCAACGCCGTTTTGCTGGGGCTTGAAACCTCGGACGAGGTGATGGCGGTCGCTGGACCGATGATCCTCCTGCTGGATCAGCTCTGCCTTGCCATCTTCGTGATCGAGATTGCACTGAAACTGTTTGCCCATGGATGGCGATTTTTCCGCAGCGGATGGAATATCTTCGACTTCGTCATTGTCGGCATTGCGCTGGTTCCAGCGACACAAGGCTTTTCGGTTTTGCGCGCGCTGCGGATCCTGCGGGTGTTGCGGATCATCTCGGCCGCACCGCGTCTGCGCCGGGTGGTCGAAGGTTTCGTCACCGCGCTGCCCGGCATGGGCAGCGTGTTCCTCCTGATGGCGCTGATCTTCTATATCGGTGCCGTCATGGCCACCAAGCTCTTCAGCGACGCGTTCCCGGAATGGTTCGGCGATCTGGGACGGTCTGCCTATTCGCTGTTCCAGATCATGACGCTCGAATCGTGGTCGATGGGAATTGTCCGTCCTGTGATGGAGGTCTATCCTTGGGCGTGGGCGTTCTTCGTGCCGTTTATCATGGTCACGACCTTTGCCGTGGTGAACCTGCTGGTGGGTCTCATCGTGAATTCGATGCAGGATGCTCATGCCGAGGAATCGAATGAAAAGACCGATGCCTATCGTGACCAGGTGCTTGCCCGCTTGGAAGCCATCGAAAAACGTCTGGACCAGCGGTAAGTCGCGCATCGGGACTCACGGTTTCGTTTTCCCGTGGGCATGAATGTCTGGTAGGATGCCCGAAAACAAATCGGGCAGATCTTTCCATGTTGCGACTTCTGTGTCTTCTGGCGCTGTTCCTCGGGTTGACGGCCTGTGGCAAGTTTCCAACCTATACCGGTCCCGAAGTGACCCGGATCGTTGTCCAGAAGGCGGATCGCAAGATGTACCTGCTGCACCACAACGCGATCCTGAAGTCCTATGATATCGGTCTTGGCTTTGCACCGGTCGGGCACAAACAGGTTGAGGGCGACGGCAAGACGCCCGAAGGCGAATACATGATCGATCGCCGCAATCCGAACAGCAATTTCTACCTCTCCATCGGGATCGACTACCCGCGACCGCATGATGTGGAGGCCGCACGGGCCATGGGCAAATCGCCCGGTGGCGATATTTTCATTCATGGTCGACCTTGGAAAAACCGCAAGGGCGGGCGCGACTGGACCTGGGGCTGCATCGCCGTGACCAATCGCGAGATGCGAGAGATTTATTCCATGGTTCGGGACGGCACACCGATCACCATCAATCCGTGATACTTGGTCAGTCTTGCTGACCCATTGTTTCGCGCGCGAAACATTGGGTCCGGCGCGGACCTATATCAGGACGGGGCGTTGACCGGTGTGAAGCCGGTTTCGTTCGGTGCACCAAGAACAAGGTTCCACCAAATCTTGCCGTTCGATTCCTGGAACCAGGAAAAGCCCATTTCGCGCGCAGAGGGATCGAGAATCACGGTGCGCGTGTTCGGCGCTTCCATCCATGCGCCGAGCGTCTCGAGCTCGGTCTCGTAAGTTTCCGAGATCGCCTCACCGACAAGACGGCCGGAATATCCGGCCCGCTGGATGCGGGTGATCGGAGAAGACCCGTCCGAACCGAAATGCCACGGGCGGTTCTGCACGCTCATGTCGCGGGCATGGGTGGCCGCAGCGGCAGTCAACCGTGCGTCCAGCTCGAGGGCAGGTGCACCAGAGGCCTGACGCAGCGCATTGATCGCATCGAGCATCCGGAACTGGATGCGCCCCGTGTCCGTCGACCGAATGCGATACACTCGTGGAAGCGGTTTTCCGTCTGGCCCAAGCGTCGGAGGCGGCGGCGCTCCGGCGCAGGCCGTCAGCGCCATCGCGGCTGCACTCAGGATAAATGTCGAACGCTTCATGATAGGCCACCCAAATTCGGTCGTTCCCGGGCTTAGCCCCAGTCCGGGGGAGGAGCAAACACACAAAGCCGAGAATTGCCGATATGACATTCCTTTGAATTGCGACTGAGGCATTCACGCCATATAGACTAGAGACACAACTTCCGAATTTCCATGCTTACGCAGAGGCCAGAAAATGGCAGAAAATACTCGTTTTCCAATAAACCGCCGCGGTTTCCTTGCGGGAACCGCGGCGCTCGTGGCGACGCCCGCCGTCGCGCAGGACGTCAATGATGGCTCGACCGTCGAAATGGAGCGCGATCTGTCGCAGGTTGTCCGCCGCAACATCTCGAGCTTCCGGACCTTGGATTGGCAGCCCTATTTCAGCAACCTGACAAAGGGTGCGATCCTTGTCGACATCGATTCGCGGGCGCTTCACTACTGGGAAGAGAACGGGAATTACCGGCTGTATCCATCCTCCGTGCCGCTGACAGAAGACCTCACACGGCGCGGCCGCACGGAAGTTACGCTCAAGGATCCCGAGCCGGATTGGCGTCCGACACCGTCGATGAAGATCCGCAACCCCGAATGGCCGGATTATGTTCCGCCGGGTCCTGACAACCCGCTTGGTACCCGCGCGCTTCACCTGAGCTGGACCTATTACCGCATTCACGGAACCCATGACACACGCAAGATCGGACGGCGGTCTTCGAATGGGTGCATCGGGCTCTACAACGAGCATATCGAGGAACTTTACGAGTTGGCGAAAGTTGGCACGCAGGTGTTGCTAATTTGACGACATGGCGTCGAAGCTGGAAAGTCGAGCGATAAGATAGGTTTGCATTTGGCACGATATACTGGTTAGAGAGTCTTACGAGGTAAGTCTTGGGTGCCTGTCGTGTGTTGCTATGCGCGCCGACATGCAAATATCTGGAGGTTAATATGAAGAAACTCGTTCTCGCCGCCGCGTTCGCTGGTGCTGCTTCGACAGCAATGGCCGGTTCCTACGCAAAAGACGACGTGGTCATGGAGCCGGTGGTTGTGGTTGAAGAAGCCGCAGCAAGCTCCTCGTCCGCTGGCATCATCATCCCGCTGGTACTGCTCGTACTGCTGGCTGCTGCTGCTTCGGACTAATCCACAGCGGATTATCCTATAGAAAAAGGCGGTGCGTCAGCACCGCCTTTTTTGATTCCCGACAGTGCATCCTCTGGATCGTCACCTGCGTCCAAGGTGAATTTCTAAGCCTTTGGGCCGACCAGATTCTTCTCAGGCTTGATCGGCACGGTCAGTTCGTACCGGACCCCGGTCTCGCGAAATACGAGTTTTGCTTCCCCGCCATTGTCCTTTGGAACGATCTTGGACACCAGCACGAGACCGAAGCCCTGAGTAGATGGCTCTTTCGTGTGCGGACCACCGGTTTCAGTCCAGGTCAGGTGCAGCGTTTTTGATCCGCGATGTTCCGTTGTGGACCATTCCAGGTCGACATGGCCAACACCTTGGGACAGCGACCCGTATTTGATCGCGTTTGTGTGCAGTTCGTGCAATGCCATCGAGATGCTGAGCGACAGCTTGGGTGGCAGCTGCACATGCGGACCCGACATGAAGATGTTTCTTGAACCGATCAGCGTTTTTTCGGCAACGTCATGTATTTCGGCCGCTTCCCAGCTTGCCGCTGCCAAAAGGTCATGCGCGGTCGAGAGCCCGGTCAGCCGGGCATAAAATGACTCGCACGCGTGCTCGATATTGTCGGCCCCCTGAAAGGTCTGGAACGCCAGTCCCTGTACAACGGACAGCGTATTCTTGACCCGATGGTTCAGCTCCTCGATCAGAACATCCCGCGTTTTGACGGCTTCCCGATAATCCGTGACGTCATAAACCGCCCCGGTAAATGTCTTGGCCGTCCCGTCTTCGAAATGCACCTCTCCCCGGGCATGCACCCAACGAGGTGGAGACATCGGTCCGCAATCTATCCGAAATTCGCCTTCGTATTCGTTTGATGGGTACGCCGGATCCCGGCAGCGCCTGGTTTCCTCAAGCATCGTGGCAACATCGTCGGCGTGAACCTTGCCGTTTGCCTCATCGACAGAGACAGGGCCGGTCAGAGGCAGACCGAACAGTTCGCGAAAGCGTTCATCGCAGTACATTTCGTCAACGCCATAGGTTCGACGGAAAAACCCGATCTGGGCCGCTTTGCGGGCGACGTTAAGCTGCTCGACATAGGTTTCGAGCTTTCGATTGGACAGCGCTCTCTGACGCGCAAGCAGAAGAGCCAGCACCAAGGCATTCAACAGCAGAACGACAAGTATGCCTGAGGCGATCAACTGTCGGCGGTGGGTATACCAGAGAGGTGGGGGCGTGTTCAAAACGATGGCATCGTCGGGAAACGTTGCGGGTGTGAGACCCCATTTTTGCAAAGCGTCCCAATTATAGACATGCCGCATCGCAGGCATCGTGGCCATCGGTTCGACATCCTGTTCCATATCCAGAAGAGCTTGGCCAATCCCGCGTCCCATCATTTCGCGACTGACGACGAGCCCACCCGGAGCGCCGCGCCCTACATGTTCACTCAGGATGGTGAAGACAGGCGCCGAGGCGGATTCGATCAGGCGGTCGATTGCTTGATAAGGATAGAGCGGGCGCCCCTCCCCATCCGAGAACCATAGCAGCGAAACGACGATCGCGTTTTCCGAAAGTGCGGACGCCCGCTGTTCCACTTCGCTCAATGGCTGATTGAGCATGTCGATCAGTTCACCATCAAACCCGTAGGCTTCAAGCGCCTCGCGAAAGACAGCCGTTTCACCGTCGCGCCAGGGCTGGCCGGTTGTTTCGCCGGTAAACAGGATGGTGTCCGGCTCGGACAAGGTGAAGATTTCCTCGAAAATCCGATGCAAGTCGGCTTCGACCGAGATTTCCACGTCCTGAGGCAGGAGGTCATACGTCGGGGGCGCCAGCAAAATCCTCAGAATGCGCGCGTTTGTCAGGCGATCCCTTATCTGGCCGGCCAGGATATCTGACTGAGGACCGTAGCTGACGACGACATCTATTCCGGTCGCTTCATATTTCTGGGCGTAGAGATCCACGATCGACGTCATACGTGCTTCGTCGGCGGTCAGGTCCCGGTCATTCAGAAACTCGGAATGAAAGAACCGAAAGTCATCCCCCAAGATGTCGGCGATGCCGTTCTCCATCGCACGGTATCCAGGAGTGATGGATGCAAAATCCGATAGAAACAGAACCCGCTGTTCGGCAGAGGCCGATGTGCCCGATAAAATCAGGAGGAACACAACCAACAGTCTGCGGGCTCCGCTTGTGGTCATCGACGCACGCCTTCGGAAGCAAATTGACCTGTGCCGCGTTGGGGAACAGGCCCTTGAGCGTAGGTGGTTGAGCCCTTCCTGTCGAGAAGTCTCGTCCGACACCAACCGGCGATTGGCAGCAATCGGCAATTCCCAGTCAGGTTCTGGAGACCATACCAGCACATCAATGCAGATTGGCGGTTCATGATCTTGCCTCGAGTCCTGATCAATATCCCGCTTGTCCTGCAAGCGCCGCACCATGCCGATTTACTTTCAGCGTTAAACTTGCGACATTCTGTGACAATGACTGGCGGAGACTGAACGCCGTGAAGACCGTAATGATCGTCGAAGACAACATGGTGGTCGCGACCATGCTCGAAGCCATGGTTCACAAAATGGGACACACCGTGATTGGCCCCTGCGTCTCGCAGGAGGATGCATTCGCCGCGATTGCGGATCAGACACCCAGCCATGCCGTGCTGGATATCAACCTTGGCGGAGATGTCACGTCTTTCGCTGTCGCCGAAGTGCTTCAGGAACGAGGCGTGACCATCGCGTTTTCATCCGCTTATTCGCAGTACGTCATCCCGGCAAGCCTTTCGGCGGTGCCATTGATGCCAAAGCCTATCAAGCAGGCAGAGCTTGAATCTTTCCTTGGACACGCGGACGGCTAGGAACGCGCGTTCCTTGTGCCGTTCTCCGCTTTTCGTCAACCAAGCCAGCCGTTGAGGTTTTCTTCGATGACGGCCGACAATGCCGCGATGTGAGCATCGTCGTCATTGAGGCAGGGGATGTAGGTGAAATGCTCACCGCCCGCTTCTTCGAAGCTTTCCTTGATCTCTTCGTTGATCTCTTCCAGCGTTTCGATGCAGTCGGCTGAAAACGCAGGTGCACAGACCGCGATGTTTTTCTTGTTCTCTTCCTCGGCCAGACGCGCGACCTCTTCCACTGTGTAGGGTTTCAGCCATTCTTCCGGGCCGAATTTCGACTGGAAGGTCGTGGTGATCTCGGTGTCATCCCAGCCCAGCCGTTCCTTGAGCAGGCGCGTCGTCTTCTGGCATTGGCAGTGATAGGGATCGCCTTCCATCAGGTAGCGCTTGGGCACACCGTGGTAGGAACAGACAAGGATATCCGGACGGGTTTCGAGCTTGGCATAGGCGCGTTCGATCGACTGGGCGAGCGCTTCGATATAAAGCGGGTGCTGGTAGTAGGGATCGACCGTGCGTACCGTCGGTTGCCACTTTTCGTCCATCAGCGCACGAAAGAACTGATCGTTGGCGGTGGCAGATGTGGCGCCCGCATAATGCGGGTACAGTGGGAAAAACAGGATCTTGCGGCATCCGGCATCGACCATTTCGCGGACCTTGGATTTGGTCGACGGATTTCCGTAGCGCATGCAGAAATCGACCATCACCTGATCGCCGTAGCGATCCTGCATTTGCTTGGTGATCTTGGCTGTCTGTGCCTTGGTGATCGTCATGAGCGGGCTTTCACCCTCGTCCTCGTTCCAGATCGACTTGTACGCTTCGCCTGAACTGAACGGACGCTTCGTCAGGATGATGAGTTGCAACAGCGGCTGCCACAGCCATGGGCTGTAGTCGATGACCCGGCGATCCGACAGGAACTCGTTGAGATAGCGGCGCATCGGCCAGTAGGAATAGTGATCCGGTGTGCCCAGATTGGCGAGAAGAATGCCAACCCGTTCCGCGGGCACCTTCGGATGATCCGTCGGGGCGTGGGTGGGGCGTTGTGCTGTTTTTGTTGCGTCCAACATCTGGCCTGCTTCCTTCACGTCGTTTAGCGGGCTAACTAACCTCTATCTGGGTCAGGTCAATCTTTGAGCGGCGTTTCTACCGTGTTCAGCGCGTCGGCGAGGCGATGCGCTGCAGGTCCTGGTCGTAATGGTTGGGGTTGCGACGAATCAGGTGCCCAACCGGTCAGGGTGATCAGCTCGAACGTGGCCGTGACACGACCATTTTCGTCCGAGTAGGCTTCGGAATAGAGTTCCATGGCGCGGAGCATCACGCTCTTGCGGGTCGCGGTCCGAACGCGCGCCGACATGGCGTTGGTTTCGCCCATCGCGCGCAAGTCGTGCATCAGGTGCACGGGGGACGCATAGCTGGTTCTGAGCACGGCACTGTCCGCCACAGGAAGTGCAAGTCCGGCGCGCTGAAGAAGAGCGCCAAGATCACGGATTTCGCCCATCGGCGCCACTCGGGGAGACAGACCTCCGGTGATCTCGATCTCCGCCTGACCCAAGGCCGCGCGCAACTCATGCAGGGTTTGCCCGCCCAAAGCGACAACCAGCAGCAAACCATCCGGTTTGAGCGCCCGCCGACACTGGATCAACTGGCCGACCGGGTCATTGGCCCAATGCAGCGCCATGGCGTGGATGACCAGATCATGGGTGGTCTCCGATAGGTCGAGCACCTCAGTATCATCCACAAGACAGGCCGTTGGGAACGCGTTGCGCCAAAGGTCGGGAAAAGGTGTCACGACGGCGGGCGCGCTAAAGGATTTGTTAACCAAAGCGAGCCGATCCTGCACATCGGCCAGCGCCTCTTCATGGAGGAACAACGCTGGGCCGCGCCGGGCGCGGTCACGGTAGCGGGCAAGAGCGGGCCGGTCTGTCAAGGTAGGAGTGTCGGACATGCAGGGCAGATAGGATGCTGCAGCGTGGAATGCAAACGGCGTTGCGCATGCTTTACCCGCCGCGCTGCCTTGGGTGTGGCGGAATGGTGCAGGACGAACATGGGCTCTGCGCCACATGCTTTGCCGAAACCCCATTCATCACCGGACTGGTCTGTGATTTGTGCGGGGTCTCTTTGCCCGGAACCTCTGACATTGCGGTCCAGTGTGACGATTGCCTGTCGCTTGGCCGACCGTGGACACAGGGGCGTGCGCCGGTGCGCTACGACGGTGTCGCGCGCAGGCTTGTTCTCGGGCTGAAACACGGAGATCGGCATGACATCGTGCCGATGGCCGCGGACTGGATGGTGGCGGCGTGTCCACCCGCGCTGCCGCCAAGCGCTATTGTCGTGCCGGTTCCGCTCCATCTTTTCCGGTTGCTGTCCCGTCGATACAACCAGTCTGCGCTTCTGGCTCAGGCCGTCGCGCGGCGACTTGGGCTGGAGTTCTGTCCCGACGTTCTGATCCGGCACAGACGGACACAGTCTCTGGATGGCAAATCGCGGGATGCCCGGTTCGCGGAACTGTCGGATGCGATCTCGGTTCGGGTTCGGAAAGCGGACCATATCCGAGACCGTCCGATCCTGTTGGTGGACGACGTGATGACCTCGGGTGCCACCCTTGCCGCCTGCGCGGTCGCCTGCCAGAGCGCACAGAGTCGAGAGATTTTTGTCACGGTTCTGGCACGCGTTGCAAAGGCTGATTAAATCCTCGACACTTACCCGAGAGGATTGATGATGCCCCAGATCGAAATATACACCTCGCCGCTTTGCGGATTCTGCCACGCGGCAAAGCGCCTTCTGACCCAGAAGGGCGCGACATTCACGGAAATCGACGTTCTGTCCCATCCCGAGCGCAAACCTGAGATGATCCAGCGCGCCAATGGCGGTCGGACTGTGCCGCAGATCTTCATCGGCGGCACCCATGTCGGCGGCTGCGACGACCTTTATGCGCTTGATCGCGCTGGCAAGCTCGATCCGTTGCTGGCAGCCTGACCGTCATGCGTGCGGCTCTGCTCCAACTGACGTCTTCGGATGATCCCGCTGCCAATCTTCGGGTGACAACCGGCCTGATCCGTGATGCGGCGCGCGACGGAGCCGAGTTCATCCTGACGCCCGAAGTCACGAATTGCATCAGTAACAGCCGCAGCCATCAGCGCAGCGTTCTCGTACATCAGGACGAGGATCAGACCCTTGCTGGTCTGCGGAATGAGGCCGCGACCCTGGGGGTATGGATTCTGATCGGGTCTTTGGCACTCAAAGCGGAACCGCCTGAAGAGCGTTTTGCGAACCGGTCCTTTCTGATCGCGCCGGACGGGTCGATTGCCGCGCAGTACGACAAGCTGCACATGTTCGACGTTCAGGTGACGGAAACCGAGACATTTCGGGAATCGGCCGGGTTTGCGCCCGGTCACGCGGCGGTGGTGGGCGATACTCCTTTTGGCCGCGTGGGTTTGACAGTGTGTTATGACGTGCGTTTTCCCTATCTCCATCGCGCGCTTGCCAAGGCTGGGGCTGACATCCTGACCGTTCCTGCGGCCTTCTCGCCTGCAACCGGACCGATGCATTGGGAACCGTTGCTGCGTGCCCGGGCCATCGAAACCGGGTGTTTCGTCCTGGCCCCGGCCCAAGTGGGGCGGCACGACGTAAGTACAGGCAAGCCACGCACAACACATGGGCATTCTCTTGCGGTATCGCCCTGGGGCGAGGTGCTTTTGGATGCGGGGCAGCAACCCGGGGTGCACCTGGTTGACCTCGATATGTCGCACGTGGCACAAGCGCGACATAAAATTCCATCTTTACAGCATGATAGAGACTTCACTGGCCCCTGATGACCGATAGCAGCCCCCTTGCCATTTCGCTCTTCAGTGAATTGCTGACCGCAGATCAGTTGCTGCGGAACAGGTTGACGCGCGTGTTGCCCAACAAGATGGAGATTTCGCATTTTTCGGTGCTGAACCAATTGGCACGGGGAGGATCCGAAAAGACCCCCGCACAATTGGCCAAGGCGTTTCACGTGACGCGCGGTGCCATGACCAACACTTTGGGCAAGCTCGAGGCGGCAGGCTATGTGCATATCCGCCCCGACTGGGACGATGCCCGCCGAAAGCAGGTGTCCATCAGTCCGGCAGGGCTGTCTGCGCGGGATGCGGCGATAGCTGCGATCACGCCGCTGATCAACGAAATGGTCGAAGAACTGGGCGACACCAAGGTCCGTGCGGCGATCCCGGTTCTGCGCGAATTGCGCGTGAAGCTGGAAGAGCCGGACGGTCGGGGCTAGGCGCAACGTCCCTTTGACGCGCTCTGGTGGTTAATGCGGGTTCAGGGCTGTGGTCACGTAGTTCACGCTCAGGTCACGGTCCGAGAGGCTCCATTTCCACGACACGGGATTGAACTGGAAGCCTTTGCGATCAACGGGATCGAGGCCTGCTTGCCGCAACAGACCGTAGAGCTCGTCCGGAGTGATGAACTTGGCCCAGTCATGAGTGCCTTTCGGCAGCCAGCGCATGACGTATTCCGCGCCGACAATGGCGGCGGCAAAGCTTTTGGCATTGCGATTGATCGTTGAACAGACGTGCAGGCCGCCGGGATTCAGCAACTGCTTGCACGCCGTCAAAAAGCCCAGCGGATCAGCGACGTGTTCAATGACTTCCATACTGAGTACGACATCGAATGTTTCACCTGCTGCGGCCATCGCTTCGGCTGTTGTATGGCGATAGTCGATCTCGAGCCCGGATTGGCGCGCATGTGCCTGCGCCACCGGGATGTTGCTGCCGCCGGCATCGACGCCGACCACGGTCGCGCCAAGCCGGGTCATTGGTTCGCACAGGAGCCCGCCGCCGCAGCCGATGTCGAGAAGGCGCAAGCCAGAGAACGGTTGGCGTTGCGACAGGTCCCGGTCGAACTCTGCAGCAATTTGGGAGGTGATGTAGTCGAGCCGAACGGGGTTCATCATGTGCAAGGGTTTGAACTTGCCATTGGGGTCCCACCATTCGGCGGCCATCGCTTCGAACTTGGCGATTTCGGCAGGATCGACTGTTGTCGTGGCGGTCACTGGATTTTTCCCCATGGTCTTTTGGTGATCGCTGCCAATATAGATTGGGTATGGATAAATTCCCGAGCCAAAAGCGCGCAGTGCAGTACCTTTATCCCCCCATCGACCCCTACGATCAGCGTATGCTGTCCGTCGGGGATGGGCACAGCGTGTATGTCGAGCAATGTGGCGCAGAACACGGCATCCCGGTGATCGTGCTTCATGGCGGACCGGGCGGAGGGTGCAGCCCGTCGATGCGGCGGTATTTCGATCCCAAGGTGTTCCGCGTCGTTCTATTCGATCAGCGCGGTTGCGGCCGGTCCCGTCCCCATGCCAGCGTCAACAACAACACGACGTGGGATCTGGTTGCGGATATCGAGCTGATCCGGAAGACGCTCGGGATCGATCAGTTCATCGTCTTTGGTGGCAGCTGGGGCGCCACGCTGGCTCTGATCTACGGGATCAGCCATCCAGAGCATGTGCGCCATCTTGTGCTGCGCGGTGTTTTCACGATGACCCGTGCCGAGCTTGACTGGTTCTACGGCGGGGGTGCAGGCCAATTCTGGCCCGAAACCTGGGCGCGGTTCGTCGACATGATCCCCGAGGATGAACGCGACGACCTGATCGCGGCCTATCACCGGCGTCTGTTCTGTGGTGATCTGCGCACCGAAACCCGGTTTGCGCGGGCATGGTCGGCCTGGGAAAACGCGTTGGCCTCGGTCTATTCGAGCGGATCGGGTGGAGAATCGCCGGGGGATTACGCCCGTGCCTTCGCGAGGCTGGAGAACCACTATTTCATCAACAACGGGTTTCTCGACGAGGATGGCTGGATCCTCAAGAATATCGGTCGCCTTTCGGGCATTCCCGGTGCCATTGTCCAAGGTCGGTATGACATGATTTGCCCGCCTGTTCGGGCATGGGAACTCGCCCGTGCCTGGCCGGAATGTGACCTGCGCATGGTGCGGAATGCGGGTCATGCCCTGTCCGAGCCCGGGATCAGTGCTGAGCTGGTTCGCATTATGGATGATATATCAACATCTTAACATTTAGCTGGCATTAGATGTTTACACGTGGCCCGCGGTTGTTAACGTATGCAAACGACGGGAACCAAGGTTAAGCCAGAAGTTGCAATCGGTCATACGTATCATTCTCCAACGGCTGGGGCTTGGCCTGCTGACACTGTTCGTGGTGTCCATTGTCATTTTCACCGCAGTGAACATGCTTCCCGGAGATTTCGCGCAAGCGATCCTGGGGCAGGGTGCGACGCCTGATGCGGTCGAGGCGATTCGTCGGGACCTCGGTCTCGATCAACCGCCGATCACGCGGTATTTCCAATGGCTGGGTGCCGCGATCCAAGGGGATTTGGGCAATTCCTTTGCACAGGCGAACTTTGCCAGTTTCGTCGGCGCCGACAGTGGTGTGCGCACCACCGTCGCGCAGCAGATCGCGCCGCGATTTGCCAACACGATGTTCCTTGCCGCCGTGACCGCCTGTATCGCCGTTCCGGTCTCGCTTGTGCTGGGCATCCTGGCCGCCCTGTTCCGCAATTCGGTTTTTGACCGTGCAACGAATATCACAACCCTCACCTCGATCTCGTCACCCGAGTTCTTCCTTGCCTATGTGCTGATCCTGTTCCTTGCGGTGCTCAATCCGATGCTGCCGTCGCTGTCCAACATCTTTGAGGGCATGTCCTTTGGTGAACGGCTTGAACGGACGCTGCTGCCCGCGCTGACGCTGACCCTAGTGGTCACGGCGCATATGATGCGGATGACGCGGGCGGCGATCATCAACCTTCTGGCCTCGCCCTATATCGAAATGGCGCGGCTCAAGGGCATGTCGCCGATGCGGGTCATCGTGAAACACGCGCTGCCCAATGCGCTTGCACCGATCATCAACGTGATCGCTTTGAACCTGGCCTATCTCATCACCGGGGTCGTGGTGGTCGAGGTGGTGTTTGTCTATCCCGGCATCGGTCAGCTGTTCGTCGACAGCGTGAAGATCCGCGACATTCCGGTGGTGCAGGCGTGCTGCCTGATCTTTGCTGCCGCGTACATCCTGCTGAACCTGTTGGCGGACATCCTGTCGATCCTGTCCAATCCGCGTCTGAGGCATCCCAAATGAACACGCTTCTGACAATGGCCCTGATCCTGACCGGGATCGCCGCAGGCGGCTGGGTTCTCCGCTTCGCCGGGCAAAAGGCAACGGGCAATGCGCCGGCATTCCGGGACATGCCTTTCGCAGTCGCCTTCGGCTACGTTCTTGGGGCAAGTCTTCTGGTTTTCTCGGTCTGGTATTTCTTCCAACCTACGGTAAACGAAGCCGGGATCCCGAATGCCGGCGTCGTCTTCTTTCGCTGGGCGGTGCAGTTCTTCATTCTGTCTGCTGCTGCTGCGTATCTCTTTCGCCTTCTGGGTCGTACGGTTGGCACGCGTGGCAGCAAAAAGCTGTTTCGCCAGATGCCTTTGACTGCGAGCTTTGGCGTGCTGGTGGTGATTGTCTACGCGTTTACGGCTGTTTTTGCCGCGTGGCTGGCGCCTTATGGTCAGGAAGCCGTTTTTGCCAAGGTCAATGTCCTGCCAGGGGGTAACCCGGCGGCGGGGGGTGATCCGTTGCATCCGCTGGGCACCGATCAGATCGGGCGCGATCTTCTCAGCCGCCTGATCTATGGCGCGCAGAACACCGTCGGGATTGCGTTCATCACCACCTGCATTGCGTTCTTCCTTGGAGGGACTCTCGGATTTCTGGCCGCCACGCTTCAGGGTTGGCTCGATCAGGCTCTCAGCCGGGCCGTGGACGTTCTGATGGCGATTCCGTCGCTGATCTTTGCGCTGCTCCTGATGACCATCGCCAGTGCCTGGGCCGGATCAGAGCGGTGGCTGCTGACGGTCTACATGATCCTGATCATCGCCGTGATCGACAGCACGCGGGTGTTTCGCCTTGCACGCGCGGTGGGTCTGAACATCGTGGTCATGGACTACATTGAAGCCGCCAAGCTGCGGGGCGAAGGTTTGGGCTACCTGATCTTCAAGGAAATCCTGCCGAATGCGACCGCACCGTTGCTGGCCGAGTTCGGACTGCGCTTCTGCTTTGTCTTCCTGACGATCGCATCGCTGTCCTTCCTGGGTGTCGGCATCCAGCCGCCCTTGGCGGATTGGGGCACGATGGTGCGCGACTCGGCACAGTTCATCAACTTCGCGGCGTTTTCGCCTTTGACGGCGGCACTGCCGCTGCTGGCCGCCGGGGCGATTGCGCTGCTGACCGTCGGAGTCAACTTCGTGGTGGACTGGATGCTGCACAGAAGTTCGGGGCTCAAGGAATGAGCGCGCTGGTCGAAATCCGCGATCTCTGGATCGAAGGGCGCAGCGACGAGGTGTGGTCGCCGATCATCAACGGCGCGAGCCTGACGTTGAACAAGGGCGAAGTGCTGGGTCTGATCGGCGAGTCGGGTGCGGGCAAGTCGACGCTGGGGCTGGCCGCTATGGGCTTTACCCGCGATGGCGTGCGGATCTCGAAGGGGTCGGTCATGTTCGACGGGATCGACCTCATTGCAGCCTCAGCCGCCAAGAAGCGGGATCTGTTGGGCAAGCGCATTGCCTATGTCGCGCAATCTGCGGCAGCCAGCTTTAACCCGGCGCACAAGCTGATCGACCAGCACACCGAAGGCCCGGTGCAGCACGGTGTCATGTCCCGCGCCGAGAGTATGAAGGACGGGATCGAGCTTTATCGTCGGTTGCGCTTGCCCAATCCGGATCAGATCGGCTTCCGCTACCCGCATCAGGTGTCCGGTGGTCAGCTTCAGCGCGCAATGACGGCGATGGCGATGTCCTGTCGCCCTGATCTGATCATCTTTGACGAGCCGACGACAGCCTTGGATGTGACGACGCAGATCGAAGTTCTGGCGTCGATCCGTGATATCGTCGAGCAGTTTGACACCGCCGCGATCTATATCACCCACGATTTGGCCGTGGTCGCCCAGATGGCAGATCGGATCAAAGTTCTTCTCAAGGGTGACGAGGTGGAAGAGGCTGACACGCGCACGATGCTGGCCCAGCCGAAGGAAGAGTATACCAAGAGCCTCTGGGCAGTGCGGGCCTTTGAGCGTCCCCAGAAACCGGCTGTGCACACAAGCGCGACGCCTGTTGTGTCCGTTCAGAACGTGTCTGCCGCCTACGGCAAGGTGAAAGTCCTGAACAACGTCAGCTTTGACATCCACGAAGGGCGTACCGTTGCGGTGGTGGGTGAATCCGGGTCGGGCAAGTCGACCACGGCGCGGTGTATCACGGGGCTGTTGCCGCCGACGCATGGTGTGATCGAGTTCGACGGAAAGGCGCTGCCGGCGAATTACAAGAGCCGGAGCAAGGATCAGTTGCGGCAAGCGCAGATGATCTACCAGATGGCGGACACGGCGCTGAACCCGCGGACCACCATCGGCGACATCATCGGTCGGCCAGTGCAATTCTACATGGGACTGACCGGCAAGCAGAAACGCCGTCGTGTAGAGGAGTTGCTCGATGAGATCGAGCTTCCTGCGGCGCAGTATATCGACCGTTTGCCGTCCGAGCTGTCTGGCGGTCAGAAGCAGCGCATCGGCATTGCCCGTGCTTTGGCGGCGGAGCCGAAGTTCATCATTTGTGACGAGGTCACAAGTGCCTTGGATCAGCTTGTGGCCGAGGGCATCCTCAAGTTGTTGGCACGGCTGCAGGATGATCTGAAACTCAGCTATATGTTCATCACCCATGATCTTGCGACGGTCAAAGCCATCGCAGACGAAGTTGTCGTGATGAAAGACGGTGAGGTGGTGGAGCAGGGGCCGAAACAGGAGATGTTCGTGCCACCGCATCACCCCTATACGGACCTGTTGCTCAGTTCGGTGCCGGAAATGGACCCGGATTGGCTTACCAATCTACTCAACGAACGTGGAGTTGATAACATCGGCGATGCAGCCGTTGATAAGATGTCATGAGAATCGGTCCATGAAGGACCTACAGGCGGCCTGAGACCGCTCATAATCACAGGGAGACGATGATGACTCGCATTTCTAGACGTGGACTACTTCGAACCGGTGCTGCCGCCGGTGTTCTGGCCGCAAGTGGCCTGCCGGTGTTTGCCCAGGCGAAACGCGGCGGTCGCCTAAGGGCTGGTCTCAACGGGGCCAACACATCGGACAGCTGGGACGGCCGGACGCATTCGGATCTTTACATGATCGCCTGCGCTCAGGGCGCCGTGTTCGACAGCCTTACCGAGATCGCAGCGGATGGATCGCTGATCGGTGAACTTGCCACGGATTGGGAAGCGACACCCGATGCGAAGACATGGACATTCAACCTGCGTCAGGGTGTGACCTTCCACAATGGCAAGCCCTTTGGTGCGGATGACGTTCTGGAATCGCTGCAGATGCACGTGGCTGAAGGTGCAAAATCTGCCGCCCAGCCCATCGTCGCCGCGATCAGCGAGATGAAGAAAACCGGCGAACATCAGGTTCAGTTCACGCTGGAAGCTGGCAACGCCGACTTCCCCTATCTGATGTCCGACTATCACCTGCTGATGTATCCGGCGGGTCAGATCGAAGAGGCGATTGCCAAGGGCATCGGCACGGGCCTGTATCAGGTCACATCGTTCGAGCCGGGTGTGCGCATGACCGCACGCCGTGTCGACAGCCACTACAAGGGCGACAGCGCGGGCTTCTTCGACGAACTGGAATACATAGCCATCAACGATTCCACGGCGCGCATGAATGCGCTCATGACGGGTCAGGTCGATGTGATCAATCGCATCGATTTCAAGACCGAGGCGCTGCTCCGGGCGAACCCGATGATCCGCATTCAGGAAGTGACAGGCAACCAGCACTACACCTTCCCGATGCTGACCAAGGTCGATCCCTTCACCGACGTGAACGTACGCCGTGCGCTCAAGTACGGCATCAACCGACAGGAGCTGGTAGACAAAATCCTGCTGGGTCACGGCAAAGCCGCAAACGACACGCCGATCGGCCCGGCCAACCAGTATTTCCACGCCGAGATGGAGCCGCTGACCTACGATCTGGACAAGGCCAAGTTCTACCTCAAGGAAGCGGGTCTGACCGAGCTCAACATCGACCTCAACGTGTCGGATGCGGCGTTCAACGGTGCGGTGGATGCGGCGCAGCTGTATCAGGCTTCGGCCAAGGGTGCGGGCATCAACATCAACGTGGTGCAGGAACCCGCAGATGGCTACTGGTCGAACGTCTGGCTGAAGAAGCCGTTCTGTGCTTCCTATTTCTCGGGCCGCGCGACTGAGGACTGGATGTTCGCAACCGCCTACGAAGCCGGTGTGCCCTGGAACGACAGCCAGTGGGATCAGCCGCGCTTCCAGGAATTGCTGCTGACCGCCCGTGCCGAACTGGACAGCAACAAGCGTCGCGAGATGTATTTCGAGATGCAGCAGATTCTGCGCGACGATGGCGGCGTCATCATCCCGATGTTCGCCAACTACGTTCAGGCGGTGTCCAACAAGATCGCGACGGAAGAAACCGTCGGCAATCTCTGGCAGATGGACAATGGGCGCATGGCCGAACGGTGGTGGATGGTCTGATCCACCAACGCGAGAGCGACAATTGCCCCGCCAGTCTGGCGGGGCTTTTTTTGTCAGAGATGAGTGTCGTAGTCCGAAACCAGAAGATGCAGAGGCGCTTCATCTTCTTGGACGTTGGAAAAGCGGCCGATCGGTTCAACGAAAATGTTGTCGGTCAGATCATCGTTGACAGTAGACACCTCGCCGATCAGCACATCGCCCTTTTCGCCCCAGAAAGCATGCCAATTGTTTGGGAAAAGTGTCACCGATTCACCCGGGTCGAGCTTCAGATGACCCCCTGCAGGCAAGGTGCGAACCACACCGTCAACCATGACCTTCACATCGGCGTCACGGTCAACGCCTCCCGCTGCGTCTGCCATGAACAGTTCGATGACCAACGTTCCACCGCCCCTGTTGATGATGTCCTCGACCTTGAGATCATGCCGATGCATCGGGCTGAGCTGTCGGTCGCGCGAGATCATGATCTTCTCGGCATAGAGCATGGCTGACCGCTGACCAAGATCCGCGCTCAGTCCGTTGCGCGTGGTGAACAGGAAGAGGCCCAGCTCGTCGAAGTTTTCCCTGCCGTAATCCGTGATGTCCCACCCCATGCGGCGTGCCTTGATCTCGGTGTGATCGCTGGCTTTCAAAGCGTCGGGTGAGTGATAGGCGAAGGGCGGCAGCGTGTATCCGAAGGAGCGGATGAAAGCATCGCTTTCGCGCAGAATGTCGTTGATGCGGGACCGTTTCACAATCTCTCTCCCCATGTGATGGCGCTAACATAGAGAGGCGCGCACCACATGGAAAGCACAGGACTGCGTTGGCGAGTCCTCACGAAACCTGACGACGAACAGGGTGGTTACAGAACGTAGCGGCTGAGGTCGGCGGATTTCGTCAACTCGCCCAGATGTTTTTCCACAAAGGCCGCATCAACCGTGACAGTGTCGCCAGATCGATCAGGGGCCTCGAAAGTCAGGTCTTCGAACACACGTTCCATCACCGTATAGAGCCGCCGCGCGCCGATGTTTTCCACAGATTGATTCACATCCGCAGCAATCTTGGCCAGGGCGGCGATTCCGTCCTCGGTAAAGGCGACTGTCACCTCTTCCGTGGCCATCAGCGCGGTGTACTGCAACGTCAAAGCATTGTCCGTTTCTGTCAGGATGCGGACGAAGTCCTCCTCGGTCAGGGCACGCAGATTCACGCGGATTGGCAGACGACCCTGCAGCTCGGGCAACAGGTCCGAGGGTTTTGCAATGTGGAACGCACCAGAGGCAATGAACAGGATGTGGTCGGTCTTGACCGGACCGTGCTTGGTACTGACTGTCGTGCCTTCGATCAGTGGCAGAAGATCGCGCTGCACGCCCTCGCGACTTACATCTCCGCCACGCGTTTCCTGCCGTGCGGCGACCTTGTCGATTTCGTCAAGAAAGACGATTCCGTTCTGCTCAACGGCTTCCAACGCCTTTTCCTTGACCAATTCATCGTCCAGAAGCTTGTCGGCCTCTTCTGCAATCAGAACATCATAGCTTTCCGCCACGGTCATCCGTTTGCGGGTGGTGCGCCCGGCGAAGGCTTTACCGAACAGATCGCCCAGGTTCATCATGCCGCCGCCGCCCATATTGGGCTGTCCGGGGATGTCCATCATCGGGAAGGGGCTGGATGTGTCCTGCAGTTCGAGCTCGATCACCGTGTCGTCCAGCAGGCCATCCTTGAGCTTCTTGCGAAACATCTCGCGCGTGGCCTCTCGGGCTCCGTCACCTGCGATGGCTTCGATCACGCGTTCCTCTGCGGCTTCGTGCGCCTTGGCCTTGACGTCTTCGCGCATGTGGTCACGGGTCATGGCGATGGCAGCATCCACAAGATCACGGATGATCTGCTCGACGTCGCGCCCGACATAGCCCACCTCGGTGAACTTGGTCGCCTCGACCTTGATGAAAGGTGCTTTGGCCAGCTTGGCCAGACGGCGGCTGATCTCGGTCTTGCCGACGCCGGTGGGCCCGATCATAAGAATGTTCTTGGGATACACCTCTTCGCGCAAATCATCGCTCAGCTGCTTGCGCCGCCATCTGTTGCGCAAGGCTACGGCAACTGCCCGCTTGGCATCCTTCTGCCCGATGATGAAGCGGTCCAGTTCCGACACGATTTCGCGGGGGGTGAGGTCGGTCATATCATGTTGTCCTTGCAGCTACGGGAGCGAAACGCACTCAGGCGCTGATCGTCTCAACCGTCAGGTTGCCATTGGTGTAGACACAGATGTCTGCCGCAATCGCCATGGCTTCGCGGGCGATTTCTTCGGCATCCTTGTCGGTTCCCATCAGGGCGCGGCCGGCCGCGAGTGCGTAATTCCCGCCCGATCCGATTGCAGTGACATCGTGTTCAGGCTCCAGCACATCACCGGCACCAGTGATTACGTATAGTTCCCTGCCATCTGACACGATCAGCATCGCCTCGAGTTTCTGCAGATATTTGTCCGTGCGCCAATCTTTGGCCAGTTCGACACTGGCCCGTTGAAGCTGGCCGGGGGTGCTTTCGAGCTTGGCCTCAAGACGTTCCAAAAGTGTAAAGGCATCCGCAGTCGATCCCGCAAAGCCAGCGACCACGTCATAGCCACCGGGCGAGATGCGGCGCACCTTGCGCGCAGTGCCCTTGATCACGGTCTGACCAAGGCTGACCTGTCCATCGCCTGCGATCACCACCTTGCCGCCTTTGCGGACGCCGATGATCGTGGTGCCGTGCCAGCCAGGAAAGTCATTGTCAGCCATGTGTCGTCCTCTTTGCGTTGCAGGTGATATGGGCCGATCGGTCAAAGCCCACAAGCCCCGCAATGGAAAACGCCCGGTTCTGGGACCGGGCGTTTCAGAAAATTCACAACGGAAATCAGATGCTTTCGTCGATCCAGCCCTTGAGCGCCGCTTTCGGCGCCGCGCCGGTCTTGTTCGACACGACCTGACCGTCCTTGAAGATGAAAAGCGACGGAATGCCCCGGACGCCCATGGCGGCGGCCGAATTGGGGTTGCTGTCGACATCCACCTTGGCGATCTTCACGCTGTCGCCATATTCGGCAGCAAGCTCTTCAAGCGCCGGGCCGATCTGCTTGCAGGGGCCACACCACTCGGCCCAGAAGTCCACGACTACGGGAACACTGGAATTCTTGACTTCGGCATCGAAGGTTTCATCGGTCACGGCGACGGTGGGCATTGGCGGCTCTCCTTGAGGCTCGGGCGCATGGTTCAGTCGGACCGAGACACTATGTATCCGCTGTTGACCCGTCAAGGTGGCGCGCTCTCACGAGTGCTTGTGTCACGAGGTTTTCCGACAACGGCATGTAGGTGGAAGTGCGGGTCCAGAGGATGCCGGTCTCGATCTGCTTGTCCGGGTAAATCCGGCGAAGAATGGCTTGGTAGGCGCCCATCTGCCGCAACAGGCCTTCGGGCGTTTGAACCTCTGTGTCCGGCACAGTTCGGTTTGTCTTGAAATCAACGGCGATCACGCAATCGTCCAGCACTAAAAGCCGGTCGATCACGCCATGGAAGTGGGTGTCGGGAAACGCGTCGATTGTTGCGGTCACTGGCACCTCGGCGAGTGCACTGTCTGCGAAAAACCGGGCGAGGGCCGGGGTGTCCAGAACGCTGATCGCTTCGTCGATCATTTCCTCTCCGAGAGAGTGACCCGCGACCAGACTTTGTGCAACTGCCCTGCGGTCCTCGCGCGGGATCGAAGGCAGTGTTTCCAGCAACAGGTGGATCATCGTTCCGCGATCCTTGGCGATATCGGTCATGTCGCCCTCGGCACCGGCGAGAGCTTTTGCGCCGCCCAGGTCGGACGGGCTGCGGACCTGGGTGGTTTTCGGCGGCTCTGGTGCCTGCATGTCGAAAAGCGCTGGCAGGGGTGGCTCTGCTGCGGGGGAAGGCGCAGCGTCCGAAGGAGCGGCTGCGGGCCAGTTCGAATGGTTCAGACGCAGTCCCTCGTTTGCCTCGTCGTCAGCAAAGGCAAAGCGATGCGGGACGGCACCAACAGTCTCTAACGTTGCCTTGACGCGGTCATGCCAGCTTTCGGCGGCCTTGTCGGCAGGCCCGGCACCCGCCACAACCAGCCACCGCTCCGCACGTGTAAGCGCCACGTAGAGGAGTCTGTCGCGTTCTTCGTCCTCGGCTTGTCTTGCGGTTTCCAGTGCAGCGCGCTGATAGGCGGCGCGTGTCTTGTCGGAGCCGCGCCAATGCGCGGAACCTTCGGCGCGCACAAACACGTCCTTCCCGGATTGCGAGGGTTTCTTGTGCGTGTCGGGAAGGATCACAATGGGCGCTTCGAGACCCTTTGCGCCGTGGATCGTCATGATGCGGATCCGGGCACCGGCGCTGTCTACGGTGCGTTTGATTTCGATGTCGTCGGTTTCCATCCAATGCAGAAAGCCCGTCAGACTGGGGATGTCCGTTTGTTCGTAGGCCAAGGCCTGGTTGAGCAGCGCGTCAATCCCGTCTTCAGCCTCTTCTCCAAGTCGCCCAATCAGCTTCTGACGTCCCGTGTGCCGGATCAGCACACGTTCCAGCAGGTCATATGGGCGCAGGAAATCGACCTGCCGACGCAGATCGTCCAAGACCTCGAAAACAGTGGGAAACGCGTCCTTGCGCCGACGCAATTCTTCCCAGAGATGCGGCGACGTGCGCCGATGGGCAAGATCAAAGATCGCTTGTTCATCCAGCCCGAACAGGGGCGATCGCAGGGCGGATGCCAGCGACAGGCTGTCTTCGGGCGTCGCCAGAAAGGCCAAGAGCGCCTGCAGGTCCTTGACCGCGAGTTCTGCCATCACCTTGAGCTTGTCAGCCCCGGCAATCGGCAGGCTGAGCGCCTTGCAGGCCTTGAGGATCTCGTGAAACAGCCCGCCGCGGCTCCGCACGAGGATCAGGAAATCCCCGGCATGGACAGCGCGGGAGTCGACCTCACCGTTCTTGGCCGCCACCGGGATTGCCGTCTTGGCGTCCAGCGTGTCATGTATGAACCGAGCGACCCGTTTGGCAAGGATCACGTTGTGATGTGTCGGGCTGACACGGTCTACAGGTGTATCCCATGGTAAGGTGTCTTCTTCTGCTGGCGCGGGTTCGATCAACGGCCAAAGATCGACCCGCCCGGGCACGTTGTCGTGGAAGGAAATATGTGTCTGATCCGGCAGAAAACCGGCCCTGTCCCGACCTGCGAATAGCTGATCGACAAGCCGCAGAATCGGGACCGAAGAGCGGAACGAATAACTGAGTTGACCGTCCTGCAGCGGTGCATCTGTCGCCTGCATCTGTTCCCTGAACGCGGTTCGCATCGTGTCGAATTCGCGTGGATCGGCACCCTGGAAGGAATAGATCGATTGCTTTTTGTCCCCCACGACAAAGATGGTGCGCCGCACTGTGCTGCGGGCACCCTGACCCGCTGTGAATTCCTGCGCGAGTTTGTTGATGACATCCCATTGGGCCGGACTGGTGTCCTGAGCCTCATCGACAAGGATATGGTCGATGCCGCCATCCAGGCGGTAAAGCACCCATTGCGCCTGGTGCCGGTCGGTCAGAAGGGCGCGCGTGCGCGTGATCAGGTCGTCAAAATCAAGCCAGCCGCGCGCCTGTTTCGTCGTTTCATAGCGGTGCAGGAAAGCCGCTGCAAAGCGATGAAGTGTGGCGTCGCGTTCGACAGCCTCCAGGGCAAGTCGCGTTTCGCGCGCAGCCTCGATGCGCAGATACAGGTCTTCCAATCTCGTGACACTGCCCGCAAGTGGCCCTTTGCGTAATTTGCCGGTCGGCGGCACCCTTTGGCTTATTGTGCCCTGCTGCGTCAGCACCCCACCTTCAAGCGCGAGCACTGCCGTCAATCCGCCGGCCTGCGCGGTGACGATGGCATCGGCCAGCTTGTTGTCGGTGGCGCCTCCGGTCCGCAGATCAGTGACCAATCCGGCCAGAAACGCGAGTTCGTCACCAGGAAAAACAGAGGATGCCAAAGTCCCGAGCGTCTGATCTGGTGCGAGGCCATATCTCTGACGAAGCTCATCTTTCGTCAGCGCAGGTGTGAACCCGTCGCGCTGGGTCACAATGGACTCCGCCAGAACCTGAAGCGGTTCGTTTGACGCAATCCGCGCGATATCGGCGATCAGGTCGGCTTCTGGACCGCTGGCCATCTCGTCGAGGATCTGCTCGCGCAGCAACTGGGCGGTTCGATCGTCAATTTCCTGAAATTGCGGACTGACCCCTGCTTCGAGGGGAAAACGCCTGAGGATCGACGCGCAGAAGGCGTGGATCGTCTGAATGCGCAAGCCGCCGGGCGTTTCGATGGCCCGGGCAAACAAAGTGCGCGCCCGGGACAGGAAGGTATCGGTCAGAAGCGCGGGATCCTCACCCAATTCTTCAAGTTGATCCTTCAGGCTTGGGTCGTCCAGCATCGCCCACTCGCCCAACCGCTTGAAGAGGCGGTTCTGCATTTCGCTCGCTGCCGCGTTGGTGAAGGTGAGGCAGAGGATATGTTCCGGCCGTGTGCCGCCCAGCAGCAGACGTGCGACACGGTCGGTCAGCACACGTGTCTTTCCAGACCCGGCATTTGCGCCAAGCCAGGTCGACGCCCAGGGATCCGCCGCGCGGACTTGCGCCTCCGTGGCCTCGTTCCGGATCATGACAGCCGCACTTTTCTTGCAGGATCCGCTGCGGTCCATTCGCCATAGCGGGACAGTTGGTCGTAATCCGATCCAAAGGCGTCCTTGTGCAGGCGATTGCGTGCCGTGTAGCCGGTGTCCGGATGGCGATAAGCGTCGATCAGCGACCTAAGCATTCCGATGGTCTGCGCCGGCGGGCACGCATCCAGCGGTGCGGGGACTTCGCTGCCATCGCCGGCAAGCGAGATGTAGCGGGCATCGGTCACGAAACGGGGGCTGAACCCGTCAAAACCGCCTTCAAGGATCAGAGCCGCAGTCACGAGCAATTGCACATCGAACTGCAATTGCTGATCCTTTGTTGGAGCGGTCCCTGTCTTGTAATCGTAGACAAACGCTTCGGCCCTGTCGTTGAGGTCGATGCGGTCAGCCTTGGCGGTGATGCGAAACGGCGGATCGGCCAGTTGCATCGCGCCTTGGGTTTCGAACAGGACGGGCGTTGCGATGTCTTGCCGGGCGGCTTCGTTTGCGACGAACCAACGAGCGATCTTTTCGATCCGAATGCGCCATTGGATGCGATCCGTCGGCCAGGGAACCTCGGCATCGAGGATACGTCGAGCGGTCTCGAGCAATGTCTGTTCCGTCAATGGCGCGCCCTTTCGGGCCGTATCAGAGACGAATTCCTCGAAAACCTTGTGAATTACCGTGCCGCGATGCATCGGGTTCGGGGCGTGCTGAATCGGATGCAATTGGCGCAACCGCAGGATCTTGGATGCGTAGATGGCATAGGGATCGCGGATCAGCTTTTCGATATTGGTCACCGACAATTCGCTTGGCCGCGCCTCGACCGGCGGGATGGGCGACGGCCGGAATGCTGCTGGCACAGCAATGGGCCGTTCAAGCGCGCGCCCAAGTTGCAACCATGCCTGCCCGCGCGCCTGCATCGCCTTCAGTGCCTCGGGTCCTCCGGTGCCGGGCAATCCGCTGAGCAGGTTGGTCAGACGGTTCAACCAGCGGGATGGAACGGTCTCGGCATCCTCTGATCGCACGGCACGGCTAAGCCAGACGTCCTTGGCCCCGATGGCTTGCTGGAAGTCATGCGCGGACAGTCCTATGCGGCGTTCGGGCAACAAAAGTCCCGCTTGCTGTCGCATCCTGCGATTCAGCCATGGATCGGCAGGCGGTGCATCCGGCCAGGAGTGTTCGTTCAGACCGCCCAGAATCACGAGATCGGCACCCATCACACGTGCCTCGATGGTGCCCCAGATCAGAATATGGGGATGCGGCGTGTCGCGGTCCCGCACGTCTTCTGCGCGCAGCAGGTTGTCCACCAGGTCGGCATAGTCACGGGAGGTGACGCCTCCGCCGAAACCCGCAGTCTCGATCAGGGTGTCGAATGCCTTGCGACATGTCTCACCCGCCTTGCGGTTCCAAAGTTCGGACGCATCATCGCTACCGGATCCTGCACAGATCTCTTCGGTCTGCCTGATGTGCCGGGACACATGGTCCCCCAGAGGAGCCAGTCCCGTATCGGCAGGGCGCAAGAGACAGCGCTCCAGCCACGTAAGCCAGTCCTGCGCATCGTCCGCACCGGGCCACGCCATGAGTTGCCCAAGGTCGGGGTAAGGGATGCCTTTCTTGCGGATGTACAATTCCAGTTCCGAAGTCCACAGCCGGTGCTGACCGCGATCCCCGCCTGCGTGGCACAGCGGATGTTTCAGGATTGTCAGCAAGGCATCAGCGGTCGGGCCCTTGACGCGGAGTTGGGCGACGTGGCGCAGCAACCGTCCAGGTGCCGTGAGATGCGCAGGGGTGCCTGCGCTGTCATCCGGCAGGATGCCCCACCGATCGAGAAGGGCAGTCACGCGGCGGGTGAGCATCCGGTCCGGCGTGATCAAGGCAGCGGTCACGTGGTCCTCGGCCGCCTGTCGCAAGCGCATGGCGATGGCGCGGGCCTCATCGCGCGGCGAGGCCGCTTCGAGCAGGGTCAGTGACTGTGTCGCGTCAGACAAAGCTGGAAGTCTTGGCCCTTCTTTCAACCATTCGTCCGTCACTGGTGCCGGGCGCATTGCAAGAGACACCAGCGCATTGCGCGCCGGGTTCGGTGCAGATGCATCCGTCCAGGGGACAATCTCGTCATGATGCAGCTCCAGCCGTTCCTGCAGGCGCGCGAAGCGGAATTGTGGGTGATCTTCACCCTGCATCGCTTCGGTGTTGCGCACATCATTTCGCAGGACATCCCAGGTTGATGCCGGCATATCCATGTCGAAACCGGGCAGGATAACCGCACCTTGGGGCAGGTTGGACACCACTGTCATGAGCTGAAACGCGGACCCGCGCGAGCCGGTAGATCCGGCGACAATGACAGGGTGATGCGGCGGATTTCCTGCCCAACGCTCAAGACGCCTGTTCAGTGCCATACGATTGACGGCGGCTGCATCGGGCGTGTCGTTTGACGGGTCGAAATAGTGCGTTACGATCCCCAGAAAGCGTTGGGCACGCTCCCAGTGGCCGGATTGGTCGGTGACATCGAGGCGAGCAATATCGTCCGGCGTCACGCCTTCGGCCTGCATTTCGTCGAGAAGAGCGCCAAGGCTCTGAGCAAGATCGTAGACTGCCGATCTGGGTGCAAGGCCCGGATCTGCGTCGATCAATTTGCGGACCAGTTCCGCCAGTTCCAGTTGGCGGCGCAGTCCCGCGATCGGATTCGGAAGGTGCGCGCGATCGACCGGATCGGCCAGATCGGTGATCAGTCGAATGCGGGGCAGAAAGCCAGCGCCAAGACTGTCGAACATGGCTTCGACGCGGCGTTGCATCCGCCGGGTGTTGAGGATCAGCTCCACGCGCGCCATCGCCTCGGGCGGGTGGCCCATCAGCCTGCGTTTGATGCCAAGCACCAATTCCCTGGCGAAATCTGCCCCGGGCGGAAGAGCAAAGAGGCGCGGCCGATCCGACGGGTCAAACATCTGCGGACCTCAGCATCTGTTCGGCCAGTCCGATCCCTCCGGGATGTCCGACATCGCACCAGCGTCCGGGATAAACCACCGCATGCAGCGCGCTTTTCGCCTCCAGCCGCTGCCAGACGGTCTTCAGCGAAAAGACGCGTTCAGGTGTCTCAGAGACTGTTTTTGCCCGCAGGATCTGCACACCTGAATAGACGGTTTCGGTCCCCCAGGTCGCATGCCCGTCCTGTCCGATGTCGATGTCGCCCTTGCCTATGTGTCCGATGGTCTGTCCCTTTGGGACGCACAACAGCAAAGCGTCCATGTCGTCGGTCCATGCCGATTGCAGGACGTGCAGCGGGTTGGGTCCGTCCCAGACTGCGTCGGTGTTCATTGTCACCACGACGTCCGACGCCAGAACCGGAAGAGCGGCCTTGAGACCACCGCCTGTGTCGAGAATGTCGGGGCTTTCGATCAGGACCTGCACGTCCGTCCCGTCGAAGTGTTCGACAATCTTCTCTGCCTTGTAATGGGCGTTGACCACAATTCGACTTGGCGACGCGTCGCGCACCAGGTCGAGCGCGTGGTCGATCAGCGGTTTGCCCGCCACGGAAATCAGAGGTTTCGGTTGGTCCTTGGTCAACGCGCCCATGCGCGTGCCGAAGCCAGCTGCGAACAGCATCACAGGAAAGGTCATGTCATGACCCTCGGTGTCAGGCGATCCGCTGTGGGTTCGGGAAAAAGGTCCCGCACAAGCGGTTCGAGGTCGCTCGCGAAGGGTTGCGCCAAACTGGTTTTGATGTGCCGCCAAACCCGTGGGATCAGAGACAGGTACCCCGGTTTGTTCCGGTCTGTTGCAAGCCGTGCAAAGACGCCCAGAATACGCAGATTGCGTTGCAGACCCAGCAGGTGAAACGCAGGCATGACAGCCTGTTCCGATCGCCCTGTCCGCTTCAGGTAATGACGCAGAGTGGCCGCGTGACAGGTGTCGCTCACATCGCGACGGGCGTCTTGAAGCATGGAGACAAGATCGTAGATCGGCGGTCCGACAAGCGCATCCTGAAAGTCCAGAAGCCCCATACGGCGAAGATGTGCGCGTTCGGGCAGCCAGATCATGTTTTCGGCATGATAGTCCCGCATCACGAGGACGGTCTCATTCGGCAAGTGACGGGTAAGAAGTTCGGTCAACCGTGTCGTGATCTCTGCTGCTGTTTCGGAATTGCTCTGTCCAAAAAGCGGAAGGTAATGGTCGAACGCCGGTTCGATCATCTCACCAAGGATCGTTGGCGTGACATGGGTCAGCCCGTCCGGCAGTTCGGCTGTTTCGAGGTGACAGAGAACATCGGCCGCGGCCTGATAGAGGGGAATCTCCAAAGTCGGATCAGCCTTTGCCACCCGAGCGACTTGTGCGTCGCCCAAGTCCTCGAGAAGCATCAACCCGGCGTCGCGGGCATAGATGTCCGGCGCGGAGAGAGCCAGCGACTGAAGGTGTGTGCTGACAGCGGCGAAGCGCTCCGTGTCGTCTTGGGGATCGATCATCAGGATGGCGCGTTTTGGGCCTGAACAGAGCCTGATATACCTTCGCGACGATGCATCGCCTGCCAAGGGATATTGGCTGGCTCCGGCCCATCCATGTGCTTTCAGAAATGCCTCGATATTCATGTCAGAACGCCCGCAACACGCCCCGTCCAGCGCGGATCCGACCAGCTCAGTGTGATGACACGCCGGTCTGTCTTGTCCGGATCGTCAAGCTTGATGGTCAGCGCCTCTTTTGGGCGCAGATCGTCGAGCCTGTCCGGCCATTCGACGAGACAGATCGCCGTCTGGAACGCGTCGAGCAGGCCCAGTTCGATGACCTGATCGGGGTCGCCAAGCCGGTAAAGATCGGCGTGCCAAATCATGGTGTCCGGCAGATCGTAGGCTTGAACGATGGTAAATGTCGGCGAGGGCACGTCTTCCGGTACAGGCAGTCGCGATTGGATCAGAGCACGTGCGAAATGGCTCTTTCCGGCGCCGATGTCACCTTCGAGAAGCATGGTATCCCCGGCTTGCAGTGTTGCCCCCAGCCGTATGGCCAACCGCGCGGTTTCATCGGGTGAGGTCGAGGTGAAGGCCGCGCTGTTCTGGGTCATGCAGGCATGTTTACCCGCCCTGTTGCGGGCTGCAAGATTGGAAACCCGGTGTCAGGCGGAAACGATCTTGAGCCCGCCTGTGTCCGGCGGTGTCTGGTTCTCGCGCAATCTGTGAGAAAACCTGATCAGAGTAGATCCATGGCAGATTGGGTCTATCCTGCAAAGCACCTCGCGACCGTCCCTGCCGCGCAATTCACTGTCCCAACTGACGCGATCGGTGGCGTTTGTGACAAAGTCCCGAAGGTCTGCCCAGATCGGGCTGGGGTGAAAGGCGGATTTCCATACTTGTGTGGCGTCCGCGATGGTGATCGCCGGGATACAGGCATCCGGGTCGACATCCCACTGGGTCGCATAGTTCGCATTGCAGACGGTCAGGATGCCTTGTGGGTCGAACACCGCCACAGCATCGTCGATGGTGTCGATCACGGATTGCAAGGTATCGAGTTCGGTCCGATAGCCTCGTGTCAGAGACACTTCTGCAGTGATGTCGTTGAACAGGAAAGCGATGGCGCCATCAGGGTAGGGTTGGCCGGTGACGTCAATGGTCTGACCGCTGCTCAGCGACCATGTCTCGCGAAACCGGTCATCATGAGCTGCGGCCACCAGCCTGGCCATGCGGTCGCGCCAATCGTCATAGCTCTTGGGTTCGGGCATGACACGGCAATCTCGGAGCTTATCGAAAAACTCGAACATTGCCGGGCGCGCGCTCAGAAAGTCGATGGGCACACGGCAGAGATCGACGAGCGCAGGGTTGAACACCATCAGGCGACGGTCCCGGTCGAAGATGGCAAGCCCTGTGGTCAGGTTGGCAAATGTCTTGGACAGGGTCTGAACGAAATTCTGTTGCGCAGCTTCAGCGCGCATCATCGCATCGATTCCGGTTGCGTAGTAAAAGCGTCCGGCCTCGGTTTCGTGCATCGAAACATCCAGCCACCGGTTCTGGTCGGTTCGCAATTCGTTGCGGTCGATGGGCACGCGTCTTGGATAGGGCGATCCGGCTTCCGCGACGATGCCGGAGATATGGTCCGCCAGATGCGACATTCCGCCAAAGGATTCGGCATAGGTGGCGAACGCATCATTGCCCCAGACAAACCCATCCAGATCGGTCATGTACCAGATCAGGTCGGGTGCGCGCATCAAGGCGGTGTTCATGCGCTTGGCATGGGCTTCGGCATGTTTGGCAAGGAACCAATCGACATCGGAGCCGTCTTCGGGGTCGATGGTCACGCGGAATTGCGACCCTGTGCGTGTGACACTCAGGGTGACTCCTGTTTCTGGGCACAAGCGCCGCATCCGGCCGAGATGGTCGGGCAGATCGGGGAAGACTGGCCTGAGAGCTGCACGGATTTCGGCCCATGTGATCTGCGTCTGTGGCCCTGGCAGCAGTGACCAGATCCAGTCATCCGCATCAATCAGCCGGTTGTCGTGAAAAACCATCGACATCGAGCGGGAGGCGACTGCCGTTCCTTCATCCGTCCGTGATTGATGAAGAATGAGAATGGCGATGATTGCCGTTGCGGCACAGACGAGGCCTATGGTCGTTGCTGCAAGATACAAGGACTCCATCACACACCCCGGTCTGCCGTCCGGGTCATTCAACGATGAGTTGGTTAATCAAGCGTTAATGAGATGAGACAAGGTCAGACCTCGAACGACGGATTTTCCCCGATGCCTTCACCCTTTGGCAGGATGGGAGGCACGATGGCATCCCGTGGCCAGACGACCTCGACAATCGCGCCGCGTCGGCGGGAAGAGCCGTTGGCGCGATCTGCGCCGTTGGCAAAGCTGAGTTCGGCCCCCGAGCGCTGCAACAGTGTCTTTGCAATGAACAGACCAAGGCCCATGCCTTCGTATTCCGGTCGGGTTGTGCGGTCGCGTTCCGTGCGACGGTTGCGGACGAAGGGATCGCCGATCCGTCCAAGCATATTGGTCGGGTAGCCCGGACCATCATCCATGATCCGCACGGACACGGTTTTCGCTGTCCAGCGGGCTTCGACCCAAACCGTGGCACGCGCGAAGTCGACGGCATTCTGGATCAGATTGCGCAAACCATGGATGATTTCCGGACGTCGAAGGGCAAGTGGTGGATCAAACGGGTCTTCGTCCTCTCCCAGTGAGTCGATCAGTACATCCTTGCCCCTGTTCAGGTGTGGCTCCGCCGCTTCTCGGATGACCTCGACCAAGGGGGCCGAGCGGATCTGGAGGTCTTCCTTGCCCGCGCGGCCCATCGACTGAAGAATGTCGCGGCAGCGGTCGGCCTGATCGCGGATCAGGCGCGCATCCTCTTGCAGGTCCGGTTGGTCCGACAGTTCTTCGATCAACTCGGCGCTTGTCAGCTTGATGGTCGCCAGAGGTGTCCCCAACTCATGCGCTGCGGCTGCAACCACTCCACCGAGATTGTTGAGCATCTGGGTTCGGCTGAGGGCCATCTGCGTTGCGACAACGGCATCACCCATCGAGTTCATTTCCTCGGTGATCTGGCGCGCATAGAGCGACAGGAAGATCACCGCGATGGTGATGGCCGTCCATTGCCCGAAGACGAACACGTCCGCGATGCGCATGATGAACCCCTGTTCGGTGCGAAGCGGCAGGTGAAAGAACACCATCAACGTAACGAGTGTCAGGGCTGTTGCACCAATGATGATGGTCGACCGAAGTGTCATGATGGTCGCAGACACGATCACCGGACCGAGGATCAGAATGGTGAAGGGATTGTGCAAACCGCCCGTGAGATAAATCAGAAAACACAGTTGCAAGAGATCGAAGAGGACCATGAGAAAATTCTCGGCCTCGTTCAGACGCTTGTTCTCGGGAAAAACGAAGATCGCGATCAGGTTTCCGACGATGGACACGCCGACGGCGAGATAGCACAAACCCAGTTCAAGCTGCAGGTTGTAGAATTTCTGCGCAAGCGTGATGGCCGCAAGTTGACCCACGATGGCGCACCAGCGCAGCCAGATCATCGTCCGCAGTCGGATGAAACTGCCGCGCTGGCGTTCCTGGAAAATCCCGAATTCGGATTGTGTCATCTGCGCCCTTTCGCCACTTGTGCCGGATGTCAAAATCCTTACCTCGACAGTGGCAGAGCATAAGCAAGGCAATTCTGATGAGAAGTGCTTTGTTCGCGCGACGGCGAAGGAGATAACATGGTACGTTTGGCAGCGATTTCGGCTGGTGTGGCGATTGTCGCCCTGATGGGGGGAATTTGGTACGCAAGCCAGCCGGACGGCGATGGCGACAAGTATGCCTCTTGCCGGAATACGCAGGTTGCAGGCGGGGCCGACACCATTGGTGGTCCATTCACATTGGTAAATTCCGCGGGTGAGACCGTCACGGATCAAGATGTGATCACAAAGCCATCACTGATCTATTTCGGCTACACGTTCTGCCCGGATGTGTGCCCACTCGACACGGTCCGCAATGCCGAGGCGGTCGACCTGCTCAAGAGCCAGGGGCACGAGGTGACCCCGGTGTTCATTTCCATCGACCCGAAACGCGATACGCCTGAAGCGGTGGGTGCATTCGCTGCCAATCTGCACGAAGACATGATCGGTCTGACGGGATCGGAAGAGCAGGTGAAGGCAGCGAGCCAAGCGTATCGGACCTATTTCCGCGCGCAACCGGGTGATGACGATTACTACCTCGTCGATCACTCCACCTTTACATATCTCGTCATGCCCGAGGACGGTTTCGTCGAGTTTTTCCGTCGTGAATTGAGCCCCGAACAGGTTGCCGAGCGCACGTCCTGCTTTCTTGACGCCGCCAGTTAACGGGTCATTTGTGCGTTGATGTTGAAAATTTCGCCGGTAATACTGGCGGATAACGCAAACGCGACGGGAGGGAACCACGGTGAGCGAGCGGACCATCGACGATCTGGGCGACGACAAGAGCCTCCTTCTTGTTGACGACGACGAGCCGTTTCTGCGCAGGCTGGCCAAGGCGATGGAAAAGCGTGGTTTCGAGGTCGAGACTGCACAATCGGTGACAGCCGGGTCCGCAATTGCCACCGCCCGGCCGCCTGCCTATGCCGTTGTCGACCTTCGTCTGGAAGATGGGAACGGTCTCGACGTGGTCGAGGTCATCCGTGAAAAACGTCCGGACAGTCGGGTGGTGGTTCTGACGGGATACGGTGCGATTGCCACCGCCGTTGCGGCCGTCAAGATCGGCGCGACAGACTACCTTTCCAAACCGGCTGATGCGACCGACATCACGAATGCTCTGCTGGCCAAGGGCGACGATCTTCCGCCGCCGCCCGAGAACCCGATGAGCGCGGATCGCGTGCGATGGGAACACATCCAGCGTGTTTACGAGCTTTGTGATCGCAACGTGTCCGAGACAGCACGCCGGTTGAACATGCACCGCCGGACGCTGCAGCGGATCCTCGCAAAACGATCACCGCGCTGAACTTCGATCAGGTCAGATCGTATCGCTTGCTGATCTTGTCAACCACTGCGCCATCGGCGAGGCGCTGTTTCGTGTGGTGTGCGTAGTCTTCAAAGCCTCGGCTTTGGTAATAAGCCAGACCCCCGGAGTTGTCAGCGCGGATAGTTGCGTTGATCCAGGCATATCCAAGAGCTTTCGCGGCTTTTCGGGATGCGTCGAACAGCTTTGATCCCACCCCGAGACCCGTTTGTCCCAACCGCACGAAACTGGCGATGTCACAGGCTTCGACCGGCAGATCTGGATGCGGTTCGAGGAATTGGAACCCAAGGATGTTTCCTGTGTCATCCTCGGCCACATGCCATGCCGATCTTTGTGGATCGCGATCCATCCATTCCAGAATGGTGTCCCGCGAAACAGATGTCGTGTGCGCAGTGGTGCCACCTTTCCGGATGATCGCATTCAAAAGCTCGGCCATTTGCCGTGCATCCAGAACACCGGCGCGTCGAATTGTGATCACACCATCTCTCCGATCAGCGCGGTATGGCGGGCCGTGAACTCTTTGCGCACCTCGACAGGCGGTCGGAGCACGATGGACAGATCGGCAATCAGATCAAGATCAGGCGCGCCGAAGAACTTGTCTGCCTCAGCCCGTGTAAAGCCGGCGATCTGAGTGGCTTCCATCCAGGCGCTGATCCGATCCGCCTTCTTGATCTGCTTTTTGAGTTTGGCCGGTGTGACCGCAGGCAGACCGAAGCGGATGTGAATGGCAGCGGTCAAACGGTCGTCCAGTGCGCCATAGCCCGGTCCCACCGCAGCCTTTACCGGAGAGATCATGTCCCCGATCACGTATTCCGGTGCATCGTGCAGAAGCGCGGTTAACCGTTCGGCCGCAGTCGCCTTGGGGCAAAGACGCCCGAACAGCGTTTCAACCAACAAGGAATGCTCGGCCACCGAATAGGCATAGTCGCCAAAGGTCTGCCCGTTCCAACGCGCCACAAATGCCAGTCCGTGCGCAATGTCCTCGATCTCGATATCGACGGGTGTCGGATCGAGCAGGTCAAGCCTTCGGCCTGACAGCATCCGTTGCCATGCGCGGGGAGTTTTCGCCATGATATGCCTCGTTTTTGACTTGGGTAAGATGCCGCCCGCAGGTTGTAAACAGCTGTGCATTGCCGGAACGGCGACCCCGTGCTAACTGCCGCTTCCAATAAAGCATGACATGTGGAGAGCCGGGTATGGCCAAGGATTATATCGTCAAGGACATTGCGTTGGCCGGGTTTGGCCGCAAGGAATTGGATATCGCGGAAACCGAGATGCCGGGTCTGATGGCCCTGCGCGAGGAATACGGCGCAGAAAAGCCGCTGACGGGTGCACGGATCGTCGGCTCGCTGCACATGACAATCCAAACGGCCGTTCTGATCGAGACACTGGTTGCTCTGGGCGCAGATGTGCGCTGGGCGTCCTGCAACATCTTCTCGACCCAGGACCACGCAGCGGCAGCGATTGCCGAGGCCGGTGTGCCGGTCTTTGCGATCAAGGGCCAGACGCTGGAAGAGCATTGGGATTACCTCGACAAGTCGTTCATGTTCCCCGAAGGCGCGAACATGATCCTCGACGATGGCGGCGATGCGACGCTTTACGTGTTGCTTGGCGCGCGGGCGGAAGCCGGGGAAGAGATCATCCCGGTGCCGCAGTCTGAAGAGGAAGAGGTGATCAAGAAACAGATCGCCAAGCGCATGGCGCAGAGCCCGGGTTGGTTCACCAAGACCCGTGAGGCGATCAAGGGGGTGTCCGAGGAAACCACCACCGGTGTGAACCGGCTCTATCAACTCATGCGCGACGGCAGACTGCCCTTCCCGGCGATCAACGTGAACGACTCTGTCACCAAGTCCAAGTTCGACAACAAGTACGGCTGCAAGGAATCGCTGGTCGACGGTATCCGCCGCGCCACCGACACCATGATGGCAGGCAAGGTGGCCGTGGTCTGTGGCTATGGTGACGTGGGCAAAGGCTCTGCCGCGTCGCTCGCCGGTGCGGGGGCCCGGGTGAAAGTGACCGAGGCTGACCCGATCTGCGCGCTTCAGGCCGCGATGGACGGGTTTGAGGTTGTTCTGCTGGAAGACGTGGTGTCGACCGCCGACATCTTCATCACCACCACCGGCAACAAGGACGTGATCCGCATCGAGCACATGCGCGAAATGAAGGACATGGCCATCGTCGGCAACATCGGCCATTTCGACAACGAGATTCAGGTCGCAAGCTTGCGCAATCACAAGTGGACGAACATCAAGGAACAGGTGGACATGATCGAGATGCCCTCGGGCAACCGCATCATCCTGCTCTCCGAAGGCCGTCTGCTGAACCTCGGCAACGCTACGGGCCACCCCTCCTTCGTGATGTCCGCGTCCTTTACCAACCAGGTGCTCGCGCAGATCGAGCTGTGGAAGAACGGCGGCCAGTACGAGAACAAGGTCTACATCCTTCCCAAGCATCTGGACGAGAAAGTCGCCCGCCTGCATCTGGGCCGGATCGGTGTGAAACTGACCCAGCTTTCTCCGGAGCAGGCAGCGTATATCGGCGTGTCGCCCGAGGGTCCGTTCAAGCCGGAGCACTATCGCTACTGAGCCAATCGGCAATAATTGGCGCATGCATCGGAAAGGCCCGGGGTTCTCTCCCGGGCCTTTTTCTTTTTGCTTGTCAGGTCTGTAGGGTGTCCTGTCGCTTTCGACAGGCGTCATGCGCTTTCTCGCGGTCAGGTGCGAGGAACGAAAGCCTTTTGAGGAATCACGACAACGTGTTCTCATCTCCGC
The DNA here is from genome assembly GCF_022763305.1 of Marivita sp. Taxonomy (GTDB): domain Bacteria; phylum Pseudomonadota; class Alphaproteobacteria; order Rhodobacterales; family Rhodobacteraceae; genus Marivita. The sequence goes on along the minus strand of NZ_JALEGT010000121.1, from coordinate 11,410 downwards.
ATTCACAACCGCTTTTTCCTTTGAGGTCGAGATGGGCAATTACCGCGACCATCCTGCGATCAAGGAAATCCGAAACGCCAACTTCCCGCGGTTCAAACCAGAGCTGTGGTGTTCGGAATTCGTTGAAATCTGTCACGCCCTTCCGGTCCGATTGCCGGGAGGAGGCAAGAAGAAGGTCGCGATCACGCGATACAAGTCAGGGACCGGAGGTGGTGCCTACAAGCGCGCAGGCTTGCTCAGAGGTCAATTGCAGAAGAACCCCGAGGTTCAGAAGGACAAGCACGCCATCAACTGGCTGGATGTTTCCAAGCAACGGGTGAGAATGGCCTTCTGCGGGCATGCCACACTCGAAGAATTGTCGCTTCTCTTTGAACTTGCGTTGAAAGCCGGGCTGGTTTCGGTCGATCGACTTCAGAATTGGATCGATCAGGACCAGGAATTCGGATTGGACTGCAACGGGTTTACGAATGCGTATTACACGGCCATCGGAAGCTTCCTTGAGAACCCGATCCACTATCATAACAAGTACAAGCAGATCGCGGGCGTTGCGCACGATTGGTATGATATTGATTACGACAGCGTTATTCTGTGGGCGCGCCCCAAGGCGTCGGAAGGCGATAAGAAAGATCTGTGGGAAGTCATTCCCAACGGTCAGAAAGGGCCTGACCACCACGCCCATATCGGAGTGATCGACCATGTCTTGAACGACGAAGTCGTCGTGTGCCAGCACGGTTCGAACGTCGGCCCAAGGATATCGACCTACAAGATCATCTCCGAGCCACCGAGCAAGAAAAAAGGCAAGGAGGTCTGGCACTTACGCGAGATCGGCAAATCAGCAGAGCAGACAGTTATTCTTACGAAAACCATGCCGACATATGCGGCCGGCGAATAAATTCGCCAGGCCAGCGTGTCGTCTTGATTGGATGTGCGTCTGGCACCCGTGATGACGAAATTCGCAATCCCCGAATGCGCAGGCGACCGCCTTACGGGCGGCCTTATGCCTCTGCAGGGATCCGCAGAACCTGACCCGGGTAAATCTTGTCCGGGTGGCTGAGCATCGGGCGGTTGGCTTCGAAGATCGCGTTGTACTTCGATCCGTTGCCAAGGGTCTTTTCGGCAATCGCCCAAAGCGTATCGCCTTTTTCGACCGTGTGGAACACGGGTTCGTCGTCCGTATCAGCCTCGACCGCCGCAACGCCCTCGACATTGCCGACCGCGAGGATCACTTTTTCCCGCTCTTCCTTGGACATGGTGCCGCCTGAGACAACCACCTTGTCACCCTCGACCTTGATCTCGGCACCTTTGGTGTCCAGACCCAGATCTGCCACTTCCTTTTCAAGAACGGCGGCCGTGGGCAGATCATCTCCGCCTACCAGTTTCCGACCGGCCGATTTCACGAAATTCCAAAGTCCCATATGCCCCTCCTATGGTTGCGTGTCGAAGCCAGCTTTGCGTGGCTTCCACGTCCACTCTAGGGGGAAAACAGGCCGGATAAACGCAAAACGTGATTTTCCGTTGCCCCCTTAAACCGTTTTTGCCACTTTCCCGGGTGTTGGGGGCCGGTCCTCCGGGGAACCAAGACTTCACAGGGAGACAGTGATGGGTAAGAGAGACGATTTGATCGCAAAGTATGCGGACGACCTGAAGAACAAATGTGGCATGACGCCGGACATGGATCTGCTGACGAAAGTGACCATCGGATGTGGACCGGCGATCTACAATGATGATGCGTCTACAGTTGCCGGTTCGCAGGAGTCCGAACTGGAAACGGTCAAGACCAATTTTCTTATCAAGAAGCTTGGTCTCAAGGACGGACCGGAACTGATGGATGCGATCCATTCCGTGATCGAGACGTACGGCAAATCCGAGCGGAACAAGTATCGCGCTGTCGTGTACTACATGCTGACCAAGCATTTCGGCAAGGAATCGGTGTACGGCTGAACCCGGCAGACAGTTCAAAAAGTAAGGGTGGTCCCAAGGGAGCACCCTTTATTGTTTTCGGATTTCGTAAAATACAACGGATTTCGCGTTTTGCGTTCAGTCCGTTGTGACATAACTTCCAAGCAGCGGTCAGGACGACCGAAACCATATCAGTTGACGCGCGTGGTGACTTGGGAGCGCGGGGACGGGGGGTTTCGGCGTCGGCCGGACCCTCCGTGTTTACATCAGGGTCAGGATTGCCCCGATGATCGTGCATCCGCAGACCGCATACCCACCGTCGATGAGAGTCAGCGAAAATGGTCGTCCGGCATAGGCATTGTTGATCATCGTCCACGGCGCGATGAAGAACAGCCCGATGCCCAGACCGGTCAGGGCACCCTTCCCAACGGACCCGATTCCGCTTGTCGCAAAGATGTGGCGCATCATACCGGCCACCAGGACCATGCAGATCGCCGACAGCAGGAAGGGAAGCGGGCTGGTGTTGGTTGGTTTGCCGGTCTCGTCACATTCGACACCTGCAGCGGCAAGCCACGGCTTGGACAGTGTCATGTACCAGATCGCTCCGAACACCCAAGATGCCGCTGCGGCGGCCAGTACCGAAAGAAACCCCATGTCACCCTCCAGGCAGTCAAGGAAAGACTACCCCGAAAACCGGGTCGGACGAAGGGAAATTGCGTGTCAGCCTTCCAAGCCGGCCATGTCGCAGATCAGGCGCCATTCCGTTTCGGTAACCGGCTGTACGGACAGACGGGAGTTGTTCACCAGCACCATCGCCGACAGCCGATCATCCGCCTTGATCTGCTCCAGAGTGACCGGTGTTCTGACCGGAGACAGCGCCTTGATGTCGACACAGTCCCAACGGGCATCATCGGTCTTGCTGTCGGGATGTGACTCGGCAATCACCTCGACCGTGCCGACAATCGCCTTTTCGGACTGGGAATGATAAAAGAAGCCCCTGTCACCGACGGCCATCTCGCGCATGAAATTGCGCGCCTGATAGTTGCGCACGCCGTTCCATTCTTCTCCGGCGTCACCTTTTGCAACCTGATCGTCCCAGGACCAGGTCGCCGGTTCCGATTTGAATAGCCAGTATCTCATCCGCCGATCACGCGCTTCCACGGGATCAGGTCAACACTTTCGAAAAGACCGGCTTTGGCGTAGGGGTCATTGTCGGCCCAGTCACTTGCGGCGGCCATGTCTGCGACGTTCAGGATAACCAGCGACCCGATCATCTGATCGGTTTCATCCAGAAGCGGGCCGGCTTGATCAACCACACCGGTTGCTTCGATATAGGCAAGGTGCGCCTCGCGGTTGGCCTTGCGGGTTTCCAAAGCTCCGGCTTTATCACGGGCGATCAGGGCGACGAGCATCTATTCTTCCTTCAATGGACGGGTCATGAGCCGTTCTATGGCATCCGTGATCGTGGTTGAACCCTCAACAAGACGGGTCACGGTGTCGGTGATCGGAAGGTCCAGCCCCCTCCGCTGTGCAATCTGCTGCATCGCGCGCGCGGTTGCCACGCCTTCCACGGTGATCGCGGGATCGAAGGGTGCGCCTTGACCCAGCGCGAGACCGAACCGGTAATTTCGCGACAGGTCCGACGTACAGGTCAGGGCGAGATCGCCCAATCCGGATAGTCCTGCAAGAGTGTCGGGACGTGCTCCGAAGATTGTGCCGATCCTTTGCATTTCTGCAAAGCCCCGCGTCATCGTTGCCGCACGCGCGCTGTCACCCAGTCCGGCACCAATCACCGCACCACAGGCGATGGCCATCACGTTCTTCAGCGCGCCTCCCAATTCGGCGCCCTGCGTGTCGGTGGTCCGATACAGCCGAAGGGTCGGTGTGGTCAGCGCGGTCTGCAGGATTTCCCCGATCTGCGCGTCCGTGCAGGCGAGGGTGAGTGCGGTGGGTCGACCGATGGCGATATCGGCGGCAAAGCTGGGGCCTGTCAGAATGGCCGAGGTCGCGGCGGGCAGGACGTCGGCAAGAACCCCGGTCGGACCCAGCCCCGAGCTAAGCTCGATGCCCTTGCAGCAGGCCACAAGGGGCGTATCCGTCGCCCCGATTTGCGCCACCGCAGACCGCATCGATTGCACTGGCACAGCGACCAGCAGTGCTGTGCCTCCGAGGATCGACCGCACGTCCTGTTCAATGGCAAGGCTATCGGGAAATGGAGCGCCGGGAAGATACGTCGTGTTCTGACGGTGTTCGACCATCTCGCGTGCCTGATCCGGGTTGCGACACCACATTCGGACGGATTGGCCGGTCTTGGCCAAGGCGATGGCCAAAGCTGTCCCGAATGCGCCGGCGCCAAGGATACCGATCACGCCTTCGCCCCTTTTTTGCCACTGCCCAGTGCCGCCGGCGCCGCCTGATCCAACGGCCATCTGGGTCGTGCCGTCAGGGTCAGATCGTCGGCACCTTCGGCGGCGAATTTCTCGGACCCGGCAAAGGCAATCATCGCGGCATTGTCGGTGCAAAGCGCAAGCGGTGGGGCAACAAACCGGTGTCCATGATCTGCTGCAAGCGCTTCAAGCGCCAGCCGAAGCGGCGTGTTCGCGGCCACCCCACCTGCGACGGCAAAGCCGGTGATCCCTTCGCTGGCCAAAAGGGCGCGGCGCGATTTCTCGACCAGAACATCGCGGATGGCCGCCTGAAATCCGGCGCAGAGATCGTTCACGTCCTGCGGATGCAAGCCCCCCTGATCGGCCACCAAATTGTCCCGCTGACGCAGCAGCGCAGTCTTGAGACCCGAAAAGGACAGGTCGCATCCGGGCCGATCCAGTAGAGGCCGGGGAAAGGCGAACCGTGCCTCGTCGCCCGCGTGTGCATGTCGTTCGACCGAAGGACCACCGGGTTGAGGCAAACCCAGCAGGCGCGCCGTCTTGTCAAAGGCTTCGCCCGGGGCATCGTCGATGGTGCTTCCCAGACGCAAGAACGATGTCGGTCCATCCACCCGAAGGAATTGGCAATGCCCACCTGACACGAGAAGAATGAGATAGGGATAGTCCATCCCATCCGTCAGGCGCGGCGTGAGGGCGTGCCCGGCCAGATGGTTGACTCCGATCAGGGGCTTACCCGTGGCCGCGCTCAGCCCCTTGGCCATCATCACGCCCGACAGCACGCCCCCGATAAGCCCCGGACCGGCGGTTACGGCGATGGCATCGATCTCGAACAGGGAAAGTTCGGCTTTCTGAAGCGCCTGTTCAACGCAGAGATCCAGCTTTTCAGCATGGGCACGGGCGGCGATCTCGGGAACGACACCGCCAAAGGCCGCATGCAAGGCCGTCTGGTCAGCGACAACTGAGGACAGGATCGTGCGACCGCGCAGAACGGCGGCGGCCGTGTCGTCGCAGCTGCTTTCGAGGCCAAGTACGGTGAGGTCGTGGTCCATCCGAGATTCCGTTGCACCCATGAAGCTCAGCAGTTACCACCCTTGGGTGTTGCTCACAACAAGACGGGATGCCATGGCTGCCGCACGCCCACTTCTGCTTCTCACGCGCCCCGAAGCGTCGTCGGAAGCGTTCTGGTCGGCGTTGCCACCAGAGGCGCGGGATGCGGTCGATGTGCTGATCAATCCGCTTCTGTCAATCCATGTCACGGGCCCCTTGCCCGATCTTGCGGGTGTGGCGGGTGTGATCTTTACCTCAGCCAATGCGGTCGAGGCCTATCGCTTTCTGGGCGGTCAGGCCCTTCGGGTTCCGGCCTTTGCCGTTGGACCGGCGACTGGCGAGGCGGCGCGTGCCATCGGGTTCGAGACCCATGTCGCCAAGGGAAATGCAGACGAGGTCATCGCTTGCGTTCTACGGCTTTGCCGCAGGGGCCCGCTGCTGCATCTTCGAGGCGAAGCCGCAATCGGTGATATCGCAAACCGGCTGAGCGCGGCCGGCGTGGAAACTTCGGATGCTGTGCTATATACCCAAAAGCTGGAACCTTTGTCGCCTGCCGCACGGGAAGCTTTGTCGCAAGACAGACCAGTCCTTGCGCCGGTATTCTCGCCCAGAACGGCCCGGCAACTTTCGCGCGAATCGATGGGGTTGGACCATATTCGATACGCCGCGATCAGCAGGGCGGTCGCTGATGCGTTGCCCGACGATGCGGCAGGGAGAACGGAAATTGCACAAACGCCAGACCGTGATGGAATGGTGGCGCTGGTAAAGGACATGATCACGGACGCCGTTCTCCTTGAGCGGCGGCCATGACGGTTGTAAGGTAAAGTTGACATAGCTGTCGCGCAGACTTGACAGATTCGAAGGAATACCCGGTGGCGAAACGCAAAAGCACGGACAAAACCTCAAAAGACGATACGGAACAACAGGCCGACGCAGATCACGCGACAGACCAGGCCAAGGCACCCGAGCCAGAGTCCAAGGATATGGATGTGGCAGCGGAAGCTGTTGAAGCGGTTGAGGTTTATGCCCCTGCCGATGGCGCTGAGACTGACGATGCTGCCTCCGAGGAGACCAAACCCAAGGACGACGAGGCGGTTACCGAGGATGTGGTCGAACAGCCCGAGCCCAACAAGGAAGACAACGGCCAAACCGAGTCAGATCAGTCATCATCAGGCGAATCTCCGACAGCGGAGTCCGATGCCGATACCGGCACCACGGATCGTCCGGACGAGCATCTGAGCGACGAAGAGGCTGAAAAACTGATCGCCGAGGCCGAACATGCGGACGATCATCCCACCGAGACCACGTATACCGAACTCTCCTCAGAGCCCGAAACACTGCCGGTCGCACCTCAGGTGATCAAGGAAACGACGGTCGAGCGGAAAGGGGGCTTTGTGCCCATGCTGCTGGGTGGTGCCGCTGCGGCCATTCTTGGCTATGGGGCCGCCGCCTATACCTCGCAGGCGGTCTGGCCGTTCGATGCTGCCACGGACACGGAATTCGAGGACGAGATTCGTGATGCGCTGACATCGCAGGACGGCACACTGTCCGATCTGGGCACGCGGATCGCCACGCTTGAAGGCGCCGAAGCGCCCAGTGTCGATCTTGGCCCGATCGAGGCACAGATTGCGTCGGTACAAGACAGCACCCGTGCCATATCGGCGCGCCTCGACGAAATCGTCGCCCGTATCGACACTCTGGAGCGACAGCCGTTGGAATCGGCCGTGTCTCAGGAGGCCATCGACGCCTATGAACGGGCGCTCGCCGATTTGCGGGCAGAGATCGAAACACAGCGTGCCGAAGTCGCTCAAATGGCACAAGAAGCCGTTGCCGCCGAGGAAAACGCCGAAGCCAAGGCCCAACTGGCGGCATCCCGCGCTGCGATGGCGGAAGTCTCTACCGCGCTTGATACTGGTGCTGCCTATAGCGGAGCCGTGACCGTTCTTGCCTCGAACGGTGTCGAGGTGCCCGACATCCTTGCCGCCAATGCGGACAACGGTGTGCCGACACAGGCAGGTCTTGTTGAAACCTTCCCCGACGCGGCCCGCGCGGCCCTTGCCGCTGCCCGCACCGCCGATACGGAAGGCGCCGAAGGAATGAGCCGCGTCACCACATTCTTCGCCAATCAGCTTGGGGCGCGGTCAGTCGCTCCGAAAGAAGGCGATGACGCCGATTCCGTGCTGTCGCGCGCCGAAGCCGCAGTTCGGTCAGGGGATCTGAGCGCGGCCTTGTCCGAGTTGTCCGCATTGCCCGAGGTGGCCGGATCGGTCCTGTCCGATTGGCAGGCACGGGCACAAACGCGACTAGACGCAAAAACGGCAGCGGACGCACTCGTCCAGCAGCTGCTTCAGGAATAAGGGGGGCGTCCGATGCTTTGGTCTCTTTTCAAGATCGTTCTTTTTGTCGTCATCGTCGCCGCTTTGACGCTCGGTGCCGGTTATCTCATGGAAAGCAACGGCGGCATTCAGATCACTGCCGGTGGTACCGAATTCACGCTTGGCCCGCTTCAGTCGGTGATTGCTGCGTTGGTCGCAATCCTTGCGGTGTGGCTGTTCCTCAAGCTCTTTGCGCTGCTGATCGCGACGCTGAAATTCATCAATGGCGATGAAACCGCCATTTCGCGGTATTTCGACCGCAATCGCGAACGCAAAGGGTTCCAGGCGCTGAGCGAAGGATTGATGGCCCTTGCTTCGGGTGAAGGTCGGCTTGCAATGGCCAAGGCCAACAAGGCCGAAAAATACCTGCATAAACCGGAACTGACTGATCTGATCACCGCTCAGGCGGCCGAGATGACCGGCGACCGCAAAAAGGCCGAAGAGGTCTACAAACGTCTGGTGCAAAACGAACGCACCCGGTTTGTGGGTGTGCGCGGGTTGATGCGTCAAAAGCTCGACGCCGGAGACACGGATACCGCGCTCAAGCTGGCAGAGCGGGCCTTTGCCCTCAAGCCCAAGCACGAAGAGGTACAGGATACGCTTCTGCGTCTTCAGGCGCGCAATGCGGACTGGGCCGGTGCCCGCCAGACTCTGAACGCCAAGCTCAAGCACGGCGCTTTGCCGCGCGACGTTCACAAACGGCGCGACGCGGTTCTGGCCCTGTCCGAAGCGAAGGGCGTGCTGGACGAAGGCAAGACCATCGAAGCGCAGGAAGCCGCCATTGCTGCGAACAAATCCTCGCCTGACCTTATTCCCGCGGCAGCCATGGCCGCCCGCAGCCATATCGCGCAGGGGCGTGCGAAATATGCCGTGCGCATTCTCAAAAAGGCCTGGCAGGCGCAGCCACATCCCGATCTTGCAGCCGCCTTTGCCGAGATCGAGCCGAACGAAACCCCGCAGGCCCGCCTCCAACGCTTCAAGCAACTCACCGCGATCCGGCCAGAGCACCGCGAGACCAAGCTGCTGCTGGCGGAATTGAACCTCGCCGCCGAGGACTTTCCGGAAGCGCGACGTGCGCTGGGCGATCTTGCGGAAACCGAGCCGGATACACGTGTCCTTGCCATCGCTGCCGCTATCGAACGGGGCGAGGGAGCCTCGGATGCGGTTGTGCGCGGATGGCTGGCCCGTGCGCTGACCGCGCCGCGCGGCCCGCAATGGGTCTGCGACAACTGCAAGACCATCCACAGCGAATGGACGCCGGTCTGTAACACCTGCGAAAGCTTCGACACCCTGAGCTGGACCACCCCGCCGCAAAGCGAAACCGTTCTGCCCGCCGGTGCCGAGATGCTGCCCCTGATCGTGGGGTCCATCGAGGACAAATCACCCCCCGTTGACGAGGGCGAGGTTCTTGATCCCGAGCCCGCGCCAACTGAAGACGCGACAGCTGGCACGGAAGAAACGTCCCCTGTTTCAGGAGCCGATACGTCCCAGCCAACACCCGAACCTGAAAAGGTCAAATAACCCTTTTCTTGGCGTTCAACCGGTGCTAACAGCCCGGCCATTCCTGCAGTGAACTGATCACACAGCTGGAATGGCCGCTGTAGCTCAGCTGGTAGAGCACGTCATTCGTAATGATGGGGTCGGGGGTTCGAGTCCCTTCAGCGGCACCAGTTCTTCAACAAAACTAGCTTCTTGACTTGGATGCTCCTGTCTGAGCGATGTCGAAGGCCTGCATTGCCGTTCAACGCAGTGTTTCTTGCGCGGTTTCAGCATTATCGCGATAGTTCTCGCGCGCTATGGTCTGCGCCAACGATCGAGTTGCGGTCTTTGCCTGCGATCACCATAGTACCGCGCTTGCAAGTGAGTCTGATGATAGTCGCGCGGAACATCAAAGCTTCGTTTATTCGCTCGAACAGAGTTGTCATGATGATCGTGTAGCGATTGGCTGGAAAGGTCATGCAGCTGCAGTGACCACCTGTCAGGTACTGCTCTCAGACCTGTCAGGCAGGCAAAGACAAGTTGGACGTGCCGCGTGCGGTGGTCGATTTTTCATACTTTCGTTGGTCGAACCGCCTGACCTTCCGATGATGCGCTCTCGATAGCGAATCCCCTACCGTCACAGATGATTTTTGCGCGGTAAGGGGCCTCCATGACTGATAATTCTCCAACGCATGGCGCTGCGTTGCGTCTTGAAGTCGATCACGCTTTGGACGCGGCTCTGCAACGCCTCTTCGATGAAGGAAGGTACCGCGTTTTCATAAACGTGGATCGTGAATGCGGGCATTTCCCACATGCTCAACGATCATTGGCGGACGGGACAACACATGATGTGACGGTCTGGTGCGGGAATGATTATCTGGGCATGGGGCAGCATCCGCGCGTGCTGGACGCCATGCAGGACGTTTTGATCAGCTCTGGCGCGGGTTCTGGCGGGACACGGAACATCTCTGGGACCACGCGGCATCATAAAGCTCTGGAGCGCGAAATTTCTGACCTTCATCAGAAAGAATCGGCGCTGCTTTTTACATCCGCCTATGTTGCCAACGATGCAACCTTGTCGACGTTGCGCCAATTGTTGCCGGGCCTCATTATCTATTCGGACAGTCTGAACCATGCGTCAATGATTGAAGGGATCCGTCGTGGCGGTGGTGAGAAACGCATTTTTCGCCACAACGATCTGAGCCATCTTCGCCAGTTGATTGTGGCCGACGATCCTGCTGCACCAAAATTGATCGCGTTTGAATCTGTGTATTCAATGGATGGTGATTTTGCTCCTATTGAAGCTGTCTGCGACATCGCAGAAGAGTTCGGCGCACTGACCTATATCGATGAAGTACACGCAGTGGGCATGTACGGCGCACGCGGTGCCGGTGTCGCTGAACGCGACAACCTGATGGATCGAATTGATATCATCAACGGCACGCTTGCCAAGGCCGTGGGTGTGTTCGGCGGCTATATCGCAACATCATCCCGGATCGCGGATGCCATTCGATCCCATGCTCCGGGATTTATATTCACAACATCCTTGCCGCCGGCTGTTGCTGCTGGCGCAGTAGAAAGCCTGCGGGTGCTGAAATCGCGTGAAGGTCAAGAATTGCGTCACGGCCTTGCCGCACGTGCGGCGGAGGTCAAGGCCCAGCTGCTGTCCCGCGGTTTGCCGCTTGTTGATCACGGGTCACACATCGTTCCTGTGATTGTGGGCGATCCGGTTCATTGCAAGCGCGTTTCGGACATCCTGCTCGATGAGTATGGGATTTATGTGCAGCCGATCAACTATCCGACGGTGCCCAAAGGGACGGAACGGCTGCGGCTGACACCTTCGCCCATTCACTCCTCGTCTGACGTTACGCAGCTTATTGATGCCTTGGATCAGTTGTGGAGCCATTGCGCCCTGAACCGAATAGCGAGCGCGGCATGACAGGTCTGCGCACATGCGCCCTGGCGATCGCATTGTCCTGCGGATTGTGTGTCGGTCAAGGAAGCGCGGAAACCATACAGGCTTGGGGTTTGCATCGGGTTGAAAGCCAGTCCCTGCATGATGTGGTTCATGCATATGGTCGGATTCTGCCTCCAGAGACCCGGGAGCTTAGTACTACAGTTGCGGATGTTACATTTCTCTGATTCAATCTCGCTGAGTGACTTGGGGGAGGGATCATGGCAGTATCGGATTGGGCAGGGTCACCACATGAGTGGAGGGAAGCG
>NZ_JALEGT010000120.1 GCF_022763305.1 Marivita sp. | reverse complement strand
TCCGAACCCGGCCGTTAAGTGCCACCGCGCCAATGGTACTGCGTCTCAAGACGTGGGAGAGTAGGTCACCGCCAAACCTAGTAAGCTCAAGGGAAAATAGATAAACGTATCTCTCTAAGACGATGCATGTCGGTGACGCCGGCAATACCCCCATCGAACTCCTCGACCAATTCAAGGCGTGGCCTGCTGCTCTCTCCGAGTGGTTGTATCCCGCCGATGCTGCCGCGTCCGTTGGCGCATGGCTGGACAATCGGCGCAAATTGGCCCATCCGTGGGATGATTGACGGGCAGCGGTTCAGAGGAATTCCCCCATGGCAGACGGCACATTCGCAGCGTTGCTGTTCATACTCGGTATGACCGACATGAGCATGAACCATTGCGGGACGGTGGATGGCTGCCTCGGGTCCAGTCAGACGACTCCCCGTTTTGCGATTTCCGGAGGTCAGGTGCTCGAACGCAGGGCGGATGCCGCGCCGGAGGTGTATCTGCGCTATGATCTGGGACAGAAACGCGGCCCGTTCGGCACCGCGGCAGGTCTGTCAGTGGGCGAAAAAGGCGAAGCCTGGGTGGGGTTTGGCGCGACCTATACGATCCCTTTCGGTCAAACAGGGGCCTATGCCGAATTGCACGCGATGCCGGGCCTCTATTTCGACAATGGCGGCTTTGATCTTGGCGGCACCGTTGCGTTCCGCTCGGGCCTTGAGTTGGGCTATGAAACCGCGCGCGGATGGCGATGGGCGCTGAGCTACGATCACCGCTCAAACGCTGGGATTTACGATGAAAATCCAGGCGTTGAGACGGTTCAGATCAGGCTGTCCGTGCCGCTCAACTAGCGCAGCCGCATATCCGACGAGGCATCGAACAGGTACATGTGATCCGGATCGACTACGAGATCGACCTGATCCCCCACCGAAGACCGGTGATCGCCGCGTTCCTCGACGATGATCTTGCCGCCATCCGGCCCGATCAGGTGGACATAGGACACGCCGCCGAGGCTCTCCGTCAGGTCGACCCGGTGGCTTGATCCCGGCCGGAGCGACAGGTGCTCGGGGCGCAGACCGATCAGCACCTCTTGCCCGTCCTGTGCGGACCCGGTCTTGGGCACCGACTGGGCCAGGCCGTTTGACACGACGTCACCGCCTTTCACCGTGCCGCGAATGAAATTCATGGATGGAGATCCGATGAACCCGGCGACGAACCGGTTGTCGGGATCTCGGTAAAGGTCCATCGGGGCGCCCACCTGTTCAATGCGACCGGCGCGCAGCACGACGATCTTGTCGGCGAGCGTCATCGCCTCGACCTGATCATGGGTCACGTAGATCATCGTAGCCCCGATTTCCTTGTGCAGACGGGCGATCTCGACCCGCATTTCGACCCGTAGTTCCGCGTCGAGGTTCGACAGCGGTTCGTCGAAGAGGAACACTTCCGGCCCGCGCACGATGGCGCGGCCGATGGCGACGCGCTGGCGCTGGCCGCCGGACAGGGCCTTGGGTTTGCGCTTGAGGTAGTCGTCCAGCTTGAGGATGCGGCTTGCCTCGGCCACCTTGGTCTTGATCTCGGAGGCGGGGTGGCCCGTCATCTTGAGGCCGAACCCCATGTTTTCCTCGACCGTCATGTGCGGATAAAGCGCGTAGGTTTGAAACACCATCGACACACCCCGATCCGAGGGATCGAGCCGCGTCACATCGCGCGATCCGATGCGGATCGTGCCTTCGGTGGTTTCCTCAAGCCCGGCGACCATCCGCAGAAGCGTGGACTTGCCACAGCCGGATGGCCCGACGAAGACGCAGAATTCGCCATCGTCAACGGTCAGATCGATCCCGTGGATGACCTGCGTGTTGCCATAGCGTTTGATGACAGAGTCAAGCGTCACTCCGGACATGGGACATCTCTCCGTTCTTGTGAGGTGTGGGCTGCGGCGCAGACCGTGGGAAGAGCCAGCTTTCCGCGTCGCGGGCAATCGCTGCGGCAGCCTGTTTCAACCGGGGGCCAAGCCCGCGCAGGGTGTCGAGATCGGTGCGCCGGGTGGTTCCGGTCACGGACAGGGCCCCAAGCGGGCGGGACTGGGAATTGAGGATCGGCACGGCAATGCAGACGATTCCGATCTCGTGTTCCTCGCGGTCGAAACTCAGGCCTTCAGCGCGGATCTCGGCCAGTTCGGCCTGCAGGCTTGCGGGCGATCCATGGGTTGCCGATGTGAACTGGTGCCAGCTTTGCTGGGCGAGGGCGATCTGCAATTCCGGCTCTGGCAGGAAGGCCAGCATGGCCTTGCCGACACCGGTGCAATAGGCGGGACCGACCTTGCCCGCCTGGCTGAACATCTCGACCGGATCGCGCGCGTTGCGTTTGTCGACATAAAGCACCTGCGCATGATCCAGCTGCGCGAGGTGAATGGTCTCTCCGGTCTCGGCGCTGAGCGCGTCGATATGGGCGCGCGCGACCGGGGCCAGCGAGGATTGCGCCCAGGCCGCATGGGCCAGCCGCACAAGCCGCAAGCCCGGCGCATAGGTCTGACGGTCGGGATCGTATTGCAGCATGCCCTGGTTGGTGAGGGTCTGCACAAACCGGTAAAGCGTCGCCTTCGGCATGTCGGACTCGGTCAGCAATTCGCCAAAGCGAACCGGGCGTCCAAAAGACGCGATCTGGTCCAGCACGGATAGGGCTTTGCCCACGGTGCCGTCATTGCGTTCGGCCGATGCCATGTCGCGAGATCCTCCCTTCACCGCAGGTCGCGCCCTGACGGCTGTTGACAAGCATAGGCGAGTCGCTGTTATGATTTCAATATGCAAAACAAGGTTTCAAATAATGAAACCAATCTTGCACCAGAATTGGGAGCATAAGGGAGGACACCATGCGTTCCACATTGAAAGCGTCGGCACTGGCGCTGACGGCTGCACTTGCAGCCTCAACGGCATTTGCAGGAAGCCATTCTCTGAGCGGCGATCTGAAGATTTTCCTCGACACATCGAACCCGGCACCGCGCGCGACGATGGAAGCGATGATTGCGCGTTTCCAGGAACAGCATCCGGGACTCAACATCGAAACCACGGTGATCGACCGCGAGGCGTACAAGACCCAGATCCGCAACTTCCTGACCGCAGACGCACCGGACGTGGCGACATGGTACGCGGCCAACCGCATGCGCCCCTATGTTGAAGCCGGTCTTTTCGAGGATGTCTCCGACCTCTGGGCGGAACCCGCGATTGCCGAAAACCTCGCGTCCACCAAAGGCGCGATGACCATCGACGGCAAGCAGTGGGGCGTGCCCTATACCTACTACCAGTGGGGCATCTACTACCGCAAAGACCTTTATGATCAGTTTGGTCTGAGCGAACCCACAAATTTCGACGAGATGAAATCCAACTGCCAGACGCTGCTCGACAATGGTGTGAAGTGCTACACCATCGGCACCAAGTTCCTCTGGACCGCTGGCGGCTGGTTCGATTACCTGAACTTGCGCACGCATGGCTATGATTTCCATATGGAAATGGCCGCTGGCGAAGTGGCGTGGACCGACGACCGCGTGCGTCAGACCTTCGCCAACTGGCGCGAGCTGATCGACATGGGGGCTTACGTCGACAACCACCAGAACTACTCCTGGCAGGAAGCGCTGCCCTTCATGGTCAACGGGGATGCCGCCGCCTACCTCATGGGCAACTTCGCGGTGGCGCCGCTGCGCGAAGCAGGTCTGACCGACGATCAGATCGACTTCTACCAGTTCCCGGCGATCACCGAAGGTGTGGCCATGGCCGAAGACGCGCCGACCGACACGTTCCACATCCCGGCCAATGCCAACAACAAGGAAGCCGCACGGGAATTCCTGCGCTTCGTGGTGTCGGCAGAGGAACAGACCGTCATCAACAACGGTCAGAACCTTGGCCAGCTTCCGGTGAACGCATCCGCATCGATCGACGACGACAAGTTCCTCGAGCAGGGCTTTGCGATGCTGTCCTCGAACAGCCCGGGCGGCGTGGCGCAGTTCTTTGACCGCGACTTCCCGGCCGAGATGGCAGCCGAAGCGATGCAGGGCTTCCAGGAATTCATGGTTTTCCCGGACAACCTTGACGACATTCTGGCCCGCCTCGAGCAGGTGCGCCAGCGCGTCTACAAGTAAACCAATCGCGTGGGGGCCGGGAATTCCCGGCCCGTCACGGCCCATCCGCAAGCCGCGCCCCGGCTTCCGCATGGCCCGTGTGGAGGAGACCCGACCATGACCATCGCAACCCTGCCGGACACGGACCCGCCGAAACGCGGCTGGTACAAGCGCAACGAGATCGCGGTCACGCCGTGGCTCTTCCTTGCGCCCGCCATCCTGTTCTTCGCGGTCTATGTCATCATCCCGATCTTTCAGAGCTTTTCGATCTCGCTCTATGACTGGGACGGGCTGGGGCAGGCAGAATATATCGGCCTCGCCAACTATCAGGAGTTGATGAACGACCGTGCCTTCGAGGTGTCGCTCTGGAACAACGTCAAATGGCTGGTCATGTATCTGCTGGCGATCCCGGCGGGCCTTTTCATCGCGCTGTTCCTGAACCAGACGGTCACCGGCATCCGTATCTACAAGTCTCTGTTTTTCTTTCCCTTTGTCCTCAGCCAGGTCGTTGTCGGTCTTGTCTTCGCGTGGTTCTATCTGCCGAATGAAGGGCTGTTGTCGAACATGCTGGCGCTGGTCGGCCTTGGACCGGTGAACGTGCTGGGCGATCCGACCTGGGCGACCTACGGCATCATCCTCGCGGGCCTCTGGCCACAGACGGCCTATTGCATGATCCTCTACCTCACCGGCCTCAACGCGGTAGACCCTGAACAGGTCGAGGCGGCTCGTCTGGATGGGGCCAAGGGCTGGAAGATGCTTTGGTACGTGATCATCCCGCAGCTGAAGCCCGCCACCTTTATCGCCTTCGTCGTGACGATCATCGGCGCTTTGCGGTCCTTTGACCTCATCTCGATCATGACCAATGGCGGCCCGTTCGGCCAGACCCGTGTGCTGTCCTTCTACATGTTCGAAAAGGCGCTGTCGGAATACGGCTTCCGCATGGGCTATGGCGCAGCCATCGCCGTGGTGCTGTTCCTCATCATGCTGGTCTTCATCGCCTATTTCCTCTGGTCGATGTACCGCGAAGAGCAGGGGGGCCGGTAAGATGCCTGTCACCCGTGATCAGATCGACGCGCTCTGCAGCACGTTTCCCGGTGCAACGCTGGCCCATCCGCCCGAGTTGGTCAGTTGGAAGGTTGGCGGCAAGATGTTCGCCTGCTTCGGCGGCGATGGCGAGATGAACGGCATCTCGGTCAAGACCGACAGCATAGACACGGCGGCCCTGCTGATCGACACAACAAGCGCGGTGAAGGCTCCCTATTTCCACGCAAGCTGGGTACGTCTGCAGTTTGACGCAACCGATTTGGACGAGGCGACCCACCGTCTTGGTGTGTTCTACGATCTGGTGCGCAAGAGTCTGAAGAAAGCCGTCCGCGACGCCCTTCCGCCAAGAGAGGTCCGCTGAGATGTTCCCGCGTCCGATCCAACAGGCCAGCGCGCCCGCGCAGACCGCCTACAAGACGATGCTGCCCATCGCGCTCATCCTGTGGCTTCTGCCGCTGATCGCGGTGGCGGTGTTTTCGATCAAGCCTGCATCCGATTTCACCCAGGGCAATTACTGGGGGATGCCCGGGTCGTTCGAGCTCTTCAACAACTACGGGCAGGTCTTCTTCAACTCCGACATGCCGCGCTACATGCTGAACTCGGTGTTGATCACCATCCCGACGGTCATTGGCGCGGTGGCCTTGTCGGCGATGGCGGGGTTTGCGCTGGGGGTCTACAAGTTCCGGTCGAACATCTGGGTCTTCTTCATGTTCGTCGCGGGCAATTTCGTGCCGTTCCAGATCCTCATGGTGCCGGTGCGCGACCTGACGCTGGACCTTGGCCTCTACAACACCAAGACGGGCCTCGTGCTCTTCCACATCGCGTTCCAGACCGGGTTCTGCACGCTCTTCATGCGCAACTTCATCCGCGCGCTGCCATTTCCGCTGATCGAAGCGGCGCGGGTGGAAGGCGTGGCCGAGTGGCGGATCTTCTGGTACGTGGTCTTGCCCCTGATGAAGCCCGCGTTGGCGGCGCTGGCGGTGCTGATCTTCACCTTCATCTGGAACGATTATTTCTGGGCCATCGTTTTGACTCAGGGGCCCGACGCACAGCCCGTCACCGCTGGGATCACCAGCTTTAACGCACAATACCGCGCCGCCTATCACCTGATGAGCGCGGGCAGCATCGTCGCGGCCTTGCCGCCGGTGCTGATGTTCTTCCTCATGCAGAAACACTTTATCGCGGGCCTGACATTGGGCGCGGTGAAATAAGGACCAAGGACCATGACACGCATCGCCTTTATCGGCGCAGGCTCGACGATCTTCATGAAGAACATCGTGGGCGACGTTCTCCACTTCCCGGCGCTGGAAGGGGCCACCTTCGCGCTGATGGACATCAATGAGCAACGTTTGGAGGAATCCGCGCTGGTGGCGCGCAAGCTGATCACGGCTTCGGGGCGGTCCGCGCAGGTCGAGACCACGACGGACCAGCGCCGTGCATTGGCCGGGGCGGATTTCGTCGTGACCGCCTTCCAGATCGGCGGCTATGAGCCATCGACCGTGATCGACTTCGACATCCCCAAACAGTACGGGCTGCGCCAGACCATCGGTGATACTTTGGGTGTCGGTGGCATCATGCGCGGGTTGCGCACCGTGCCGCATCTCTGGCGCGTGGCGGCGGATATGGCAGAGCTGTGCCCGAACGCGACCCTGCTGCAATATGTCAACCCGATGGCGATCAACACCTGGGCGATTGCCGAACGCTATCCGCAAGTGAAGCAGGTCGGGTTGTGCCATTCCGTGCAGAACACGGTCGAGGAACTGGCGCATGATCTCGACTTGCCGAAGGACGAGATCCGCTACCGTGTGGCGGGCGTGAACCATGTGGCGTTCTTTCTGGACCTGACGCACAAGGGCAAATCGCTCTATCCGGCACTCCGCGACGGCTATCGCGCGGTCCGCCTGCCCAAACCGCCGCTGCTGATGCCGCGCTGCGCCAACAAGGTGCGCTACGAGGTGATGGACCATCTCGGCTATTTCTGCACCGAAAGCTCTGAACACTTGGCCGAATACGTGCCGTGGTTCATCAAGTCAGGCCGCGAGGATCTGATCGACGCCTTCAGCGTGCCGCTTGACGAGTATCCCAAGCGCTGTGTTGAACAGATGGCCGACTGGGCCGATCAGGCGAGAGCCTACCGCACGACGGATCAGATCGACTTCGAAAAGAGCCACGAATTCGCGGCTGAAATCATGAACGCGATGGTCACCAACAAGCCTTACACGATCTACGGCAACCTGCCGAACCGGGGTCAGGCACCGCAACTGCCCATGGGCGCGGCGGTCGAGGTGCCCTGCATGGTCGACGCCAATGGCATCCAGCCTTCGGTGGTCGATGATATCCCGCCGCAGCTTGTGGCGCTGATGCGCACGCAGATCAACGTGCAGGAACTTGTGGTCCGCGCGCTGGTGGACGAAGACATCGAACATGTCTACCACGCCGCCATGATGGATCCGCACACCGCCGCCGAACTGGATCTGCGCCAGATCCGCAGCCTTGTGACCGATCTCTTGGCGGCGCATGGCGACATGCTTCCCGAATTCGCACGACTGAAGAAAGCCGCTTGAATGACCTCTTACGCGACATTCCACGACCTCAAGAACGCTTCGGTCTTCATCACCGGCGGCGGCTCCGGCATCGGGGCGGCGCTGACAGACGGGTTTCTGGGGCAGGGGGCCAAGGTGGCCTTTGTCGGGCGTTCAGACGCGTCCGGTTTCGTGGCCGAGATGACGGCCAAGCATGGCACAGCACCGCTCTTCATCCCGTGTGACATCACCGACACCGCCGCCTTGCAGGCCGCCATCTCGCAGGCGGCCGAGGCGCATGGCCCGATCACCGTACTGGTGAACAACGCCGCCAATGATAAACGGCATGCTGCGCTCGACATAGATCAGCCGTTCTGGGACTGGTCCACCGCCATCAATCTCGACGCCTATTTCTTCGCCTGTCAGGCTGTGATCCCCGGCATGCAAAAAGCCGGAGGTGGCGCGATCGTCAATTTCAGCTCCATCAGCTACATGATGGGGAACGCTGGGTACGTGGCCTACACCACATCGAACGCAGGGATAACCGGCATGACGCGCAGCCTCGCGCGGGAATTTGGGCCGGATAACATCCGCGCCAATGCGCTTGCGCCCGGATGGGTGCTGACCGAAAAGCAGAAAGAACTCTGGGCAGATCCGGCGTCGCTCGCGGCCCATCTCGACAGGCAGTGCCTCAAGGAACACTTGGTCGAACAGGACGTGGTCGATGCAACGCTGTTCCTGGCGTCAAAGACCAGCCGCATGATGACCGGCCAGACGCTGGCCGTGGATGGCGGCGTGGTTACGGTGGCAGCATGACGGATTGGCTGGCCGTCGACTGGGGCACCTCCCAACTGCGTGTCTGGGCGATGACGCAGGGCGGCACGGTGCAGACCCGGCGAAGCAATGACGCCGGGATGGGGACGCTCTCGCGCGACGGGTTCGAGCCTGCGCTGCTCGATCTGGCCGGAGACCTGCTCGGTGCCGGCAAAACGCGTGTGATCGTCTGCGGCATGGCCGGATCGCGTCAGGGCTGGGCCGAGGCGAAATACGTGGCCACCCCCTGCAGCCCGCCCGGGATCGACCGGGCGACCCATGTGCCGACCAGCGATCCGTGCCTCTCGGTCCACATCCTGCCCGGCGTCAAGCAGACCAGCCCGGCCGACGTGATGCGTGGCGAGGAAACGCAGATCGCAGGGTTTCTTGCGCTCAACCCGAAATTCGATGGCGTGATCTGTCTACCGGGCACCCACACCAAATGGGTGCATATCAGCGCGGGCGAGATTGTCAGCTTCCGCACCTTCATGACCGGCGAGATGTTCGCGCTCCTGTCACAGCAGTCCGTCCTGCGCCACACGGCGTCCGGCGAAGGCTGGGACGCCACCACCTTTGCCGATGCGGTCTCCACCGCCATGTCCAACACATCCGACCTTGCTGCGCGACTTTTTTCCATCCGTGCCGAAGGTTTGCTGAACGATCTTCATGCTGATCAGGCCCGCGCGCGCCTGTCCGGTCTGCTGATAGGTGCCGAACTTGCCGCCGCCAGACCCTATTGGCTGGGCCAGCATGTGGCGCTTATTGGCGATGACAAACTCTGCAAGGCCTATGCCGATGCTCTGGGCGCTCAGGGGCTGCTGGTTGAACGCACTGACGCCGAACGCATGACCTTGGAAGGGTTGAAAGCGGCCTATGCGGCGCTTCGGGAGACCACGCAATGAACCGCAAGATCATCGCCATTCTGCGCGGAATTACTCCGGATGAGGCCGTGCCGATCACTGAAGCGCTGGTCGAGGCGGGGATTACTTCCATCGAAGTACCACTCAATTCACCCGACCCGTTCACGTCGATCAAGCAAATGGTCGACGCGTTCGGCGAAACCGCCCTGATTGGCGCAGGCACGGTGCTGAACCCGGACGACGTGCAGCGCCTGCACCAGATTGGCGCGGGCATGGTTGTCTCACCCGACTGCAACCCGCGCGTCATCTTCGCGACGAAACAGGCGGGCATGAAAAGCTATCCCGGCGTGATGACGCCCACCGAATGCTTCTCCGCGCTGCGCAACGGGGCGGATGGGTTGAAGCTTTTTCCCGGCTCTCTGATCGGGCCGGAGGGGTTGAAGGCGATCAAGGCGGTTCTGCCGCCCGGCACTGAAACCTACGCCGTGGGCGGTGCTGGCCCGTCGAACTTCGCCGACTGGCGTGCGGCGGGTGTGGACGGGTTCGGCATCGGCTCCGCGCTCTACAAACCCGGCGCATCTGTTGCCGAGATTAAAATCCGCGCGGCAGAGATTGTCGCGGCTTATGACGCGGTGATGTCCTGATGGCCTCGATATTCAGCAATACGGTCTGCGCCCTTGGTGAAGGCCCGCTCTGGCACCCGCAGGAGCAGGTCCTCTACTGGTTCGACATCATCGGCAAACGGCTCTACCGCAGCGACGGCACCGATGAACAAACCTGGGACTTCGACGAACATGTCTCTGCCGCCGGTTGGGTGGCCACCGGCGTTCTGCTCATTGCCAGCGAAACGTCGCTGTCGGTCTTCGAGACCGAGACCGGCGAAAGCACCTTCATCCACCCCCTCGAATCCGACAACCCGATCACCCGGTCCAACGATGGCCGCGCCGACCCATGGGGCGGGTTCTGGATCGGGACGATGGGCAAGAACGCCGAACCGGGGGCGGGGGCGATCTACCGCTACTATGATGGCACGCTGACCAAGCTGTTCGACAGGATCACCATCTCCAACGCCATATGCTTTGCGCCGGATCGCAGCCACGCGTTCTACACCGACACGCGCAAGCGCAAGATCCTGAAGGTGGCGCTGGACGACGACGGCTACCCGGACGGCAAACCGACGCTGTTCACCGATCTGACCGCGGCCGAGCTGAACCCCGATGGCGCGGTTGTCGATGCCGAGGGCAACCTCTGGGTCGCGCAATGGGGTGCGTCGCGTGTGGCCTGCTACGGTCCAGATGGCGCGTTGATCCGTGCCATTGCCGTGCCCGGTGTGCAGGCCAGTTGCCCGGCCTTTGGCGGTCCGGATCTGAGCACGCTCTACGTCACGACCGCCGCAGAAGGTCTTGATCCTGCGGGCGAAAGTGATGGCAAGACCTTCGCCATCCCATCAGGCACCAGAGGCCAGAAAGAACACCAAGTCATCCTATGAAACGCACGCTTGGCACCTGCTATTACCCCGAACACTGGCCGTGCGCGATCTGGGAGGAAGACGCCGCCCGCATGGCAGCCCTTGGCCTCACCTGGGTCCGCATCGGCGAATTCGCTTGGTCCCGGATCGAACCCGCACAGGGGGATTTCCGATGGGACTGGCTGGATCAGGCCATCGAAGTTCTGGGCGCGGCGGGCCTCAAGATCGTGCTGGGCACGCCAACGGCTACACCGCCGCGCTGGGTCTGTGACAAACATCCCGATATGTTCGCCGTCGATGCGCAGGGTCGTCCGCGCGGGTTTGGCTCGCGCCGCCACTACTGCTTCAGCCATGAGGGCTATCTTGACGAATGTCGCCGCATGGTCACCGAAGTGGCCAGGCGCTATGGCCGCAACCCGCATGTCGCCGCGTGGCAGACCGACAACGAATACGGCTGTCACGACACGATCCTCTCCTACTCCAACGCCGCCCGTCAGGCGTTCCCGGGCTGGCTGCGCGCACGCTACCCGGGGCAGGGCAATGATGGCGACATTGACGCGCTCAATGCTGCGTGGGGCAATGTGTTCTGGTCGATGGAGTATGACGATTTCGACCAGATCGACCTGCCGAACCTGACCGTGACAGAACCCAACCCCGCCCATGTGCAGGCGTTCCGGCGGTTCTCGTCCGATCAGGTGGTGCGCTTCAATCGCGTGCAAGTGGACATCATCCGCAAATACTCCGACGCGCCGATTTCGCACAATTACATGGGGCGGATCACCGATTTCGACCATTTCGCAGTGGGCGAAGACCTCGAAATCGCGACCTGGGACAGCTACCCGCTGGGCTTCCTCGAAGACCGCGTCGGCGCATCGCTTGAAAACCAGCGCCATTACGCGCGCCAAGGTGATCCCGACTTTCAGGCCTTCCACCACGACCTCTATCGCGCCGTCGGCAAAGGCCGATGGTGGGTCATGGAACAACAACCCGGCCCGGTGAACTGGGCACCCTACAACCCGGCGCCATTGCCCGGCATGGTCCGCCTCTGGACGTGGGAGGCGTTTGCCCACGGGGCCGAAGCGGTGTGTTACTTCCGTTGGCGTCAGGCGCCTTTTGCGCAGGAGCAGTTGCACGCGGGCCTCTTGCGCCCCGACAGCGTGATCGCGCCCGGCTATGTCGAGGCGGAGCAGGTGGCTCAGGAACTGGCCGACGCGCCGGATGTGTCGATCACCCAGGCCCCCGTCGCGCTGATCTTCGACTACGACGCTGCTTGGGCGTGGGAGGTGCAGCCGCAGGGGCAGGGCATGGACTATTTCGGTCTGGTCTTCGACCTCTACCGCGCGTTCCGGCGCGCGGGTGTGACCGTCGACATCCTGCCGCCGACCAAGCGTGACTTCACCGGGTATCGTGTGGTGGCCGCGCCCGGAATGATGACCATGCCGGATGACCTGAAGACGGCGCTTTCAGACAGTGAGGCCGAGGTTCTGATCGGCCCGCGTTCCGCCGCACGGGATGGCGACTTTACCATCCCCGTACCGCTGCCGCCCGCATGGCCGGGGCTGGACGTGACCGTGACACGACTGGAAACCCTGCGCCCCGACATGCCGATCCCTGTGGCCGAGGGCGGGGCGGTAAAGAATTGGTTCGAGCATCTCGAAGGTGGGGCGGAAACCGTCTTCGCGACCGACAGCGGCATACCGGTCACCATGCGTTCTGGCACGACCACCTATTGCGGTGGCTGGGGGGATGACGCGTTTTTTGACCGTTTGGTAAAAGATCTCTGCGGCCGGGCCGAGGTGGACACCATCGCCCTGCCGATGGGCGTGCGCCTGCGCGACACCGGGGCCGAGCAGTTCTGGTTCAATCACAACCCGCACGACGTTGAAATCGCGGGGAAAATCCTTCGTCCAGCCGGTGTGATCCGCGAGCTGAAGGCTTAACCCATCAGCTCCATCAGATGCGCTGCCGATCCGGTCAGGGCGGCGTAATCGTCATCGACCAGATGCACCGGGAACTGTTCCATGAACTCTGAAAACCGGCCCTTGTCGTAGAACGCCTCGCGGAAGCCCAACCGTTCCAGGTGCGGCGCGAAATGGCGGGCCACGCCGCCGATCAGGTAGATGCCGCCAAAGGGCAGGTGCACCAGCGCCAGATTGCCCGCAGCACGTCCCATCATCCGGATGAACATGCGCGCGGCCTCTTCCGCGATCTTGTTCGACCCATCATTGACCGCCTGCATGATCCCACCCGCGTCGAGCGGCGCATCCACGCCCGCCTCGTCACAGAGCCATTCGTAGACTCGTTCGAACCCGCGCCCCGAAAGCACATCCTCAAATCCTGGTGTCCCATGCTTCTTCGCGATCCAGTCGAGCAGCCGCAGCTCATCGCTGTTCTGCGCGGGCAGGGACACGTGACCGGCCTCGGACGGAGGAACCAGAGTGCGTTCGTCCAGACGATACACCGCCGCGGCGTTCATGCCCGTGCCGACGCCGATCACCAGCCGCGCGGCGTGATCGCCCGCCTTGTGACCCGGCAGAATGGTCTGCAAGACATCCGGCGTCAGGTGATCGAGCGCATGCCCCTGCGCCTGCAAGTCGTTCAGGACCGCGACGGTTTTCGCCCCCGTCGCCTCGGCCACCGATGCGCGGTCAACGGTCCAGCTCAGGTTCGTCAACTCGCCCACACCATCGCGCACCGGACCGGCCATCGCCACGCAGGCGGCATCCGGCACCACCGTCTGATCCGCCATATAGGCCCGCAGCACCGACAGGAGGTCGGGATGTTCGGCATTCCGGAAGCGCTTGATGGTTTCGGTCCGCACCGTGCCGCCATCGGTCAGGGCAACACGGGTGTTGGTGCCGCCCAGATCGGCGACCAATGCGGTCAGGGTCGTGGTCTTGGTCATGTCAGGTCCCGGTCAACGCGGATTTGAGCGCGTGATAGGAGGATTTGGGCGTGCGGTCCAGTGTGTCGAAATCCACATGCACCAGCCCAAAGCGTTTCTCGTATCCCAGCGACCATTCGTAATTGTCCATCAGCGACCAGATGAAATAGCCCTTCACCGGCGCGCCATCCGCCATCGCGCGCCGCACGGCGGCGATGTGCTGGTTGAGATAGTCGATGCGGTGCGGGTCATCGACCATGCCGTCTTCGATCACGTCGGGTGCTGCCATCCCGTTTTCAGTCACGTAGAGCGGCAGATCGCCGGTGTATTGCTGCGCGGTGCGGGTCAGGAACTTGTAGAGGCCCTCGGGATAAATCTCCCACTCCATGAAGGTCTTGGGCAGGGGGCCTTCGACCTCGTGATGGCTGGGCCACGCACCGTCATTTGGCGCGATGATCTTGCGGGTGTAGTAATTGATCCCGCACCAGTCGAGCGGGGCCTGGATGATGTCGAAATCATCCTGCCAGCCCGTGGGCATATGCGGCTCCAACCGCTCCATGACGTTCGCGGGGTACTGGCCTTTGAACACGCCCGACATGAAGAAATGGTTGTAATAGCCGTCATACAGCGCCGCCGCCGTTTGCGCGGCGTCGCTGTCGTCGACAGGTGTTGCCCATTCCATGTTGAAGACACCGCCCAGATTGCCCAAGCCCAGCCCGCGCATCACCTGAATGGCGGTGCCATGCGCCTTGAGAACATGGTGCATCGCATGGGCCGTCGCGCGGATGTCGCGCAGACCGGGGGCATGATGGCCCAGGAAATGCGACAGCCAGCCGACGCACCACGGTTCGTTGATCGGCGCGACCGAGAACATGCGGTCGCCGATCCGGCCCATGATGACCTCGGCGAAATCGCCGAACCACTTGGGCAGGTCCGGATTGCGCCAGCCGCCCAGATCGGCCAGCGCCACGGGCAGTTCCCAGTGATAGAGCGTGGCGCAGGGTTTCAGGCCGCGTTCGAGCATCGCGTCCGTCAGCCGGTCGTAGAAATCCAGACCTTCGGGATTGGGCGCACCGCGCCCCTCGGGCATGACCCGCGCCCAGCTTGTGGAAAAGCGGTAGGCATCGAGGTCCGCCGCTTTGACCAGATCGAGATCCGCTTCGTACCGGTGGTAGTGATCGCAGGCCCGGTCGCCGTTTTCGGCGCGCACCACGTTGCCGGGGGTGGCTGCGAAGGTGTCCCAATGGGTTTTGCCCGCGCCGCCAAAGGCATGGCCTTCGATCTGGTAGCTGGAGGTGGCGGTGCCAAAAAGGAAATCGTCAGGAAAATCCTGCCGCGTGAAGTTCAGCATGGGGTGTCCTTCAGGTTGCGGCGGGTCCGGTGGACCGGCCGATGATCAGGTCCGCCTCGAGCAGGCGGGTCTTGGGCGCGTTCTTGGGCAGGGCGATGAGCGAGAGCAACATGTCCGCCGCCTCGGCCCCGGCATAGCGCACCGACGACCGCAGGGCAGTGAAGATCGGCACGTCATCCCCGTTCTCGAGATAGCTGAGCGCGTCGTCATGGGTGATGATCGACACATCGCGGGCCAGCACCAGTCCCGCGTCCTGAACGGCGCGGCGCACGCCGATGGCGGTGATGATCGAGGAGCAGACAAAGGCGGTCGGTTTGACCGACCGCGCCAGCATTTCCCGGGCGGCGCGGTAGCCATAAACCTCGGTCATTTCCTCGCTGCGCATCAGGCTTGCGTCGATGGTGATCCCGTGTTTCTGCAGCGCGCTTTCATAGCCTTTGCGTCTGCGGAAGGCGAAGTCCATATGTTCAAGACCGTTCAGCAGCGCGATGCGGCGGTGACCCAGTTCGATCAGGAATTGCGTGCCACGCTCGAACGCGCCGCGATTGTTCACGTCGATCCACGAGTAGGGCAGGTTCACATCCGTCGATCGCCCATGCACCACGAAGGGCAGACCGATCCGGGACAGAAGTGCGATGCGTTCGTCATTGATCACCGGGCCATGAACGATGATCCCGTCAACCGTGCCACGGGCGCGGATGTCCTCGTAGGCGCGGGCCTCGTCGCGGTCCGGCACCAGCTTGAGCATCATGTCATACCCGGCCCGCGCATAGCTTTCGCCGGCTCCGGCGATGAAGTCACCGAAGACGGGGTTCACCATCTCGTGCTGGTTGGAGACGGGAATGACATGCCCGATGGCCAAGGCACGACCTGTCGCCAGTCCTTTTGCGCGCAGATTGGGACGGTAGTTCAAATCCTGCGCGGCCTTCAGAACACGGCTGCGCGTGCTTTCGCTGACTTCGGGGTAGCCGTTCAGCGCGCGACTCACAGTGGTCTGAGACAGATTGAGGTGTTCCGAAAGTTGCTTGAGATTCACCGATTTTACCAAAGCGCTTTGAGTTTCACCGTCAAATTAGACACAAAACCCAAGGCGAGGAAAGCCCCTTTACGCGCGCAAAATTTCTGCAAAGCAGCATAAAACAACAATAATTCGCACGGAACTGCGGATTGACACACGCTAACAAATCGGGGAGTTTTGACCATCCAAAGCGCTTTGGAGTGATTCCGGGGCGGGGGATGAGTTAAGCGCCATGGCGCAACTTGGGAGGTACTTCATGAAAAAGACACTCACATCGAGTGTGGCCGTTGCCGCGCTGTGCTCCAGTGCCGCGTTCGCCGAAGATGTCACCGTGTTCGGCCCGTGGCTTGGCCCGGACCAGGAACTGGTCGAAGCGGTTCTGTCCGATTTTGCGGAAAAGTCCGGTCACAATGTCAGCTACGTTGGCTCCGACAGCTTCGAGCAGCAGATCGTCGTCGATGCCGAGGCAGGCTCCGCTCCGAACGTCGCCGTGTTTCCACAGCCGGGTCTGGCGTCCGACATGGCCGCGCGCGGGTTCCTGACACCGCTGCGTGACGGCACCGCCGACTGGGTTCGTGAAAACTATGCCGCCGGTCAGTCCTGGGTCGATCTGGGCACCTATTCTGGTCCCGATGGCAGCGAAGACCTCTATGGCTTCTTCTACAAGGTCGATGTGAAGTCGCTGGTCTGGTACTCGCCCGAGAACTTCGAGGATGCGGGCTACGAGATCCCCACGACGATGGAAGAGCTCAAGGCGCTGACCGATCAGATCGTCGCCGATGGCGAAACCCCCTGGTGCATCGGTCTGGGGTCCGGTGGTGCAACCGGCTGGCCGGCAACCGACTGGGTCGAGGACATGATGCTGCGCACGCAGCCGCCCGAAGTCTATGACCAGTGGGTGTCCAACGAGATCCCGTTCGACGATCCGCGCGTTGTGGCCGCGATCGAGGAATTCGGCGCCTTTGCGCGCAACGATGACTATGTCGCAGGTGGTGCCGGGGCCGTGGCCTCGACCGATTTCCGCGACAGCCCGAAGGGTCTCTTCGATGCGCCGCCGCAGTGCTACATGCACCGTCAGGCGTCCTTTATTCCGGCCTTCTTCCCGGAAGGCACCGAAGTGGGGCTCGATGCCGATTTCTTCTACTTCCCGGCCTATGAAGGCAAGGATCTGGGCGCCCCGGTTCTGGGGGCTGGCACGCTTTGGGCCATCACCAACGAGAACGAAGCCGCACATGACCTGATCGCCTATCTCCAGACGCCCGAGGCGCACGAGATCTGGATGGCGAATGGTGGCTTCCTGACACCGCACAAGGGCGTGGACCTGTCGAAATTCTCGACCGAGGCCGCGGCCAACATGAACCAGATCCTTCTGGACGCGACCACCTTCCGCTTTGACGCGTCGGACCTGATGCCGGGCGGCGTGGGTGCGGGCACCTTCTGGACCGGTATGGTGGACTACTCCGGCGGCAAGGACGCGGCCACCGTGGCCAGCGAGATCCAGTCGAGCTGGGACGCGCTGAAGTAAGCGCATCTTGCAAGAATGCAGGACTGCGCGGGGGATCGCGCAGTCCATACCGACAAAGCTGCAAAGCCAACAAGACCCGTTCAAGGGACCGCCAGTGGCACACACTGGATCATCACTCATGTTTGGGAGGGACAGATGAATCCCGCATTTCAAGGTCTGTTGACCATCGCCATCGGCGTCGGCGGTTGCCTGAGCTACTTCTACTTTTCGAACCAGTTTCTCGACAAGGTTCTGTTTCCTGCCAAGGGGCCGAACGCAGGCCGCAACATCAACCGTGCCAATCTGATCCGGCCGTGGCTGTTCCTTCTTCCGGCGATCCTCGCGCTGGGTCTTTACCTGGCCTACCCGGTGTTCGAGACCATCCGCCTGTCCCTGACCGAACGCGAGACGCTGCCGGACGGCACCACGATCTACAATTTCGTGGGCCTTGCCAATTACAGCCAGATGGCGTCCGAGCCGAAATTCTGGGAAGCGATGCGCAACAACATGCTCTGGCTCATCGTGGTTCCGGCACTGTCGACCGCCTTCGGCCTGCTGGCCGCGCAGCTCACCGACCGGATCGCCTGGGGCAATATCGCCAAGTCGCTGATCTTCATGCCGATGGCGATTTCCTTTGTCGGCGCTGCGGTGATCTGGAAGCTGGTCTACGACGCGCGCCCACCCGACACCGAACAGATCGGTGTGCTGAACGCGGTCTATGTCTGGATGACCGGCAATGATCCGCAGCAATGGCTGACCATCCCGTTCTGGAACAGTTTCCTGCTGATGATCGTGCTGATCTGGATTCAGACCGGATTTGCCATGGTGATCCTCTCTGCCGCTCTGCGCGGCATTCCCGAGGAAACCATCGAGGCGGCCATCGTGGATGGGGCCAACCCGTTCCAGATCTTCTTCAAGATCAAGATGCCCCAGATCGCGGGCACCATCGTGGTGGTCTGGACGACGATCACGCTGGTCGTGCTCAAGGTCTTCGACATCGTCTTTGCCATGACCAACGGCCAATGGGAGACGCAGGTTCTGGCCAATTACATGTTCGACAAATTGTTCCGCGCCAATGACTGGGGCGTGGGATCGGCCAGCGCCATCGTGATCATGCTGCTGGTGACGCCGATCCTGATCTGGAACGTGCGCAACGCGCGCAACGAAATGCGCTGAGGAGGGACGGTCATGGACAATATCGCAGGAACCAAATCCTCGCTCACCTGGGCGGTTCACATTTCGGTCGTGGCGCTCGTGGCGCTGTGGCTCTTCCCGACGGTGGGCCTGTTCGTGTCCTCGTTCCGGACAGCCGACCAGATCGCGACCTCCGGCTGGTGGAACGCGCTCTTCCCCACCGAACAAAGCCTCGTTCTGCGCACCGCCGCGCCGGATGCGCAGGTTCAGGAGGGCGCGGTCTTCGTCATCGAAGGCAATCTCTTTGCCGGCGAAGACCTGCCTGCCGAAATCGACATGTCGGCCTGGGGGACATCCTCGCGCGATGTGGCCGCCTATACGCCCGGTGACACCGCAGAACTACGCGACGGAGAGCGCATCACCGTCCAGGCGAATGGCGACTACCGTCTGGAAAGCCCGGTCGAAATGGAAGGTGGGCGCGGTCAGCGGATTTTCGTGACCGCCGAACTGCCGCCGGATTTCACGCTCGAGAACTACCAGCAGGTGCTTCTGTCCGGCAACGCGACAGACAGCATGGCCAAGGCGTTCTTCAATACGCTGACCGTCACGATCCCCGCCACAATCATTCCCATCGTGGTGGCCGCCTTTGCCGCCTATGCGCTGGCGTGGATGGATTTCGCGGGGCGGGCGCTCTTGATTGCCATCGTGGTCGGCCTGCTGGTCGTGCCGCTGCAATTGGCGCTGATCCCGCTTCTGAAGCTGCATCTGGGGATCGGCATCGGCAAAGGCTATCTCGGCACGTGGCTTGCCCATACGGGGTTCGGGTTGCCCCTCGCGATCTACCTCTTGCGCAACTACATGGTCGGTCTGCCACGGGACATCATCGAGAATGCCCGCGTGGATGGGGCGACCGAGTTCCAGATCTTCGTCAAGATCATCCTGCCGCTGTCGTTCCCGGCGCTCGCCAGCTTTGCGATCTTCCAGTTCCTCTGGACGTGGAACGACCTGCTGGTGGCCAAGGTGTTCCTCATCGACGCGACGGGCCAGACGACGGTGATGACCAACCAGATCGTGGAGCTTCTGGGCACACGCGGCGGCAATTGGGAAATCCTTGCCACAGCCGCCTTCGTATCCATCGCGGTGCCGCTTCTGGTGTTCTTCGCGATGCAGAAATACCTCGTGCGCGGCCTCTTGGCCGGATCGGTAAAATAACGCGTCCCGCCCACGTGGCGGGGCCAACTCTCACAGCGCATCTGCGGGTGCGGATGCAAGGAAAACAGGACGATGAACGTGGCAAACACTCTGGCCGCTGAAAACACAGCCGTGGACAATGACTGGTGGCGCGGTGCGGTGATCTACCAGATCTATCCGCGCAGCTTTCAGGACAGCAACGGCGATGGCATTGGCGATCTTCTGGGGATCGCGCACCGGCTGCCCTATGTGGCCTCATTGGGCGTGGACGCGATCTGGATCAGCCCGTTCTTCACCTCGCCGATGAAGGATTTCGGCTACGATGTCAGCGATTATTGCGACGTCGATCCGATGTTCGGAAACCTGGCCGATTTCGACGTGCTGGTGCAGACCGCGCACCGCCTGGGCATCCGCGTGATGATCGATCTCGTGCTGTCGCACACCTCGGACCAGCACCCTTGGTTTCAGCTCAGCCGGTCGAGCCGCGACAATGAGAAAGCCGATTGGTATGTCTGGTCCGACCCAAAGGACGATGGCACGCCGCCCAACAACTGGCTGTCGATCTTCGGCGGGTCGGCCTGGCAATGGGATGCGCGACGCGAGCAGTATTATCTGCACAACTTCCTGACCTCACAGCCCGACCTGAACTTCCACAACCCGGATGTGCAGCAGGCACTCCTGGATGTGACGCGGTTCTGGCTGGATCGCGGTGTCGATGGCTTCCGCCTCGATACGATCAACTTCTATTTCCAC
The DNA here is from genome assembly GCF_022763305.1 of Marivita sp. Taxonomy (GTDB): domain Bacteria; phylum Pseudomonadota; class Alphaproteobacteria; order Rhodobacterales; family Rhodobacteraceae; genus Marivita. The sequence goes on along the minus strand of NZ_JALEGT010000120.1, from coordinate 134,746 downwards.
GACAAGGAATTGCGCAGCAACCCGGGCCTGCCCAAGGAAAAGCGCAACGCCAATATTGCGCCGTCGGTGAACCCGTATAACCATCAGGAGCACCTCTATTCCAAGAACCAGCCCGAGAACCTCGCCTTCCTCGAACGGTTCCGCGCGCTGCTGGATGAATACAACGGCACCACGTCCGTGGGCGAGGTGGGCGACGCGCAGCGTGGGCTCGAGATCATGGGCGAATACACCAAGGGCGAGAACCGTGTGCACATGTGCTACGCGTTCGAATTCCTGTCTGGCGTGGAACCGACCGCTGACCGCTTTGTCGACGTGCTGGGGCAGGTGGACGACGTCGCCTCGGACGGTTGGGCCTGCTGGGCGTTTTCGAACCACGACGTCACGCGCCATGCCTCGCGCTGGAACCTGTCGCCCGCAGCGCAGCGCCTCTTTGCGACGCTGATGATGTGCCTGCGCGGATCGGTCTGCATCTATCAGGGCGAAGAGCTGGGCCTGCCGGAGGCCGAGGTCGGCTTCGAGGATCTGCAGGACCCGTACGGCATCCAGTTCTGGCCGGAATACAAGGGCCGCGACGGCTGCCGCACGCCGATGGTCTGGGAGCCGTCGAACCAGAACGGAGGCTTCACATCGGGCCAGCCCTGGCTGCCGGTCAGCCACGAACACCTGAACCGCACCGTGGCGCATCAGGAAGACGACCCGGCGGCGATCCTGCATCACTACCGCCGCGCCATCGCCTTCCGTCACGCGCAACCCGCGCTCGCCAAGGGCGACCATGACGGCGTGAAAAGCACCGGCACCATTGTGCATTTCACGCGCAGCCACGAGGGCTCGACGATCTTCTGTGCCTTCAACCTCAGCGACCAGCCGGCCACGATGGCCATGCCGCAGGGCAACTGGGCGCAGATCGGTCTGGAACTGGGGAGCGCCGGACCGCAGGCGGATGGCAAATTGCATCTTGGGCCGTGGCAACCGTGCCTCGCGCTGAAAATGAATTCCTGAAAAGACAGGGTTAGGGAGGGACAGTCATGGCCAATTTGAAGCTGACGGATGTCGAAAAGACCTATGCGGGCGCGGTCAACGTGCTCAACAACATCAACCTCGACATCAAGCAGGGAGAGCTGATCGTCTTTGTCGGCCCTTCCGGCTGTGGCAAGTCCACGCTTCTGCGGATGATCGCGGGGCTGGAAAAGATCACCGGCGGCACGCTGGAAATTGACGGGCAGGTAGTCAACGACATGCCCCCCGCCATGCGCGGCATCGCCATGGTGTTCCAGTCCTACGCGCTCTATCCCCACATGACGGTGCGCGAGAACATGAGCTTCGCGCTCAAGATCGCCAAGAAACCGCAATCCGAGATCGACGCGGCGGTGAACCGCGCGGCCAAGATGCTGCAGCTTGATCCCTATCTCGACCGTCTGCCCAAGGCGCTGTCCGGTGGTCAGCGCCAGCGGGTCGCGATTGGCCGGTCGATTGTCCGCGACCCCAAGGTCTATCTGTTCGATGAACCGCTCTCGAACCTCGATGCGGCGCTGCGCGTCGCCACCCGGATCGAAATTGCGCAACTCAAGGAGCAGATGCCCGAAAGCACGATGATCTATGTGACCCACGATCAGGTCGAAGCGATGACACTTGCCTCCCGCATTGTCGTTCTGGCCAACAAGGGGATCGCGCAGGTCGGGGCGCCGCTGGAGCTGTATGAACGACCCAACAGCGAATTCGTGGCGCAGTTCATCGGCTCACCGTCGATGAACCTGCTTCCGGGCGAAATTGTCGGCACAGGTGCAAAGACCACGATCAAGATGGCCGGCGGTGGCACCGCAGTCTCGGACTATCCAACCACCGATGCCGATATGGGCCTCAAGGTCAATGTCGGGGTGCGGCCCGAGGATTTCCTTGAAACCGATGGCGATTACATCTTCGAAGGCAAGGTGAACATCACCGAAGCGCTCGGCGAGGTGACGCTGCTCTATTTCGACAAGCAGGGCGACGCCGATCCGGTGATCGGCAAACTTCCCGGTATTCATGCGGATCTGCGTGGCAAATCCGTTCGCTTGGGCGCCTCACCGGACAAGGTGCATGTGTTCCACAACGGGGTGTCGCTGCTTTATCGCTGACACCGACTTGTCCGTCACCATCAAAAACCGGGCCCGTGAGATGCGGGCCCGGTTTCATCGTTCCGGAGTGGTATGGGGGAAACGGCTCAGGCTGCCTTGGCCTTCTTTTTCTTGGCCTTGCCTTTTGCGTCTGACTTTTTCTTGGCCGCCTTCTTTTTCTTGGACTTGGCGGCTTTGTCAGCCACAGCGGCCTTCTTTTTCTTTTTGGTCTTTTTCGCCTTCTTCTTTTTTTCGTCTTTTTTCGAGTCCGATGCCGCCGTGTCGGACTCCTTGGCGTCCTTTTTCTTTTTCGCCTTGGGCTTGTCATTGGCTTTCGTCTTCGCCTTGCCCTTCTTCGCCTTTGGCGCGTGTTCGGCTGTGGTGTCAGGCTCTTCCACGGTAGGCATCGCCGCTGTCGGAAGCACCACAACCACATCCGCCACATCGGCGGGGGCTTCGGCCTCGACCGGATCTGTCGTGATGTCCGCTTCAGGCGCGGTGTCTGCAGGGACTGTCGCACCCATTTCGGCAATGGCTTGCTTCCACGCGGCGACGCGTGTTCCCGTTACGCCGGGAATGGATGTCAAAACGGCCGGGTCCGCCGCTTGCAAGGCGGCGCAATCGACGATACCGGCCGCTTCGAGCCGTTTTGCCAGCGCCGGTCCAATGCCGTGAATGTCGGTCAGTGAGTTCATGATCATGGATTCCCTCGGTAATGGGTCAGGCCGCTTTCCTGAGCGCCTTCTTGGCCTGCTTGAGTTTCTTTTCCTGCCGCGCAACCTTGGCCTTGCGGCGCTTCACTTCGATCTTGAGAGCTTTGATTTTCGAAGCTTTTGCCATCGGTTCAATCCTTTTTGTCCGTCTTGGATGTGCCGGTGTCATGCTCCTTGAGGAACCCGCGAATGAAGCGTCGGACTTCGCGCGCGGCGCTTGTGTCAAGCGTATCGCAAAGGTCGACAAAGGCGTCACGGTCATCTTTCGCGATGCGAATGATCAACTGGCTGTCCTTGCGCTGCTTCTTGGATTTGTCGGATTTTCCCACTTGGGCGGTCTCCTGTCAGAGCTGTTGGATGTTACGACAAAGTAATAACAATGTATATACATATATCGATGCGTGGGTTCCATCACTGGCCGAAACCTGTGCCGATTGCAGACACGCAGCGCACAGGCCTCAGGCACATCAAGAACGTTCCTCATATGTTCTCATTTTTCGATTGGAGAATTTGCGGCGAGCCACTATGTGTTAACCATCCGGATCGGGGGACCACATGGCCGAATTGAAGCACATCGAAGTGCGTGGCGCACGCGAGCACAATCTCAAGAACATCGACGTGGACATTCCGCGCGATCAGCTTGTGGTGATCACCGGCCTGTCCGGGTCGGGCAAGTCCTCGCTCGCCTTCGACACGATCTATGCGGAAGGCCAGCGGCGATACGTGGAATCCCTGTCGGCCTATGCGCGGCAGTTCCTCGACATGATGGAAAAGCCGGATGTGGATCACATCTCCGGCCTCAGCCCGGCGATCTCGATCGAACAGAAGACGACGTCGAAAAACCCCCGGTCGACCGTCGGCACCGTGACCGAGATCTACGACTACATGCGTCTGCTCTTTGCGCGCGTCGGCACACCCTACAGCCCCGCCACCGGTCTGCCTATCGAGGCGCAGCAGGTGCAGGACATGGTGGACCGCGTCATGGCGATGGAGGAGGGCACGCGCGCCTATCTGCTGGCCCCCATCGTGCGCGACCGCAAGGGCGAGTACCGCAAGGAGTTTCTGGAACTGCGCAAGCAGGGCTTCCAGCGGGTCAAGGTGGATGGGTCCTTCTACGAGTTGGACGAACCGCCCACGCTCGACAAGAAGTTCCGCCATGACATCGACGTGGTGGTGGACCGGCTTGTGGTGAAAGAGGGGCTGGAAACCCGGCTGGCCGACAGTTTCCGCACCGCGCTGGATCTGGCGGACGGGATTGCGATCCTTGAAACCGCCCCCAGCGAAGGCGAGCCGGAGCGCGTTACCTTCTCCGAACGCTTTGCCTGCCCGGTCAGCGGTTTCACCATCCCGGAAATCGAACCACGCCTCTTTTCCTTCAACGCGCCCTTCGGGGCCTGCCCGGATTGCGACGGGCTCGGGGTCGAGTTGTTCTTCGACGAACGGCTTGTCGTGCCGGATGCCACGCTGAAAATCTCCGATGGTGCGCTGGCACCGTGGCGCAAGGGGAAATCGCCTTATTTCCTCCAGACCATCGAAGCGCTGGCCAAGCATTACGAGTTCAACAAGAACGCCCGTTGGAAGGATCTTCCGCCGCATGTGCAGCAGGTGTTCCTCTACGGTTCCGGCGAAGAGGAAATCCCGTTCCGCTACGATGAGGGCGGCCGTGTCTATCAGGTCACGCGCACCTTCGAAGGGGTGATCCCGAACATGGAGCGCCGCTACCGCGAGACCGACAGCAGTTGGATCCGCGAGGAATTCGAACGCTACCAGAACAACCGCTCCTGCGGCACCTGCGGCGGCTATCGCCTGCGGGAAGAGGCGCTGGCGGTCAAGATCGCGGGCCTGCATGTGGGGCAGGTGGTCGAGATGTCGATCAAAGAGGCTTATGAATGGTGCAAGACCGTTCCGGACCACCTGACCAACCAAAAGAACGAAATTGCCAAGGCGATCCTCAAGGAAATTCGCGAACGTCTGGGTTTCCTGAACAATGTGGGCCTTGAATACCTGACCTTGTCACGCAACGCGGGCACGCTGTCGGGTGGGGAAAGCCAGCGTATTCGCCTCGCGAGCCAGATCGGATCGGGCCTGACCGGGGTTCTTTATGTTCTGGACGAACCCTCCATCGGCCTGCACCAGCGCGACAATGACAGGCTGCTGGGCACGCTGAAATCGCTGCGGGATCAGGGCAATACGGTCATCGTCGTCGAACATGACGAAGAGGCGATCCGTGAGGCGGATTACGTCTTCGACATTGGCCCCGGTGCCGGCGTGCATGGCGGGCAGGTCGTGTCGCATGGCACGCCGAAAGCGGTGGCCGAGGATCCGGCCTCGCTTACCGGGCAATACCTGAGCGGAGCGCGCGAGATCGCGGTGCCGGCGGAACGGCGCGAAGGGAAAAAGGGCAAGTCGATCACCGTGGTCAAGGCGACGGGCAACAACCTGCAGAACGTCACCGCGGAATTTCCTCTTGGCAAGTTCGTCTGCGTGACCGGTGTGTCGGGCGGCGGGAAGTCGACCCTGACGATCGAAACCCTGTTCAAGACCGCCTCCATGCGCCTGAACGGCGCGCGCCAGACCCCTGCACCCTGCGAGACGATCAAGGGGCTGGAACATCTGGACAAGGTGATCGACATCGACCAGCGGCCCATCGGCCGCACGCCGCGCTCCAACCCGGCGACCTATACCGGCGCCTTCACCCCGATCCGCGACTGGTTCGCCGGTCTGCCCGAAGCCAAGGCGCGCGGCTACAAGCCGGGGCGCTTCAGCTTCAACGTCAAGGGGGGCCGCTGCGAGGCGTGCCAGGGCGACGGCGTCATCAAGATCGAGATGCACTTCCTGCCGGATGTCTACGTAACCTGCGAGACCTGCAAGGGCGCGCGCTACAACCGCGAGACATTGGAAATCAAGTTCAAAGGCAAAAGCATAGCCGACGTTCTTGATATGACCGTCGAAGATGCACAGGAGTTCTTCAAGGCGGTGCCAAGCATCCGCGAAAAGATGGACGCGCTGGTGCGCGTGGGCCTTGGCTACATCAAGGTTGGTCAACAGGCGACGACGCTTTCGGGCGGCGAAGCGCAGCGCGTGAAGCTGTCGAAGGAGCTGGCCAAACGCTCCACCGGACGCACGCTGTATATCCTAGACGAGCCAACAACTGGATTACATTTCGAGGATGTACGCAAGCTTCTTGAAGTTCTGCATGAACTTGTCGACCAAGGCAATTCGGTGATCGTGATCGAACACAATCTTGATGTGATCAAGACCGCCGACTGGCTGATCGACATCGGCCCCGAAGGCGGCGATGGCGGCGGGCAGATCGTGGCAACCGGAACACCGGAGCAGGTGTCCGAGGTCGTGGCCTCTCATACCGGGCGCTATCTCAAGCCGATGCTGAGCCCGAAAAAACCGCTGGCGGCCGAATGACCGATTACGCGGCGCGGGCCGTCAGGGCCTGCGCCTCGTAACTCTTGAGAATCGGGCGGGCTGCCGACCAACCGGCTGCGTCAATGTCGGCGAGTTCGGGAAACAGGGTGATGATCTCGGCGCAATCGTCCTCGCCAAAGGTGTTCCGCATCATCGGCCCGGGCAGATAACTTTCCGACAACAGACCGCTCGAGCTCAGGATATTGTGCTGGTCGAGCAGCAGATGCACGTAGGTCACGGGCGTGCCGGTCTCTTCGCGACGCACCGTCTTGTGGTTCACAAGGTCCTTGGCCTTGACCAGAACTTCGGACTCGCCGAACAGCAGCTCGGCCCAAATATCGCGCACCAGAACGCGGTGCTGCGGCGACAGGAGCACATCCGCCGTGGCACCATAGCTGCCCGCGCAGATCCGGATCGGCGCGAAATTGTCCCGCGCCTCGATCTCGCGCGACCCGACCCAACGGATGGGCTGCACGCCATTGTCCAGCGTCAGGACCAGATCGCCGGGGCGCAGATCCTGAACGGGGCGGGGGCCGGTCGGCGTGTCGATCAGCGTGCCGGCCACAAAGCAGGGCAGCTGGTTGATCTGCACGATGCCGGTGTCTTCCTGACCCACACCGTTGTTGATCGTATAGGTGAAATAGGCGGTTTCCACATCGCCGTCGGACTGAACGGTCAGGGTTCCGTCCGCGTTCAACGTCACGATCTGACCGGAGGTCAGCGTCACAGATCCCCCCGGACCCACGGCAACACCGTTGATATGCGTCACCGTCAGCGTGCCCGCCGTGGTGCTGTCATTGTCCATCACGCTGATGGTTTTCGAGCTGTTCAGACCGACATTGGCGCTGTCGTCCTGCGCGATGATCGACGATTGAATCGACCCACCGGCAATCAGGAAGTTTGTGTCATAGTTCGGGTCGGACGTATCAGCGACACCCAGCTTGATGGTGTTGGGCACACCCGGATTGACCGGAGCCACAAAGGTCAACGTGACGGTGAGGCCGTCCATCTCGGTGTTGAACTGGTCGAGGGTGTTGTCCTTGTAGAGGTTCGGGGTGGTCGCGCTGTTGATGTTGCCGATGGACGCCTGACCATTGCCGACCGCCACCGTTGCCTCGACACCGTTGACCCAGACGCCGACGGTATCGAGAAAGGTTGAATTGACGAATTCCGGGTATTCGTCCGAGGCGATGACGAAATCGACGGTGATGAAATCTCCCGCAGGTGTGAACACCACTTCGAGAAAGGCCGCGTCAAAGGTGTTCCGGCCAGCCAGCGCATCGAAATCCGCATCGCGGTTGATCCCGGCGGTGTTGGTGCCGGTCGATCCGCTGATATTGGTGTTGGTTGTGCCGGAGTTGTTGGTGAAATCGGCGACGAGGCCCGTCGACATGATGACGCCGGAATCCCCGGGCACCACACCCGGCGAGATCGTGTTGCCGTTGGTGTAAATCCCGGAGGACCGGAAGTCCCCAGAATAGGTCGCACTGCTGACCGTGACGCCATTGCCGAAAATGGCATTGGCCATCTGCAACGCCGTGGCGTTGATGTTGATCGGAAGTTCCTGCGCGATAGGCATGAGATGCCGCCTTGCTGTTAACCAAGCTTTTGTTGGTTTTGCCCCGGCAAGGCGGCAATCTTTTATAGCAATTTAGTTAACTTTTAGGCTTCACCTTCGCGACTGTCCGCTCTCCAAAGATAATTAAGGCAGTTACCCGCGCCCGCGTTTTTCGAACCGGGGCAGCATGGCCGAGAAGTCTCGGCCCTTGCCGTCCTCCTCTTCGACGAAGCGGCGATAAAGCTCGGTTGCGGCCTGTCCCAAGGGCGTGTCCGCGTCCGAGGCATCGGCGGCCTGCTGGCTCAACCGCAGGTCCTTGAGCATCAATTCCGCCGCAAAACCGGGGATATATCCGTTATCTGCGGGGCTTTTGGGCCCGATCCCCGGTGCCGGGCAATAGGCGTTCATCGACCAGCTGTAGCCCGAAGAGGTGCTGACCACATCGAACATCGCCTGCCGGTCCAGACCCAGCTTGTCGGCCAGGGCAAAGGCTTCGCAGGTGGCGATCATGGTCACACCCAGGATCATGTTGTTGCAGATCTTCGCGGCCTGCCCGTTGCCCGAGGGTCCACAATGGACCGATTTCTGCCCCATTGTCTCAAAAAGGGGCAGGGCGGTCTGATACGCTTCATCCGATCCGCCCACCATGAAGGTCAGTGTGCCCGCCGCCGCGCCGCCGATGCCGCCAGACACGGGCGCGTCCAGCGGCAGCAAACCGGCGGCTTCGGCATCGCTTGCCACGGCGCGGGCGCTGTCCACGTCCACGGTCGAACAGTCCAGAAGCACGGCCCCCTTGCGCATCGCCGGGATGACCTCGGCCGCGACGGCGCGCAGGATGTCGCCACTGGGCAGCATCGTGATCACCACGTCCGCATCGCGGGCGGCGTCCTGCGCCGTGCGAGCTGTAAACACACCGTCGACCGTGACGGTCGCCATGTCATACCCGGTCACATCATGCCCGTCCTTCGCCAGGTTCGCCGCCATCGGCGCGCCCATGTTTCCCAACCCGATAAACCCGACCTTCATGCCTCGCTCCTCCGTTCGAATGTCACGTTTTCGCCCTCAACCGGCTGCATCATCGCAGCCACCGCGTCTTGGGGCACCCCGGTCAGATCATGCGACCAATTAGGGGATTTGTCCTTGTCGATGATCGCCGCGCGGATGCCCTCGATGAAATCGCCATGCTCCATCGCGCGCGAGGTAAAGCGGTATTCAAGCTCCAGCGCGCGGCGGATGTTCAGCGTCCCGGCGCGCAGCTTGGTCAGCATCTCAAGCGTGAAAGCCATCGACAAGGGCGCATTGCGCGTCAGCTTGGCCAGCGCCTGCTGGGCAAAATCGCCCTGATCGGCCTTGAGGCCCGCGACGATCTCGGCCAGTGACCCGCTGACGAAGAGGTGATCGATCTGCGCCCGGAGTGTGGCCAGACCAGCCTCCGGCGCAGGCTGTGCCGCCTCGGTCAGAGCCGTGACATTGCCCTGCGCACAGAGCGCGACGGTAATGCCGTCCCATTGGCTCTCGGGGACGTACAGATCGGCAAACCCGACATAGATCGCGTCCCCCGGGCCCATGCGGTCCGCCGTCAGACCAAGATAGTCGCCAACCCGCCCCGGCGCGCGCGCCAGCAGGTACGACCCGCCCACATCCGGGATCAGTCCGATGCCGCATTCCGGCATGGCAATACGGGACGTGTCGCCCACCACCCGATGCGAGCCGTGGCAGCCCACGCCGACACCGCCGCCCATGGTAAAGCCCTGAAGAAAGCTGACCACCGGCTTGGGATACTCGGACAAAAGCGCGTTCATCCGGTACTCGTCACGCCAGAAGCGTTGGCCATAGGCGTAATCACCTGCGGTGCCGGTGGCGTACATCTCGGCAATGTCCCCCCCGGCGCAGAACGCTTTTTCGCCCATGGCGTCGATCAGGACCAGCTTGACCGTCGGATCATCGCGCCAGCGCCACAGCGCGTCTTCGATGGCCAGACACATGTCGTAGGTGAGAGCGTTCAGTGCCTTCGGGCGGTTCAGCGTGATACGGCCGGCGTGGCCGTCCTTGCGAATGTCGATGTCGGTCATATCGGTCTGCTTTCGCGTGTCTGGTAAGGGGGAAGGGGGCGCTGCCCCCGTCCGCCGCTGGCGGACTCCCCCGAGGTATTTCGGGCCCAAAGACGCCAGAGCGTCAGCGTGCCAGCATCTGCCGCGCCACGATCAGGCGCATGATTTCGTTGGTGCCTTCCAGAATCTGGTGGACGCGCAGGTCGCGCACAAGCTTTTCGATCCCGTAATCGGCCAGGTAACCATAGCCGCCATGTAGTTGCAGGCATTGGTCCACGACTTGTGACCCGGTTTCGGTCACGAATTTCTTGGCCATGGCACAGAACTTGGTGGCATCGGGCGCACCGGTGTCGAGCTTCCACGCCGCCTGCCGCAGGAAGGTGCGCGCGGCCTGCAACTCGATCTCCATATCCGCAAGCCGGAACTGCAGCGCCTGGAACTGGTCGATGGATTTCCCGAAGGCCTTGCGCTCGGCCATGTAAGCGAGGGTGGAGGTCAGCCCGGTCTGTGCAGCCCCCAAAGAACAGGCTGCGATGTTGAGCCGACCACCATCCAGACCTGCCATCGCGTATTTGAATCCCTGGCCTTCTTCACCGAGAAGGTTGTCGACGGGGATCTTGCAATCGTCGAACTGCACCTGCCGCGTCGGTTGCGACCGCCAGCCCATCTTGTCCTCAAGCCCGCCGAAACTCAGCCCCGGCGTGCCGTCCTCGATCAGCACCGCCGACACGCCCTTCGGTCCATCTTCGCCTGTGCGCACCATCGCGACGTAAAGGTCGGAATAGCCGCCGCCCGAGATGAACGCCTTGGTGCCGTTGAGCGTGTAGCCCTCGTTTGTCCGCTCCGCGCGCGTCTTGAGCGCCGCCGCGTCCGACCCGCTGCCCGGCTCGGTCAGGCAGTAGCTCAGCACGGTTTCCATCGTCATCGCCTTGGGCAACACACGCGCCTTCATGGCGTCGCTGGCAAACGCGTCGATCATCTTGGCGCACATGTTGTGGATCGACAGGAACGCCGCGACAGACGGGCAGGCCATCGACAGCGCCTCGAAGACCAGTGTCGCGTCCAACCGGCTGAGGCCCGAGCCGCCACTGTCCTCGGACACGTAAAGCCCCGCAAAGCCCAATTCCCCAAGCTGCGGCCAAAGCTCTTTCGGGATCGTGCCCTGTGCTTCCCAGTCACGCGCGTGAGGCGCGATATGCTCCTGCCCAAAGGCGTAGGCCATTTCGAAAATGGCAGTCTGTTCTTCGGTAAGGGCAAAATCCATGGCGCCGCTCCTCCCGTTGGCTGCGTGAATTGAACGAGTGTTTAATTGTCAACTGTTTCAGGACTTTTGCAAGAGGTCAAAGCCCCTCGTGAAAGGCCTCGACAAGATGGCTGACAACCGCCTGCATCTGGCCATCGGCGTCCTTGCCTGCCGCCTTGGCCTCGGCCGCGACGGCGCGTTGACGGGTGCTGGCATTGCCCTGCGCGACAATCTCGCGGGCATGTTCCAATTCCCGGTAGCAACGCAGGATACCGGCGTCTTCCTCGACGAGGGCAATCAGTTCCTCGGTCAGTTCAGCCATCGGCACGATCTCCCCTCGGCCAAAGTCGATCAGCCCGTCACTGACGCCGTATCGCTGGGCCCGCCAGCGGTTTTCCCCGATCAGGAAGGGATCATAGCGCCGCCAGCGCTGGTTGCGTACGCGCAACCGCCAGAGCATCCGCATCAAACACTGGTTGATCGCCGCCAGCGTCAGCGTGTCCTCCAGCCGGGGCTGCACGTCCATGATGCGGGTCTCAAGGGTGGGAAAGCTGTGCGACGGGCGCAGGTCCCACCAGATCTTGGAGCTGTCCTCGATCACGCCAAGATCGACCAGAACCTGAACCGAGCGTTCGTATTCCGACCAGTTGTCAAAGGTCGGGGGCAATCCGGTGCGGGGCAGGTTGTCGAAGACCGAAATGCGATAGGAGGCGAGGCCGGTATCCTGCCCCTGCCAGAACGGTGAGGACGTGGACATCGCCAGAAGATGCGGCAGGAAATACGCCATCTGCCCCATCAGATCGGCCCGCAGCGCGTCATCGTCCAGACCCACATGCACATGCATGCCGCAGATCAGCATCCGCCGCACCACACCGCCCAACGCATCCTGCAGATCGTTGTAGCGGTCCTTGTTGGTGTGGTGCTGGTTCTTCCAGTCGCCGAACGGGTGGCAGGAGGCGGCAATGGGGGCGAGGTTGTAGGCCTTGGCGCAACGGGCCACGGTGCTGCGCAACCGTCTGAGGTCTTCCCGCGCCTCGTTGATGTCAGCGCAGACCTTGGTGCCGATCTCGATCTGGCATTGCAGGAATTCGGGGCTGACCTGCTTTTCAAGCTCGGCAGCACAGGCTTCCATGAGACCGTCGGGCGCTTGGGCCAGCGCCATGCTGTCGAGGTCCACCAGCAGGTATTCCTCTTCGATCCCGATGCTGAATGGCGGTTCCTGCATGGCCTGTCTCCCGTCCGGTATGCCGCCAAGATGACCACATGATCGGCAAAAGGCAAAACCTGTTGTTGCATCATCGCTGACGTGGCACTCAGGTCGCTCGACGCAGCGCCTCTTCAAACAGCGCGTCAATGGATGTCGCGACCATGCCCAAGGCTGAAAGCGCGGCCTCTTCGGTTTCCTGTACGATGGCGATCACACCCTGACTGGCAGACCAACCGTTCTTCGCCAGCGCCGCCGCCTTGAGGGATACAGGCGTATTGGCGAAATAGACCATCAACGTTTCGGCCTCGCGCATTGCAAGATCCGCGCCCTTGCTCGCCTGCAGCTGCATCACCCGCGCAAAGTCGCGCTCCATGTCGGTGATCTGGCTCAGGTCGATCAGATGTCGCTGGCCGGGCCGTGCGTCCGGATGCCGGGCATAGGCCCCGAACGCCTTGAGACTGTCCTCGACCAGCATCAACCCGCTGTAGCGGACATAGACAAGATTGTGCTGGGGCAGAATGTGGAAACTGGCGGGCATGGGGCCTCGGGTCGAAAAGCTCTGTCGCCTGTTTCGGGGAAAACTCAACCAAGATCAACGCTTGAGGCGATAAAGGCGCGGGTCAGACGGACTGCGCATCCACCTTGTCCAGCATTGTGGCGATGCTGTCATAGGGCAGGCCGAGCGCGTGGAGCGCATGGTCCTCGTCTTCCAGAACGATCGCCACGACGCCGCTTTCGGGTGTCCAGCCGTTCTTGCCCATATTGGCCGCCTGCAGCCCAAGGGGTGTGTTCGCGTAATACACCATGAAGGTCTCGATGCCGTGACCGGCCATGGTTTCGACCTTCTTGGCCTGGATTTCCATGAATTTGGCGTAATCCCGGTCAAGCTCGGTCAGGCGTGTCAGATCCACCAGATGCCGCAATCCGGGTCCTGCAAGGGGGTGTTTAGCAAATTCGGTCAGCGCCGCCGCAGTCTCGCTCACCAGCATTGCGCCGGTGTAGCGCACATAGACGAGATTGTGCTCGGAAATGATCTGGACGGTGATCGGCACAGGACCTCGAACGAAAAAGGGCGGAGTGACCCGCCCTTTATGCTGTCATTTCGTCAGCCGATCAATCCATGGCCTTGAAGTTGAACTCGCCGCCTTCCTTGATCCCCGAGGGCCAGCGCGATGTGACCGTCTTGGTGCGGGTGTAGAACTTGAAGGCATCCGGACCATGCTGGTTCAGATCGCCGAACACCGATTTCTTCCAGCCGCCGAAGGTGTGATAGGCCAGCGGCACCGGGATCGGGACGTTGATGCCCACCATGCCGATGTTGATCCGGTTGGCGAAATCACGCGCCGCGTCCCCATCGCGGGTGAAGATCGCGGTTCCGTTGCCGTATTCGTGGTCCATCGCAAGGCTGATGGCCTCTTCATAGGAGCCCGCGCGCACGGTCGACAGAACAGGGCCGAAGATCTCTTTCTTGTAGATGTCCATGTCTGGGGTCACGTGGTCAAACAGGTGCGGCCCGACGAAGAACCCGTCTTCATAGCCCTGAAGGCTGAAGTCGCGGCCATCGACCACCAGCTTCGCGCCCTGATCGACACCCGACTGGATAAGGCCCAGAATGTTCTGCTTGGCGGCGGCGGTCACGACGGGGCCGTAATCCACATCGTTGCCTGCGGTGTAGGGCCCAACCTTGAGCTTCTCGATGCGCGGCACCAGCTTTTCGATCAGGCGGTCGGCGGTTTCGTCACCCACAGGCACAGCGACCGAGATCGCCATGCAGCGTTCGCCCGCAGCCCCATAGCCCGCACCGATCAGCGCGTCGGCCGCCTGATCCATGTCGGCATCCGGCATGATGATCATGTGGTTCTTGGCACCACCGAAACACTGCACGCGCTTGCCGTTGGCGCAGCCGGTTCCGTAGATGTATTCCGCAATCGGGGTCGAGCCGACAAAGCCGATGCTCTGGATCACAGGGTGATGCAGCAACGCGTCCACGGCTTCCTTGTCGCCGTTGACGACCTGCAGGACACCTTTCGGCAGACCGGCCTCTTCCATCAGCTCGGCCAGCATCAGCGGCACCGACGGATCGCGCTCGGACGGCTTGAGGATGAAGGCATTGCCGCAGGCCAGGGCCGGGGCGAACATCCACATCGGGATCATCGCCGGGAAGTTGAAGGGAGTGATGCCCGCCGTCACACCCAGCGGCTGCTTCATCGAATACATGTCGATGCCCGGACCCGCGCTGTCGGTATATTCGCCCTTGAGCAGTTCCGGCGCGCCGATGCAGTATTCGACCACTTCCAGACCGCGCTGCACGTCGCCCTTGGCGTCCGGCAGGGTCTTGCCATGCTCGCGGCTCAGCGCCTCGGCCAGCTTGTCCATGTCGCGATTGAGCAGGCCGACAAACGCCATCATCACCCGTGCCCGGCGCTGTGGGTTGGTGGCGGCCCATGCGGGCTGGGCCTTGGCGGCGATCTCGACCGCCTTGGCGATCTCGTCGGTCGAGGCCAGCGGGACCTTCGCCTGCACTTCGCCGGTGGCGGGGTTGTAGACGTCCGCGAAACGGCCCGACGTGCCTTTGACGTGTTCACCGCCAATGTAATGGGTCAACTCTTGCATGGAATCCTCCTCAGATGTTTGGCGGCATCTTAGTCTTGCAAAAATGCGGATCAAAGGGGCAATATCCCAAATACGTTTTGCAAAAATGCAAAGGTTTGGCGATGCAGAGCTGGGATGATCTGCGGATATTCCTGTCCGTCGCGCGGTCCGAAACGCTGTCCGGCGCGGGCCGCGCCTTGCGCATGGATGCCGCCACCGTCGGACGCCGCGTGGCCCGGCTCGAAGAGACCATAGGTCAGGCGCTCTTTGTCAAGAGCCCACAAGGCTACACGCTCACCGAGGCGGGGGCGCAGCTCATTGAGCACGCCGAACAGGCCGAACAGGCGATGCAGGGCGCGGCGTCGGTCCTGACGGGTGAGGCGGGAACATTGTCCGGTCAGATCCGCATCGGTGCGCCCGACGGGTGCGCAAATTTTGTCCTGCCGCGGGTTTTCGCCGACCTGTCCAAGGCGAACCCCGACCTCGACCTGCAGATCGTGGCCCTGCCGCGCGTCGTGAACCTCTCGCGGCGCGAGGCAGATATGGCGATCACCGTCAGCCCGCCCACCGCGACGCGATTGTCCTATCAACGGATCACCGACTACCGGCTGCATCTTGCTGCAAGCCAGTCCTACCTGTCTACACATCCGCCGCTGACATCGGTTGCGGATCTGCATCGGCACCGGATCGTCGGCTACATTCCGGACATGATCTTCGACAAGGAACTGGACTATCTCAGCGACTTGAAGCTTGACCGCGTGGCGCTGGCGTCCAACTCCGCTTCGGTTCAACTCCACCTCCTGCGGCAGCATGGTGGCATCGGCATCGCCCATGATTTCGCGCTGCCGTTTGCGCCCGGTGTGACACGTGTTCTGACCGACGCGCTGTCCTTCACCCGCAGCTTCTACCTGGTCCGTCACGCCGAGGACCGCCGGCTCGAACGGATCACCCGCTTTGCCGATGCCCTGGTTCAGGGCGTCCGCGCCGAGGTGGCCCGGCTCGAAGCCCTCCTTTCTGGCACTTGACACAACAGGGTTCTGTGAAGACGCTGAGACTATTGGGACCGGAGGAAAAAACCATGCAAGTTCATCACATTCTGAAAAGCAAAGCCACCGACGCCGTGGTGACGGTGAAATCCGGAACCACGATCTCGGACGTGGCCAAGATCCTGTCGGAGAAACGCATCGGGACGGTTGTCGTGTCGAATGACGGCGAAACCGCCCTTGGCATTCTCTCTGAACGCGACATCGTGCGCGAGCTGGCCAATCGCGGGGCAGGGTGCCTGTCCGATGCGGTGGACAGTTTCATGACCTCCAAGCTGGTCACCTGCAACCGGAACGACGACGCCGATCACATCCTGACGCAGATGACGGATGGCCGGTTCCGCCATATGCCGGTGGTCGAGGACGGCAAGCTGGTGGGGCTGATCACCATCGGGGATGTGGTCAAGGCCCGGCTGACCGAACTGGCGATGGAGCGCAATGCGCTGGAAGGGATGATCATGGGGCATTGACCCCTCAGGGGCGCATCGACTTGATCTTTCTGCGGTTTTGATGCCAGACAGGCCCAACTGACGTCCAACCGGAGAATGCCCATGCGCATCGGTCTTTACCCCGGAACCTTCGACCCGATCACCATGGGCCATATCGACATCATCCGTCGCGCCGCTGCGTTTCTGGATCGGCTGGTGATCGGCGTCGCCATCAACCGCGACAAGGGCCCGCTGTTCGACCTCGCGGAACGGGTCGCGATGATCGAGGCGGAATGTGTGTCCCTGTCCGAACAGACCGGGATCGAAATCGTGGTGCACCCGTTCGAGAACCTGCTGATCGACTGTGCCCGCGACGTGAATGCCACGATCATCGTGCGCGGTCTGCGCGCGGTGGCGGATTTCGAGTATGAATTCCAGATGGTCGGCATGAACCGGGCGCTGGATGACAGCGTCGAGACCGTGTTCCTGATGGCCGAGGCCCGGCATCAGGCCATCGCGTCGAAACTGGTCAAGGAGATCGCCCGTCTGGGGGGCGATGTGTCCAAATTCGTCACGGCCCCGGTGCGGCAGGCGCTGATCGAGAAATTCGACCCTGCACAATGACGAAAGCCGCGCAAGGTTGCGCGGCCTGTGTCAAATCGCTGGGAGACGGCGGTTCAGCGGCCGTAGATGGCCTGCGCCGCGATCTTTTCTGCATCGCCCTGATAGATGTTCAGGTCGAGCGCCACATCAAGCGGCATTGCCCGGATTTCCCGAACGGTGCGATGGTACGCGGCCCGCTTGTGAAGACGGTCCCGCAGGGAAGACATGAGATGGGCCATGATACGTCCTTTCCTTGCTCTATGGTCCTGTGCCGGAAGTCCGTTTGCGCTACCAGCTACGTGACAGAACATAGCCATGCTGCGCCGCAGAACAACTGACAGAGGGGAAAGCCCGCGTTGCATCCTGTGCAAGGGTCAGCCCAAATCCTTGCCTGTCGGTTCAGGTCGTCTCACCAAGGCGGTTGCGCTGCGAGGGCAGGGCTATGCGCACTGACAGAAATGCAGTAGTGTCCGTGCGCCGATCACCGGAGGATGACCATGGGCAATCTGACGATCCGAATGGATGCCGACGAGAAAAAGCGTCTGAACGCCTGGGCCGCGAGCAAGGGTAAAAGCGTAACGGAATACCTCAAGGACCTGATCGACAACGACATGGCCGCCGGATCACCTGAAAGCCGGGCGCGGGCTTGGCTTGAAGAAGAAAAGGACGCCATCGCCACCGAGGCGAACGCGATCCGGAAAGGTGGCATCCCGGGGTCCCATCTCGCGCTGCATCATCCGAAATTCGATGACGAAGTTTGACGTCGTCTCCGTCGGCGGCGACTTGTTTGTGATTGTGCAGGCGGACCACCTGCTGGCTCTTGGATCGACGGTTGTGGTGCCCGTCTTGCCCAAGGATGCGCTGCCGTCGCTGCGGGGGGTGACCGTCGACATTGAGGTCAATTCCACCGCGTATCGCATCCGGGCACATATGCCGGTGACCGTCGAGGCCGCACGACTCCGCCGCGCGCCCGTGGTCTACCGGCTGTCAGCAGACGAGGGACAACAGGTCATGGATGGTTTGTACAGGATTCTGTGGGGTCTTTAGACATAGCAACCCAAGCAAAAGGCCGGGCGATTGCACCCGGCCTTTCCGTTTTACCGTTCGGTAAAAAAACGATCAGATCAGCTTGCCCATCGCCACGGCGGTGTCCGCCATGCGGTTCGAGAAGCCCCATTCGTTGTCATACCAGCTCAGGATGCGCACCATGGTGCCGTCCATGACCTTGGTCTGATCGGTGTGGAAAATCGACGAATGCGGGTCATGGTTGAAATCCGAGGACACGAGCGGCTTGTCGGTGTAGCCGAGAATGCCCTTGAGCGGACCATTCGCGGCCGTGCGGATCGCGTCGTTGATTTCCTCGACCGTCGTGGCGCGCGATGCGGTGAAGGTGAGGTCCACCACCGACACGTTCGGCGTTGGTACGCGGATCGCCACGCCATCGAGCTTGCCATTGAGCTCTGGCAGCACCAGCCCTACGGCCTTGGCGGCCCCAGTGGAGGTGGGGATCATGCTCAGCGCCGCAGCGCGGGCGCGGTAGAGATCCTTGTGCATCGTGTCCAGCGTCGGCTGGTCGCCGGTGTAGCTGTGGATCGTCGTCATGAAGCCGCGCTCGATCCCGATGGTCTTGTTGAGCACATAGGCCACCGGTGACAGGCAGTTCGTCGTGCAAGAAGCGTTGGAGACGACCAGATCGTCGGCCGTCAGGCTGTCATGGTTGACGCCATAGACGATCGTCTTGTCCGCATCCTTACCGGGTGCCGAGATCAGAACGCGGCTCGCGCCGTTTTCGAGATGCGCCTGACAGGCTTCTTTGCTGGTGAAGATCCCGGTGCATTCCAGCACCACGTCCACGTCCGACCAGGGCAGGTCGGCAGGGTTGCGGATCGCCGTCACCTTGATCGGACCACGGCCTACGTCGATGAAATCCTCTCCGGTTGTGACCTCGACCGGGAACCGCCCGTGTACGCTGTCATACTGCAGAAGATGTGCATTGGTCTCGACCGGGCCGAGGTCGTTGATCGCGATGACCTCGATATCCGTGCGGCCGGATTCGATGATCGCGCGCAGGATGTTGCGGCCGATGCGGCCAAATCCGTTGATGGCGACTTTGGTGCTCATGTGGATGCCCTCACTGGTTCGGACAGAAGGTTCTGCCGGGTTCCGTTACCGCTAACAAACAGAAGCGCCGAGATCTGTCAAGGTGGACGCCCTTCGCCCAAGTGCGCTCGGACCATGCTGCTGCCCCGTCGGGCGGTGGGTTGAGGCGTGTGAAAATTGACAGAACGCCGCTCCGGGCGCTAGCCTGACGCATATTTCACAAGACACGGTTCAGCGGGTTTCGCGCCGGAACCAATGCCTTTTCATTTTCTGCAATTCACAGGTCCTGCCATGGCACAAAGCTTTGATATTCTCGGAGGTCAGTATCTGGCCATGATCGATCATCTGCGGGCGACCTTTACCCAGGGATCACGCGACAGGTTCGACGTCACGCTGACGGGCACCGTCAAGACCAAGCCGAAATCGGTGACAATCGAGATCGAAGGAAAGCATCCCTACTACCTGACGAAGATCGATGCGGATGTGCTGTCAGGAGGGATGGAGAATTATTCGGGCATGCCGCCAATGCGCACGGTCAGCCTTGCGCATCTCCACGCGGCGCTGAGCCTGACGGGTCTGCCCCGAACCGCCCATGACTGGCAGTCTCTGCGGGCGCTGATCTTCATCACCTGCGAAGCGGCGCGGTTCGAGCCCTTTGCGCGGCATGTCTCGACACTGATCGACGAAGGCGACGGGGCGCGCGTGCTCGACTATTCCGCGGCGCTTTTCTACATCAACGAATGGGACAACATCGTGAAATGGACGCAGGGCAGCGCTCCGTATTTCCAGCCCGTGTCCGAAGCCAACATGCACAATTACAACTATCACTTCCGGCTGGTCGTGCACAAACAGGGCGGCAACATGAACCTGCCGTTCTCACAGACGCAGGCAAGCCTTCGGCCCAAATCCCTCGCGGACCTGCGCTAGCCCGCCGCCATCAGCGCCAGAAGGCAATCCAGTCGAGAAACTCAACACCCTTGGCGGCAAGGAACATGAACCCGTCACCGCCGGTCAGAAAGGCGTCGACCGCCAATCCGCCAAGGATCAACAGCCCCAACCCGATGGCAAGTGTGTTGGTCATTCCGGTCATGTCCCCCTGCTCGTGGGCGCAGAATGCCAGAGCGGCCGGGGCTTGTCACGTCGCCAACTGGTCGGGCGGATGCGGAATGGACATCAGGTCCTCGATGAACAATCCCACGAACGCACCGCGCCCGGTGACGCCCGCCTTGCGATAGATGCCGTTCAGATGCGCCTTGACGGTGCCTTCGGCCGATCCGCGCATCTGCGCGATTTCGGCGATGCCGAAGCCCTTGAGCGTGAAATGCGCCACATCCCGTTCGGACGGGGTAAGCGACCATGTGTCGAAGCGGGCTTCGACGATGTCGTGGAACGCACCGGCGGCAAGGCCCAGCTGCTCTTCCAGGTGGGCCTTGCGGCGCAGCAGGGCGGTCAGATAGCGGCTCTCGAACACCACGGCGGCAATGAGGCCGAGCACGGCCAGCAGCTCGATCACGAAATGGCTCGATAACATGGCCGGAAAGCCAAGTTCCGAGCCATCGGCGGCCACGTCCCAGAGGAAGAACGCCGCACAAAGGATTTGTGCGACGATCAGGACCAGAAGCGATACGGGTCGTGTTGTGGAATTCAGGGTCACGGGTCTGTCTTGGCTCCGTCCGGCACGGTCTTGACACCGGTGATCATGGCGCGGGGCAGGTTGACGCCGGTGCGACGGCTTTCCCAGATCACCGCAAGCACATGCAGCACGATGGAAATTTCGGCCCAGGTTACCAGCGCCTCGTGCAGGTTTTCAACCCAGTCCACTCCCCAATACGCGTCCGTTGTCATCATGTACCCGGTCACGCCAATGAGCAGCACCGCGCCGAGAAGATTGAAGATCATCAGGGCGCCAAGCGGCGTGTGGCCCAGGTGCAGGCGCTTGCGGCCGGTGGCCATGTCCGACATCTGTGCGGTGATCTTGGACAGGGTGGGCCAGAACGAGGCAAAGCGCGCATAGCGCGATCCGATCACGCCCCAGACCAGCCGCGCCGCGATCAAGCCCACCAGAACATAGCCCAGCCACTCGTGCAGCGTGCTTTCGGGGTCGTCGAACAGGGCGTTGGCGGCAAACCCCGCCACAAGCGCCCAGTGAAAGACCCGGACAAACGGGTCCCAGATTTTGTAGGATGTCATGTCTGGCTCCGGGATGGCGGTCCGCGCCTTGGGCGCGGACCGGCTGGGATCAATCGTCGACCTTGGTGCGCACGACATTCAGCGCGGCATCGAGGTAGAGTTCGATGCGCTGGCCGTCCTTGAGCACATAGGCTTCGATCATGCCGTCCTCGACGTCGATCTTGCGCACCTCGTACCCGTCAGCGGTCAGCTTGTTGGTGATCTCGGTCTTGCGCTCGGCGGTCATGGCGCCGTCGCTGCTCGAGGCATAGGCGGAAACGGGCAGGGCGAGGGCGAGGGCAAGTGCGATGATGCGGGTCATGGGATGTCTCCTTTGAGGGTAATCCGGCGCTGCGATATGCGGCGTCGATGACCGTCAGATGACATCCCGGATCGTCTTCGAATATTGGTCCGGGGTCTGGAACCGGGCGTCTGCAACCAAAGTTTAGAGCCAGAATTCGCCGATCCAGCCGGGTCAGGCCTCGGCGTCCCGTTCGAGTTCGCCCTGTTCCATGGCCCAGGCCCCGGCGGCTTCGACGGCAACGGGCGAGGCGGTCGGCAGCACCCCAAGATAACTGTCGGTCTCGCTGGCGGGCGCGGCCGGGCGCTGGGTCATGCGGTAGGCGGAATAGAGCGCGATGCTCACGAAGGTCACTCCCAGCACAAGCCAGAAGGTCTGCGGTCCGAACCGCTCCATCGCGGCCCCGGCGGCCAGCGGGCCGAGGATCGCGCCGATGCCGAATGTCAGGACAAGCCCGCCGGATGCGGCCGGCATGTCCTCGGTCGCCAGCGCATCGTTCGTGTAGGCAAGGATCAGGGCGTAAAGCGGCGTGGTGACGCCTCCGGTCAGGAAGGCCGCGCCCATCAGCAGGATGACGCTGGCCCCGTTAATCCAGCCCAGCAGGCAGAAGGCCGCGCCGAGCACCGAACAGCCCAGGATGACCTTCCGCCGGTCCATCCGGTCCGAAAGCCAGCCGATGGGGAACTGCAAGAGCAGCGCTCCGCCGAACAGCATCGCGATGAAGAGCGAGATCTCGTTGGCGCTCATCCCGACCTGCGTGCCGTAGACCGCGCCCATCCCGGATTGCGTGGCATAGATCGTGCCGAGCAGGAATATCCCCACCGTCCCGAGCGGTGATCCCCGGAACAGTTCGCGCAACGGCATCGGTCGCGTGACATCGGCGGCCGGTGTCGGCGTCACGGACAGCAGAATCGGACCGAACGAGATCGACACAAGGATGGAGGCCCCGATGAAAAGCCCCGCCGTCGCCGCTTCACCGAAGGTGAGAAGCCCCTGCGCGCCGATGATGCCCAGCGTCTGCGCGATCATGTAGGCCGACAGCACCTTGCCTCGGGTTTCGTTGGTGGCCGATGCGTTCAGCCAGCTTTCGGCGGTGACATAGATGCCGGACATGCAGAACCCGACCAGAACCCGCAGGACCGTCCAGAGGATCGGGTCGGTCAGCAGCGGAAAGGCGATCAGCCCCGCCGACATGAAACTGCCAAGTGCTGCGAACACGCGCACATGACCCACCCGTTTGATCATCCCCGGTGTCAGTCGGGCCCCGGACAGGAATCCCAGGAAATAGCCCGATGCGACAATGGCCAGTTCGCTGGCCGAGAACCCTTCGATGGCGCCGCGCAGCCCGATCAGCGTGAAATGCATGCCATTGCCCAGCATGATGAACACGATGCCAATCAGGAGCGCCCAGATGCCCGTGAAAATCTGCGTCATCGTGCTGCCTCCCGTAGACAGTCCCGTTGCGGCTTGTGGGGACCCTAACAGGCCAAGGAAAAAGAGGAAAACGTGTCCCCCCGGCGCGCATGTCCGGTGACGCCGTGAGCCGGCCAAATCAAGAAAACCGCCCCTGACGCAGCAGAGTACGCAGGGGCGGATGAAATTTTGGTCGTTCTTGGTCTATGTTCGCGGCTCTTCGAAGGGGCCGCTGTCAAAAGCTTAGTGCAGCAGGCGGCCCATTGCACCGGCCACATCGGCCATGCGCGCCGAGAAGCCCCATTCGTTGTCATACCACGCGAGCACGCGCACCATACGCTTGCCCACAACCTTGGTCTGGTCGGGCGCAAAGATCGACGATTGCGTTGTATGGTTGAAGTCGATCGAGACCTTGGGTTCCGGATCATAGGCCAGAACCGTGCCCATATGGGTCGCGGCGGCTTCGCGCACCACTTCGTTCACATCCGCAACGGTGACGTCCTTGCCAGCGTAGAAGGTGAGGTCCACAGCCGAGACGTTCGGTGTCGGCACACGCACGGCAGAGCCGTCAAGCTTGCCCTTGAGGTTCGGCAGCACTTCCCCCAGCGCCTTGGCGGCCCCGGTCGAGGTCGGGATCATCGCCATGGCCGCCGCACGCGCGCGGTAAAGGTCCGCATGGCGGCGGTCCAGCGTCGGCTGGTCGCCGGTGTAGGAGTGGATCGTGGTCATGATGCCCGACTCGATGCCGATGGCTTCGTCGAGCACCTTGGCCAGCGGTGCCAGGCAGTTGGTGGTGCAGGACCCGTTCGAGATCATCGTGTCGCCTTCGACCAGCGAGCGATGGTTGACGCCGTAGACGATGGTCTTCTGCACGTTCTTGGCCGGGGCCGAGATCAGCACCGACTTCGCACCGCGCTCCATGTGGATGCCCGCCTTGGCGCCATCGTTGAAGTTGCCGGTGCATTCGAGAACCACGTCGCAGCCCGACCAGTCGAGCTCTTCGGGATTGTAGGTCGAGAAGACCTCCATCGGGCCACGGCCCAGATCCATCGTGTTGCCCTTGACCTTGACCTCGCCCCCGAAGCGGCCATGCACGCTGTCATAGCGCAGCAGGTGCGCGTTGGTCTCGATCGGGCCGGTGGCGTTGATCTTGACCACCTGCACATCGTTGCGCGAGCTTTCGGCGATATGGGCGAGGGTGCAGCGGCCGATCCGACCGAAACCGTTGATTCCAAGAGTGACGGTCATGGGCATGTCTCCTGCGCTGTGCGTTAGGGGTCGTATACGCAGGTATGCTGCAGCCGCAAAGTAAAAAAGGCACGGTTTCACAATATGTTAGCGCAAAACCTGTGGGCGGAATGCATGATGGCGCTAACGTGTCGCGACGGTTTGCGGTAACACGGGACCGATGTTGCGGAATCGGAAATAATGGTGGGACTCGCGGATCTGGCGGTTCTGGTTGGACGGGCGCTGATCGCGGCGCTGTTCCTGGCAGGGGCGGTACAGAAAGCGGTTGATCCTGAGCCTGCGATGTCCTTGCTGGCGGGGTTCGGCCTGCCCACTGCGCTGGTCTGGCCGGCGCTCGGGTTCAACGCGGTGGCGGGTCTGATGCTTCTCGCAGGCTGGGCGGTACGCCCCCTTGCAGTGATGCTGGCGGCCTATTGTGCGGTCACAAGCGTGTTTCACCTGATCCCGAACGATCCGTGGCAAATGAGCATCTTCGTCAAGAACTGGGCCATTGCCGGGGGCTGCCTTGTGCTGGCGGCGCATGGCCCCGGGCGCTATGTGTTGGGCCAGAAGAATGGGGTACAGCAGGTATGAGTGGATTGTTGGCGCTTCTCGACGATGTGGCGGGCATCGCAAAGGTGGCTGCGGCCTCGGTCGATGACATTGGGGCGGCCGCAGCCAAGGCCGGGTCCAAGACGGCGGGTGTGCTGATCGACGATGCGGCGGTGACGCCGAAATACCTGCACGGGTTCGAACCCGCCCGCGAATTGCCGATCATCTGGCGCATTGCGCGCGGGTCGCTCATCAACAAGCTGGTGTTTTTGCTTCCGGCCGCGTTGTTGATGTCGAGCTTTGCACCATGGTTGATCCCGCCCTTGCTGATCCTGGGCGGAAGCTACCTGTGCTTCGAAGGGGCCGAGAAGATCGTGCATGTGCTCATGCCGCATGACGATCACTCGGGTGGACCCGATGGCAGCCACAGCATCGCGGATCCGACCCATCTCGAGGAAGAGAAGGTCAAGGGGGCGATCAAGACGGATTTCATCCTGTCGGCCGAGATCATGACCATCGCGCTCTCGGTGATCGAAGAGGGCAATATCTGGATGCAGGGCGCCACGCTGGCGCTGGTGGGGATCATGGTGACGCTCGCGGTCTATGGCGCGGTGGCGGTCATCGTGAAGATGGACGATGTCGGCCTCTGGCTCAGCCAGGTGGGGCGACTGGGCGTGACCCGGGCATTGGGACGCGGGATCGTCAAGTTCATGCCGTGGCTCCTGAAGGGGCTGACGATCGTGGGCACCGCCGCAATGCTGTGGGTCGGTGGGTCGATCATCGTGCATTCGGTGGCCCAGATGGGCTGGCACCTGCCCGAAGACACGATCCACGGCATCGCGGTGGCCGTCGGGGCGGGGCAGGGCTTTGTCGAATGGGCGGTCACGGCGGGGATCGATTTCGTGCTGGGTCTGATCTGGGGCGTGATCCTGATCCCGGTCGGGGTCAAGATCATCGGCCCGGTCTGGACCGCCGTGATGCCCAAAGGGGTCTGAGCCGCGTTAATCCTGTCTTAACCCTGTTGGGGGTATGCAGACGGGATGACGATACCTTCTTATCTCGATCCCGACACCTGGTTGCGCAACGTCTTCTCTGCCAAGGCAGTGGGTCGGGGCGGTGTGATCCACCGCGCGGCCCGCGATGTGGAACGGGTTGTCGGACGCGATGCCTTCCTGCGCGAGGTGCAGCGGCGCGGGTTTACGCTGGTCGAGAATGGGGATCAGCTTGTGGTCTTCTGCAACCGCGATCCCGTGCGCCTCATCGTGCAGCGCGATCCGCCGAGCCTGTCGCAGCGCGCCTGGCCGTCAGGTCGGGACTCGCATTTCCGGTGAGTCGTTGCGCACAACGCGTCAACGCGTTGTATCACTGCGTCGAGGCAGCGCGCGCGACCACGTAACCGTATGTTGCGAAAACGGCTCAAGCCGTTTTCCTGCGGCGTCGACGCGGCAGGATCGGCATGCTTCGGGTTTAAGCGCCTGAAACGCGTCAACGCGTTTCCGCCTTGCGTCGACGCAAGGGGGGCGGGCAACAGCGGGTCAGTAGCGCCGCAAACGTATCAACTCATTCGGGCGATGCATCGCGTGCCACCCGCAAAGTGATCTTGACCAAAACGGCTCGAGCCGTTTCCCTGCTGCGTCGATGCAGCAGGATAGTCACCCTTCTGGTCTTGGCACCTGAAACGCGTCAACGCGTTTCCACCTTACGTCGACGCAAGGTGGTCTGGAGTACAGCGGGTCTCTGAGGGCTGCGAACGCGTCAACGCGTTCGGGCGATGCATCGATGCATCGCGGACGGGCGGCCCCGACATGCGAGGCCGCCCAAAACCAGATCACGCGCGCGGGTCGGGCTGCCAGCGGCCCTCGACCAGATCGCGTGCCTTCTGCGCCACGACCTCGGCGGTGATGCCGAACTTCTCGTAGAGCGTGTCCGCAGGGGCCGACGCCCCGAACCCGTGCATGCCGACAAAGCCCGACTTCTCGCGCTTGCCGCGCTCTCCATAGAGCCAGCGGTCCCAGCCAAAGCGGATGCCAGCTTCGACCGCGACGCGCACCGGGCCACCCGGCAAGACGCGCTTGCGGTAGGCTTCGTCCTGCTCCTCGAAGAGCTCCCAGCAGGGCATCGACACCACACGCGTGCCGATCCCTTCAGCCTGCAGGATGTAGCGCGCCGCCATGGCGATCTCGACCTCCGAGCCTGTGGCCATAAGGATCGCCTGACGCTTGCCTTCGGCATCGGCCAGCACATAGGCCCCCTGCGCCACAAGGTTCTTGGTCTTGTGCTCGGTCCGCACGGTCTTGAGGTTCTGACGGGTCAGCGACAGGACCGACGGCGTCTTGGTCTGGGTCAGCGCGATTTCCCAGGCCTCGGCGGTCTCGACCGTATCGGCGGGGCGGAACACCAGCGTGTTCGGTGTCGCGCGGCTGATCGCCAGATGTTCGACCGGCTGGTGGGTCGGGCCGTCTTCGCCAAGACCGATGCTGTCATGGGTCATCACGTACACCGTCGGCACCTGCATGAGTGCGGACAGACGCATCGACGGGCGGGCGTAATCGGTGAAGCACATGAACGTGCCGCCATAGGGACGGATGCCGCCATGCAGGGCCATACCGTTCATCGCGGCGGCCATGCCATGCTCGCGGATGCCCCAGTACATGTAGCGGCCCTTGCGGTTGTCCACGTCGAACACACCCAGATCGCCGGTCTTGGTGTTGTTCGAGCCGGTCAGGTCGGCCGAGCCGCCAAAGGTTTCCGGCAGGATCGGGTTGACCACCTCGAGCACCATTTCCGAGCTCTTGCGGGTCGCCACGCTGGGGGCGGTCTCGCTGATCTGCTTTTTCAGCGCCTTGATGGTCGAGGAGAGCTTCTTCGGAGCCTCCCCCGCCATGGTGCGGGCGAACTCGGCCTGACGGGCTGCGGATTGCTCGGCCAGACGCGCCTCCCATGCGGCGCGCTCTTCGGCGCCGCGGCGGCCGATTTCTTCCCAGCCCGACTTGATGTCGGCGGGCACTTCGAACGGGCCGGTGGTCCATCCCCAGATCGCTTTGGCTTCGGCGTTCTGCTCCGCATTGGTCAGCGCGCCGTGACCCTTCGAGGTGTCCTGCGCGGCGTGGCCTAGGGCGATATGCGTCTTGCAGGCGATCATCGACGGGCGCGGATCAGCCTTGGCCGCGGCGATGGCGGCATCGATCTCGGCGGGGTTGTGGCCGTCGATCTCCTGCACATGCCAGCCTGCGGCGGTAAAGCGCGCAACCTGATCGGTGCGGTCGGACAGCTCGACAGTGCCGTCGATGGTGATGTTGTTGTTGTCCCAGAAGACAATGAGCCGCGACAGCTGCTGACGCCCGGCAATGCCGATCGCTTCGTGGCTGACACCTTCCATGAGGCAGCCGTCGCCTGCAATGACATAGGTGTGGTGATCGACCAGCTTCTTGCCGAAGCGCGCGCGCAGTGCTTCCTCGGCCATCGCGAAGCCGACCGAGTTGGCGATGCCCTGACCCAGCGGGCCGGTTGTGGTCTCGATCCCCTGCGCGAGGAAGTTCTCGGGATGGCCCGCCGTTTTCGCGCCCCACTGGCGGAAGTTCTTGACCTCGTCCAGCGTGATCTCGGCATCGCCGACAAGATAGAGCAGCGCGTAGAGCAGCATGGACCCGTGGCCTGCGGACAGGATGAAGCGGTCCCGGTCATGCCATGCGGGATGGGCGGCGTCGAACTTGAGGTGCTTTTCGAACAGCACGGTGGCCACGTCAGCCATGCCGATGGGCATGCCCGAGTGACCGGAATTGGCGGCAGCCACCGCATCCAGCGTCAGCGCTCGGATCGCTGCCGCCTTGCTCCAATGATCGGGGTTCTGGGCTTTGAGGGTCTCGATATCCACGGGCCGTCGTGTCCTTCATGATGGGGGCAACAGGGGTCTTTGACGGCGCTCATACCAGTGTCAACGCAGAGTTCAAGCGCCGTGCCCCCGCCGTCTGTGCATAAGGGGGCGCATTTTGAAACGCAGATTGTTAAACTTTCACATTAAGAGGACGGAGCGATTCGTTTCGTGAGCAAGGAAAAATGCGTTTTGGCGATGTCTCGGCATTGCAGGACCAACAACAAACGGGGATCAGGCAAATGACCCAAATTGACGAGTTGCAGCACCGGATCACGGCGGCGCTGGACCGGGTGGCACAGGGTGTGGCCCGGCTTGAGGAGCGTGCCGCGGCAGCGGTTCCCGAAGCGCCAGCCCAGCCCGGGATCGATCCGGAGGACGTGGCGCGCCTGCAGGATGCGCTGGACGAAGAGAAGCTGGCCAACGCTCAGCTGGAAGAGCGGGTGCGCAAGCTGCACGAAACCCACCGCCAGGAGATCGAGGCGCTCAAGGCGGCGGCCCAACCGGCACCGGCAGCACCGACGGTCGATGTGGCGGCGCTCGATCTTGATCTGCAGCGGTTGCGCCAGTCCAACGAGATGTTGCGCGCCACCAATGAGGAACTGCGCCGCGCACTGGCCGAGAATGTCGGTGAGCCGCATCTGATCAACAAGGCGATGCTGGCCGAGCTGGAAGGTCTGCGCGCCGCGCGCTCGGTCGAGGCGGCGGAAACCCGCGCGATCATCGCATCGCTGACGCCGCTGCTCGAGGCAGCGGCCGCACCCGAGGAGGCCAACTGATGCCCGAAGTCGAAATCACCATCGGCGGTCGCACCTTTGACGTGGCCTGCCAGGAAGGCGAAGAGCAATACCTGCATTCTGCAGCCCGCATGCTCGACACCGAGGCGCAGGTGCTGGCCCAGCAGGTCGGGCGCATCCCCGAAGCCCGTATGCTGCTGATGGCGGGGCTGATGCTCGCGGACAAGACGGCCGGTCTGGAGGACAAGCTGCGCGAAACCGAGGATCGCGCGGCGGCCTACCTGTCGGAACTGCGTGCCCTCAAGGACGCGCCGCCACCGGAACCGGAACGGATCGAGGTGCCTGTGGTGCCCACCGATGTGACCGAGACCCTGCAGGAGATTGCCGCCCGCGCAGAAGCACTGGCCCGCGATGTCGAGGAAAAGGCGGGATAGGGCGAATGCCGCACCCAACGAAAAAACGGCGCCCGCTGAGGCGCCGTTTTCATGTCTGGAGGACTGACCCGGCCTCAGGCGTTGGCTTCGCGGATCTTCTCTGCGGCATCCTTGTCGTAGGACACGCCATGCTCGTCGAACAGCTGATCAAGCTCGCCCGAGAGCGTCATTTCAGTAATGATGTCGCATCCGCCGATGAATTCACCCTTCACGTAGAGCTGCGGGATCGTCGGCCAGTCGGAATATTCCTTGATGCCTTGGCGGATGCCTTCATCGGCCAACACGTTCACATCGGCGTATTCGACGCCCATGTAGTTCAGAACACCCGCAACCTTGCTCGAAAACCCGCATTGCGGCATCGACTTGGTGCCTTTCATGTACAGCACCACATCGTTCGAGGTCACGGTGTCCTTGATGATGTCTTTCGCGTCAGTCATTCCTTTGCTCCATCTCTTCGCGGCGTTTCCGGTCCTTTCGGATATACGGAAGTGTTGCACCGACAGTGATCAGTGTGACAAGGCCGATGGCGGCGAACATCGGCCAGGTGTTGGACAGGAACCCGATCATGCTGCGCTCCTGCGGGCATCGGCCGTCTGGCTCGGTTCGGGGAGCCAGACGAAGAGGCCGATCAACAGGATCATCAGGATGTTCCAGGTCCGTGCGTGCATCAATCCGGGGCCTTGGTGGTCAGGGCCAGCGCATGCAATTCGCCATGCGAGCCGTCCATCTTGCCCTTGAGGGCCGCGTAGACGGCGCGCTGTTGTTGCACCCGGTTCTTGCCCTTGAAGCTCTCGTCGATCACCTCGGCCGCGTAGTGGTTTCCGTCGCCAGCGAGATCGGTGATCGTGATCTTGGCATTTGGGAATTCCGCGCGGATCAGGTCTTCGATTTCCTGCGCTTGCATGGCCATGGGGCTGCTCTCCGGTTGTGGACTTTGCAAAAGATGTATGCCGGGTGTGGGCGTTCCGCAAGCGGGTGCCGGGGCTTAGGCCGAGAGCGACACCCAGACCGGCACGTGATCGGACGGCTTGTCGCGCCCGCGCACCGCGCTTTCGATCCAGCAATCGGTCATGAGGTCGGCGCAGGCCGGTGACAGAAGGAAATGATCGATTCGGATGCCGTTGTTCCGTTCCCAGGCACCGGCCTGATAATCCCAGAAGGAATAGTGCCCGCCGCCCTGTGTGCAGGCCCGGAATGCCTCGGTAAATCCAAGGTTCACGATCCGTCGAAACGCGGCACGAGACTCGGGCCGGAACAGCGCGTCATCGGTCCATTGCTCGGGTTTTGCCGCGTCCTCGGCCTGCGGGATGATGTTGTAGTCGCCTGCCATCAACGCTGGCATCTCGTCTGCCAGCAAGTCCCGCGCGCGTGCTTCGAGCCGTTTCATCCAGTCGAGCTTGTAGTCGTATTTCGGCCCCGGCGCCGGATTACCATTCGGCAGGTAGAGGCCGCAGACCCGCACCGCTTCCGTGTCACCGATCACCGTCGCCTCGATCCAGCGCGCCTGTTCGTCAGTGTCATCGCCGGGCAGGCCACGCGTCACGTCCTCGAGCGGCAGCTTCGACAGGATCGCTACACCGTTGAACCCTTTCTGGCCGTGGGTTTCGACCGTGTATCCAAGATCCTCGAGCTCCTGACGCGGGAAGGCCTCATCGACCGACTTGATCTCCTGCAGCAAAGCCACATCCGGGGCGCTGTCGCGCAGCCAGTCGGTCAGGGCGGGCAGGCGGGCCTTGATGCCATTGATGTTGAACGTGGCGATTTTCATGGAACGTCCCTCCGGTTGCCCCTCTATCCCAAGAAGCTCGGAGGCGCACAAGCCGGGATCTCGACGAATCGAAGACGCGTCAGGAGGCCGGGATTCGCCAGCCGTGATATGGCGTTGGAGGGTCGAAGATGACGCAAGGTCAGGGTCGCAAAAAGTTATCCCCAGATTTCTTGGGTCTGTTGATAAGTTCAGGAGCTTTGCGACCGTAACAACCTATGGGCGAGTCTTCATGTGGATAACTCGCACGGATACTCGTCTAACGATAAATGCACTTCTAAAGTTCCCGCAATGCGTGTCACGTTGAGAGCATCAACCCAGCCAGAGGAGGCTCACATGACCGCACTTCGCTCCACCCAGATTACCGAGTTCCTGCAAGAAAATCAGTACAATACCGACGTGCGTGATGACATTCACGGCGGTGACGCCACGGCGTTGTTCACGTCGGGCTCCGCACCGATGACAGCGGCCAGTGCGCTCTTGGGCGACGCGGTCGACATGTTCACCTCCGGCTCTGCTCCGGCCACCAACGCCGCCGCACTTGGCGACGCGACAGGCCTGTTTACCTCCGGCTCCGCACCCACCACGTCCGATGCCCGCACGGTTGACGCAGTAGAAGCCTTCACCTCCGGATCGGCACCCATGACATCGGACGCCCGTACCGGCGACGCCGTTGAAGCCTTCACCTCGGGGTCTGCGCCGACCACCTCGGATGCCCGCATCGGTGATGCGGTCGAAGCGTTCACGTCGGGATCGAGCCCGCTCCACAGCGACGCGGCAACCGGTGATGCCGTCGAGGCCTTCACCTCGGGGTCCAGCCCGGTGGCGGCAGACCGCACAGCGGATGGCGAAGGCTGCGCGCTCTTCACATCCGGTTCGTAAGCTCAGCCCATGACCCGGGGCGGGGCAGGCCCGTCCCCAACGACCCCAAGGAGGATTGCATCATGTCGAACGTCATTCACCTTGCTCCCCCGTCCCGGATCATCCCGCAGGAAGCGCGCCTTGGCGCGCTTCTGCGCTGCTTTGCCCAGCACCGCCGCCATGGCGATGATGTGTTCTGGCTCAAGGAAAACGCCGAGATCCTGAACATCCTCGAATGCACAGGCACCCATCCGGGTGCGGCCGCGCTCGACGCTTATGCCGAATTTTACCAATCGGTCGAAAAACGCCTGCGCTTCTTTCCGCAATACTACCGCTTTTTCCTGTCCATCACGCTCGATCTCGAAGACCTCGGGATGCCCGGCGATCACGGAGAGCGCCTTGTTGCCTGGGCGCAGGACCAGGACCTGCCGCGCGCCGAACTGTCCGACCTGCAGCGCATGGAAGCGATGCGCCTGATGGCCCGCCGGGGCTTCGCGCCGAAGGGGCACGACCCGATGCTGGAAGACCGCGCGCGGTACTTCATGGCCCGCTCGGAGACATTCGCCCTGCCGAACAAGAAGGCCGCCTATGAACTGACCCATCTTGTGTTCTATCTCAGCGAATATGGCCGCCGCGACCCAATGCTCGACCCCGATGCAAAGCGCAGTCTTCACTTCGCCGGACTTCTTGCCTTCATCGAACAGAATGCCGATCTGCTGTCGGAAATCTGCATCGCCCTGAGCTATGCCGGCGAATTGCCGCCTCCGCTCTGGACAGACTGGCTGCGGCGCGAAACGGCGCTTTTCAGCGTGTCGGATGGTGCTGCGGTCAGCGTTCAGGACGATTACCATGAATTTCTGGTTTGCAACTGGCATCAGGCCCTTGTGGGCGACGCGGCCTTTGCCAAGGGATTTGCAGACGACCGGATGCGGTTCGACCGGAATGTCGTCCGCGCCACTCCGATGCGCGAAATGTCCGAAGCGATGTTCAGCCTTGATGACGCGCGCAGCGGTGACTGGCTGAGCATGCGTCTCTACATGGAAGACCGGCTATCGCCCGAAGCGATGCGTGTGCTGGAACAGGCGGAAACCTCGTCACAGCACTTTGCCGCATTCTTCAACGGCTTCGCCCGCGCCGAAAGAACGGCGCTGCACTGAACCGGGTGGGGGCCCGTGCCCCCGATGCGTTACATGGAAAAGCTGGTGCCGCAGCCGCACGAGGAGGTGGCATTCGGATTGTCGATCACGAACCGCGCGCCGATCAGTTCCTCGGAAAAGTCGATCACCGCGTTCGACAGGAACGGCAGCGAGACCGAATCCACCACGACCCGTTCTCCGTGCCCTTCGAGCACCAGATCATCCTCGGCCGGATCATCCAGTTTGATCTCGTACTGGAAGCCCGAACACCCGCCGCCTTCGACCGCCACGCGCAGGGCCTTGCCCTCGGCGCCGGCGCCGATTTCCGACAAACGTTCGAACGCGCGATCCGTGACTTTCGGTGGAAGCTGCATGTCACCCTCGGGTTGGCTTTGAATTGTGGACTGTTGTGAATATAAGGGCAGCCGGGACAGGGAACAAGAACAGGCGGTCGATCATGACGGCGCTCTATGCATGCGATCCGGGCAGGTCGCGAGGCAGGCTATACCCCGAAGAGGAAAGCGCGTTCCGGTCGTGTTTTCAACGGGATCGCGACCGGATCATCCACGCGTCCGCCTTTCGGCGGCTCAAGCACAAGACGCAGGTCTTCATCGAACACGAGGGCGATTATTTCCGCACGCGTCTGACGCACTCCATCGAAGTCGGGCAGGTCGCGCGGACCATTTCCAAAACACTGGGCCTCGATCTGGAACTGACCGAGGCGGTGGCGCTGGCACATGATCTGGGCCACACGCCGTTCGGGCACACGGGCGAGGACGCGCTGGATGCGCTCATGCAGCCCTATGGCGGGTTCGATCACAACGCGCAGGCGATCCGCATCGTGACATCGCTGGAGCGGCACTATGCCGATTTCGACGGGTTGAACCTCACTTGGGAAACCCTTGAAGGCATTGCAAAACACAACGGCCCGGTGAAGCAGCCGATCCCACATGCGCTGGCCGCCTACAACGCCCGGCACGATCTGGAATTGCACACCCACGCAAGCGCCGAAGCGCAGGTCGCGGCCCTGTCCGACGACATCGCCTACAACCACCACGACCTGCACGATGGTCTTCGAGCTGAGCTGTTCTCGACCGATGAACTGGCTAAGCTTCCCATTGTAAGCGATTGTTTTGCCGAGGTGGATCGGATTTACCCCGGACTGAACTATTACCGCCGCCGCCATGAGGCGTTGCGCCGCTTTTTCGGCGTGCTGGTCAGCGATGTGATCAATGTCACCCGCGCCAATCTCACAGACCTCGATCCACAAAGCCCCGAAGACATCCGCGCCGCAGGGCGAATGATGGTGCAGTTCACCCCGGCCCTCTGGTCGGATCTCAAGGTGATCCGCGAGTTTCTGTTCCACCGCATGTACCGCGCGCCCGGCGTGGTCGAGATGCGCGCACAGGTGACGAAAGTCATCAACGAACTCTTCCCTCTGTTCATGTCCGACCCGTCTCTTTTGCCCAAGCAATGGCGCAAGGACGTTGCGGAAATCGAGACCGAGACGGAACTCGCACGGCTTGTCGGGGATTACATAGCCGGGATGACCGACCGGTTTGCCCTGCAGGAGCATGCGCGCCTGACAGGTTCGGACGTGATTTCCGCGAGGTCATAAGAGGAATACATCGTGGCAACACCTGCAGACGCCGGCATGAATCCGGTCACCGCCTTTGCTTTGGTCGGCGCTTTGGGCGTCGGAGCGCAATGGCTCGCGTGGCGGCTCAATCTTCCGGCGATCGTGTTGATGTTGCTGGCGGGGCTTATGGTGGGTCCGGTCTTCGGCATCCTTGATCCTTCCGTGGCGATGGGGGACCTGCTGCAACCGATCGTGGCGGTGGCTGTGGCGATCATCCTGTTCGAAGGGGGCCTGACGCTCAATTTCAAGTCCCTGACCGATGCCGCCGTTGGGGTGAAACGGCTGGTGATCATCGGTGGTCCGGTCGGCTGGCTGCTGTCGGCATCCGTTCTGCACTATGTCGGCGGGCTGAGTTGGGCCACGTCGGCGGTCTTTGGGGGCATCATGATCGTGACAGGCCCAACCGTGATCGCACCGCTTTTGCGTCAGGCGCGGTTGAAACGCCGCCCGGCGGCGCTTTTGCAATGGGAAGCCATCGTCAACGATCCGGCAGGCGCTTTGGCCGCTGTTCTGGCCTTCGAAGTGGTGCTTGTCTGGCAGACCGCGACGACCGTGGAACAGGCGGTGACCGAACTGGCCATCGGGATTTCGGTTGCGACCGTAGTCGGTATTGCGGCCGGTTGGGGCATCGCGAGATCCTTCTCGAGTGGCTGGGTGCCGGAATACATGAAGGTGCCCGTGCTCTTCGTCAGCGTGCTGGTGGCTTTTGCCGCCTCGGATTCGCTGCTGCATGAAAGCGGGCTTCTTGCCGTGACCATCATGGGTGTCTGGATCGCCAACGCGCATCTGCCCAGCCATGCCGAGATGCACCGCTTCAAGGAACACGCGACGATCCTGCTGGTGTCCGGCGTGTTCATCCTGCTCGCCGCCAACATGACACGCGAGACGCTTCTGGCGATGAACTGGCAGACGTTGGCGACGGTGGTGGCCGTGATCCTGATCGCGCGCCCTCTGACCGTGCTGATCTCGCTGGCCTTTTCCAACGTGCCATGGGCCGAACGCCTGCTTGTGGCCTTCACCGGCCCGCGCGGCGTAGTTCTGGTCGCCGTCGCGGGCCTCTTTGGGGATCGCCTTGTTCAGGCCGGGATCGAGGACGCGGCGCAGATCTCGTCACTCGCCTTTGCGCTGGTGGCAGGCACCGTTGTGCTGCACGGCTTCACGTTGAAGCCCATTGCAAGGCTTCTGCGGCTCAACGCTTCCACCACGCCCGGTGTGCTGCTGGTGGGCGGCAACCGTTGGACGGTCGAGTTCGGCAAGCTTTTGAAAAAGCTGGACCTTCCGGTGATGATCTCGGACCCCAACCGCAGCCATCTGCGCGAGGCACGCGACGCGGGACTGGACATCTATACTGGCGACATCCTGTCCGAGGGGGCCGAACACCGGCTGGACCTGATGGCCTATGAAACCGTGATTGCGGCGACGGACAACGACGCCTACAACACGCTGGTGGCGACCGACCTTGCCCCCGAATTCGGGCGCGAGAACGTCTATCAGCTGACCCGCGAAACATCCGATTCCGCGCGCTATGCTCTGCCGCCGAAACTGGGCGGGCGCTATATCGGCGCGGGCGAGACCTATTGGCAGGTGCAGCGCCGCATGTGGGACGGATGGGAATTCCGCGCCACCACCCTGTCCGAAGAGTTCACCCTGCAGGATTGGTACGACACCCATCCCGAAGGCATCCCGATTGCCGATATCGGCCCGCGCGGCACGCTGCGCATTCTGGGGCCGAAGGACGCGCCCAAGGAAACCCGTGGCACCCGGCTGATTGCCATGCTGCCGATGAAAGAACACCGCGCCAAGGCGGAAGGCCAAGCCTGATATTTGACGCGGCGGTTGAAGGTGGTAGAGGACGTCCCGAACAAAGGACGTATGACATGAACCTTTTCTCCGATATCCGGGTGCTTGTGATCGACAGCCTGAACGCGATGGTGGCCGAAGGCGTGCTGCCGGACGGTCTCGACTTTGCCAATGTGACGGTCGAACCTCCGCGTGACCCGCTGCATGGCGATATGGCGACCAATGCCGCGATGGTGCTGGCGAAACCCGCCGGGGCCAAGCCGCGCGACATCGCCGAGGCTCTGGCCGCCAAGCTGTCCGCTGATCCGCGTGTGTCTTCGGCCGAGGTGGCGGGACCGGGCTTCCTCAACCTGCGGCTGGGGGATGCCGTGTGGCAGGGCCTGCCGAAGACGATCCTGTCCTCTGGCACCGCCTACGGCAAATCCGACATGGGACAGGGCAAGCGCGTGAATGTGGAATACGTGTCCGCGAACCCGACAGGTCCTCTGCATGTCGGCCACACGCGGGGTGCGGTGTTTGGTGACGCGCTGGCCTCGCTGCTGGATTACGCAGGCTACGACGTCACGCGGGAATACTACATCAACGATGGCGGCGCGCAGGTCGATGTGCTCGCGCGGTCGGTCTACCTGCGCTACCAGGAGGCCCATGACCTGAGCGTCGATTGGCCCGATGGCACCTATCCCGGCGACTACCTCATCGAAGTGGGCGAGGCGCTGAAGTCCAAAGTGGGTGACAAGTACCTTGATGCGCCCGAAGACGTGTGGCTGGACGAGGTGCGCGAGTTCGCCACCGACGCCATGATGATGCTGATCCGCGCCGATCTGGGTCTTCTTGGCGTCGAGATGGACAAGTTCTTCAGCGAGAAGTCGCTCTACGGCACGGGTCGGATCGAAGCGGCCATCGACAGTCTTCGGGACAAGGGCCTGATCTATCGCGGCACCCTCGAGCCGCCCAAGGGCAAGACACCCGAGGATTGGGAGCCGCGGGAACAGACGCTGTTCAAATCCACCGCCCATGGCGATGACGTGGATCGTCCGATCATGAAGTCGGACGGATCGTGGACCTATTTCGCGCCCGACATCGCCTATCACTATGACAAGGTGCAGCGCGGCTATGACCTTCTGATCGACGTCTTCGGCGCGGATCACGGCGGCTATGTCAAACGGATGAAGGCGGCGGTCAGCGCATTGTCGGACGGCAAGACGCCGCTCGACATCAAGCTGACGCAGCTCGTAAAGCTCTTCAAGAACGGTGAGCCGTTCAAGATGTCCAAGCGGGCAGGGACCTTTGTCATGCTGCGCGACGTGGTCGATCAGGTCGGCCCCGATGTCACGCGGTTCCACATGCTGACCCGCAAGAACGACGCGCCGCTCGATTTCGATTTCGACAAGGTGCTGGAGCAGTCCAAGGACAATCCGGTTTTCTACGTGCAATACGCCAATGCGCGGGTGCATTCGGTGCTGCGCAAGGCGACCGAGGCCGGGATCGCGGTGGATGACGCCACGCTGGCGGCTGTCGATCTGTCGGGCATGACCCATGACAGCGAACTGGCCGTGGCGCGCAAACTGGCGGAATGGCCGCGTCTGGTCGAGATCGCCGCGCGCACCAACGAACCGCACCGGGTGGCGTTCTATCTCTACGAACTCGCGTCCGATCTGCACGCGCTCTACAACAAGGGCAACGACGTGCCCGAGCTGCGGTTCTTGCAGGAGGGCAACACCGAGGTGACACAGGCGAAAATCGCCCTCGCGCGGTCCGTCTCTGTTGTTATTTCCGCAGGCCTTGGTATCTTGGGTGTCACGCCGGTTGAGGAAATGCGCTGACAAAAGCGCCATGACCGGCTGAGGCAACGGCAAGAAACACCGGCGGCAACGACCGCCGGGAGATGAGGCGGACATGGCAGATTCGGATTTCACGGCCCCCGCACGCGGGGACGGAACGTCTGGCAACCTGGCCACGGCAGCCAATTGGCTGGGCGCGGCCATGTCGCTGGCATTGGTGATTGGTGTAGCGATTTGGGGATATCGGCTGATCATGCGCGATGTCTCGGGTGTGCCGGTGGTGCAGGCCATCGAAGGCCCGATGCGCGTCGCCCCCGACGATCCCGGAGGCCAGATCGCACGACACGAAGGACTGGCGGTCAACAACATCGCCGGCACCGGCACCTCGGCCCCGCCGCCCGAGCAGATCGTTCTGGCCCCGCGCCCTCTGGATGTCACCGAAGACGACATGGTCGTGACCGAGATCACCGACACCCGCGCGCTCAGCCCGCGCGAGGAGGTGGCTCTGGCCGCGCTTCGCGACGATGCCCGGACCGAAGCGCCGGCTCTGGCACTGACCGACATCGCAAATGCCGATGATCCGATCAAGGCACTGGCCGACCAGATCGCCGCCAATGCGACCCCGTTCACCGAAATCGACCCGGCCCCCGACACAGGCGTGTTCGACACCGAGGAAGAGGCGGATCTCACAGCCTCGGCAGACATCATTCCCGCGTCTGTTCCCGGTGTGGCCCGGTCGTTGCGTCCGGCCCCACGTCCGTCCGGCCTGCAGCTCGCCTCGCTGTCCGCGCCGGCCCCGCGTCCCGCGTCAGGAGTGGCCGAAATCGACCCCAGCGCCATTCCCGCAGGCACACGCCTTGTTCAGTTCGGCGCCTTCGAC
Organism: Marivita sp.; assembly: GCF_022763305.1. GTDB lineage: Bacteria > Pseudomonadota > Alphaproteobacteria > Rhodobacterales > Rhodobacteraceae > Marivita. The sequence continues at coordinate 95,129 of NZ_JALEGT010000120.1, read as the reverse complement.
AGCCCGGACATCGCCCGCGAGCAATGGACCAAGCTGTCCACGCGGTTCGGCGAATTCCTCGGCGGCAAGGAGCGCGTGATCGAAGAGGCCACCTCGGGTGGCCGTGTCTTCTACCGCCTCCGCGCGCACGGGTTCGAAGACCTGAGCGAGTCGCGCCGTTTCTGCGCGGCGCTGGTCGCTGAAGGCGCGGACTGCATCCCGGTGGTCAGCCGGTGACATCCAGACCGTTCGGAGCCGCCATCTTTGGTTGCGACGGCGCGCGCCTGTCCCCGGACGAGCGCGCGTTTTTTGCCGACGCCAACCCGTTCGGCTTCATCCTTTTCGACCGCAATCTCGACAGCGCGGACCAGATCCGTGCTTTGACATCTGACCTGCGCGATACGGTCGGCTGGAATGCCCCCATCTTCATCGACCAGGAAGGCGGCCGCGTGCAGCGCCTGCGCGCGCCATCGGCGACCGACTGGCTGCCGCCACTCGATCATGTGGATCTGCTGGGCCCCCATACCGAAGTGGGCATGCGCCTGCGCTACCGCATCATTGCGCACGAGCTGTTGGCACTTGGCATCGACGCCAATTGCGCCCCGATGCTGGATGTTGCGCGCCCCGAGACCCACCCGTTCCTGCGCAACCGGTGTTACGGATCAAATCTTGACCAGGTGGTAAAAATTGGCCGCGCCGTGGTCGAAGGTCATGAACGGGGCGGCGTGTTTCCGGTGATCAAGCACATCCCCGGGCATGGGCTGGCCCAGATGGACAGCCATCTTGACCTGCCGCGCATTGACGCGCCCACGGACACACTCGACAGCATCGACTTCGCCGCCTTCCGCCCCTTTGCCAATGTGGCGATGGGGATGACCGCGCATCTGGTCTACAGCGCCTTTGGCGAAACCGGCCCCGCCACCACCTCGGCCAGCATGATCCGCCGCATCCGCGACGACCTTGGCTTTACCGGCCTTCTGATGACCGACGACATCGGCATGCAGGCGCTTTCCGGGACCGTGCCCGAACGTGGTGCCGCCTCCCTCGCTGCGGGGTGCGACGTGATCCTGCACTGCAACGGCGATCTGGCCGAACGCATCGCCCTGATGGACCGGATCGGGACCATGTCCGAGCCCAGCCAGCGCCGTGCCGAGGCCGCACTGGCCCGGCGAACCATGCCTCAGGATGTTGACATTGCCGCCCTCACCGCCAAGCTTGCGGAACTGGAGCAAGGGCGCGGTGCATGAACGAGGCGACATCGGACAGGTTTGACGGCTCGGTCGCGGATCGGCTGGCGGCGGAAGCGCTGATCGTCGATGTGGACGGGTTCGAGGGCCCGCTTGATCTGCTTCTCACGCTCAGCCGTACGCAGAAGGTGGACCTGCGCAAGATCTCGGTGTTGCAGCTGGCCCGCCAGTATCTGGCCTTCGTCGAAAAGGCCAAGGCGCTGCGGATCGAACTTGCCGCCGATTACCTCGTGATGGCGGCCTGGCTCGCCTTTCTCAAATCCCGTCTGCTGCTGCCGCCCGATCCGACCGAAGACGGACCGTCCGGCGAAGACCTTGCCGCGCATCTGGCGTTCCAGTTGGAACGCCTGCAAGCAATGCGCGATGTGGCCGCGAAGCTGATGGCGCGCGACCAGTTGGGCCGGGATTTCTTTGCCCGTGGTCTTACGCAAGAGGTCGAACGGGTGCGCAAGGTCGAATATACCGCCACGCTGCTCGACCTGATGCAGGGCTATGCGCGCATCCGCACCAAGGACGAATTCCGCCCCTTCGTGATGGACCGCGACGCGGTCTTCACGATGGAACAGGCGCTGGAACGGATGCGTGGCTTGATCGGCTTTGCCGGGTCATGGACCGACATTTCATGCTACATGCCCGATGGCTGGGATGCTGACCCCGTGCGCTGGCGGTCGGCCACGGCGGCGACCTTTGCCGCCTCGCTTGAACTGGCCAAGGAAGGCAAGGTCGAACTGCGCCAGTCCGACACCTTTGCGCCCATAGAACTGCGCCGGAGAGACGGGCGATGAGTGACGAGACCGATACAGACATCGAAGTGGAAAAAAGCCTCTTCGAGGCGCCGCCCATGGGCGAACAGGAGCGCATGGTCGAAGCGATCCTTTTCGCCACGTCCGAGCCTGTTACGGTCAAGGAATTGAACGACCGGATGCCGCACGGGTCGGACGCGGCCGAGGCGCTGGTCTACCTGCGCAAACGCTACGAGGGCAGGGGCGTGAACGTGGTCAAGGTGGGCGATGCCTGGGCCATGCGCACCGCGCCGGACCTAGGCTTTCTGATGCAGAAGGAAACGGTCGAGACCCGCAAGCTCAGCCGCGCCGCGATCGAAACGCTGGCGATCATCGCGTATCACCAGCCCGTCACACGCGCCGAGATCGAAGAGATCCGGGGCGTGTCGGTCAGCCGGGGCACGGTGGATCAGCTTCTGGAAATGGAGTGGATCCGTTTTGGCCGCCGACGGATGACACCGGGCCGTCCGGTGACATTTGTGGTGACGCAGGACTTCCTTGACCATTTCGGCCTCGAATCCGCGCGCGATCTGCCCGGGCTCAAGGAACTGCGCGCGGCTGGCCTGCTGGAAAACCGTCCGCCCCCCGGAACGATGCCGCAAATGGGCGAGGGGGATGTGGACGCGGAGGAAGAAACCGAAGAGGGTCAGTCCGAATTGTTCGAGGATTGAGCGCGTCGACGCATCGCGCTCCGGGCCCGCCGGTTCACGAAAAGGTGCGAAATTTTCGGGACAATGCCTGAAAATCGACGCAATTGTTCCCTATCTCATCGTCCGAAGCAGCCAGACAGGAGGACGTCATGAACCTCAATCAGATCATCAACATGGTCATGCGCACCGTGATGCGCCGCGTGATCAATTCCGGGATCAATGCCGGCATGAATGCGGGTCAGGCCGCTCTGGCCAAGCGCAAGAAACCGACTGCGCCGCAAGAGAGCGATCCGCGCCGCTAATCTGCCGCGAAGTGTTTGGACAGTTTCAGACCCTGTCCCTGATAATTCGACGCGATCCCCGCGCCATAGAGCTGGCTCGGGGATTGGTCCATTTTCTCGTAGACCAGCCGCCCCACGATCTGCCCATGTTCCAGAACGAAGGGCGCTTCGTGGCAGCGCACTTCGAGCACGCCGCGTGACCCGGTGCCTCCCGCCGCATCATGGCCGAAACCGGGATCGAAGAACCCGGCATAATGCACCCGGAATTCCCCAACCATCGCCAGAAAAGGCGCCATTTCAGCCGCGTAATCGGGTGGGATGTGCACGGCCTCGCGGCTGACAAGGATATAGAACGCGTCCGGATCAAGGATGATCTGACCGTTGGTTGTCCGCAATTCTTCCCAGAACTCGGAGGGCGCGTAATGCCCCAGCTTGTCGAGGTCGATCACCCCGGTGTGCGGCTTGGCGCGATAGCCGACCAGATCGCCGCTCTCGGGTTTCAGATCGACCGAAAACCCCAGCCCGTCGCTGATCACAGCGGGTCCGCCCGTCACCAGCGTCTGTTCGGCATGCAGGGTGCGCAGCGTGTCATCCGACAGCACGGACTGCCCGTTGCGGAACCGGATCTGGTTCAGACGCATGCCCGGACGCACCAGCACCGAAAACGAGCGCGGACAAATCTCGGCATAGAGCGGCCCGGTATACCCGGCTGCGATCCGGTCGAATTCCGTGCCCTCATCGGTGATTGTGCGCGTCAGCAGGTCCAGCCGCCCGGTCGAGCTTTTGGCATTGGCGACAGCGCTGATGTCATGGGGCAGGGCGAGGCGCTCCATCAGCGGCACAAGATACACGCAGCCCTTTTCCAGTACCGCACCCCCGTCGAGCGAAATGCGGTGCATCTCGAAATCCGCGAGCCGGTCTTCGACACGGCGTCGTGTCCCGGCAAGGAATGACGCCCGAACGCGATACGCGACATGGCCCAGACGAAGGTCAAGACTGGCCGGTTGCACCTGTCCATCGACAAAGGGACGGTCAGCCGCGATGACGCTCTGCGCCATCAGCTCCGTGATCTGCTGGTTCGCCAACACGCCGGTCATCGCAACACCCCTTCAAGTTCTGCCTTGCATAGCAAGAGGATGCGGCCCGTGTAAGGGCTTTTCCCACGCTGGCGAGCAGGAAGACGTGTGATAGCTGTTGTGTGATTGGTCGGGCTAGCAGGACTTGAACCTGCGACCTTCCGTCCCCCAGACGGACGCGCTACCAGGCTGCGCTATAGCCCGACTGCGGCCTGTCATAACGGTTTTGGACTGGGCCGCAAGAGCGAATTTCAGGTCTTTGCCCGCGAAACGCCTTAACGTCCCACCGCTTTCAGCTTCTCCAGAATCGGAGCGATCTGCTGCGCCTGCTCTGGCGACAGCTGATGAATGCGTGAAAGGTAGGTGAGGGCGCTGGGAACCGGCTCGATCTGCGCCGGGGGTGAGGCGGGCTCTGGTGCCGGGGCTTCGACGGTTTCATCTTCCGCAGCCACGCGATCCGCCATGGAACGTTGCAGAAAACTCGGCAAGGCAGGCTCCGGGGGCGGCGTCGCCTCAGCCTCCGCCTCAGTGGCAGACTCGCTGGTCTCGGCAGGTGACGCTGCAATTTCGGGCTCTGCCATCTCCGCCGAAAGCTCTTCGAGCGCGGGAGCATCGTCGGACGCTGCGCCGGTGTCCGCAACGGTCGTCTCGGGCGCGTCGATGGCGCCATCCTCGGGATCGGGAGCCACTTCAGCCTCAACAGCCGCAACCTCTGGCTCATCCTCGACGGCAGAGGGCGTGTCCTCCGCAATGGCGGTCTCTGGCTGCTCGTCCTGCTCGACAGGGTCTGCCTCGGCCTCATCCGCTTGCGCCGGTTTCGCGAATGGCACCACGGTGTCGGCCGGCTCTTCGGCTTCCACAGCGTCCATCACGTCGAGATCCGCCTCGTCGTCGTCGCCAAGGCTTAGCTCGCAAAGTGAAGAAACGTGTTTAATGCCCTGTTCGCGCAGGATTTTCTGCACACCTTTGATGGTCATGCCATCATCGTGCAGCAGCTTCTTGATGCCCCCCAACAGACGCATATCTGCGGGGCGATAGTACCGTCGTCCGCCTGCGCGCTTGACCGGTTTGACCTGGGTGAACTTGCTTTCCCAGAACCGCAGAACATGGGCCGGGGTGTCCAGCCATTCGGCGACTTCGCTGATCGTCCGGAACGCGTCTGCGGATTTGCTCATGCGGTCAGCCCTTGTTGCCGGCGGCCACGCGGTCTTTCATCAGATGGGAGGGGCGGAACGTCAGCACGCGGCGCGGATTGATCGGAACCTCTTCACCGGTTTTCGGGTTGCGCCCGACGCGGGCCGCCTTGTCACGAATGGAAAACGTGCCGAAAGACGAGATCTTGACCTGTTCCCCCGCGACGAGCGCGTCGGACATGTGGTTCAGAACGGTTTCGACCAGGTCCGCGCTTTCGTTCCGTGACAGACCCACTTCGCGAAATACCGCTTCGCTCAGATCCATACGTGTGAGTGTCTTTTGTCCCATTACACAACCTCCCCGGTTGGCGGCAGCATGCGCCCTGCGATTTTCCGAGTCAATATCAACGGCTTGGCCGAGGGTGTTTGGATAGTTTTTTGCTTACCAGCGGAGCACGACCGCGCCCCAGGCCAGCCCGCCGCCGATCGCTTCGGTGACGATCACGTCGCCTTGCTTGATCTGACCGCGCTCTGTGCCGACCGACAAAGCGAGGGGAATCGAGGCCGCCGACGTATTGCCATGGTCCTGAACCGTGACCACGACATGATCCATGCTCAGCCCGAGTTTCTTGGCGGTGCCCTGAATGATGCGGATGTTGGCCTGATGGGGAACGATCCAGTCGACCTCGTCGCCCGCAATGCCCGCCTTGTCCATGGCATGTGTTGCAGTGCTGGCGAGCTTTTCGACCGCGTGACGGAAAACCTCTTTTCCCTGCATGCGCAGGAAGCCGGTGGTCTGGGTGCTGACCCCGCCATCGACATAGAGAATGTCGCGATGCTGACCGTCCGAGTTGAGATCGACCGACAGGATCCCGCGATCGCTCTTGTCACCCGCACCGTCCTGCGCTTCGAGAATGACCGCCCCGGCGCCGTCTCCGAAAAGAACGCAGGTCGAACGGTCCGACCAGTCCATGATCCGGCTGAAGGTCTCGGCACCGATCACCATGATGCGCTTGGCCTGACCCGACACGATCAGCGCATTGGCGTTGGCTAGCGCATAAATGAACCCGGCGCAGACGGCCTGCACATCAAAGGCAAAGCCGCGCGTCATGCCAAGCGCGGCCTGAACCATGGTTGCTGCGGACGGGAAAGTCAGGTCAGCGGTCGAGGTGGCGAGCACGATGGCATCGAGATCATTCGGCGACAGACCTGCATGGGCCAGCGCCTTTTTGGCCGCCTGCGTGGCGAGGTCCGATGTGGTTTCGCCGTCAGCCGCGAAATGCCGACGCTCAATGCCCGAGCGCGCGCGAATCCATTCGTCCGAGGTGTCCAGCGATGTCTCGAATTCGGAATTGGGCACAACGCGTGCAGGCAGATAGTGGCCCAGCCCTACGACAACCGAACGTGTGGTCATTTCGGGTGCTCCTCGTCCGTTTTGGTCAGGTCTTCCGCGTCGGGCACTGTTTCGGTGATCGAGGCCAGACGCGCGGCCAGCCGTTCGGCAAATCCCGATTGCGACAGCTGAACCGCCAGCGTGATCGCGGCCGAGACACCCGTGGCATCCGCCGCACCATGCGATTTCACGACGGTGCCGTTCAGGCCCAGAAAGACACCGCCATTGACGCGACGCGGGTCGATCTTGCGTTTCAGACGACGCAGCGAGGTCAGAGCCAACAGCGAGGCCAGACGCGACAGGGGCGAAAAGGCAAAGGCCTCCTTGAGCCGGTCTCCGATCAGCGACGCGGTGCCTTCGCCGGTCTTGAGCGCAACATTGCCGGTAAAGCCGTCCGTGACGATGACATCGCAGGACGCGCCCGGAATATCGCCACCTTCGACGAACCCTACGAAGTCGAACTGCGCACGGTCGGCCATCTGGCCTATCAGTTCGTGCGCCTCTTTGAGTTCCGCCTTGCCCTTGTGCTCTTCGGTGCCGACATTCAGCAGGCCAACGCGCGGACGCTCGAGGTTGAGCCCGTTGCGGGCATAGGACACGCCCATCAGTGCGTATTGAAGCAGGTCCTGCGCATCGGCCCGCACATCTGCGCCGACGTCCAGCATGACGTTGAAGCCCTGCGGGTTGCGCGAGGGCCACAGAATCGCGATGGCCGGGCGGTTCACACCCGGCAGTTTCTTCAGGCGGATCATCGACAGCGCCATCAACGCGCCCGTGTTGCCGCAGGACACGGCCACCGCCGCCTCCTTGGCGCGCACAGCCTCGATCGCCGCCCACATGGACGTGTCCTGTCCGTGGCGCACGATCTGGCTTGGCTTGTCCTGCATCGACACGACGCCCGAGGCGTCCCGAATCTCACACCGTCCGGCAAGTGCCTTCTTGCGCTCGATCAGCCGGGCCAGACGGGCCTCGGGACCGTGAACGAGAAACCGGATGCCGGGATGGTCCTTGGCAGAACGAGACATGCCGGAGACAACTGCCTCCGGCCCCAGATCGCCGCCCATGGCGTCGATAGATAGCACGATTGGCGTTTGTCCCACCGTCTTATGATCCTGCGAAGAGGTCATTCGGAGGGGTTCGCCTTGTCGTTGCTTATGCCGCGTCTTCGTCCAGGTCGATTTCGTCGGCCTGCGCGATCACTTCACGATCTGCATAGTGGCCACAGGACGGGCACACGTGGTGCGGACGCTTGAGTTCGCCGCAGTTGGAGCATTCGTTCGGATTCGCAGCAACCAGGGCGTCATGCGCGCGACGATTGTTGCGACGCGACTTGGATACTTTGTTCTGTTGGACGGCCATGTCTCAACCTCAATTAGCAATAATCTGTGGCATGCTCGCCATGCCGCGTTTCGGGTGTGTCCGGCCTCATACGGGGAAACCGGGCCGGGTGACAACCCCACCTCGGATGAAGGCGCGAACATAGGGGCAATCGCGGAATCCGCAAGCGTTTTCTGGTGGGAGTTTTCAGGACGTGTCGTCGAGCCGGTTGCGCAGCGCGGCAAGCCCGGCAAAGGGTTTGGTGTCTTCGTCCTTCAGAGGTGCGACACCGTCTTCGGCAAAGACCGCTTCGCCCAGTTCGGCGTCATTCGCCCGCGGATATTGCGGCAGCGCCAGCATGAGCGATTCGACCATCACATCATGTGCCGAGATCACCGAACCCAGCGCGTCGGTGCTTGTGTCTTCGGGCATTTCGGTCTCGGAACCGGGATCCGCCTGATCAAGCAGATCGGCAGGCAGGTATCGCCGCTCCACCGGTTCGTCGATCCGCGTGGTGACCGGGTCGAGCGTGACGACGCAGGGCTGGACCACGGTGGCGCCAAGCTCGGCCGTCAGGGTCCAGCCGCGCGCACCGGAGGGCGCAATCTTCCCGACGAACCGCAGCTTGCGCAGGCCGTCCAGCCCCAACTGTGCGGCCAGCGCGGCGCGCGCGTCGGCATCGGGCTGCAGGTCGAACGCGGTCTCGCGACGGCTCGACAGGTCGCTCACACGAAATTCTCCGGGTTTCAGAACCTGTTGTGGCATATCTTGTGTGCACCCTTTGCTTGAACACAGGCCAAAGGCCGTGTAATCGGGATAGAAGGCAGAGAACGCCAACGCAAGAGAGGCGCCATGCAGGGCATCAGATCGACAGTCAGGATCGGGCTTGTGACGCTTCTATGTGTATCACTTGCGGCGTGTACCGCGCGCTATCGATCCCATGGATATGTGCCGTCAGAAGACGAATTGCAACAGATCGTCCCGGGCGTCGACACTCGAGCCACGGTCGAAGACCTGATCGGTGTGCCCTCCACGTCGGGGACGCTGAACGAGTCGGGCTTCTATTACATCGAGAGCGATGTGCGCCATTTCGCGTGGAAGCAGCCCGAGGTCGTGGACCGAGAGGTTCTGGCCATCACCTTCGATTCCGACGGAGTGGTCGAGAACATCGAACGCTACGGTCTTGAAGACGGGCAGGTCGTGCCGCTGACGCGCCGGATCACACGCTCGGGCGATGGCGATATCAGCTTCATCCGCAAGCTCTTTGGCAATATCGGCGGGCTGAATGCCGCCGACTTCTTCAACTGATGGGTCTTTCGGCAGCGGCCGGACTTGTCGCTGCCGATGGTTCGCTGGTGTCGCTGCGGCTGGGCCGATACAGCGCGCGGATCGGGCAGGGCGCCGACCTGCGGGATGCGGCGCTTGCTGTGCGACGCACGGCCTTTCGAGGCGGTTGCGATGATACAGACCCCTTCGACATCGACAGCCTGCATGGCATCGTCGAAACGGGTCCCGGTCAGACCAGTGTCGCGTTCCGAGCACGCCTGATCACCCGGCCGGACAGTCTCGACCAGTGCTATACGGGGCAGTTCTACGGCATGGGCCCTCTGGGGAGCCATCCCGGCCCCTATCTTGAGCTTGGGCGGTTCTGCCAGGCCGAGGGCATGCCCGATTTCATGGCCCTGCAACTCGCCTGGGCGGCGCTTGGCGTGCTGGTGGATCGTCACGCAGTTACGCTGATGATCGGCTGCAGTTCCTTTCCCGGCGCGGACCCTGACCGTCACCGGGCCGCCCTGGCGCTTCTGCGCGCGCGCCACCTTGGGCCAGAGGCGCTGCGTCCGACACGGACATCGCCGCGGGCCATCGACCTTCCCGACGGTGCGGCGGATGCCACGCAGCTTCCCACCCTTCTGCGCAGCTATCTCGGCATGGGCGGATGGGTCAGCGATCATGCGGTCTGCGACCCCGATCTGGACCGGCTGCACGTCTTCACCGGGCTTGCCATCGACTCGATCCCCGAGGCCCGCAAGGCGCGGCTCAGAGCGCTGGCGCAGTCGGCACAAACGGGCCCCCCTTGACCTTGCGCGCGCCGCGCCGTAGCGCGGGGTCATGGCCCTTGTACCGCTTCTTCAGATCAACGACATCTCGCTCACCTTCGGGGGCGAACCGGTGTTTCATGAACTCAGCCTTGTCGTGCAGCCGGGCGATCGCGTCGCCCTTGTGGGGCGCAACGGATCGGGAAAATCCACGCTGATGAAGGTCATGGCCGGGCTGGTCGAACCCGACCACGGGGACCGCATCGTGCCGCCGGGGATCAGCACCGGCTATATGGAGCAAGACCCCGATCTGACGGGATTCGCCACGCTGGGCGAATATGCGATGCACGGTCTCGATCCATCCGAGCTTTACAAGGTCGAACGCGCGGGCGAGGGGCTCAAGTTCGACCCCGATCGCCCGGTCGGTACCGCCTCGGGTGGGGAACGCCGCCGCGCGGCACTGGCCCGTCTGATGGCGCAGGACCCGGACCTGATGCTGCTCGACGAACCGACCAACCACCTCGACATCGAAGCCATCGGCTGGCTCGAAGACGAGTTGAAACGAACCCGCAAGGGCTTTGTCCTGATCAGCCACGACCGCCGGTTTCTGTCCGAACTGACCCGCGCGACACTCTGGATCGACCGGGGGCAGGTGCGCCGTCAGGAAAAGGGGTTCGACGCCTTCGAGGCCTGGCGCGACAAGACCTGGGAAGACGAGGACCTGCAGCGCCACAAGATGGACCGCAAGATCAAGTCCGAGGCGCGGTGGGCCGTCGAAGGCATCAGCGCGCGCCGCAAGCGCAATATGGGCCGGGTGCGCGCCCTGCAGGATCTGCGCAGCGAACGCGCCGCGATGATCCGGCGGCAGGACACCGCCGCCATGGAACTGGCGTCGGGGCCGAAATCCGGCCGCAAGGTGATCGAGGCCACGGGCCTGACCAAAACCTTCGGCGACACGACCATCGTCCGCAATTTTTCCCTGACCGTGCAGCGCGGCGACCGTGTGGCCTTTGTCGGCCCGAACGGTGTGGGCAAGACAACCCTGATCCGCATGCTCATGGGCGAGATCGAACCGGATGCGGGGACGGTCAAGCTGGGCACGAACCTTGTGCCCGCCGTCTTCGACCAGACCCGCGCGCAGTTGAACGACGATCTGACCCTTTGGGAAAACCTGACCGGCGATCCCGAGATGCGCGTGTCGGGCAAGGCCGACCAGATCATGGTGCGTGGCGCGCCGAAACACGTGGTGGGCTATCTCAAGGAATTCCTCTTCGACGAACGCCAGGCCCGCGCGCCCGTGCGCTCGCTTTCGGGGGGCGAAAAGGCGCGGCTGCTGCTGGCGCGGATCATGGCGCGGGAATCGAACCTCCTGGTGCTCGACGAGCCGACCAACGATCTGGATGTCGAAACGCTCGACCTTTTGCAGGATCTCCTGGGCGAGTATGACGGCACCGTTCTGCTGATCAGCCACGACCGTGATTTTCTCGACCGCGTCGCCTCGACCACCGTGGCGATGGAAGGGCGCGGACGCGCCACCGTCTATGCGGGTGGATGGAGCGATTATCGTGCCCAGCGGGGTGAAGATGCCCCCGAGGCCACCGCCGCGAAATCCGCGCCGAAAGCGGCCCCGAAGGCTGCGGCCGCGCCGAAACAGAAAACTGGGCTGAGTTTCACCGAAAAGCACCGGCTCGACGAATTGCCCGCCGAGATCGACCGTTTGACCGCAGAGATCGCCAAGCTCGAAGAGCTGATGGCCGATCCCGATCTCTTCACCCGCGAGCCGGTGAAGTTCAAGAAGGCCTCCGAGGCGTTGGTTGCGCGTCAGACCGCGCTGGCCGAAGCCGAGGACCTGTGGCTGGAATTGTCGGAAAAGGCCGAGGCCGGGTGACGTTTCCGTTCACGGAAACGCAAAACGCGCCGATGCGTTTTGCGGCTCTGCGTTGCGGGCCAGTGCCTCTGACCTAGATCGCCACGCATGACCGACCCCATTTTCATCGGCGCGCGCATCTATCGCGGATCGAGCTATGGCCCGCGCCATCCGCTGTCGATCCCGCGCGTGCCCACCGTGACCGATCTCTGCCGCGCCCTGGGCTGGCTGCCGGACACGCGCTACCGCACCAGCCCCTGCGCCAAGCCGTCGGCACTGACGCGCTTTCACACGCCGGCCTATATCGACGCGCTGCAGCGGGCCGAAGCCACGCTGACGCCAGATCCCGCCTTCGACCTTGGCACGCTGTCGAATCCGGTCTTTCCCGAGGTCTACCGCCGCCCGGCCACGGCGGCGGGGGGTGGATTGCTCGCCGCCGAACATGTGCGCGGCGGAGGTGTCGCCTACAATCCGGGCGGCGGCACCCATCACGGGCTGCCCGACCGCGCCAACGGCTTTTGCTACATCAACGAGCCTGTTCTCACGATCCGGCACCTCTTGGGCATGGGGTTGGATCGCATCGCCTATGTCGACATCGACGCGCATCATTGCGATGGGGTGGCCGTGGCGTTTCACGGCTCGGACCGCGTGCGGATGATCTCGGTTCATGAGAACAGGCGCTGGCCCTTTACCGGCGCGCTGGAGGATGACGCGGGTGGGGCTGCCATCAACATTCCCGTGCCGCGTGGCTTCAACGATACGGAGTTCGACCTGATTCTGTCCGAGGTCATCCTGCCCGCCGTCGCGGCGCAGTCCCCCGATGCGATCTACCTGCAATGCGGCGCAGATGCCGTGACCGAAGATCCGCTGTCGCGTCTGACCCTGTCGAACCGCTGCCATGTGCAGGCGGTCCGCGCTCTGCGCCCGTTGTCGCCCCGTCTGATCGTGTCGGGTGGCGGCGGCTACAACCCCTGGAGCGTCGGCCGCGCCTGGACCTGCGTCTGGGCTGCGTTGAGCGGGGCGGAGATTCCCGACCTTCTGCCATCAGACGCGTCCGGGATCCTGCGGGGGCTGACATGGTCCCGCAAGGCGCAACCAACCGAAGCCATGCTGACCACGCTGCTTGATCCGCCGCGCCCCGGCCCGATCTCGGACATGGTGCGCCATGCGGTGTCGGTGCTGACGGCGCGGTCAGGCACGCAGCCGCGGTAGGTCGAGCTGCAGTTCTGTCCTGTCGGCTGTTTCGGTCAGCGTCGGCGTCACGGCGCGGTCGCTGCACAGGCGCGCCAGCAGGGCAAACTGGACCTCGGACGGACGCAGTTCTGACAGGTCCGTGCAAATGTCCGCCGTGAGAATCGACCAGACAGGTTGTCCCCTGCGCAACACGTCTGCCCGTGCCGTTGCGACAAGCGTTTGGTCCTGCCGGGAGATGGTCAGAGCGCCCCCCTGCGGCAGCGCGGTTTCAAGGCACAGCGCCCCGAGATAGGCCAGTTGCGTCAGGTCGCGCCCCAGATCGGTGTCGACATGCCATTCAGCGGCGATCCGCGTGCCGGAATAATGATCCGCCAGAGTTCTGCGCGCCTCGGCCACCGGAATGACGCGGGCATCCGCCGCCGTGCCAAAGGCGATCCGGAAAAACCGGATTCGCGCGGTGGCATGGTCGCAGCTTTGCTGGATCAGGGACATTTCCGGCCCATTTGCCATGCCCGACGTCATGCCAACCAGTTCCAATCCGTTGGAAATTGCGCCAATTGGGCTGATGAGGTCATGGCAGATGCGCGAGCCGATCAGGGCCGCCAGTGAAGCGCCGTCCCGTTGCACTATATCATCCCCCATATGGCAAGGAGCCCGAACATGTCTGATCTGAACGGATTGCTGGAACCCGGATCGCTGGTCCGCCACCCCGACCAGCCGGATTGGGGGGTCGGACAGGTGCAATCGAATATCGGAGACCGGATCACGGTCAATTTCCGCGAAGTGGGCAAGGTTGTGATTGACGGATCACGCATCGGACTGGTTCCTGTGTTCGATGAGTAGCATCACAACCAAGAGTTGACAAAACGTTAATTTCTGAGCCGAAGGCTGACGTCTTGCCCAATCCGACGCCGTTGCGCGTCCGAGGCCGCCGCCCTATGGTGACGGCGAACAGGACCGGCAGTCAGAAATGCTCCAGAACGCCCCCCAGCTGCAGGTGTCACTTGCGCGCACGGACGACGATCTTCGCGCGGCCCAACGGCTGAGATACGAGGTCTTCGTGGCCGAATTGGGCGGCGACGGGGACGGGGTCGATCACGCGGCACGACTGGAATGCGATGATTTCGATGCCCATGCCGATCACCTGCTGCTTCGCGATCTGCGCTACGGCGAGGGCGGCGACGCGCCGGTCGCGGGCGTGTACCGCCTCATGACGGCGCGCCATGCCGCAGCGGCGGGCCGGTTCTACTCCGCCTCGGAATTCGATCTGGGTCCGCTTCTCGACAGCGGTCTGTCGCTGCTCGAGCTCGGGCGCTCCTGTCTGCATCCCGACCATCGCGGCGGTCCTGCGCTGATGGCTCTGTGGCAGGGGCTCGCGGAGTATGTGGCCCGGCAGAACATCGACATCCTTTTCGGGACCGCCAGCTTTCACGGCACCGATCTCACCGCGTTGCTGAACCCGATCTCGCATCTGCACGCGGCCTATCTGGCCCCCGAGCATCTGCGCGTCACCTCGCGGATGGGCGCGGACATGGCGCTGCTGCCCCCCGACCGGATCGACCGCAAGGCGGCGATGCGCGACACACCGGCGCTGATCAAGTCCTATCTCAAGCTGGGCGGCACGATCGGGCAGGGGGTGTTCGTCGACCATGCCTTCAACACGACGGATGTGTGCCTGATCCTCGACACCGCCCGCATGAGCTCTGCCGCGCCGAAATCCGCGCTCCGGGCGGGAACATGAGTCCCACCTGGGACAGCGACGATCCCATCGCCGAGACACGGATCTCTGCCGCAGGCTGGTTGCGCGTCCTGGCGCGGGGCACCGTGCTCGGGATCGTGGTCTTCGGCGGGCTTGGGCTGCTCTTGCTGGTGCGGCTGCTGGAACGGCCGCTTTTCGGCGTCGATCGGCCCATCACGCCCTATATCACCCAAGGCGTCTGCCGATCGGCCTTTGTCATCATGGGACTGCCCTTGCTTGTGCGGGGGCCGCGCATGAAAGTGCCCGGCGCGGTGGTGGCCAATCACGGCTCATGGCTCGACATCTTTGCGCTCAATGCGCGCAAGAACGTCTATTTCGTCTCCAAATCCGAGGTCGCCTCATGGCCCGGCATCGGCTGGCTTGCGCGCGCCACAGGCACCGTCTTCATCCAACGCGATCCGCGAGACGTGAAAACCCAGATCGCCCTTTTCGAAGAGCGTCTGGAGCATGGGCACCGTCTGCTGTTCTTTCCCGAAGGCACCTCGACCGACACGCTGAGGGTGCTGCCGTTCAAGCCGACCCTGTTTGCACCATTCTTTTCCGACCGGATCATACATGACATGCATATCCAGCCCGTGACCGTGCTCTATCATGCGCCGGACGGGGCGGATGCGCGCTTTTACGGGTGGTGGGGCGACATGGGATTTGCCCCGCACCTGCTCAAGGTGCTGGCGCAGCGGCGGCACGGCAAGGTCGAGCTGGTCTATCATTCGCCGGTGCGGGTGGATGCCTTTCCCAACCGCAAGTCTCTCGCTCGTCATCTCGAGGGGGTGGTGCGCTCGTCACATCGGACATCCGTCTGACGACTCCTGTACCGGCAGGGTAGCGTCCCGTCTGGCGCAGGCGAATCCGCCTGACCAACCCGATGGATCCGAAAATCAGGAACCCGATCTGGATCAGGAACGCTCCAAGGTTGAAGGCGCCCACGAGGCTGATCAGCACAAGACTCGCCGCCGTCAACTGGTTGCAGGAATAATAGGGACCGTTGCCGCAGATCCGCCCGGTCTGAACAAGAGCAAATCCACCGATATAAAGCATGGACCCCAAAACACCGCTCGCTTGCAACAGGTCCGGATAGGTGCGCATCCATTCAAGGAAAGCCGCCATACAAGAACTCCGGGAAATAGGCCCGACCGCCGCACAGCGCAGACAGTCGGGCCGAATTTTGAAAAATGCCTGCGACAGATGAGGGCTGCCACCGGCGCAATATTGAAAAAGGGCTCCCTGAAACCGAAAATGAAACTCGTTACCCATCGCAGTCCCCGTCCGATCCGGGATCGATACCGCCGCCAGCCTGAAATGATCTGACGGCTTCGAGGGTCTGCGAAGAACTCTCCTTATACCCAGTCTTATACAGGTGACGCTAAGTCAGCGCAGGTCAGGAATACCCGACCTGACCGGAGTTTACCCGTGAATTGAGTGTGAACCCCGCAGAACGACTCGCACGTCTTGCCCAAGAGATATCCGAGTCGCGTAACACAAAAGCAAAACGGCGCAGGACAGACCCGCGCCGCTAGACTTATGCAAGATCAGGGCCTTGCGGCCCGATCCTCAGGTGAAACGCAATCAGCTTTCGCCGCCCGCAGCCTCGTCCTCATCGCCTTGATCGGCAATCCATGCCACTGACACGACCTCTTCATCGGCCCCGGTGTTGAACACCCGAACCCCGCCCGCACTCCGCGATCGGAACGAGATTCCGTCGACTGGCACGCGGATCGACTGCCCGCGCGAGGTGGCCAGCATGATCTGATCGTCCATCTCGACCGGGAAACAGGCGACCACGGCACCGCCGCGCATCGCCTTGTCGATGGCCTGAACCCCCTGGCCGCCGCGTCCGCGCACGGGGTAATCGTGCGACGATGACAGCTTGCCGGCACCCTTGGCCGTGATGGTCAGGATCAGGTTCTCGGCCGCCGACATCTCGGCATAGCGTTCCTGTGTGATCGAGCCCGGTGCGGCGGCGTCCTCGTCATCCTCGATCTCGGCGTCATCCGCCAGACCAGCCACCGCGCGCCGCATCTTGAGGTAGGCGGCCCGTTCGGCAGGATCGGCTTCGAAATGCCGGATCACGGCCATGCTCACCACGCGGTCGCCATTGTTGAGGCGAATGCCCCGGACACCGGTCGAATCGCGCCCTTTGAAGACCCGCACCGCCGTGGTCGGGAAGCGGATTGCCCGACCGGAATCGGTGACAAGCATCACGTCATCATCCTCAGACGCGATGCGCGCATTCACCAGTTCCACGTCGTCGGGCAGTTTCATCGCGATCTTGCCGTTCGATTTCACATTGGTGAAATCCGACAGCGCGTTGCGGCGCACGTCGCCTGCGCTGGTGGCAAACACGATCTGGAGGTCGTCCCAATGGCTTTCGTCGCGATCGACCGGCATGATCGCCGCAATCGACACACCCGACGGGATCGGCAGGATGTTGACGATGGCCTTGCCCTTGGAGGTCCGGCCGCCCTGCGGCAGACGCCAGGTCTTGAGCTTGTAGACCATGCCGTCGGTCGTGAAGAACAGAAGCTGCGTGTGGGTGTTGGCAACGAACAGCGTGGTGACGACATCGTCATCCTTGGTCGCCATCCCCGAAAGACCCTTGCCGCCGCGCTTCTGGGCGCGGAACTCGGTCAGCGGGGTGCGTTTGATGTAGCCGGACTGGGTTACGGTGACGACCATGTCCTCGCGCTCGATGAGGTCTTCGTCTTCCATGTCGCCCGACCAGTCGACGATCTCGGTCCGGCGTGGCACCGCGAACAGGTCTTTCACCTCGCGCAGCTCGTCCGCGATGATCCCCATGATCCGGTCACGCGAGCCAAGGATTTCAAGATATTCGCGGATCTTGCCGGCCAGTTCTTCCAACTCGTCCGTGACTTCCTTCACACCAATCTGGGTCAGGCGCTGCAGCCGCAATTCGAGGATGGCGCGCGCCTGCGCCTCGGACAGGTTGTAGGTTCCGTCCTCGTTGGCGGTGTGGGTCGGATCGTCGATCAGCTTGATGTAGGGCAGGATGTCCTGCGCCGGCCAACGGCGCGTCATCAGCCGGTCCCGCGCCTCGGCCGCGTCAGCAGAGGAGCGGATGGTCTGAACCACCTCGTCGATATTGGTGACCGCCACCGCAAGACCACAGAGGATGTGGCTGCGCTCGCGCGCCTTGCGCAGCAGATACGCGGTGCGCCGCGCCACCACGTCTTCGCGGAAGTCGATGAAGGATGTGAGGAACTTGCGCAGAGTGAGCTGTTCCGGCCGACCGCCATTGAGCGCCAGCATGTTGCACCCGAACGAGGTTTGCATCGGGGTAAAGCGGAACAGTTGGTTCAGCACCACATCCGGCGTCGCGTCACGCTTGAGCTCGACCACGACGCGCACACCGTTGCGGTCGGATTCGTCCTGCACATGGGCGATGCCCTCGATCCGCTTTTCGCGCGCAGCTTCGGCGATGCGCTCGATCATCGTGGCCTTGTTCACCTGGTACGGGATTTCGTCGATGACGATGGCCCAGCGGTCCTTGCGGATTTCCTCGACCCGCGTCTTGGACCGGATGATCACCGACCCACGTCCTTCGAGATAGGCTTTCCGCGCGCCCGAGCGGCCCAGCATGATGCCGCCGGTCGGGAAATCGGGGCCGGGCACGAATTCGATCAGCTGCTCCGAACTCAGGTCGGGCTGCTCGATCAAGGCCAGCGTGGCATCCACCACCTCGCCGAGATTGTGCGGCGGGATGTTGGTCGCCATGCCGACGGCAATGCCGCCCGCGCCATTGACCAGCATGTTCGGGAACCGCGCCGGAAGCACCGTCGGCTCGCGGTCCTTGCCGTCGTAATTGTCCTGAAAGTCGACCGTTTCCTTGTCGATATCCGCCAGCAGGTAGGCCGCGGGCTTGTCCATCCGCACCTCGGTATAGCGCATGGCCGCCGGGTTATCGCCATCCATCGACCCGAAATTGCCCTGACCGTCCAGAAGCGGCAGCGACATCGAGAAATCCTGCGCCATCCGCACCAGCGCGTCATAGATCGCGCTGTCGCCATGGGGGTGGTATTTCCCCATCACGTCCCCCACCGGACGCGCCGATTTGCGGTAGGGCTTGTCGTGGCTGTTGTTGGATTCATGCATCGCGTAGAGGATGCGCCGATGCACCGGTTTCAGCCCGTCCCGGAGGTCCGGGATCGCCCGGCTCACGATCACGCTCATCGCGTAATCGAGATAGGAGGTCTTCATCTCTTCCGCGATCGACACCTGGGGCCCCGTGTACTTGGGGCGCTCCGGCGGCATATCTTCTTTGTTTTCAGGTGTTTCTGGCGTGTCGCTCACGTGGATGGCCTGCTGTCTGTCGCTCTATATCTTGTTGAGCCAGACTATATCAGAGACAGGATGTAGGCTGCAATGCACTTGGCCAATTTAGTGGCATTCGGGCTTTGGCACTCAGCCTTGCGGGTGGCTAACATACTGTTTTTGTTGAAAACCTGCGAATCCGTGGCACAGTTCATGCACAAGAAGAAAAAACGATGAGGTTTGCATGACCGAAATGAGTGAAACCGAATTGATGCTGCGTGGCTATGGGCTGACCACGGCGCAGTTGTTCTACAGGATGCCCGACTACCGGAACGTGCTGAACACGTTTGTCTGGCAGGAATACGATCTGGCTCCGGACCATCCCAAGCTGTTCGAATTCATCGAGTTCTGGCAGGACACGATCGAAGGCCCGCTGCATTCGGTGCAGTACACGCACCGCAAGCTGCTGTCGTCCGGCGAGTGGCGGCAGATCGTGGGCGAGTTCACGCTCCACTGACGTCGGGTCCAACGCCCTGCAAAGGGCGTTGGCGCATTTTCGAAAATGCGCCGAATCCCGTTTGAACGGGCTTCTCCGTCACAGCCCGTAGATCCCTGCGAACTTGGCCTCGAGATAGGCCAGCAACGGACCCTCGTCCGGCGCAAAGCCGCAAGCCCGCTCGATCACCTCGCGCGGCTCGTACAGCCCGCCATGCAGTTGCAGATTGTCCCGCAGCCAGCCTGTTGCGGCAGAGGTATCTCCCGCCGCCAATTGCGCATCCAGATCCGGCACCGCCTTGCGCAGCGCCTCGTGCAGGCAGCCCGCGTAGACATTGCCCAGGGAATACGTGGCGAAATAGCCGAATAGCCCCACCGACCAATGCACATCCTGCAAGACGCCATTCGATGGCTTGTCCACCGCGTAGCCGAAATCGGCCTCGAACCGTGTGTTCCACGCTTCTTCCAGATCGGAAACATCCAGCGTTCCGGCAATCAACCGCCGCTCCAGATCGAACCGCAGCAGGACATGCAGGTTGTACTGCACCTCATCCGCCTCGGTCCGGATATAGCCGTTATGCACCCGGTTCACGGTCGCATAGAAGGCATCCGGATCGCTGATCCCGAAATCGCCAAAGGCCTCGACCATCTGCCCGTGCAACCAGCCGGTGAAGGCGCGCGACCGGCCCAACTGGTTCTCGTAGATGCGCGACTGGCTTTCATGCACACCCATCGACACACCGCGCCCCAAGGGCGTCAGCAGATAGGCTTGGTCGATATTCTGCTCATAGGCCGCGTGACCGACCTCGTGGATCGTCGAATAGATGCAGTTGAACGGGTCTTCCGGGTTGGTCCGCGTGGTGATCCGCACGTCATTGCCGGACCCCGAACTGAATGGATGCACCGCCTTGTCCACACGCCCCCGGCTCATGTCATAACCGAATGTCTTGGCGATCTGCCGCGACAGCCTCATCTGCGCGCTCTCGTCAAATGTGCCGCTCAGCGCCGCCGGGGCAGGGGCGCCCAGCACCTTGTCGCGCAGCTCCACCAGACGCGGCCGCAACGCGCCGAACATCGCGTCGAGTTCCGCCGCCGTCGCCCCCGGCTCGTAGTCCTGCAACAGCGCGTCATAGGGATCGCCCCCATTGGCCAGCGCAGCGCCTTCCTGCCGCCGCAGATCGAGCACGCGCTCCAGCGTCGGGGCAAAGGCCGCGAAATCGTCATTCGCGCGCGCCTCGGCCCAGATGCCCTGCGCCATCGACGTGGTCCGCGCCAGTTCCGCCGCCAGATCGGCAGGAACCTTTGAGGCCCGGTCGAAATCGCGGCGGATGTGCCGCAGATGCGCCTTGGCCTCGTCATCGCTGCCCTCGGCCTTGGCCAGCCAGTCGCCGACACGCGGGTCCATCCGCCGGGCATGCAGAACTGATTCCAGCGCACCCATCTCTTCGGCCCGCTGTGCCGCAGCCCCGCGTGGCATGGTGGTTTCCTGATCCCAGCCAAGACGCCCCGCAACCTGGCCCAGCGCCTCGGTCTCGCGCGTGAACGCCATCAACTCGTCATAGGCGGTGGTCATGCCGTCGCTCCTCGAATGGATTGTTGCACCGGATACTGCGCGCCGAACCGCGCCCGCAGGATCAGCACCCAAAGGATCACCGCCCCCACCTGATGCGCAATCGCGATCTGCCAGGGTGCCATATAGAGCACCGTCACGATGCCCAGCGCCATCTGCACCCAGAGCATCGCAAAGACCGCGTTGAACCGATAGCGCGTGTCCGCATTGGGCGACTTGCGCGCCTTGAGCCAGACCACGATACCGAAGGCCAGCAGCAGATAGCCCGCCATCCGGTGCATGAATTGCACAAGGCCCGCGTTCTCGAAGAAGTTGCGCCAGATCGGCTCGATGTCGAAGGGGAAGGGCGGCAGAAACGCCCCGGCCATCAGCGGCCAGTCGTTGTAAGTGCGCCCGGCATCAATGCCCGCCACCAAGGCGCCCAGCAGGATCTGCAGAAAGCTGAAATGCAACAGCCCCGTGCCCAGCCCATACAGCTTGCCCTCGCGCGACCGCCGCGCCTGCATCAGATCGCGCTCTTCGCGTCCCAGCTCGAACGTGTACCAGGCAATGAAACCCAGAATGACAAAGGCGAGGCCCAGATGGGTCGCCAAACGATAGGACGCCACGTCGAGCATCGTGCCTGTAAGACCGGACGACACCATCCACCAGCCGATTGCGCCCTGAAGACCGCCCAGCACACCCAGAAAAAACAACCGCCCGGTCCAGCCCGTCGGGATCTTCCGCGCCAGCAGGAAGCCGAAAAAGCCCAGCGCCCAGACAAGGCCGATAACCCGGCCCAATTGCCGGTGGCCCCATTCCCACCAGTAGATGAACTGGAACTCGGCAAGGCTCATACCCTTGTTCTGCAACTGGTATTCGGGGATCTGGCGATAGAGGTCGAATTCGCGCTGCCAGTCCTCGGCATTCATCGGAGGCAGTGCACCACTCAGGGGACGCCATTCGGTGATCGACAACCCGCTGTCGGTCAACCGGGTCAGCCCGCCCACGGCGATCATCACCATGACCAGCGCGAACAGGATCATCAGCCAGACCCGGATCGCGCCGCGCGCACCGCGTTTGCCCGCGTCGATCATGCCCCCCTTGGGGGCCTCCTTGCG
Source organism: Marivita sp. (assembly GCF_022763305.1). Lineage (GTDB taxonomy): Bacteria > Pseudomonadota > Alphaproteobacteria > Rhodobacterales > Rhodobacteraceae > Marivita. The sequence goes on along the minus strand of NZ_JALEGT010000120.1, from coordinate 72,981 downwards.
CGGTGTCTCTGCACCAACCTCTTCAAAGATGCTGCGTTTGCTGCTCATTCAGGGGGTCTCCTTCTTGCGCGAAAGACTAGGTGCAGGGTGGGGGGCCTTCAAGGCGCAGGCCTACCCCTTGTCCTTCCAGCGCACCATTTGCCGCAGGATGCCATGCAGCATGCGCACATCGGCCTGGGTCAGCGGCATCCGGCTCCAGAGATTGCGCAGGTTGAGCCGCATGCTGTCGGCCTTGGTCTCGGGGAAAAAGAAGCCGGCCTGGTCCAGCGTGTCCTCGTAATGCTCGGCCAGCTTGTCGACCTCGATGGCCCGTGCCCAGTCGCTGCCCGCCATCTCGGTCACTTCGGCAGCCACCTCGACCGTCTGCCGCCGCCACTCATACCCGGTGAGCAACACGCATTGCGCGAGGTTCAGCGATGGAAACTCCGGGTTCACCGGCACCGAGATGATGGCATTGGCCAGCGCGATGTCGTCATTCTCCAACCCCGCACGTTCCGGGCCAAAGAGCACCGCCACCTTTTCGCCGGCCGCGATCTTCTCGCACGCAACCTCCATCGCCCGTTCCGGTGTCAGAACGGGCTTCGTGAGGTCGCGCTGTCGCGCGGTCGTGGCGAACACATAGGTGCAATCGGCCACCGCATCGACCGTGCGCTCCACCAGCACCGCATCATCCAGCACGCGCCCGGCCCCCGAGGCCATGGCAACGGCGCTCTGGTTCGGCCAGCCGTCACGCGGATCAACGATACGCATCCGGTCCAGCCCGAAATTCAACATCGCCCGTGCGGCGGCCCCGATATTCTCGCCCATCTGCGGGCGCACGAGGACAAAGGCGGGCTGCGGCGTGTCTCTTGGCATAGGGACTCTCCGAAATCCAAGGGGTCGCGCCTGACTATTGCGCGCGCCCTCAAAGGGCAAGCGGTGCAAGCCCTTGGCGCTGGACGTGAAATCGCTGTATAGGATGGCGATGACCAAGAAAGGGGCCGAAGATGTCCGATGCCGAGCAGCCGCAGATCTACCTGATCACACCTCCCGAGATCGAACTGAGCCATTTCCCGAGTGATCTGGCCCGCGTGCTCGACGCCGAGGACATCGCCTGCATCCGCCTGTCGCTGGCCACCCGCGACGAAGACCTGATCCTGCGCGCCGCCGATGCCGTGCGCGAGGTGGCGCACCGGTTCGACGTGGCGCTGGTCATCGACACCCATGTGGTTCTGGCCCAGCGCCTCGGTCTGGACGGCGTGCATCTGACCGATGGCGCGCGCTCGGTTCGGATGGCGCGCAAGGAACTGGGGGCCGACGCGATTGTCGGCGCGTTCTGCGGCCAGTCCCGCCATGACGGCATGGGCGCGGGCGAGGCGGGGGCGGATTACGTCAGCTTCGGCCCGGTGGGCGAGACGACCCTTGGCGATGGATCGCGGGCCGAGGCGGATCTCTTCCAGTGGTGGTCCGAGATGATCGAGATTCCGGTCGTTGCGGAAGGTGGTCTGGATGCCGGGATCGTGCGCAGCCTTGCGCCGATCACCGATTTCTTCGGCATCGGGGAAGAGATCTGGCGGACGGACGATCCGGTGGCCGCTCTGAAAACCCTGACGACTGCGATGGCTGTCTGACCGGGTCAGGGGGCTGTCTGCCCCCTCGGCGCGTGCCGCGCCTCACCCCCGAAAGAATTTCTCAACCAGAGAAGTAACGAAGCGTTAACCTTAAGGCGGCATCCTGCATGGGCGGTACAGGCGGAAGCGCCGATGACCGTAACCGGAGAAGCCCCCTGCGACACATGCAGGGGGTGGACCCGGCCCATATCTTCTCTGGTTCAAAAATACTTCGGGGGGCCGTTCATTTGGCGCCATTGGTTCAAGCCCAATGGACGGCGGGCAGAGCCCCCAAGCGTTGGATCAGGGAATGATCCGCGTGTATTTCACACCTTCCAGTGTCGCGCCCAACCGCAGACCGGCCTGACCGAAGATCACCGCAATGACCGGCGCCAGCGATGTGGTGGTCTCGGCGGCAATGGTCTCGCCACCTTCGGGGATCGCGTATTCGATATTGGCCCCTGCGGCCCAACCGGGCGAGCGGCGGAAATTCATCAGCGCGTCCTCGGTCATGAAGAACAGCACATGCGCGTATTGCTGGGCCCCGATCTGCAGGCCGGCGCTGGCCTTGGTGGTCGAGTAGTAATCCACCGTGATCCCGCCGACACGAAGCGCACCGCGTCCGAAAGCGCCGCCCAGTCCAAGGCCCGCCTCTGTCACCAGCGGCATGACGAGAATGCCGTTGGCATTGGCGGCAAGGTTCTGGGTGCCGGGAAAGCGGCGGTACATTTCGGCCAGCGTCGCATCGACCCGCGCGTCGATCCGCGCAGCACCGTTGCCGCCCACGCCATTGGCGCAGCCCGCCAGAAGGAAAGTGCCGCCAAGGCCGAGGGCCAGTTCGCGTCGTGTCAGGAGTGTCATGGTTGCTGCTCTTTCTTTGCCGATGCCTCTGGGATCTCCGGCTGTTCCGCCGGTTGGTGCGAAGTATAGCCGCAGCGGCGCGTCCTGTCACTATGGATGGATCACGATAAGCGGCGCACCGCTATCCGTTGCGTCCCCCGACGCACCGCGCAGGTCGGATGTCAGCCCGGCATCCGCTCTCAGCCGTTCAGCAACCGCGCGGCGGCAGGTGCGAAATAGGTCAGCACCCCGTCACAGCCTGCGCGCTTGAAGGCCATCAGGCTTTCCAGCATCACCCGGTCATGGTCGAGCCAACCGCGCTCGGCCGCGCCGGCCAGCATCGCGTATTCGCCGGACACCTGGTAGGCGAAGGTCGGCACGCCGAACATGTCCTTGGTGCGTCGGCAGATGTCGAGATAGGGCATGCCGGGCTTGATCATCACCATGTCGGCGCCTTCGGAGAGATCCCGCGCGACAAGGCGCATTGCCTCGTCCGAATTGCCGGGGTCCATCTGGTAGCCCTTCTTGTCGCCCTTGAAGGCCCCCGAGGCCCCCACCGCATCCCGGAAGGGACCGTAAAAGGCGCTGGCATATTTTGCGGCATAGCTGAGGATCGCGACATTCGAAAAGCCTTCGCCCTCAAGCGCCGTGCGCATCGCGGAGATGCGGCTGTCCATCATGTCCGAGGGGCCAATGATGTCCGAGCCCGCCCGGGCCTGGCTCAGCGTCTGTTTGACCAGCGCCTCGACCGTGCGGTCGTTCTCGATATAGCCGGTCTCGTCCATGTAGCCGTCATGGCCGGTGATGTTGTAAGGATCGAGCGCCACGTCGGTCATCACCATGAGATCGGGCACCGCATCCTTGATCGCGCGGGTGGCGCGGTTGGACAGGTTTTCGGGGTTCCACGCCTCGGCGCAGTCCTCGGTCTTGAGCGCGGGATCGGTATAGGGAAAGAGGCAGATCGCCGGGATGCCCAGGGCATGCGCCTCGCGCGCGGCGTCGACCACCTTGTCGACCGACCGGCGCACCACGCCGGGCATGGAGGCCACGGGTTCCTCCACCCCCTCGCCATCGCGCACGAAGACCGGCCAGATGAAATCGTCCGGGGTCAGCGTGTTTTCCCGCACCATGGCGCGCAACCCTTCAGTGCGGCGCAAACGGCGCAGTCGAGTGGCGGGAAAGGCGGGGGTGATGGGTTTCATGGGGGCGGTCCTTGTCTTTGCCGTGATTGGGTGGCATGGAATGACCGCTGGAACAAGGCCTGCCTCGCAATTAGGCCATCCGAACAAGGGATTGCGCGCGCCTTGGATTGGTACTCTTCCGTTTTTGAACTGATCGATATGCGGTCCTTTTCCAATCTGTGGTTCTGGATCGCGCTTGCCGTGGTCTGGTCTTCGGCCAGCCATTGGATTCTGGGCGTACCCTTCGACATGGTGGGGCGCGCGCGCCGACGTGGCGGGCAGGCGGCCGAGGATCTCACCGACCTTCTGCGCATCAACACCGCGCGGCTGCTCTATATCGCGGAAGAGGCCGGTCTGTGGGTGATCGCGGGCGGCACGTTCTTTCTGACCGGCTTTGCCGTTCTCGGCTGGGTCTACTGGGTCGAGATCGCCCAGGCTTTGTTTCTGCTTGGCTTTCCCATGTCACTGGTCAGCCTTCTGAGCGTCTACACTGCGCGCGCGCTGCATGAGAAAGACCACGATCTCGAAGCAGTCTACAAGCGGCTGGGACGGCATCGGTTGATCGTGCAGGGCATCGGCATGGTGTCGATTTTCATCACTGCGATGTGGGGCATGTACATGAACCTCAGCATTGGTGTTCTTGGCGGTTGACGCCGGGCGGCCCGCGCGCCACATGAGCGCGCTATGAAGACATCCCAGCACATCACCATGGGCGGCGCGCCCGAAGGCTTCGATGCCCGCCTTGTCCTCGCTGAGGCCGAGAAACACGGCGGTGCCGTCTGCCACATCGCCCGCGATGACCGCCGTCTGGCGCAGATGCGCGACGCGCTGCACATCCATGCACCGGACATGCCGGTCTTCGTCTTTCCCGGATGGGATTGTCTGCCCTATGACCGGGTGTCGCCCAACCCCGACATTTCTGCCGCGCGCATGGCGACGCTGGCGGCCCTGACCCATGCGATGCCGCAGCGTTACGTCCTGCTCACCACGATGAGCGCTGCGACCCAGCGGCTGCCGGCACGCGAGGTGCTGCGCGAGGCGGCATTCACGGCCCGTGTGGGACAGCGCGTCAACGAAGAGGCGCTGCGAAGCTTCTTGGTCCGCATGGGATTCAGCCAATCCCCGACGGTGATGGAGCCGGGGGATTACGCTATCCGCGGGGGTATCATCGACATCTTCCCGCCCGGAGAAGGCGGTCCGGTGCGGCTCGACTTCTTCGGCGACGTTCTGGACGGCGCGCGGCGGTTCGATCCGGCGACCCAGCGCACGACGGAAAAGCTGGACCTTGTGGAACTGGCCCCGGTGTCCGAGGTCATTCTGGACGAGGCCGCGATCACGCGTTTCCGTCAGAATTACCGTATCGAGTTCGGCGCGGCCGGCAGCGATGATCCGCTCTACGAAGCGGTCAGCGCGGGCCGCAAGCAGGCGGGAATGGAGCACTGGCTGCCGTTCTTCCATGAAACGCTGGAAACGCTGTTCGATTACCTGCCCGGCGTGCCCGTCACGCAGGACGACCAGATCACCCCGGCACGTCTGTCGCGCTGGGACGGGATCGTCGACCAGCACGAGACCCGCAAGGCCGCGCTGGCGCAGAAATCGCGGATGGATACGGTTTACAAGCCGGTGCCTCCGGGGCAGCTCTACCTTGACGATGCCGCGTGGGAGGCCGCTTTGGGCGACCGCCGTGTGGTACAGTTCCATCCGCTGCCTCAGGCCTCCGGTCCGGGCGTCGTGGATGCGGGTGGACGCATCGGGCGGAACTTTTCGCCCGAGCGCCAGCAGGAAAGCATCAGCCTGTTCAGCGCCTTGGCAGACCATGTGCGCAAGAAGATGGAAGGTGGCCCGGTCGTCATCGCGTCGTATTCCGAAGGGGCGCGCGAGCGGCTGTCGGGGCTGATCGAGGATGAGGGGCTGGCCGAGACCATCGCGATCACCGATCTGACGCGGGTGGGCAAGCGCGGGCTGTATCAGGTCGTCTGGCCGCTGGAGCAGGGGTTCGAGGCGCCTTGGGCCGATGCGGGCAAAGACGCGCGGATCACGGTTGTGTCCGAACAGGACGTTCTCGGCGACCGCCTCATCCGCGCGCCGAAGAAACGCCGCAAGGCCGAGAACTTCCTGACCGAAACGCAGTCGCTGTCTCCGGGCGATCTCGTGGTGCACGTGGATCACGGCATCGGGCGCTATCTGGGGATGGAGGTCATCACCGCTGCGGGTGCCGCGCATGAATGCCTGCTGCTGGAATATGCCGAAAGCGCGAAGCTCTACCTGCCGGTCGAGAATATCGAACTCCTGTCCAAATACGGGCACGAGGAAGGCTTGCTGGACAAGCTGGGCGGCGGCGCATGGCAGGCGAAGAAAGCCCGCCTGAAAGAGCGCATCCGCGAGATGGCGGACAAGCTGATCCGCGTTGCGGCAGAGCGTGCGTTGCGCAAGGCCCCCGTAATGGACCCGCCACCGGGCGCGTGGGATGCCTTCGCGGCGCGGTTCCCCTACCAGGAAACCGACGACCAGCTGCGCGCCATCGAAGACGTGATGGCCGACATGCATTCAGGCCAGCCGATGGACCGGCTGATCTGTGGCGATGTGGGCTTCGGCAAGACCGAGGTCGCCATGCGCGCGGCTTTCGTCGCCGCCATGTCGGGCGTTCAGGTGGCCGTAATTGCGCCGACCACGCTGCTGGCCCGCCAGCATTACAAGAGCTTTGCCGAACGCTTCCGGGGATTTCCTTTGGAAGTCAGACCCTTGTCGCGCTTTGTTTCGGCAAAGGATGCGCAGGCCACACGCGACGGTCTGGCGCGCGGCACGGTCGACATCGTGGTCGGCACCCATGCGCTTTTGGCCAAGGGCATCCGGTTCCAGAACCTCGGTCTGCTGATCATCGACGAGGAACAGCATTTTGGCGTGGCGCACAAGGAGCGGCTCAAGCAGCTGCGCTCGGACATCCACGTGCTGACGCTGACTGCCACGCCGATCCCGCGCACGCTGCAACTGTCGCTGTCGGGTGTGCGCGATCTGAGCATCATCGGCACGCCGCCTGTCGACCGTCTGGCAATCCGCACCTATGTCAGCGAATTCGACGCCGTCACGATCCGCGAAGCGCTGCTCCGCGAGCATTATCGCGGTGGGCAAAGCTTTTTCGTGGTGCCGCGCATCAGCGATCTGGCCGAGATCGAGGAATTCCTTCGCGATCAGGTCCCCGAAGTGACCTATGTGGTGGCGCACGGTCAGATGGCGGCGGGCGAATTGGACACCCGCATGAACGCGTTCTACGACGGCAAATATGACGTTCTGCTGGCGACGACGATTGTCGAATCCGGTCTCGACATTCCGACCGCCAACACGATGGTGGTGCACCGCGCTGACATGTTCGGGCTCAGCCAACTCTACCAGATCCGGGGCCGGGTGGGGCGGTCCAAGACCCGCGCCTATGCCTACCTGACAACGAAACCGCGCGCGAAACTCACACCCGCCGCCGAAAAGCGCCTGCGCGTGCTGGGGTCGCTCGATACGCTTGGTGCCGGTTTCACGCTGGCGTCGCAAGACCTCGACATTCGCGGTGCAGGCAACCTGCTGGGTGAAGAGCAGTCGGGCCAGATGCGCGATGTGGGATATGAACTTTACCAGCAGATGCTGGAAGAGGCGATTGCCAAGATCAAATCCGGCGAGATGGAAGGCCTGTCCGAGGCAGACGACCAATGGGCGCCGCAGATCAATCTTGGCGTGCCAGTGCTGATCCCCGAAGACTATGTGCCGGATCTCGACGTGCGTCTGGGGCTGTACCGTCGCCTGTCATCGCTGCACTCGAAAGTGGAGCTTGAAGGCTTTGCCGCAGAACTGATCGACCGGTTCGGCAAGCTCCCGCGCGAGGTGAACACGCTGCTGCTCGTGGTGCGCATCAAGGCCATGTGCAAACGTGCAGGGATTGCGAAACTCGACGGTGGGCCGAAGGGAGCGACGATCCAGTTCCACAAGGACAAGTTCGCGTCGCCTCAGGGGCTGGTGGAGTTCATCCAGGACCAGAAAGGTCTGGCCAAGGTCAAGGACAACAAGATCATCGTCCGCCGCGACTGGGCCAAGGACAGCGACAAGATCAAGGGTGCCTTCGCCATTGCACAGGATCTGGCGAAAAAGGTCAAAGAGGCTACCACGGACAACGCTCGAAAGAGTTAGCATAGTTATCCGCGAACGGCGGGCATCAAGGTGTCATCACGCTTTCCCCCGGCATCGGGACCGGTGCATCGTAGTGGTAATGGACCCTAGCTCCGAGCCCGACAGAGATGCTTTGCTGAGCGACCCGGCATTTGATCCGTGTCCAAGGGGGCAGATTCTGTCCCATCGGTTCGCGCTTAATCAGATACGGCCTAATTCCCGAATTCAGGGATATTCCCCAGACACCGACTGTCCAGAAGTTCACGCTTCCGGCCAACCCAATTGCGGGACTATGGACGGGCTGAAATCCGAACAATGATCCACGCATATTATTCGCAGTGATCAACATTCCGCCATACCCAAGCGGACCGGCAGCAAAATCGAAAGAATTTATCCAGCCTGTTGCGCCGTTTAGGTCGTCAAGGCTCATCGGGCCAACAGTGTCGAGCGGCATGAAATCGTCATCTTCTATCGCCAGATTATTGTCACCACTGGCTCCAGCACGGAGACCAACGCCCACGCCCGGACCAGCAAAGCCTACGGTTGCGCGCTGGTTCAAACTTCGATTGCGAAACTGAAAAACCCAAATGCCTCCGGTAAGAGCCGGACCACCTCCAACGCTGCCACAGGCGGCGACTTCCCAGTTGTCTGATCTCACGGATGTATGTCCCAAGTTCTCCTCCCAAAAAGCTAGTCTTGAAATAATTATCGTAAGGCTAACAGATTTTGGCCCGTTCTTTAAGTCTGCGGCTCGGCAATAGGGCGTGACAGGCGGTGACCGGGCGGATCTGCAGTAAAGAACCTTGTGCCTGCGCCAGTGTGACTTACCATGTCAAAACGACATCGCAACGCCAATGGAGAGAACTTCAGTCATGCCCCGCACCGGTCAACTCTACATCTTTGGCGACAGCCTGTCGGATGACGGTGCGCTGGCCGTGCAATCCGAACCGGAGCCCATCGACATCTACTTTGCCGGGCGGGCGTCGAACGGGCCGGTCTGGCACGAATATATCCGCAACGACCTTGCCATCGCGCCCGGTGCGACGTCGATCAGTCAGGCCCCGAATTTCGACGGCTATCTCAGCGGATCGCCCCTGAACGGGATCAATTTCGCCCATTCCGGCGCAGTGTCGGATTCCGACAGCAAGCCCCATCTGCCAGGTGCGGTTCAGCAGGCCGAGGGCTTTGCAGACCTTGTCGCGTCGGGTGACATTCCGGCCCCCGATGATCAGGACGTCTTCGTGATCTGGATCGGCGGCAATGATTTTCTCGACCTTGCGGATGCCACGATTTCGGATTTTTTCGACATCCTCAATCTCGACACCACGATTGTCGACAATATCGGGCAGACGGTCCACACGCTGACCGCAACCGGCGCGCAGAATTTTCTCATTCTGGGACAGCCGACAATCGGTGGTGCCTTCCTCGGCGATCGCGCGCCGTCCGGCTCGCTGGTGGCGACGCTCTGGAACAGCCTGACGAACGAATTCAACGACACGCTCTCGTCCTACGTGGCGGATCTGGACTCGGCTGAGGGTGTGTCGGCGCTTTATGTCGACATTGCCGCCTTCGTCGAAGACCTCGAAGACGATCCCGCCGCCTTTGGTTTTTCGAACGTGACCAGCGACGTTTTCAGCGACAATGCCCCGCTGGACGACCAAAGCTATTTCAGCGTGGACGGCATCCACCCGACAGGTGCCGGTCACGCCGCCATTGCCACCTATGTCGAAGAGGTCGCCCGCGCTGCGAATTTCGACCTGACGGCGCTTGCGGGCAACGTCCTGCCGGGGTCGGCGCGAAACGACACTCTGACCGGCACCGGTGGACCGGATACGCTCACCGGACAGGCGGGGGACGACACACTGGATGGCGAGGGCGGTCACGACATCGCGGTGTTCGACAGCGCGCAGAACCAGTTCACGCTGACGCTGGGCTCGGACATCCGCATCACCGACCGAAGCGGGGCCGAAGGGACGGACGTTCTGACGGGGATCGAAACCCTCGACTTTGATGGCGCGGTGTTCGATCTGACGCGTTTCGATGATGGCACAACGCTCAGCAGTGCGGCGTTTCGGGATCTGACCGAGGTCTATGCCAGCTATTTCAACCGCGCGCCCGATGCCCTTGGCCTGCTTTTCTGGGCGGATGCCCTGGCCAATGGCGTGCCGATGACCGAGATCGCCGAGGCCTTTGCGCAGTCGGACGAGGCGCGGGCGGCATTTCCTGAAACGGCGCCGGAAGCGGCGTTCGTCACGACCGTCTACGAGAACACGCTGGGCCGCGCCCCCGATGATGACGGGTTCGCATTCTGGTCCGAGGCGCTCGCCTCCGGCGCGGTCAGCCGCGGGAAGTTCGTGCTGGCCGTGTTGCAGGGCGCACGCGCCGAACCGGCGGACGGAGCGACGCAGGCCTTCCTTGATCAGCAAGCGACGGACCGCGCCTTTCTGGACGGCAAGGTCGATCTTGGTGTGCGGTTCGCAGCCATCCACGGGCTGAGCGACGTGACCGCCGCGACCGAGGTGATGGCGCTTTATGACGGTACGGCAGACAGCCTGACCGCAGCGGTGAGTGCGGCCGATGAGGCCTTTTCTCTGGCCTCCGCCACGGACGGGAGCGGTCAGTTTCTGATCGAACTGTTGGGCGTGGTGGACGACCCGTTCATCGTCTGACGGTCACAGGCATCAGAATTTGGGCATCCCCTTGCGCAGGGCGGGCAGGCGCAGATCGTCATGCACCCGCACGTCGAGGTCCTCGGACACCGTGACGACCCGCAGGCCGGCCGCCCCCGCCGAGGGCTTGTCGACATGGTCGGCAGAGAGCCCGGCCACCACCGCGCCATGGCCCGGCTTCTTTGCATAGGCCTCCATCAGCGCGCGGCGATAGCGGCACTGGAAGCTGTTGCAGATATCGGCCCGGACCGTGCGGTCGAGCGTACAGCCATATGCACCGTGATAGACACAGCTCTGCTCTGTCGAGGTCTTGGGGATCTGCGACAGGTACATCTCGCGGATCGCGGATCGGCTCATCTCGGGACGTGACCAGCGCACATAGTCGATTGTGTCCGCCTCGATGAACGCCATTCTCCCGGCACCGTTGAGGCAACATTCCCCCTGACAGGCGATGCAACTGGCATCGATGACACCGGATTCGGGCTGTTCTTCCTTGCGCCGCGTGACGTAGTCGGGGTCTTCCTGAGGGCGGGCCGGAGTGTGGGTGATCCCGTCGGCCCGGGCATAGCTTTCCTCGATCACGTGGTCGAGATGGGCGACAAAGGCCGCCCGACGGTCCTCGGGCAGGGGCACGATCGGGCGATTGATATGCGGTGCGATGCCATAGGCGATCTTGCCCAGATGTGGTTGCCCCACCGCCTTGGCAGCTGCCCTGAGCACAGGCCGCGCCCGCCGCCTGCTGACCTCGAGATAGGCGGCGTCGCGCGCCAATGCCCGGCGTGCCAACTCGGCCGAGGCCACGATCTGGCGGCGCGTGACGCAGGTCGGACGGGCGCATTCCGCCTTGGCGGGATCATCCTCGGGCGCAAGCGGCTGGGCGCAATGGCGACAGCATCCGGGGCTGTGGGGCTTTGGAAATACGGGCCGGGGAGGAGCAACCATGACGGGTCTCCGGAAATCAGGTCTGACAATGGGGCCTGCGGGGCAGGACAGCGAAGAATGGCGTGATCATGCCAGAAATCCAGCCTTGGGCCAAATGCTCAAAACGTTGATGTGTCGGAGAGGTTGGAGCGGGTAGCGGGAATCGAACCCGCAACGTAAGCTTGGGAAGCTCGCGTGATACCTTTTCACCATACCCGCGCTCTGGCAGACCAGATACGCCGCGTCCCGAGCGGCGTCAAGATCGGTCCGCGCCTTCGGGAGGCCGGGGAACGATCCATTCCACCACGCGTTGCCTGACCAACGAAACCGATAATCAGAATCGAGGTCAGCATGTCGAAGATGGAAACCTTCAATCCCGCTACCGAAACGCCGATCGCCAGCTACGAGGTGATGGACCGTGAAACTGCGCTGGCCAAGGTCGAGGCGTGTCACGCGGCGTTCCTCGACTGGCGCACCAAGACCCATCAGGAGCGCGCGCCGCACCTGACGAGGATCGCAGAGGCGCTGCGCAACCACGCAGATGAACTGGCAGAGCTGATGACCCGCGAGGTGGGCAAGCTCTACCGCGATGGCAAGACCGAGGTGGAGTTGTGTGCGCAGATTTTCGAATACACCGCAGAACACGGCCCGACCGAACTCGCCGATGAGCCGCGCTCCCATGCGGGGGGCAAGAAGGACGGGCTTGTGACCTACAGCCCGATTGGCGTGATCTACTCGATCCAGCCCTGGAACTTCCCGCTCTACCAGCCGGTGCGGGTGCTGGCCGCCAACCTGATGGCGGGCAATGGCGTCGTGCTGAAACACGCGTCGATCTGCACGGGCAGCGGGCTGCGCCTGCGCGAGCTGTGCATCGAGGCGGGTCTGCCCGAGGATCTGTTTCAGGTGGTGGTCATCGACCACGACACCTCGGACGATCTGATCGCGCACAGGCTGGTGCGCGGTGTGACCATGACCGGCAGCGACGGCGCAGGTCGTCATATCGGCGCGCTGGCCAGCAAGCACCTCAAGAAGACCGTGCTGGAGTTGGGGTCGAACGACGCCTACCTCGTGCTCGAAAAGGCCGATGTGGAACTGGCGGTGAAGACCAGCGTCATGGGGCGGCTCTTCAACAACGGCGAGACCTGTGTTTCGGCCAAGCGCTTTGTCGTGACCAACGCGGTCTATGACGCTTTCGTCGACGCCTTTGTCGAGCAGATGAAGGCGATCCGGATGGGTGATCCGATGGACGAAGACACCCAGCTTGGGCCGCTTTCGAGCAAGGATCAGTTCGATACGGTGAAAGAGCAGGTGACCAAGAGTGTCACCAAGGGCGCAAAGCTGCTCTGCGGTGGCACGCCGAGCGACGACACCGGGCATTATTACCCGGCCACCGTGCTGGCGGATGTCACACCCGGCATGCCCGCCTATGACGACGAAATCTTCGGCCCCGTGGCCGCCGTGATCCGCGCCGAGGATGACGAGGACGCGATGCGCATTGCCAATGACAGCCGTTATGGCTTGGGCGGTGGCATCTTCTGTCAGGACGAAGAGCACGCGGTGAAACTCGCCCGTGATCATTTCGACACCGGTATGGTGCGGATCAACAGCTTTGGCGCGGCGGACCCGAACATGCCGTTCGGTGGCGTCAAGGACTCAGGCTACGGCCGCGAACATGGCGGGTTCGGGATGAAGGAGTTCGTGAACATCAAGGCGATCTTCCGTCCCTGAACCGACCGCTCCCATCTGAAAGGAAAGTCCATGAATATTCTCGTCGCCGGGGCCACCGGCAAAACAGGCCTGCGCCTGACCCAAACCCTCTTGGCCAATGGCCACCACCCGATTGCGCTCGTGCGCGACAGTTCGGACACCTCGGACCTACCCAATGGCACCGAGACGCGCCTCGGCGATCTGACCGACCTGCAACCGGGCGTCTGCGAAGGCTGCGACGTGGTGGTCTTTGCCGCCGGATCGGGCAGCAGCACCGGGCCGGAGATGACCGACAAGGTGGACCGCGACGGCGCCAAGCGGCTGATCGATCTGGCCAAGGATTCGGGCGTGTCGCGCTTTGTAATGCTCAGCACCGTGGGGGCGGGCGACCCGGACCCCGACAGCAAGCTGGGGCATTACCTGATGGCCAAGCACGAGGCGGACGAACACCTCAAAGCGTCAGGGCTGGACTTCGCCATCCTGCGGCCCGTGGCGCTGACGGACGAGGACGGGTCGCGCGACATCGTCTTTGGCGATGCCGTGGACTTGCAGGGCGAAGCCGCCCGGGGCGACGTTGCCTATGTGCTGGCGCAGGCGGTGGATGACCCGGAGTGGCGCGGCAGGACGCTGTTGATGGCGTCGGCGTGAGATTGGGGGTGCGTGCTTCTGTGCGCACCTTTTTTGTTGGGGTGGTGCGTGAAATCATAGCGAAGCTCTGAAATTTCGCATTCTCGCCTCAATCAACCCAGAGCGATACGATAAGGAATGCATCGCGCGTGAGTTGCGCGTCGTAACGTTTGTCTGGTAAAAAGGAAAACTCATGTTGAAACGCATACTCATTGCAAGTTTACTTTGGTCATCGTCGCCGGTTTCGGTCAGCGCATTCGAGATCAAACAGCCCGATGCAGTTTTCAACGAACCATTTAAGTCACAGCGCCAAGCCTGTCTTGACCAATTCGAGACGGCACTTGTGAGCCGATTTGATAAACTGACCTCTATCTCATTGGATAACCCGTCATTCTTCAGCGACATTGACGGGACTTATGCACTTGTCACCTTCGCTGGCGTCACATTCGAGAGCGACCATGGGACTGCAAACGGTGCGATCACCTGCCTCTTTCTGGAAGGTGGACGTCGGTTGGCCCACGTGTCAGCGACGTTTGAGCGCCCCGGTCTCATAGGGGCGGCACGCGCTGGCTTTCCTCAACAGCGCCTGCTGTCTGCCGGAGCGCAAGTATTTTAGCAGATCCAGGGTGCGTGACATCACGCACCCTACGCCATGTCACCACGTCCGATCACACAGCAAGCGTCCGACCGGGTGGGCGCGGAACGCGCCCGCCATGGGGCGGGCGGACGCGTCGCCGCCGCTGCGCGACGGCGGGTTTCAGAATATCTGGCGTAGAGATCTGGTAGGGTGCGTGCTCGCACGCACCATAACTCAAAGTCCCACAAAGGTGCGTGAAATCACGCACCCTACGGCGTGGTCCCCAATCACCCCCGCTTCCGACGCCGCACCCGACCGCCGTCACTCCCGTCCCCCTGCGTGTTGAAGCCGACGGCGGGCAACTCCACCACCTTTCCCAGTTCCGGGAACGGGTCGGTGGCGTGGGGGATGGCGTTGGCGGCGACGAAATGTTCCTGAAAGCGCGGCTCGATGGCGGTTTCGACCTTGGTGATCTCGCGCACGGTGCGTTCGATCTCGGCCCGGGCGGCCAGATTGCAGAGCGCGATGCGCGCGCCGGTTCCTGCGGCATTGCCCGCGCTTGAGACCTTGTCGAGCGGCACGTCCGGGATCATCCCCAGCACCATCGCGTGTTTGGCGCTGATATGCGCGCCGAACGCGCCTGCCAGCACCACGCGGTCCACCACGTCCACACCCATCTCGTCCATGAGCAGCCGCGCGCCCGCGTAGAGCGCGGATTTCGCCAACTGGATCGCGCGGATGTCGCCCTGGGTGACCGTGATGCGCGGGCCACCCTCGGCGGTGGCGTCGTGGATCAGGTAGGCGTTGGTACGGCCTTCGGCAAAGCAGCGGTCGGTCCCGGTCTGCGCCGCCGATCCGATCAGGCCCGAGGGGTCGAGCAGCCCTGCGATGCGCAGCTCGGCCACGGCCTCGATGATGCCCGAGCCGCAGATGCCGGTGATGCCGGTGGCGGCGGTCTCGTCCCAGAAGCCGTCCTCGTCCGACCACTTGTCACAGCCGATCACCCGGAAGCGCGGTTCCTTGGTGACGGGGTCGATGCGGATCGCCTCGATGGCACCCGGAGCAGCGCGCTGGCCGGAGGAGATCTGCGCGCCCTCGAAGGCGGGGCCGGTGGGTGAGGAACAGGCCAGCACGCGGCTGGTGTTGCCCAGCAGGATCTCCGCATTGGTGCCCACATCGACGATCAGCACGAGGTCATCGGATTTGCCCGGCTCCTCGGACAGGGCGACGGCGGCGGCATCAGCCCCCACATGGCCCGCGATGCAGGGCAGCAGGTAGATCTGGGCGCTGGCGGGCAGGGCGGTCAGGTCCAGATCGCGGGCGGTCAGGTTGAGGTGGTTCGACGTGGCCAGCGCAAAGGGGGCCTGTCCCAGTTCGACGGGGTCGATCCCGAGGAGCAGGTGGTGCATCACCGGGTTGCAGACGAACACCGTCTCAAGGATCAGGGACGGGTCGATCTGTGCCTCTTTGGCAATCTCCTCGGCCAGCGTGTTGATCGCCTCGCGCACGGCGCGGGTCATTTCCATGTCGCCGCCGGGGTTCATCATGGCGTAGGAGACGCGGCTCATCAGGTCTTCGCCAAAGCGGATCTGCGGGTTCATGATGCCCGAGCTGGCCACCACTTCGCCCGTGTCGAGATTGGTCAGGTGTGCGGCAACGGTGGTGGAGCCAAGGTCGATGGCGAGGCCGTAGAGGCCCTTTTCGTGCAGGCCGGGCCACGCGGCGATGATCTGCGGCGTGGCGGTGGCGGTGGTCTTGTGCAGGGCGACGGTGATCGCCCAATGGCCCTTGCGCAGGATAGGTTGCAGGCGGGTCAGCACCGGGAAGGCGCAGGTGACGTCGTCGATCTCCCACTGGTCTTTGAGCGCGCGGGCCACACGCTCCAGATCGCCGGTGGGGGTGTGCATGTCGGGCTCGTCGACTTCGATGTAGTAAAGCCGGGTGGCCGGGTCCATCTCGATCACCCGCGCGCTGGCCGCCTTGCGGACAACCTGACGGTGCACCTGGGATTCCGGCGGCACGTCGATCACGATGTCGCCCTGCACCTTGGCCTGACAGCCCAGACGACGCCCCGGCTTCAGCCCGCGCTTTTCGTCATACCGCGCCTCGACCGCGTTCCAGTCGGAGAGCGCGCCGTCCTTGGCGGTGACGCCATGCTTTGAGAACTCGCCATAGCCCGGCGTGATCTGGCATTTCGAACAGATGCCACGCCCGCCGCAGACGCTGTCGAGATCGACACCCAATTGCCGTGCGGCGGTCAGGACCGGCGTGCCGACCGGAAACCGGCCGCGTTTGCCGGAGGGGGTGAAGACGACGAGCGGGTCTTGATTTGCCATGGGATTCTCTCTGGTCTTGGTTGAGGCGGACCATAGCGTTCCGCGCGTCGGGAAAAAGGTGATTTGCGTCATAATCTTTATGCAGAGCGGCATGGCGTGCAGCGTTGACCGCTGCGCGCCCGGGGTGTCACACTGCGACACGCGTCAAAGGAGTGTGTCATGCGTAACCTGTTCCGTCTTATCACCCATGGCGCGGCCTTTCTCGCAGGGCTTGCTTTGGGGATCTACATCCTGCCCATCCTGACAGCCGCCCCTGCGCCCGATGCGGGTATGCTCGAGGAAAAGGCGTCCCGCGCGCTCTATTCGGTTGAGCTGACGCGCGACCTGCGGGGCAGCGATTTCCTGCATTGGGGCGAGGGCATGATCAGCGTCACGCCTGAAGAGATCGTGCATGAGGGCAAGCTGGCTCCGGGGCCGGATTACAAGCTCTATCTGACCAAGGAATTCGTCGATCACGAGGACGCGTTCGAACCGATCAAGTCCGAGGCGGTGTTGATCGGGGACGTCAAATCCTTTTCGGGTTTCCTGCTTGCCGTGCCCGAGGGTGTGGACGTGGGCGCGTACACCACGGTCGTGGTCTGGTGTGAGGCATTTGGCGAATTCATCACCGCCGGGCAATACAAGTAGCGCGCACGACGACCCCGCCGCGGCAGGCCGGGCAGGATGTCGAAACCGGATTTATGATGGAAGCGGCGCCGCCCCGTAGGCCTGACCGTTCTCTCGTTCTGCCGAAACCTGCGTTTCGGGACCTGTACCCCCGAAAAGGGGTCTTCTGGACCGGTCTCTCATGGTCGTCCCCGGCTTGGGGCATATGAGAGCGATGTCAGTTCTGGTGTCGCGGCATGGGAGTGACCCTTCCCGCTCAAAAGCTTTTGTGCGCAGGAAGGTGCCGTTCAACTGTTAAGGATTGGAAAAACCAGCGAACGCTGGATGAATGATCTTTTGTGCCAAGCCCGCCCGATCGGGCTCAGCCCTTGCCTTCCAGCCAGCGCAGGATCTCGCCCCGGTCGCCGTCCAGATCGGGGGCGGCGGGACGGACGGTGGGATCGCCGAGACCGGACATCTTGATCGGATTTCCCGCCGCCTTGAAGGCCGGACGGCCGTTGCGGTCAAGCACATCCACCACCATGTTCCGCGCGAGGATCTGCGGATCCCGCATCACCTGCGCGACGTCCTGAATGGGACCACTGGGGATGCCCGCCGCGCCCAGCTTGGCGATCCAGTACGCGCGGGTCTTGTCGATGGTCACAGCCTCGATCAGCCGCTTGAGCAGGCGGGCATTCTCGACCCGGGCGGGATTGGTGGCGAAACGGTCATCATCGGCCAGCGGCAGGTTCAGTGCGACGCAGAGCTTTTCGAAGAGCACGTCGTTTCCGGCGGCGATCACGAAGAGCCCGTCCGACGCGTGGAAGGTCTCGAACGGTGCAATCGACGGGTGCCGCGCGCCCGTTGGCGCGGGCGGCGTGCCGGTCACGGTGGTGATCGCGATGGCGTGCTCCAGGATCGCCAGTTGCGCGTCCAGCATCGCCACGTCCACCTTGCGGCCTTGCCCGCTGCGTTCGCGGTCCATCAGCGCTGCCAGCACGCCCTGGCACAGATACATACCTGCCACGATATCGCCGATAGAGGCCCCCACGCGCACGGGTTCGCGGCCTTTCTCACCGGTGATCGACATCACCCCGCCGCGCGCCTGCACGACCATGTCATAGGCGGGGCGCTTGGCCTCGGGGCCGGTATGGCCAAAGCCTGACACGGCCCCGTAGATCAGGCGCGGGTACCGGGCGTGCAGATCGTCCCAGCCGTAGCCCAGCCGTTCCATCACGCCGGGGCGGTAGTTCTCGAGGATCACATCGGCGCGGGCCAGCAGACGTTCGAAAATCGCGCGGTCTTCCTCTTTCTTGAGGTCAAGCGCGATGGATTTCTTGCCGTGATTGATCGCGGCAAAATAGGCCGATTTGCCCTTGGTGAAGGGCGGAAAGGCGCGGGTGTCGTCGCCCGTGCCGGGGCGTTCCACCTTTATCACATGCGCGCCCAGATCGGCGAGTGTCATCGAACAGAAAGGTCCTGCCAGCACATGAGTGAGATCGAGGACCGTGATGCCTGAGAGCGGTTTTGTCATGTCTTGCCTGCCGAGTCGTTTTTCCCAAGTGAACGCAGGCAGACAGCGGCTTGCAACAGCGCTGTGTCAGATCGGCGAAAACCTGTGGGTGGCGCTCATGTGCCGCGCTGTGCCCGCGCATGAAAGACAAAGCCCAAAAGGTTCATCAGAACTTGCGCCGCAAGGATCGAGGTCGATCCCGTGGGGTCGTAATCCGGGGCGACTTCGACAAGGTCGACGCCGACGATCTCGTGCCGGTTGGCCACCTGCTGCAGAAGTTCAAGCACATCGTAATAGAGAAAGCCGCCATGGCTGGGCGTGCCGGTGCCCGGTGCGATGGAGGGGCAGAAGGCGTCGATGTCGATGGTGATGTAGACGGGCGCGCCGTGGGGCAGGCGGCTGGCCACACCTTCGGGGCCAAGGGCGCGGGCCTGCCGGACTGACAGGATGTCCGATCCGCGGGCGCGCGCGTCCTCATAGCCTTCACGTGCGGTGGAACTGACATTGCGGATGCCGACCTGTGTCAGGCCGCTGACCCAGGCCTTTTCGGACGCGCGTCGCATCGGGTTGCCGTGGCCATTGCGCACGCCGTGGCGTTCGTCGACGAAATCGAGATGGGCGTCGATCTGCAGGATGTGGAACGGCTCCGCGCCCTCAAACGCATCAATGCACGGAATGTTGATCGAATGATCGCCACCGATCACCACCGGCAAAGCGCCCGCCGCGCGGATCGCTTCGACCCCTTTGCGAATATTGGCGTGGCTCTGGACCGTGTCAGTGTGCACGATGTCGGCATCGCCCAGATCGACGATCCGGGCGTCAGCAAGATAGGTCACGTCGTCTTCGTGGTCATAGGCCCCGGCATGACCGAAGCTGAAGAGCGTCGAGGCCTCGCGCACGCCGCGCGGGCCGAACCGGGCACCGGCGCGCCACTGTGTTCCAGCATCGAAGGGCGCACCAAGGATCGCCACATCGGCGTCGATGGTGCTCCAATCTGCCACATAGGGATTGCGGCCGAAGGTGCAGATGCCTGTGAAGGGCAGGTTCAGACGTCCTGCCTCATATCCATGTGCCATGGGGGATGCTCCTGTTGATCCGGGGTCAGACTGCGGCAGCGACGCGCAGGCGTAAAGAGCGGATTGGGGCTTTCCCCCAAGGGCAAGCCATGCAATAGGGACGTGCCTAACGATGCTGTCCGTGGAAAGGAATTCCGATGGAGATTCGCGAGGCTCTCACCTTTGATGACGTACTTCTGGTGCCGGGCGCGTCCGAAGTCCTGCCCGCCACCGCCGACACGCGGACCCGCGTGACGAAGAGCATCGCACTGAACATTCCGCTGCTCAGTTCCGCGATGGACACGGTCACCGAAGGGCGCATGGCGATCACCATGGCGCAGGCCGGAGGCATCGGGGTGATCCACAAGAACCTGAGCGTCGAACAGCAGGCGCGCGAAGTGCGGCGCGTCAAACGCTTTGAATCGGGCATCGTCTACAGCCCGGTCACGCTGCGCGCCAATCAGACGCTGGCGGATGCCAAAGCGTTGATCGAACGATACAATTTCACCGGATTCCCGGTGGTGGACGAGCAGGGCCGCGTGGTGGGCATCGTGACCAACCGCGACATGCGTTTTGCCACGTCCGATGACACGCCGGTCAGCGTGATGATGACCTCCAAGGACTTGGCGATCCTGCGCGAACCCGCCGACCGGGACGAGGCGATCAGCCTGATGAAATCACGGCGGATCGAAAAGCTGCTGGTCGTCGACAAGGATGACAAGCTGACCGGGTTGCTGACGCTCAAGGACACGCAACAGGCTGTGCTCAATCCGACCGCATGCAAGGACGATCTGGGCCGGTTGCGCGTTGCCGCCGCCACCTCCGTGGGTGATGCGGGTTTCGAACGCACGCAAGAGTTGGTCGCGGCGGGTGTGGACATCGTGGTGATCGACACCGCGCATGGTCACAGCCGTGGCGTGATCGAGGCCGTGACCCGCGCCAAGACCCTGTCGAACGAGGTGCAGGTCATCGCGGGCAACGTCGCCACAGCCGAGGCCACGCGCGCTCTGATTGATGCAGGCGCCGACGCGATCAAGGTGGGCATCGGTCCGGGGTCGATCTGCACGACGCGCATGGTGGCGGGTGTCGGCGTGCCGCAGCTGACCGCGATCATGGATTGCGCGCAGGCGGCCGGCGACATTCCGGTCATCGCGGATGGCGGGATCAAGTTCTCGGGCGATTTCGCCAAGGCCATCGCCGCGGGGGCGTCTTGCGCCATGGTGGGCAGCATGATCGCCGGGACGGATGAAAGCCCGGGCGAGGTGATCCTCTATCAGGGCCGCAGCTTCAAGGCCTATCGGGGCATGGGCTCCATCGGGGCGATGGCGCGGGGATCGGCGGATCGTTATTTCCAGAAGGACGCCGCCAACGACAAGCTGGTACCCGAGGGAATCGAAGGGCAGGTGCCCTACAAGGGCTCTGCCAGCGCGGTGCTTCACCAGTTGGTGGGCGGTCTGCGCGCCGCCATGGGCTATACCGGCTGCGCCACGATCGACGACATGCGGACCAAGTGCAAATTCGTCAAGATCACGGGTGCCGGGCTCAAGGAAAGCCATGTGCATGACGTTCAGATCACGCGCGAGTCGCCGAATTACCGGCTGGCCTGATCCGGTCCGATGACACCTGCCGCGCGATGGGCCGCCGCTGCCACCGTGCTCGACCAGATCGAGGCCGGGGAACCTGCGGAAAAGGCGTTGACGACCTGGGCGCGCAAGTCACGGTTTGCCGGATCGCGTGACCGCGCTGCGATCCGCGATCACGTCTTCGACATCCTGCGCTGCTGGCGCAGTACTGCGGCCTTGGGCGGTGGAACCACAGGGCGTGCCCGGGTGCTGGGGCGGGTGCGGCAGATCGGCGAAGACCCGGATATGGTGTTCACAGGCGATGGGTATGCGCTCGCCCCGCTGACCGATGCGGAACGCAGTGCCGGTGAACAGCCTGTCGGTGCTGCGGCCTGTGACCTTCCCGATTGGATTTATGACATATGTGCCAATGACCTGGGCGAGGATGTTCACGCAACGGCCGAAGCGTTGCGCCATCGCGCTGCGGTCTTCCTGAGGGTCAATCTCCTCAAGGCCGACCGCGACAGCGCGCAATCGGCGCTTGCCGCCGAGGGCATCATCACCCAGCCACATCCGCTTTCGGACGCGGCGCTGGAAGTGACCGAAGGCGCGCGGAAGGTGGCGCAGAGCAGGGCGTTCCAGACCGGTCTTGTCGAGTTGCAGGATGTGGCCAGCCAGGCCGTGGTCGATGCGCTGCCGGTTCGGCCTGGGCAGCGGTGCCTCGACTATTGCGCCGGGGGCGGCGGCAAGACGCTGGCTTTGGCGGCGCGGCTGAAAGGACCTGTCCACGCCCATGACGCCGACCCGCGCCGCATGTCGGATCTTCCCAACCGCGCCGAACGCGCGGGTGCGCAG
Source organism: Marivita sp. (assembly GCF_022763305.1). Taxonomy (GTDB): domain Bacteria; phylum Pseudomonadota; class Alphaproteobacteria; order Rhodobacterales; family Rhodobacteraceae; genus Marivita. Next base: position 50,815 of record NZ_JALEGT010000120.1, on the reverse strand, counting down.
GTGACGACAGTGGCCCGACCCAAGGGTCTTTATGATCTCGTCCTGTGCGATGTGCCCTGTTCAGGCAGTGGCTCGTGGCGGCGTGCCCCGGAGGGCAAGTGGCGCCTGACGCCGGACCGTCTGCAGGCGGTAACACAGGTACAGGCGGACATCCTTGACCATGTCGCGGGACTGGTCGCGCCTGACGGCACGCTTGCCTACGCGACCTGTTCGATGCTGCGCCGCGAAAACGAAGACCAGATCACCCGTTTTCTGGCGCGGCATGAGGAGTGGACCTGCACCACGCAGACAAGATTTGGTCTTGAGGCCGGGGGCGACGGCTTCTTCGTGGCGATCTTGACGCGAATCTGACTTGCAAATACAATCCAAGATTGCGTCCTTGTTAAGCGTCGCTTAAGTGTCATGCGGTCTAATGGCAGGGAACCAGTGTTCCCGAGGCCCGTTTGATGACCGTTTCCGATTACGCTTTGCCTGCCTCACGACGTGCTGCCCTGCCTTCGGCGTGGTTGCTTGTCTGCGCCTGCCTTGCTGCCGGGCTGGCCGTCGTCGCGCCCGAGGCGATGGTCCGATCCATTCTCTGGACCATGGCAGGCGCTTTGGGCGTGGCGTTCGTGCTCCGGCTGCTCTGGCAGGCGCTGCGCAGCCATCAGCAGAAAAAATATATGCATCACATGGCGTTGATGGTCGAACATGATGTGTCGCCATGCCTGTTGACTGACCTGCAGGGGCAGGTGATCCGCGCCAACAAGGCGGCGATCAAGACCTACCGGGCAGGCGACGGGCGCACCCTGCGTGACATCCTCGGCACACAGGTGGCGGATGCCTCGGGCCTGATCCACCGGCTGCAGACGGCCACGCACAAAGACGGGATTGCGTCCGAGAAGGTGATTCTGCCGGATCGCCATCTTGGCGTGACGGCGCATCAGGTGGGACCCTCGGCCATCCTGTGGCGCTGCGACCTCTCCGTTCTTCGGGACGATCCCGCTGTGCAGGCGCAGGTCAGCTATCCCACGCATACCATCGGTCGCGGGGGCACCGTGCTCTGGATGAATGCCGCCGCGCGCGATCTTGCTGGCGGCCGCGTGCGCGCGGTCGAAGATCTGATCACGGATCCTCCGTTGCGGGCGGGCCATGTGCATCAGGTGCGCACCACGGGCGACGCACGCGAATTCACCGTCAACATCCACCCTGCGGGTCTCGGACGGGAAGAGGTCGTGTTCGTACCGAAGCCCGACAGCGACTCCGACATCCCTGTGGACATGGGGTTTGAAACGCTGCCCGTGCCATTGCTTAAGGTCAGCCCGAACGGGGAGATCGCAACAGCCAACCGCAGCGCACGGGACCTCCTGCACGCCGATGCCGATACAGACCGGTCACTGGCCGACCTGATGGAAGGGTTGGGGCGTTCGATCCCCGACTGGCTGGCGGATGCGGCCGCGGGAAAAGGTCTTGGCAGATCCGAATTCCTGCGTCTGACCCGCCCACAACAGGAGGTGTTCGTTCAGGTCACGCTCACGCGTATCGTCGAACAGGGCAAGGTCCTGCTGGTGGCCGTGCTGAACGATGCCACCGAGCTCAAGAGCCTTGAGGCACAATTCGTGCAAAGCCAGAAGATGCAGGCGATCGGACAGCTCGCGGGCGGTGTTGCGCATGACTTCAACAATCTTCTGACAGCGATTTCAGGTCATTGCGACCTCTTGTTGCTGCGCCACGATGCCGGAGATCCTGAATATGGCGATCTGGTTCAGATCCATCAGAACGCCAACCGCGCCGCAGCCCTGGTCGGGCAATTGCTCGCCTTCTCGCGCAAGCAGACGCTGCGGTCCGAACGGCTTGAATTGCGGGATATCCTGTCGGACCTGACCTATCTGCTCAACAGGCTTGTCGGGGAAAAGGTCGAGCTTGAATTGCGCCAATCTCCGACCCTGCCGCCCATACGGGCCGACAAGCGGCAATTAGAACAGGTGATCATGAACCTTGTGGTCAATGCACGCGATGCGATGTCACAGGGCGGGACGATCCTGATCGAAACCGACCAGAGGATCGTCGAACGCCCCTTGAAGCAGGGCCGAGCCCGCGTGCCTTCTGGATCCTATGTCGTCGTCCGCGTTCAGGACGAAGGGATCGGCATCGCGCCCGACAAGCTCGAAAAGGTGTTCGAGCCGTTCTACACCACCAAACGCACGGGCGAAGGGACGGGGCTTGGCCTCTCCACAGTCTACGGGATCGTCAAACAGACCGGTGGTTTCATCTTCGTGGACAGCACACCCGGCAAAGGCAGCGTGTTCACTCTGATGTTCCCCGTCTGCGATGACCCGGTCGCCGACCCACAGGTCCTGCCAGACCCGCCCCGCACAACCCCGATCCGCAACGGCGATGGTGTCGTCCTCCTCGTCGAGGACGAGGCGCCTGTCCGGGCCTTCGCGTCGCGCGCGCTGGCGCATCGCGGGTTTCACGTGATTGAGGCAGGGACGGCCGAGGACGCTCTGGAACTGCTGCGCGATGCCGATCTCAAGGTGGATGTCTTTGTCACAGACGTGGTGATGCCGGGGCTGGACGGGCCCAGCTGGGTGCGCAAGGCGCGTCAGATGCGCCCCGATGTGCCCGTGGTGTTCATGTCCGGCTATGCCGAGGATGTGTTCAAGTCACAGGGCGCCCAGATCGAAGCCTCGGCTTTTCTGGCCAAGCCCTTTTCGCTCGTCGAACTCACCTCGATCGTCAATCAGCAGCTCAGCATCAGCGCACCTGTCGCAACGCCTGCCACGGTGCAGTGACAAAAGACGTGTCAGCCGCCGCGCACCGGAATCGCCGACCAGAGCGCGAACTCGTCTGCCCGTTCCCGGCGCACCAGCGCCTCGACATCCGCCGAAAGATCGAGCGGCAGGGATGGAGAAACATTGGCGCTCGGAATTTCGGGCAGCTTGCCAAGCCGTTCGGCCAGGAAGGCGCGCAATCCGGCCTGATCCTCGTAGCGGAAGAAATGCGACACGGCGGTTCCGTTGGGCCGTGCCTCCACGAATTTCGCCTGGCTGCCCACATTGGCAAAGGCCGGAGGGTTAGGCGCGCAACACGCGGTCACGAAACTGTCGAAACTCTGCCCCTTGGTCGACGCAGGCCGTCCGTCCAGAGCAGGACGCTGACGATAGCGATACCAGCTGCCAAGCCAGCTCAGTGGTTCGCGGATCACCGCGACAAGCTCCATACTTTCGGCCCCCATCTTTTCGAACATTGGCCGGAAGAACCGGTTGTAGCGATAGACGGGCGCGTGTTTCAGCTCGGGTGGATCGCTCACCACCATGGAAGCCCGGGGACCAAGGGCCTCGGCAAAGGCGTGGGTGCCGGTCTTCGGGACCGACAAAAGCACCAGCCGTTCGTTCCAAAAAACCAGCATCGCTGCCCAATCCCGTTTTCTTCGGGTTCATAAACCACTCCTTAACCAGAAGGCGCAACAGTGGGTTTGAAAATAATCATTGAAATGTTCGCGTTTTGATCTCATAACCGAAAAGAACAAGAGGCGAACAAAAGCAGCAATTGCCGCCCCGGACGGGGTGTGGAATAAGGATCGAAAGCAATGGCAACGGCAGATCTTCTTACCATGGACAGCAAGCGGGACGCGAACAAACAGAAGGCGCTCGATTCGGCGCTGGCCCAGATCGAACGCCAGTTCGGCAAAGGCTCGATCATGAAGCTGGGTGGCGACAACGCCATGCGCGACATCGAGGCGACATCGACCGGATCGCTGGGGCTGGACATCGCGCTTGGCATCGGCGGCCTGCCGAAAGGCCGCATCGTCGAGATTTATGGCCCCGAAAGCTCGGGCAAGACGACGCTGACACTGCATGTCGTGGCCGAGGAACAGAAAAAAGGCGGTGTCTGCGCCTTTGTTGACGCCGAACACGCGCTTGATCCGCAATATGCGAAAAAGCTGGGTGTCGATCTGGACGAGCTGCTGATTTCGCAGCCCGACACCGGCGAACAGGCGCTGGAAATCGTCGACACTCTGGTACGTTCCGGCGCGGTGAGCCTTGTGGTGGTCGACTCGGTTGCGGCCCTGACGCCGAAATCGGAACTTGAAGGCGACATGGGGGACAGCAGCGTCGGCGTTCATGCCCGCCTGATGAGCCAGGCGATGCGCAAGCTGACCAGCTCGATTTCCCGGTCGAACTGCATGGTGATCTTCATCAACCAGATCCGCATGAAGATCGGCGTGATGTTCGGCAGCCCGGAAACCACGACTGGCGGCAACGCGCTCAAGTTCTACAGCTCGGTCCGTCTGGATATCCGCCGCATCGGTTCGATCAAGGACCGGGACGAGGTGGTGGGCAACGCCACCCGCGTGAAGGTGGTCAAGAACAAGGTGGCGCCGCCCTTCAAGCAGGTGGAATTCGACATCATGTATGGCGAAGGGATTTCCAAGACCGGCGAACTGATCGACCTTGGCGTGAAGGCTGGTGTGGTCGAAAAATCGGGTGCGTGGTATTCCTATGGCGACGAACGCATCGGGCAGGGACGGGAGAACGTGAAGACGTTTCTCAAGGAAAACACCGCCATGGCGCTCGAGATCGAAGACAAGATTCGCGCGGCGCATGGTCTGGATTTCGATATGTCCGCATCCGATGACGATGACATGCCGGACGACATCATCGACTCCTGACGACACGCAGATGGCGACTGCAGAAACGCCCCGGTGTCAGACATGAGACCGAGAATACTCGGAACGGGGTGGCGGATGCGCCACCCCGTTTCGATTTCGGCGTGACCTCTGCTGTGGACAGCCCCCGTGCCAAGGGCTATTTCACGTCGAACCCGGATCGCCCGGACCCCGAATACCATGCAGGTCAGGTCACACATGCCCACGCTGAACGATATCCGCTCTACCTTTCTGAACTATTTTGAAAAACAGGGTCACGAGGTGGTGGCCTCGAGCCCGCTTGTCCCGCGCAACGACCCGACGCTGATGTTCGCCAACTCGGGCATGGTGCAATTCAAGAACCTGTTCACAGGGGTCGAACACCGCGATTACAAGCGCGCGACCACGGCGCAGAAATGCGTGCGCGCGGGCGGCAAGCACAACGACCTCGACAACGTGGGTTACACCGCGCGGCACCATACCTTCTTTGAAATGCTGGGGAATTTCAGCTTTGGCGACTATTTCAAGGAAGAGGCGATCCCCTTCGCGTGGGAGCTGATCACCAAGCATTTCGGCATCCCGGCCGAGCGTTTGTACGTCACCATCTATCACACCGATGACGAGGCGTTCGAGATCTGGAAAAAGGTCGGCGTGCCGGAAAGCCGGATCATCAGGATCGCCACATCCGACAATTTCTGGCAGATGGGCCCGACCGGCCCCTGCGGGCCCTGCACCGAGATTTTCTACGACCATGGCGACCATATCTGGGGTGGCCCTCCGGGAAGCCCCGAGGAAGATGGCGACCGGTTCATCGAGATCTGGAACATCGTTTTCATGCAGAACGAACAGTTCGAGGACGGCTCGATGCGGGCGCTCGACATGCAGTCGATCGACACGGGCATGGGGCTGGAACGGATCGGCGCGCTCTTGCAGGGCAGCCACGACAATTACGACACCGACACGATGCGCGCGCTGATCGAGGCGTCGGCGAACGTGACCTCGTCCGATCCCGATGGTCCGGGCAAGACGCATCACCGGGTGATCGCGGATCATCTGCGCTCGACCTCGTTCCTGATCGCGGATGGGGTGATGCCCAGCAATGACGGGCGCGGCTACGTACTGCGCCGGATCATGCGCCGTGCGATGCGCCACGCGCATTTGCTGGGCTCGCAGGACCCGGTCATGCACAAGCTGGTCCCGGCGCTGGTGCGCCAGATGGGGGCGGCCTATCCGGAACTGCCACGGGCACAGGCGCTGATCGAAGAGACGCTGCGGTTGGAAGAAACGCGGTTCAAGCAGACGCTGGATCGCGGCCTCAAGCTGCTGGATGACGAGTTGAGCGGTCTGGCCGAGGATGCCCCGCTGCCCGGGGCTGCGGCGTTCAAGCTTTACGACACCTATGGCTTCCCGCTTGACCTGACGCAGGATGCGCTGCGCGAAAAGGGCCGGACGGTGGACACCGACGGGTTCGATGCGGCGATGGCGGAACAGAAGGCCAAGGCCCGTGCCGCGTGGGCGGGGACGGGTGAATCCGCAGACCTCGCGATCTGGTTCGATCTGGCCGAAACCCACGGGGCGACCGATTTCCTGGGCTATGACACCGAAAGCGCCGAAGGGCAGATGCTGGCGCTGATCAAGGATGGCGCTGTGGTGGACGCGCTGGCCGAGGGTGACACCGGTTGGATCGTGCTGAACCAGACGCCTTTTTATGGCGAATCCGGGGGTCAGGTGGGCGACACGGGCTGGCTGCGCCGTCTGGAAGACGAAGACGATCAGGCCGAAGTGACCGACACCCAGCGCATGGGCGGCGGCAAGGTGTTCGCGCATCATGTCACCATCAAGAGCGGGATGTTCAAGAAAGGCGAGGCGGTGCAGCTTGAGGTGGATCACAGCCGCCGCACCGCGATCCGGGCGAACCATTCGGCCACGCACCTTCTGCACGAGGCGCTGCGCCGGGCGCTTGGCGATCACGTCGCACAGCGCGGCTCGCTCAACGCGCCGGACCGGCTCCGGTTCGATTTCAGCCATGGCAAGGCGCTGACGCTTGAGGAATTGCGGCAGGTCGAGGCCGAGGTGAATGCCTATATCCGCCAGAACGCGCCTGTCGACACGCGGATCATGACGCCGGATGATGCCCGCGCCATCGGGGCGCAAGCGCTGTTCGGTGAGAAATACGGCGACGAGGTGCGCGTGGTTTCGATGGGCACGCAGACCGGTTCGGGCAAGGGCACGGATGGCAACACCTATTCGCTCGAGCTGTGCGGCGGCACCCATGTGCGGCGCACGGGCGACATCGGTGTCTTCGTCACGCTCGGTGATTCCGCGTCCAGTGCGGGTGTGCGCCGGATCGAGGCGCTGACCGGGGCGGATGCGTTCCGTTACCTGTCCGAGCAGGATCACCGTCTGGCGGAAGTGGCGCTGGAGTTGAAGGCGCAGGCCACGGATGTGCCCGCACGGGTGCGCGCGCTGCTCGATGAGCGCAAGGCGCTGTCGAACGAGGTCGCGCAACTGCGGCGGGAGCTGGCGATGGCCGGAGGGTCCGGTCAGGGCGGTGGTGCCGAGGCACGCGAGGTGAACGGCGTGAAATTCCTCGCTCAGGTGCTGTCGGGTGTGTCAGGCAAGGACCTGCCGCCGCTGATTGACGAACACAAGTCGCGCATCGGATCAGGTGCGGTGCTGCTGATCGCGGATACGGGCGGCAAGGCGGCCGTGGCTGCGGGTGTCACGTCGGACCTGATCGGCACGGTTTCCGCGGTTGATCTGGTCAAGGCGGCTGTGACAGAGTTGGGCGGCAAGGGCGGCGGTGGCCGTCCGGACATGGCGCAGGGCGGTGGCGCGTCGGTCGACAATGCCGACGCCGCGATCAAGGCCGCCGAAGCCGTTTTGGGAGGTTGAACCATGCCTGCACTCTGGATTGCCCATGTCACGGTGACGGACCCCGAGTCTTACGCAAAATATGCCGAACTGGCGGGCCCGGCGATTGCGAAACATGGCGGGCATTTCATTGCCCGCGGTGGTCGCTATGTGCAGCTTGAGGGGCAGGAACGGCCGCGCAACGTGGTGGCCAAGTTCCCGTCGGTGGAAGCGGCCGAGGCCTGCTACAACAGCCCGGACTACCAGAAAGCTCTGGATCACGCGCGCGACGCGTCCGAGCGCGAGTTGCTGATCGTCGAAACGACGGAGTGACGAAAAAGCGGCGCGACCATCATGGTCCGCGCCGCTCGTCAGGCCCGTGTGGGCAATGCTCGCGATAAAGCCCGACAGGGCTGAAGAGCGTTACATGCTCTTCGACATCCGCTTGCGTTCATGCGGATCAAGGTAGCGCTTGCGCAGACGTATCGAGTTCGGCGTAACCTCGACCAGTTCGTCATCGTTGATGTAGGCGATGGCTTCTTCCAGCGAGAGCGTGATCGGCGTGGTCAGGCGCACCGCTTCGTCGGTGCCGGAGGCCCGCACGTTGGTGAGCTTCTTGCCCTTGAGCGGGTTCACTTCCAGATCGTTGTCGCGGCTGTGTTCGCCGATGATCATGCCGGTGTAGACGGCTTCCTGCGCGCCGATCATCATGCGGCCCCGGTCTTCGAGGTTCCACAGCGCGTAAGCGACCGACACACCGTTTTCCATCGAGATCAGAACCCCTGCGCGACGGCCCGGGATCGGGCCTTTGTGCGGGGCCCAACCGTGGAAGACGCGGTTCAGAACGCCCGTTCCGCGCGTGTCGGTCAGGAATTCGCCGTGATAGCCGATCAGGCCGCGTGACGGCACATGGGCGATGATGCGGGTCTTGCCCGCACCGGCGGGGCGCATTTCGACCAGTTCGCCCTTGCGAGCGCCGGTCAGCTTTTCGATCACCGCACCCGAGTAATCATCGTCAACGTCGATGGTGGCTTCCTCAATCGGTTCGAGCAGCTTGCCGTTCTCGTCTTCCTTCATGATCACCTGCGGGCGCGAGATCGAGAGCTCAAACCCTTCGCGGCGCATGTTTTCGATGAGAACACCCATCTGGAGTTCGCCCCGGCCCGACACCTCGAAGGCTTCGCCGCCGGGGGTGTCCTTTACCTTGATGGCGACGTTGGATTCCGCCTCTTTCATCAGGCGTTCGCGGATCACACGCGATTGCACCTTCTTGCCGTCACGGCCAGCAAGCGGGCTGTCATTGATGCCGAAGGTGACGGTGATGGTGGGCGGGTCGATGGGCTGTGCCTCGAGCGGCTCGTCCACGGCCAGCGCGCAGATCGTGTCGGCCACGGTCGCCTTGGACATGCCAGCGATGCTGACGATGTCGCCCGCCAGAGCCTCTTCGATGTCCTGCATGCCCAGACCCCGGAAGGCCTGGATCTTGGTGACGCGGAACTGCTCGATCTTCTGGCCCACACGGCTGAGCGCCTGCACGGTGGCACCCACCTTGAGACGGCCGGTTTCGACGCGGCCGGTCAGGATGCGGCCCACAAACGGGTCAGAGCCCAGCGTGGTGGCCAGCATGCGGAAGTCTTCGTCCTGATGCTTGATCTGCTTGGGGGCGGGGACGTGATCGACGATCAGCTTGAAGAGCGCGTCAAGGTTCTTGCGCGGACCATCCAGCGTGGTGTCCGCCCAGCCGGACCGGCCCGAGGCGTACATGTGCGGGAAGTCGAGCTGGTCTTCGTTCGCATCGAGGTTGGCGAAAAGGTCAAAGCACTCGTCCAGCGCGCGGTCGGGTTCGGCGTCGGGTTTGTCGACCTTGTTCAGCACCACGATGGGGCGCAGACCCAGAGCCAGCGCCTTGGAGGTCACGAATTTCGTCTGCGGCATCGGGCCTTCGGCGGCGTCGACCAGCAGCACCACCCCGTCGACCATGGACAGGATGCGCTCCACCTCGCCGCCGAAATCGGCGTGGCCGGGGGTGTCGACGATGTTGATGCGTGTGCCTTTCCATTCGACCGACGTGGCCTTGGCCAGAATGGTGATGCCGCGTTCGCGTTCGAGGTCGTTGCTGTCCATCGCGCGTTCGGCGACGGCCTGGTTCGCGCGGAAGGCGCCGGATTGTTTCAGCAGTTCGTCCACCAGCGTCGTCTTGCCGTGGTCAACGTGGGCGATGATCGCAATGTTGCGAAGGTCCATGAATCTTTGTCTCGTACAGGGAAGAGTTGGCCGGGGGTTACAAGGGACCGTCAGAGAAGGCCAGCAAAAAAGGCCGTCGATATGGGTGTTGCCGTTCCGGCACCACAGCCCCCTCACGACAGCGTGACAGGGAACCGGCAACAAAGCACTGACGGACCGAGAGTTTTTGGCGGGGTTTGGCCGGAAAGTGCCGGGTTTGAAGAAACCGCTGCCCTTCGCGTTGCAACGGGATCAAGGCTGCCAACGTTGAGACAACAGCGCGGCGGGCATGACCTGTGCCCGTCGTGACGACTGAGGCAAACGAGAAAGGAATTCTCCTCATGAAACGCATTCTGCTTGGAACGGCCCTTGTGGCCACCGCAGCAACCTCGACCTATGCGGGCAGCGCTGATCCGGCTCCGGCCGAACCCATGATCGTTGAGCCGGTGGCAGTTGCCCCGGTTCAGATGGGCGGCGACTGGACCGGTGCCTATGGCGGTCTGAGCCTGGGCAACCTGTCGGCTGATGCGGACGGCGGTCTGGACGACAGCGAAGGCGTCTATGGTGGTTATGACTACGATTTCGGCCAGTTCGTGGTCGGCGGCGAACTTGACTACCAGACCGGCGAGGACATCGAACTGGGTGGTATCGAGGTCGACGACGTGCTCCGGGCCAAGGTCCGTGGCGGCTACGACCTTGGCCAGACACTTGTCTATGCCACCGTTGGTGCAGCGCAACTGAACACCAATATCGGAGACGACACCGGGTTCGTCGGTGGCTTGGGCGTGGAATACAAGGTGACCGAACAGTTCACCGTTGGTGGCGAATATCTGGCCCATCGCTTTGACGATTTCGACGACACCGGCGTCGATGTGGATGCGGACACCGTGTCGCTGCGCGGCAGCTTCCGCTTCTAAGACGATCCCTCATTGTCAGGCACTCAGACGCGCATCGGACCCCCGGTGCGCGTTTTTCAATGGGTGGCGGTGTTCGAGAACAGATTGATCACGATGATCCCCGCCATGATCAGCGCAATGCCGAGGATCGCAGGCCAGTCAAGGCGCTGGCCGAAGACGGCAAAGCCGATGATCGCGATGAAGACGATCCCCATCCCGGACCACATGGCGTAGGCGATGCCCACGGGAAAGGTCTTGAGCGCGATGGCCAGAAGGTAGAACGCCGCGCCATAGGCCACAACCACGATAGCCGAGGGCAGGGGGCGGCTGAATTGCTGGCTGGCCTGCAGGGCGGTGGTGCCGATGGTTTCGGCCAGAACGGCCAACATGAGAATGAGATAGGGCATGGACGACTCCGGAACGACCCTGTCTTCATGACCCAAGCGGCGCGGGGGGACCAGCCCCCACGCCGTCGCAAGAGATCAGGCGAGGTGGATTCGGAACCGCGCGCGGATGGCCGCATCGGTGGCCGGATCAAAACGCGCACGCGCGGGTTTCGACAGGATCATCTCCTTCCGCTCGGTCGCCTTTTCCACGAGGATCGGCTGGCCCTGTTCGACCCATTCCTTGGGCGACGCGCGGTTGCCCAGCACCGGGTAGACGTAATCGCGCTGCATCCTGTTCAGCGTGTCGTCGCTTCCCAGATAGTGGCCCGGCCCGCCGAGGCAGGTGGCGCGCATGACCTCGAGGCTGAGGTCGTCCTCGGTCACTTCAATCCCGCGCACGCAGCGCAGCGCCTGACCGATAAGGTCATCGCCAAGGATCAGGCTTTCGTGACAGAAGCCGAGAAGCGAGGCATGCATGCCTGCCGCCTCGTAGACCATGTTGAGGCCCGAGAGACCCGCCATCACGTTGGAGCACATTTGCTCCCAACCGGCCTGCATGTCAGGCAGTTTGGCATCGGCAATGCCCGCTGCCGCGCCGCCGCAGACGCCGTAGTAGCGGTGCATCTGCGCGCAGCCTGCGGTCAACAGCGCCTGTTCGCCCGATCCGCCGGACATCGCGCCGGTGCGCAGGTCCGACACGAAGGGCCATGTGCCAAAGATCACCGGATGCCCCGGCGCCATGGCGTTCACATAGACGACGCCCGCCAGACATTCCGCAACCGCCTGCACGATGGCCCCGGCGATGGAGGCGGGGGCGGTGGCCCCGGCCTGACCGGCGCTCAGCAGCAGAACGGGCATGCCGCCACGGATACAGGCCTCCATGACCTGACAGGCTTCGGTCGCGAATTTCATCGGCGGGACGACAAAGCAGTTCGAGTTCGACACGAAGGGCCGCGCGCGCCATGCGTCTTCGCCGCCTGCGATCAGGTGCAGCAGTTCGAACGCATCGGGCACGAAGGACGGTTCGGTAAAGGACACGCCCACGTGTTTGTAGGTGCCGGAACAGCAGGCATAGATGGTGTTGAGGTCCATCTCCTTGTTGTCGGGAATATCCCGCGCCACCATGGGGCGCTGCAGGAAGTGGATGTTGTCCAGCTGGTCGGCGATGCGGGCGGCGTCGTGCAGATCCTGCACCGTGCTTTCGCGGTAGTTGCCGGTGTCCACATCCACCATATGCACCGCAGCCCCGGCGGTGCCGTAGTGCACGCGGGTGCCCGAGAGGTCCAGATCGTAGAGCGGATCGCGCCCGCAGAGCGTGACCTGACGGTTGGTCAGGGCCAGCATGTCCTCGACCAGCGCGCGGGGGAACCGGATGCGGCCATCGTCACCCAGAACAGCACCGGCCTTGGTCATGATCTTGATGCCCGAAGCGGGGGCTTCGGACAGACCGATCTCTTCCAGCGCGGTCAGGGCCGCGTTGTGGATGCGCTCCATATCCGACGGGGTGAGCGGTTCGTAGCGTCCGCCGGACATGCCGGCGCGGATCGGGCGGAGGTTGTCTGCAAGCGGGTTGGAACGGGCCTCACGGCGGGCAGCACGGCCGCCGGCGCGACGGGGGGACAGATCGGTCATGGGATGTCTCTTGGATAAGGGGATGCTGGGGCTGGATCGGACAATCCGATCAGGGGCGACCGCGCGCCGCGCGCCCCCGACGTGCGCCGATCGTGCGCAGAACCAGTGTCAGGGCAGGGCGATCGCCGCGCATCCGCATCTCCATGTTGCTAGGGAGACGCTGCCTTCAGCCGGGCGTGCAATCTGCGCTGATTGCGACAGAGTGTCGTTTTTGACTGTTTTCTGGGCAGAAGTGCTCAGGACCGGGCCACGTAGCGATCCCGGCGGTGGTTCACGGTGACGATCATGTTGAGAATGACCGCCCCCAGAAGCGACCAGAGAACCACATGCGTCGGCAGGATCCAGAAGGCGAGGCCGAAGACGACGACGTCGAACAGAAGCTGCGTGTTGCCCGCCTGAATGCCCCGTGTGTCCTGCAGCCACAGCGCCACAACGCCGACCCCGCCCAGCGTGGCTCCGTGCCGGAACAGCGACAAGAGACCGATCCCCGCCAGGACACCGCCCAGCACCGCGCCCAGCGCAGGGTGCACCATGTCGAGCGTGAGCACATAGGGGAAGAGTTCGGAGATCGTGGACATCAGTGCCACGGCAGCAAAGGTCTTGAGCGTGAAGGCCCAGCCAAGCTGGTGCACCGCAAGGATGTAAAAGGGCAGGTTCAGCACGAAGAAGATCGCGCCGAAGGGCCAATCGGTTGCGTAGCTGGTCACAAGCGCAAGCCCCGCGATCTGGCCGGTCAGCAGATTGGCTTGCGACAGGAACTGGATGGCCAGCGCCACAAGGGTGGCCCCGATCAGGATGCCCTGAATGTCCTCTAGCGGCGTGTGCCGGTCGGCGGGTGGTTTGCTGAGCAGAAACATAGGTCAGCAATTATGACATATCCTGAGCAAGTCAAGCCTTACCAGCGTCCCGATGCGCCTCCGCCGCCGGATCGCCCACCGCCAAAGCTGCCGCGCGACGAGGATGATGAAATCCGAGGCACTGTGAAGGTCTGCACGTCGCGATAGCTGCATTGGCTGCAGCGGGTGATGACCTCGCCGCTGCCCTCGCTCGACCGTGTCGCGCGGCGCAGCGTTTTCCGGGTTCGGCTCAGCGCGCGGTAGCCGCAATTGGGGCAGCTCTGAAACCGGGTCAGAAGATCGCCGAAAAACCGGCGTCCCGAGATCAGCAGCGCCCCCATGACCGCAACGAAGACCATCCACGGCGTGAATTCCCCGTCGGACGCGGGTGCATCAGAGCCTTCCGAGAACGGCAGAGCGATGGAGGCGATCACGTCTTCGACCCCGTCGATGATCCCTTTGGCGTAGTCCCCCTGTTCGAACGCCGGCAGGAAGGAGCGGTTGATCACGTTGCGCGACACCCGGTCCCAGTCGCGGGCATAGCCTGCGCCGAGTTCGATCCGCATGGCGCGATCCTCGGACAGGACCAGCACAAGGATGCCGTCATTTCGGGTGGCGTTGCCGATGCCCCAGTGGTTGAAAAGGCCCGTTGCAAAAACCTCGAGCGATTGCGCGGGCGCGTAGGGCGCTTGCGAGCGCAGGGTCAGAACCGCGAATTCGATCCCGGTGTCGCGCCGCAACCCCTCCAACCGGGCATCCAACGCGACCTCCTGCGCATCGGTCAGAAGGTCTGCGCGATCGGTGATCGTCGTGCGGTCGTAGTCCGGATAGGTCTGTGCCCAGAGCGGGGTTGCCAGAAAGAAAAGGACCGCCAACCACCGCATCGTTCTTACCCTGTCAAAGCTGCGTTCAACCGTTCATCCAGCTTTTCGAGGAAACCCATCGTGGTCAACCAGCTTTGCTCGGGCCCGACCAGAAGGGCGAGATCCTTGGTCATGTACCCGGCCTCGACCGTTTCCACGACCACCCGTTCGAGCGTTTCGGCAAAGGCGCGCAGGCTGATATTCTCGTCCAGCTTGGCCCGGTGCTTGAGCGCGCCGGTCCAAGCGTAGATGGACGCGATGGAGTTGGTCGAGGTCTGCTCGCCGGCCTGATGCTGGCGGTAGTGGCGGGTGACGGTGCCATGGGCGGCCTCGGCCTCGACGATCTTGCCATCGGGGGTCATCAGCACCGAGGACATCATGCCCAGCGATCCAAAGCCCTGCGCCACGGTGTCGGACTGCACGTCGCCATCGTAGTTCTTGCACGCCCAGACAAAGCCGCCTGACCATTTCAGAGCGGACGCCACCATGTCGTCGATCAGGCGGTGCTGGTATTCGATGCCCTTGGCCTCGAAGGCGTCGCGGAACTCGGTGTCGTAGATGTGCTGGAAGATTTCGAGGAACCGGCCATCATATTGTTTCAGAATGGTGTTCTTGGTGGACAGGTAGACCGGCCAGCCGATGTTGAGCCCGTAATTGAACGATGCGCGCGCGAAATCGGTGATCGAGTCGTCGAGGTTATACATCCCCATGAACACGCCAGCGGACGGCGCGTCATAGACATCGCGTTCGATCACGGTGCCGTCTTCGCCCACGAATTTCATCGTCAGCTTGCCCGCGCCGGGGAATTTGAAATCGGTGGCTTTGTATTGATCGCCAAAAGCATGACGGCCCACGACAATGGGCTTGGTCCAGCCCGGAACAAGGCGCGGCACGTTGCGGCAGATGATCGGCTGGCGGAAGATCACGCCCCCCAGGATGTTGCGGATCGTGCCGTTCGGGCTGCGCCACATCTTCTTGAGGCCGAATTCCTCGACCCGGGCCTCATCGGGGGTGATGGTGGCGCATTTGACGGCGACGCCGACCTCTTTGGTCTTTTCGGCGGCGTCGATGGTGATCTGGTCCTCGGTGCGGTCGCGTTCCTCGATCCCCAGATCGTAATACAACAGGTCGACGTCGAGATAGGGCAGGATCAGTTTCTTCTTGATGAAGTCCCAGATGATCCGGGTCATCTCATCGCCATCCATTTCGACGATCGGGTTATCGACTTTGATCTTCGACATCGGAGGTTCCCTTTCCTGTGTCGCGTGGGTGTCAGGGCGCCGGGGTCAGACGCGCGTCGGCCTCCATCATCAGCCGCATCAGCATCAGCCCGGCGGCCGATTCGAGAAAGACGAACACGGCCAGAGGTGTCGGGGTGCCGTCGAACAACAGACCTGCCGGGATCGCCAGCAGTACGCCGATCACGGTGGCCACCGATCCGATCACGCTGGCGGCCATGCCTGCGATATGGCCCATCGGTTCCTGCGCGATGGCAGCAAGATTGCCGATGGTCATGCCCGCCTGGAAGAACACCGAGATCTGCCAGACGACGAAGCAGCCGAAGAAGATATCGGTCGAAATATATCCCTGTGCGGCGGCAAGCCCCAAGGCAACCATTGCGGCGGACAAGCCGACCTGAGCCATCAGCATGCCACGTACCATGGCCATCATGCCAAGCCGCAGAACAAGGCTGGCATTCAGAAAGCCGGAACTGCCGGCCACGATGGCCACACCCGCGAACCAGAGCGGGAAGCTTTCTGCCCGACCGAAGGTGATGTCGTAGATCTGCTGCACGCTCGACAGCATCGAGAACAGCGTCGCAAAGACAAGGCTCTGGACCACAATGGACAGGCGAACAACGGGATGGGCAAACATCTCGGCCACTGCGGATTTCAGCGCCGCCGGACGAAAGGGGCGGCGGTTCAGAGGGTCAAGGGTTTCCGGCAGGCGCAGCGTCAGCCAAATGGCCGATATCACCGAAAACACCATGAAGCCGTAGAACACCGCGCGCCAGCTGAAGAGGTCGATCACCACCGATCCCAGCAAGGGGGCCACTGCCGGCATGATGGTGAACACGATCATGATGAAGGACACGATCTGCGCCATGCCGCGTCCCTTGTAGAGGTCGCGCACAACCGCCATCGCCACAACCCGCGGACCTGCAGCGCCAAGCCCCTGCAGCAGCCGAGCGGCCAGCATCAGTTCCAGACTGTCCGCATGGGCCGCGACATAGGCGCTGACGGTGTAGATCACCGAACCGACGATCATGACCGGTTTGCGCCCGAAGGTGTCGGACAGCGGTCCGGCGAACAAGGTGCCCAATCCCATCCCCAAGATGAAGAAGGTCAGGATCAGTTGCGCCTGATTGAGATTGTCGGGGGACAGAGCCTGCGCGATTTCGGGCAGCGCGGGTAGCATCGCGTCGATCGAGACCGCCACCGTTGCCGACAGCATCGCCATCAGGGCAATGAATTCTGTGCGCGGCATGGCTTGGGGCATCGGTCGGTCCTGACGTTTTGACCCAGCCCTTAGCACCAACCGTCGTCAGGGAACAGGGCGGTGCGGCGTTAACTGTCGTGACGTCGGGGTGGCATGGCATCGCGGGTCGGATCGGTGTCGCTGTTTGCGGCCTCATCCTGGGTGCCCAGACGGCCGACGATCCACTCCACATGCTCTTCGCGTTTGCGCATCGCGAACTTGCCGAATTGCTGGATCGCCACCGCGAAGATGCCCAGCCCCAGAAGGATGAACACCGTGGTGCCGATCTTGCCGATGGCTGTTGCGGGAACAAGGTTGCCATAGCCTACGGTCGACAGGGTCACGACCGTGAAGAAATACGAGTCGAGCCAGCTCCAGCCTTCGGCCCAGCGAAAGAAGACGGTGCCGGCAATGATGATCAGCACCAGCGTCAACAGCAGGGTGGCGATGCGGAAGGACCCGCTCATGCGCCTTGCGTGGCCCCCTGTGCCAGATCGTCCAGCACCTGCAGCCACAGCTCGGTGGGCTGCGCGCCCGGTACGGCATGTTGGCTGGCGACGATGAAGGTGGGCACCGAGGTCACGCCCATGCCCCGGGCGGCGGCGTCGCGTTCGACGATTTCACGCTGATCCGCATCGCTTGCCAGAAGGCGCAGCACCACGCTGGCATCCATGCCGCAGCTGTCCGCGATATCGGCCAGAACGTCGCTGGCCCCGATGTCGCGGCCTTCGACGAAATAGGCGCTGAACAGCGCGTCCACCACCGGGGTCTGCAGCCCTTCGATCCCGGCCCAATGGATGAGGCGGTGCGCGTCGAGCGTGTTGGGTGTCTTCTGGATGCCTTCGAAATTGATCGTCAGTCCGGCCTTCTCGGCATTCTCGACCACGGGCGCATAGGCGCGCACCGCGCCCTCCTTGCCGCCGAACTTCGTCTCGAGATAGGCGCGCCGGTCCATACCATCTTTCGGCATGTCCGGGTTGAGCTGGAACGGGTGCCACGTGATCAGGAACGGGTGGTCCGGGCGCTGCGCCAGCGCGCGGTCGAGATAGGTCTTGCCGATATAGCACCAGGGGCAGATCGGGTCGGACATGATATCGAGCTTGACCATGGGGTGGTCCTTTCCTGTCGTCGGGGACGGTGTATCAGAGGTTGCGCCGATTGGTAAGCGGGGCTCAGAGGACGGTTTGTCCCGGCAGCGCGCGTCGCAGCAATTTGTTGTTGGCGTTGCGCGGAAGGCTGGCCACGCGGGCATAGAGGCGCGGCTGCTTGTACCGCGCCAGACGTTCGGCGGCAAAGGCCGAGAGCGCATCGGTCTCGAGGGTGTGATCGGCCACGTAATAGGCGGCGATGACGCGGGTGTCGGCCTTGATCTCGATATCGGTCACGCCGACCTCGTGAATGTCGGGATGGCTCAGCAGCGCCGCCTCGACTTCGAGCGGGCTGACGCGGAAGCCGCCTGCATTCATCATGTCGTCGGCCCGCCCGTGGTATAAAATGTCTTTGTTTTCAGTCATTTCACCCATGTCCCCGGTCAGAAACCAGTCGCCCTGATAGCGGGATGCGGTGTCTTCGGGCTGGTTCAGATAGCCAAGCATGAGACCGGGATCGGTGCGGTGTACTGCAATGATGCCGGGCGTGTTGAGGGGGACGGGGCCGTCTTCGTTCAGGATCGCGATGCGGCGGCCCTGTTGTGGCCAGCCCAGACTTTCGGCCAGCCTATCGGGCGATCCCGGCGGAGCCGAGATGAATGTCGAGCATTCGGACATGCCGAAGGCTTCGTAAACGCGGGTGCCCGTGGCCGCCTGCCACGCGTCGCGGATGGAGGCAGGCAGCTTTTCCCCGGCGGACAGGCCGTGGTGCAGTTTGGGCAGATCAAGCGGGCCTGACTTCAACACATTGCGGTAAACCCCCGGCGCTGCAGCAAAAATCGTTGCCTCATGCCGTTTGAGAAGGAGCGGGATCTGCGCGTGTTCGACACCTTGTGCCGGGATCAGGGCGGTGGCCCCCATGGTCCACGGGTCCAGAAGGCCTGTGCCCAGGGTGTAGGTCCAGTTGAACGCACCGGCATGCATCAGGCGGTCGGATCCGGTCAGCCCGTACCAGCCCTCCATCATCATGCCGCGCGCCCAGATGGCGCGGTGGGCGTGGCAGACGGCGCGGGGTTTGCCGGAGGTACCGGAGGTGAAGATGATATAGGCGAGCCGATCCGGGTCACCGAGCGCATAGTCGGCGGGCGGCAATCCGTACCATTGGGCCATCTGATCCGTACGGATCACCCGTACGGTTGCCGGACAGGCGGTTTTTCCGTCATGCAGAACAGCCGCCGGGTCGGTCATGTCGATCAGGACCTGCACCTCGGGTTCGGTCAGTTGTGACGAGGTTGGGATCGGGACGATGCCGACGGCGATGGCGGCAAGATAGGCGACCGGGAATTCTACCGAGTTGCCCACCCGCATCAACAGCCTGTCGCCCGGACGAAGGCCGCTCTCCAACAGCCCGGAGGCGGTGCCCAGAATGGCGCTGCGCAGACGGTCGTAGCTCCAGCGCTGCGCGCCTGTCGGCTTGACCACGGCCAGCGCGATCTTGTCAGGCACGCTGTCGGCGGCGGCCAGAACATGGGCGGTCAGGTTGAAGTCCTGCGGGCAGGGCGGCCAGGGGCCTTGGTCGAAACTGGAGCTCATGGCACAGCCCTAGGCCGCAATCCAATGCGCTGCAAGCACCGGTTGCCGGAGCCTTGGGCGGACAGTATAGATGCACGCATGACTCATGATCCCCGAAATCTGATCCGCATTGCGCGCGATGGCGGCGCCGATGACCAGCCCGAACCGCTGAATCTGGGCGAGCGCGTGCGCGACCTGCGCAAGGCGCGGAACTGGACGCTGGAGCAAGCGGCGCAGCAGGCGGGGCTGGCCCGGTCGACCCTGTCGAAGATCGAGAACGGGCAGATGTCGCCGACCTATGACGCGCTCAAGAAGCTGGCGACAGGGTTGCAGATCAGCGTGCCGCAACTGTTCACCCCGCCGCAGCGGGAGAAGGTGAACGGGCGTATGGTGGTCACGCCGAACGGGCAGGGACAACAGCACGCGACTGCAACCTATGAGCACGAACTGCTGGCGGAAACGCTGACAAAGAAACAGATGCTGCCCTACCGTGCGCGGGTGCGGGCCCGGTCGGTCGAAGAGTTCGACGGCTGGGTGCGGCATGACGGTGAGGAGTTTCTCTACGTCCTCACCGGTGTGATCCGGCTCTACACCGAGTTCTACGAACCGGTCGAGATGCGCCGAGGCGACAGTGCCTATTACGATGCCACGATGGGGCATAACGTGATTTCAGTGTCGGATGACGACGCCAGCATCCTGTGGGTGACGTCGCTCTCGTCGGCCTGATGTTCAGTGCAGGCGCATCTCGCTGACCTGCCGCGCCAGCGTCTCGACAAACAGCCAGTCGGCCAGTTCCTCGGTCGCTTCGAGCGGGGTCAGATCATGGGTGGCCGCAAGATGCTGCGACAGGCCGTGCAGATGCTCGGGCGGCTGGTTCAGCGCATCGCGGTTCAACAATGGAAATCTGGCTTCGAGACGGTCAAGCGCCGTCGTCCAGTTTTCGGTGATGTCAGTCCAGGTCATCAGACGCTCCTCCAAACGTCCCTCGCACGGTAGACGATGGCATGCAGAGTGAGTCGTTCAAAAGCGGCGCGCCGTCGCATGGGACAGCCCGCCGCAGACCCTGGTCGGAGCGTCAGAACCAGCTTTGCACGGTTCTTGAGGTCGCGGAGATGTCCTGACCGATCCCGTCAACCGTGGCGCAGGCGCTGAGTGCGCCTGCAACCAGTATCATCAGAGTCCATGCGCGCATGGATCACTCCTCTTCCCACCACCAGACATCGGGCTGCCAGCCGATCCAGTCGCCATAGATCGGGATCTCGGTGGGGTATTTCAACTCTTTGACATGGGCGATACGGCTGATGTTCCACTGGTAGATCGGGATCACATAGCGCCCGGTGGTCAGCACGCGGTCCAGCGCACGGGTGGCGGCGACGAAATCGTCGCGCGAGTCCGATTGCAGGATCGCGTCGATCATCGCGTCGGCGGCGGGTGAACACATGCCCATCCAGTTGCGCGTGCCCGGGTTTTCGACTCCGTCACAGCCCCAGTAGAGCCGTTGTTCATTTCCGGGGCTGAGCGACATGCCCCAGCGGTTGAAGCTCATGTCGAAGTCGTAATTGGTGGTGCGTTCCTTGAACTGGGCGCTGTCGATTGTGGTGATCGTGGGTGTGATGCCGACCCGTTCCAGCGACTGGACAAAGAGGTCGATGATCGACTGTTCCTCGGTGCTGCCTTGCTGGAGCAGGATTTCAAAGGTGAAGGGCGCACCATCGGGGCCGACCATCTGGCCGTCGGTGATGGTGTAGCCTGCGTCCTCCATCAGGTCGATGGCGGCGCGGATGTTGCCGCGGTTGCGTTCGCTGCCATCGCTGACGGGCAGGGCATAGCCGTCAAGCGCGCCGGGCAGAAGATCGGCGGCGAAGGGCTCCAGCAGCGCGCGCACGCGGCCTTCAGCGGGGCCGTCCTGCATCCCGAGCACCGAGTTCGAGAAATAGGACGTGATGCGCGGCTGTTTGGAGCCGGTCATGGTTTCGTTGATGAATTCGAAGTTGAAGGCGTGCAGCATCGCATCGCGCACGCGCCAATCCTTGAACGCGTCGCGGCGAGTGTTCATCACGAAGCCGGTCATGCCCGAGGGGCGTTCATGCGGGATCACCGATTTGACCACGTCGCCCCGGTCGATGGCCGGGAAATCATATTGGGTGTCCCATTTCTCGACGTTGAATTCGCGGCTGGAGTTCAGCGCACCCGCCTTGAACGCCTCGAACATGGCGGTGCCGTCGCCGTAGAATTCCATGCGGATCTCATCGAGGTTGGCCTGACCTCGCATGAAGTTGACGTCTGTGCCCCAATACTCGGGATT
The DNA here is from genome assembly GCF_022763305.1 of Marivita sp. Lineage (GTDB taxonomy): Bacteria > Pseudomonadota > Alphaproteobacteria > Rhodobacterales > Rhodobacteraceae > Marivita. The sequence goes on along the minus strand of NZ_JALEGT010000120.1, from coordinate 29,053 downwards.
GCGTTTGAGGCTGACAAAGCGGCCCGCCTCGAAATCGTCGATCACATAGGGCGCGGTGCTGATGGGGATCTCGTCCAGACCCGACTCGGTGAAATCCTTGCCCTCCCATTGCGCCTTTTTCAGGATCGGGCGCATGCCGATCAGCAGCGCCATCTCGGGGTCGTCTTCGTTGAAGGTGAAGCGGATGCTGCGCGGGCCGGTCTGTTCCATCGACGCCACTTTCTTCCACGCGCCGTGATAGCGGGGGTGGCCGATCGTGCCGAGGGTTTCATAGGACCACATCACGTCTTCGACGGTGAGCGGGGTGCCATCCGAAAACGCGGCTTCCTCTCGCAGGACGAATTCCACCCAATCGCGGTTCTCTCCGACCTCAATCGATTCGGCGAGAAGGCCGTAGAGCGTGAAGGGTTCGTCCCAGTTCCGGCCCATCAGGCTTTCGTAAGCGAGGAAGCGCAGCTGCCACGGCGTCGAGCCTTTGGAGATGTGCGGGTTGAGGCTGTCGAAGCTGCCGACCTCGCCGGTGACGATCCGTCCGCCCTTGGGCGCGTCGGGATTGGCATAGGGCAGCGACACAAAATCCGGTGGAAGTGCGGGCGCGCCATACATAGCTATGCCGTGTTGCGGGTCTGCCGTGACGGATTGCCCGCACAGCGCGAGTGCCACGGCGGCGATGCCCATCCGCCGCTTGAGGAAAAAAACCGATCTCATTTTCGCAACAATCCCTGTCTGCCCTTGTTTTGTTGCGTGTGACGGTAACGGGGCTTTCGTGGCTTTTCAAACTTTTAGCTTGGATTGCGGTGAAAGATTGCCTATACCGGGGTTACTGCTCGATAGGTTTCTTGCCTGTATGAAACCTGCCTCAATAACTTAACCCCGGCTTCGCGCCGGGGTTTTTTTCTGCCCGATCCTTGCGCGACCTGCTTGTTGGACACCTATGAAACAGGGGTTTGCGTATGTGGCCTTGCATTTGTGGGCGGCGCGTCAGCCATCCTGCCGGGGCTGCACCGGAGCAGGGGTGGGTCGGGTGTCTGGCCGATTCGGGCTGTCGTTGGGACTTTTGGAACCGTGACCGCTTCTTCTTTGTATTATGCAGGCGCAGCATGTAGCGTTCTGCACAAGCAAAAGACCAAGGAAGGAGCGATCATGTCGCTGAAAGGGAAAACTGCCGTCATCACCGGATCGAATTCCGGAATCGGGTTGGGTGTGGCGCATGAACTGGCGCGGGCCGGGGCGGATGTGGTGATCAATTCGTTCACCGACCGTGAGGAAGATCATGCGCTGGCCGCCTCCATCGCCAAGGAGCATGGTGTGACGGTGCGCTATATTCAGGCGGATATGTCCAAGCCCGACCAGTGTCGGGCGCTGATCGAACAGGCCGGGGCCTGCGACATCCTTGTTAACAATGCGGGCATCCAGCATGTGGCCCCGATCGACGAATTCCCGCTCGAGAAATGGGACGCGATCATCGCGATCAACCTAAGCTCGGCTTTTCACACCACGGCTGTTGCGCTGCCGATGATGCGCAAGGCAGGCTGGGGCCGGGTGATCAACATCGCCAGCGCCCACGGGTTGACGGCTTCGCCATTCAAATCGGCCTATATCGCGGCCAAGCATGGGGTGGTGGGCCTGTCCAAAACGACGGCACTTGAGACCGCCCGGGAGCCGATCACCTGCAACGCGATCTGCCCCGGATATGTGCTGACGCCGCTGGTCGAGGCGCAGATCCCCGACACCGCGAAGAAATACGACATGAGCGAGGAAGAGGTGACCCAGAAGGTCATTCTGGAGCGCCAGCCATCCAAGGAATTCGCCACGGTCGAACAGATCGGCGGCACGGCGGTGTTCCTTTGCTCGGATGCGGCGGCGCAGATCACCGGGACGACGATCTCGGTAGATGGCGGCTGGACGGCGCTTTGAGAGCCTGGAACGAGGGGCCAGCCCCTCGTGCTCCCCGAAGTTTATTTGGCAAGATGAAGGTGCAGGGGACGGTATGGTAACGATCAATCTGGCGCTTCAGGGCGGTGGGGCCCATGGCGCGTTTACATGGGGTGTGCTGGACCGGCTTCTGGAAGAGGACGATCTGGAGATCGCGGCGATCACCGGCACGTCGGCGGGGGCGCTCAATGGTGCGGCGCTGAAATCCGGGTGGCTCAGGGATGGGCGTCAGGGCGCGCGGGACAATCTGGATTGGCTCTGGGCGCAGGTGGCGCGGCTTGACGATCTGGCGGTGCCGCACTGGATGCAGGCATGGCTGCCCACACCGGCGGCGGTGAGCAAGGGACTCGAGTTCTCACCGGCCTATCTGCTGGGTGACATGCTGGGGCGGATGATGTCGCCCTATGCCTGGGGGCCGCTTTACGAAAACCCTCTGGAAAAGGTCGTGGCACAGTTCGATTTCGGGCAGGTTTGCGCGAAGGAGGGGCCAAAGCTTTTCATCTGCGCCACGCAGGTGCGCGACGGCAAGGTGCGGATCTTCGAGGGCGATGCGATCAGCACCAAGAGCATTCTGGCCTCGGCCTGTTTGCCGACGCTGTTCCAGGCGGTCGAGGTGGAAGATCCGCAGACCGGCATCGTGGAGCCGTTCTGGGATGGCGGCTATACGGGCAACCCCGCGCTGTTTCCGCTCTTCGATGCGGACCTGCCGGATGACGTGGTTATCGTGAACATCAATCCACTGGTGCGCGACACGAAGCCGGTGATGCCGAACGAGATCCAGAACCGGATCAACGAGATCAGCTTCAACTCGTCCCTGCTGCGCGAATTGCGCGCCATCGAGTTCGTGCAGCGCCTGATTGCCGAGGGCAAGGTGCAGGAGGGTGCGATGAAGAATGTCCGCGTCCACATGATCGCCGACGATGCGCTCATGAATGATCTGTCGGTGGCGACCAAGCTGGTCCCCGTGCCGTCGGTCATTGCCGAGTTGAAGGAGGCGGGCCGCCGGGCGGCGGGAACGTTCCTAGCGCATCACAAGGACGATCTGGGGCAGCGGCAGACGGCGGATCTGGTCAGAATGTTTGGCTGAGCCACGCCATGTAGGCGGCGTAGGTCAGCAGGAACACCAGTCCCGAAATGCGCCCGAGACCGCGCCGCCAGAAGAGCAGCCCCAGCAGGAGCGCGGTTGTGGCCAGCATTACCGCGATGTCCGGCAGAAGTGCTGCGTCGACGGGCAGAGGCGTTACAAGGGCCGTCACGCCGAGAATGCCAAGGATGTTGAAAATGCCAGAGCCGAGGATGTTGCCGAGCGCCACATCCGACTGACCGCGCCGTGCGGCCATCACGGTGGTTGCAAGCTCTGGCAGAGATGTGCCGACGGCGACCAGTGTCAGGCCGATCACGGTTTCCGGCACACCATAGGCGCGGGCAATCCCAGTGGCACCATCGACCAGCGCGATGGCCCCGCCAAGGGTCAGCGCCAGCCCGATCATCAAAAAGGTGGCGGCTTTCGGCAGCGGGTCGGTGGGGAGGCCTGGCTCGTGGTCCGGTGCGGCGGCACTGCGGAATGCACCCCAGAGGTAGGTGCCGAGCAGTGCAAGCAAGGTGATCCCGGCCAGTACCGAGATCTGACCCAGCATTGCAAGGACGGCAAGGCCAACGGCGCTGACCGATGTCACGAGTTCCGGGGCGGAGGTGCCGAATCCCACCAGTGTCAGTCCGATGACCAGCGGCGACACGCCCAGACGGCGGGCCACGCCGACGGCTCCGCGCACCAGAAGATCGCCGCCTGCCAGCAGCGCGACAAGCCCGAAGGCCACAAGGATCAGGTTCACGGGGGAAAGACCTCAGCGTGTCGGGCGCGAAACTGCGCGGGACCGTGTCGCGTAGGTGTGGAGCGGTGCGGGCTGCGTCAAGCAGGACGCAGAAAGATTTACGCCGCCTTGGCGGGCTGGGTCGGGTCTTTCGCGTTGGGGTAGACGAGGCCCGCCGAGATCACCAGCTTGGCCGCGTCTTCGATCGACATGTCAAGCTCGATCACATCTTCCTTCGGGAAGAACAGCAGGAAACCCGATGTCGGGTTCGGCGTCGTGGGCACAAAGACCGAAATGAGTTTGCCCATGGTTTCGGCACGGTCCGAGATTTCGCCCTTGGCTTCGGTCGAGATGAACCCGATGGCCCAGATGCCTTTGCGCGGATACTGGATGAGGCAGGCTTTTTCGAAATTCCGTTCGGACTGGGCAAAGATCGTTTCGGCGATCTGTTTCACGCCGCTGTAGATCGAGCGGACGACCGGCATCCGTTCCACAAGACTTTCGGCAAAGCGGATCAGCGACCGACCGATCAGGCCCTTGGCGATCCAGCCCACCACGACCGTGAACACCAGAAAGAAGATCACCCCCACGCCGCGCAGGTTGATCCCGATATACTGTTCCGGATTGAACCGGGTCGGCACGAGAGGCAACACGACCCCGTCGATCCAGCCCATGATCGTCCAGATCAACCAGATCGTGAGAGCCACGGGGGCGATTACGACGATGCCCGTCAGAAAGCTGGCCCGAAGCCGTGACAAGAGACCGGGTCTGCGTCTGTCAGGGTCGAATGGGGTGGTCATGTCGGGTCCGTCACTGGTTCCGGGTGAACCTAGGCGGTCGGATTGCCGTCTACAATGGGTGGGCGGGGCAAGATCCTGTTTTTCAACGCAGAGACGTCAATTCCTGTGCAATTTGCGCCCCAAGGCGGGCATTGTTCAGCACAAGCGCGATATTGGCGTCGAGCGACCTTCCTTCGGTCAGTTCGAAGATGCGTTGTAGCAGATAGGGTGTCAGCGCCTTGCCCGCGATGCCATGCGCTTCGGCATCCTGCGTGGCGCGGGTGATGATGGGGTGGATCTCGGCATGGGGGATTTCGGCCTCGGGCGGGATCGGGTTGGCGATCAATTGACCGCCCGGAAGCTTGAGAGCGGCGCGCATGCGATGGGCCTTGGCGATCTCGGCAGGGGTGTCGGCGCGGAGCGGCGCCTTGAGGCTTGAGCCGCGCGACCAGAAGGCAGGCAGGGCGTCCTGACCATAGGCCATGACCGGCACGCCAAGGGTTTCGAGCACTTCAAGCGTCTTGGGCAGGTCGAGGATGGCCTTTGCCCCGGCGGCCACAACGGTGACAGGGGTTTGCGACAGTTCCTGAAGGTCGGCCGAGATGTCGAAGCTCTGGTCCGCGCCGCGGTGTACGCCGCCGATGCCGCCGGTGGCAAAGACCTCGATCCCGGCGATATGGGCGGCGATCATGGTGGCGGCCACAGTCGTTGCGCCGGTGCCGCCTTTGGCGATGCAGACGGCCATGTCCGCGCGGCTGAGTTTGGCGACCTGACGCGCCTGCGCAAGCGCTTCCAATTGTCCGGCGTCGAGCCCGATGCACAGCTGTCCCTCAATCACCGCGATGGTGGCAGACTCGGCCCCGGCGTCGCGCACGGTGGCTTCGATGGCGCGGGCGGTCTCGAGGTTCTGCGGCCAGGGCATGCCGTGGGTGATGATCGTCGATTCCAGCGCGACGACGGGTTTGCCTGCGTCCAGCGCGGCTTTGACGGCGGGGGAAATCTCTAGGGGCAGGGTGGTCATGTCAGTTTCCTCCGGCGACATAGGCTGCGGCAGTGGCAAGGGCGCGATGCAGGGCTGTGGGGCGGTCTGCGCCGCGCAACTCGGATGCAATATGCGCGGCCATGAAGGTGTCGCCTGCGCCGGTGACGCGAGTGACCATCACCTCGGGCGGGCGTTCGGCAAGGATGCCGTCGCGGGTGGCATCGCAGGTGACATTGCCGCCATCGGTGACCAGCGCACGCGCGGCACCCCGTTCGATCAGCGCGGCCCCGGCCTGTGGTGCGCTGGCGAATTCGGTCTGGCAGAGCAGCCCGGCCTCTTCGAGATTGACATAGAGCACGCCCTTGCCCGCGCGGATGAAGGGCTGCAGCCGTTCCGCCTTGCCGGGGGACGCCGGGGCGATGCGCAGGTCCGCCTGCGCAAACGCCGGGTGATGCACGATCTGGTCGAGCAGCGACTCGGTCAGGTTGCCATCGAGCGCGATCGGCCCGGCAAAGGGGGCTTCTACAAATCCCACAGGCCCGGTGATCAGCGGGCGCAGGATCTTGTCACCTGCCTGTTCGAGGGAATGGGCGTCAGCGATGGCGGCGATCAGGCCGTTTGCGCCTTCGACCGCCATGTATTGATCGGTGGGCAGATCGTCCGAGCGGTAGAGGTGGTCGGTGATCAGGCCCAGACGGTCACAGGCGGCGACCAGTTCATTGCCTTCGGGATCGCGGCCCACGACGCTCAGCAGGGCGGGCCGCAGATCGAACCGCGCCAGCGTCATGGCGATGTTCAGCGCCACACCGCCGGGCAGGCGGGTGATGTGGCCGGGCACATCGGCGCCCTGTTTCATGTGCCGGTCGGAGCGGCCGATCACGTCCCAGAGGACGGAGCCGATGCAGAGAATGTCGGGGCGCTGTGTCATGCGCCCGTCATCGCCCGACTGCAAGATCGGCGCAAGGGCCGGAGTGCAGAACGTGCCGTCGCGCCGCCCATTGTTGCCGCCTGCGCTTTGTGGCAGGCCTGCGGGCAGAATTGAACGGAGATCTGCGACAATGATGAAACCGACCCTGATGCGCCCCGGCGGGCTTCCTGCGACAGCCTCCACACCGGTGGTGACGCCGCTGATGCCTTCGGTGGTCTATGCCAGCGACACGCCGGACCAGTTGGATGCGCAGTACGAGGGACGGATGCAGGGCTACACCTATGCGCGTGAAGGCCATCCCAATGCCGATGTGCTGGCACGCCGGATCGACGCGATGGAAAGCGCGCCGGTGCCGGGGATCGTTCTGGGGTCAGGCATGGCGGCTGTGACTGCTGTGCTTTTGGGGCTGTGCAAGGCGGGCGACCACGTTGTCGGCGGTGACCAGTTGTATGGGCGGTCCTTGCGGATGATGCGGGATGACCTGCCGCGCCTCGGGATCGAGACGTCGCTCGCCGATCCGACGGATGCGGCGGCCATGGCGGCGGCGCTGCGGCCGAACACGCGTCTGGTGCTGATCGAGGTGGTGTCGAACCCGACGCTGCGGATTGCGGATGTGCAGGGGATCGCCGATCTCTGCCGGGAGAAGGGCGTGCTTTTGGTGGTGGACAACACCTTCACCACGCCGCGCGCGGTCAAGCCCTTCGAGTTGGGGGCGGATGTGGTGCTGCATTCGGTGACCAAGCTGCTGGCGGGGCATTCGGACGTGACGCTGGGTTGGGTGGCCACACGGGATGCCGCCCTGAGCAAGGCGATCTACGATTTCGCGGTGACCACCGGCATGACACCCAGCCCGTTCGATTGCTGGCTGGCCGAGCGGGGGCTGATGTCCTTCGATCTGCGCTTTGACCGGGCAGAGTCAAATGCGGCGCGCCTTGCGGACCATCTTGCCGCGCAACCGGGCGTCAAGCGTGTGCTCTATCCGACGCGCCCCGACCACCCCGACCGCGCCCGCGCGCAAGGGCTGCTGCAGGGACGTGGGTGCAACATGGTGAGTTTCGAGCTCGACGGAGGACGCGCGGAGGCCAATGCCTTTACCCAAGGCGCGCACCAGATCGCCTTTGCGCCGACGCTGGGTGATGTGGGCACGACGCTGTCGCACCCAGCCAGTTCCTCGCACCGGGGACTGACGCCCGAGGCGCGGGCCGCACAGGGGATGACGGAAGGGTTCTTCCGGGTGTCCGTTGGTTTGGAAGACCCGGACGCGCTGATCGCGGCGTTTGATGCGGGGCTTGCTGCCGTGGCAGCGGCCAAATGACCGCGGCCCCCCGCGATATTCTGATGGTGCTGGGCATCCCGGCGGTGCTGATCGCGCCGGACGACCGGATTTTTGCCGTCAACGCCGCAGCGGAAAAGCTGCTGGGCAAGAATATCGAAGGGCGGCATTTCATCACCGCGCTGCGCCAGCCAAGCCTGCTTGACACGATCGAGCAGGTGCAGCGCGACGGGACCAAACGCGAAACCCGCTACCTGACCAATGACGGGCAGCATGACATCACCTATCGCGTGACCTGTGGCGGCGTGCCGATGCAGGGCCGCACCGGCATCCTTGTGTCGTTCGAGGACATCACGCCGATGGAACAGGCGGGCCAGATGCGCCGCGATTTCGTCGCCAATGTCAGCCACGAGCTGCGCACGCCACTGACGGCGCTGCTGGGGTTCATCGAAACGCTGCAGGGCCCGGCGCGCAACGATGCGCGGGCGCAGGAGCGGTTTCTGGGCATCATGGGGTCCGAGGCGGAGCGGATGAACCGGCTGGTGTCCGATCTCTTGTCCCTTAGCCGGGTTGAGGCGGATGAGCGCGTGCGCCCGGTTGATCCGGTGGACCTGTCAGCCGTGCTGCAACAGACCCGCCACAGCCTTGCACAACTGGCCGAGGAGGCGGGGATCGAGATGTCGCTGAGCCTGCCCGAAACGCCCGTGACCGTGCCCGGCGACGCGGACCAGTTGCGGCAGGTGCTGACCAATCTCGTGGAAAACGCGATCAAGTATTCCGGGCGCGGAACCTCGGTGCGGATCGGTTTGGGCACGCCGGACTACGAGAACCGGTTGCGCGGGCAGGGGGTTCGGATCGCCGTCAGCGATACGGGCCCCGGCATCGACCCGGTGCATTTGCCCCGTCTGACCGAGCGATTTTACCGGGTGGACAGCCACCGCTCGCGCGAATTGGGGGGCACGGGCCTTGGGCTGGCCATCGTCAAACACATCGTCAACCGCCACCGCGGGAGGTTGCAGGTGGACAGCCAATTGGGCAAGGGGACGACATTTACCGTCATTCTGCCGATGGATGCGCGTCAGGAGTGAGCGGTTCCGTCAACGGAACCGGGTGATGCGTCGACGCGTCACGGCGCGGGTGGGCAATTGGGGACAAGACCGATTTGCGCGGGGCGGCGTGTCCGTTGACGGACACGGGATGATGCGTCGACGCATCATCCGGCGCTTGTGACGTTAGCCCAGCGAATACCCGGCGCCGCGCACGGTGCGCAGCGGATCGGCGCCGCCGCCATGGGTAAGCGATTTGCGCAGGCGACCGATATGCACGTCCACGGTGCGCGTGTCGACATAGATGTCGCGGCCCCAGACCCGGTCGAGCAATTGCTCGCGCGACCAGACGCGGCCCGGTTTTTCCATCAGCGTCGACAGAAGCCGGAACTCGGTCGGGCCCAGCTTGACCTCGGACCCGTCGCGGGTGACGCGGTGGGTTTCGGCGTCGAGCACGATGTCCTCGAATTCGAGCCGCAGGCCCGCCGCCGCCGGGCGGGTGCGGCGCAATTGTGCGCGGACGCGGGCCATCAGCTCGACCACCGAATAGGGCTTGATCACATAGTCATCCGCCCCGGTTTCGAGCCCGCGCACGCGATCCACCTCTTCTGACCGCGCCGAGAGCATGATGATCGGCACGTTGCGCGTGTCGGCGCGGGTCTTGAGCTGGCGGCAGACCTCAATGCCCGAGACATTGGGCAGCATCCAGTCCAGAACGATGATGTCGGGCTGTTCCTCGTCGACGAGGATCAGCGCCTCTTCGCCGTTTTCGGCCTTGGCGACGCGGAAGCCTTCGGCTTCGAGGTTGTAACCCAGAACCTCGCGCTGGGCGGGTTCGTCTTCGACGACCAGAACGGTTGGCTGGACGCTGGTCATGGCTTAGGCCCCTCGGTTCGGTGCCGGAGAGAGATCGACATCGGTGGAGGTCAGATCCTCTTTCTGGCGCGGCTCTTCCGGCTTTTCACCGGTGACGAGGAACACCACCTGCTCGGCGATCGAGGTCACATGGTCGCCCATGCGTTCGACGTTCTTGGCGATGAAATGCAGGTGCATGCAGGGCGTGATATTGCGCGGGTCTTCCAGCATGAAGGTCAGGAATTCGCGGAAGAGCGTGTTGTACATCTGGTCGATGTCCACGTCGCGTTCGATCACGTCGCGGGCCAGCACCTCGTCGCGCTGGATATAGGCATCGAGCGCGTCCTTGAGCATGATCTGCACATCGCGCGACATGCGGCGCAACTGGGCGGCCGAGCCGTTGATCGCCGGCATGCTCATCAGCACGGCATTGCGCTTGGCCAGGTTCTTGGCCAGATCGCCGATGCGTTCAAGGTTGGCGCTCATGCGCATCACCGACAGGATCACCCGCAGGTCGATGGCGGTGGGGGCGCGCAGGGCGATGACGCGGGCGGCTTCCTCGTTCAGCAGTTCTTCGAGCTGATCGATCACCTTGTCATTGGCGCGCACCTGTTCGGCCAGTTCCTGGTCGCGGGTTTCGAGGGCCTGGGCGGCGTCGAGGATGGCCTGTTCCACCAGCCCGCCCATCTTCATGATCCGGGCCTGGATGCCTTCCAGATCGCGGTCGAAGGCGCTTGAGATATGCTGCTGTGTCACGGTCTTATCCAATCCGTCCGGTGATGTAGCTTTCGGTGCGGCTGTCTTCGGGGTTTGTGAAAATCTTGGAAGTGTCGTCGTATTCCACGAGATTGCCGAGGTGGAAGAAGGCGGTCTTCTGGCTGACGCGCGCGGCCTGCTGCATGGAGTGGGTCACGATCACCACGGCGTAGTTCTGGCGCAATTCGTCGATCAGTTCCTCGACCTGGGCGGTTGCGATGGGGTCGAGCGCCGAGCAGGGCTCGTCCATCAGCAGGACCTCGGGTTCGGTCGCCACGGCGCGCGCAATGCAGAGGCGCTGCTGCTGGCCGCCCGACAGGCCGGTGCCGGGAGCCTGAAGGCGGTCCTTCACCTCGTCCCAGATGGCGCCGCGGCGCAGGGCGCGTTCGACGATATCGTCGAGTTCGGCCTTGTTGCGGGCCATGCCGTGGATGCGCGGGCCATAGGCGATGTTGTCGTAGATCGACTTCGGAAACGGGTTCGGTTTCTGGAACACCATGCCCACCTTGGCCCGAAGCTGCACCGGATCGACGCGCTTGTCGTAGATGTCTTCGCCATCAATGCGGATGTCGCCCTGAACGCGGCAGATGTCGATCGTGTCATTCATCCGGTTCAGGCAGCGCAGGAAGGTGGACTTGCCGCAGCCCGACGGGCCGATGAAGGCGGTGACGGTGTTGTTTTCGATCTCGACCGACACGTCCTTGATGGCGTGAGTGTCACCGTAATAGACCTGTACGTCCTTGGCTTTAATCTTGACGTCCGTCACGGCAGTCTCCTGTGTGTGGTGTGGTATATCGTACATGGGACGGGATCCAATTTACCAGCGGCGCTCGAAACGGCGGCGCAGAATGATCGCGATGATGTTCATCGTCAGGAGGAAGATGAGCAGGATGATGATTCCACCCCAGGCTTTTTCATAGAACCCGGCATCGGCGCGGGCGGCCCATGTGTAGATCTGCGCGGGCATGGCCGAGTTGGGATCGATGAAGCCGGACACGACGCCTTCGGGATAGGCGCGGGCGATGAAACCCACCATGCCGATCAGCAGAAGCGGCGCGGTTTCGCCAAGCGCCTGCGCCAGACCGATGATGGTGCCGGTCAGGATGCCGGGGGCGGCCAGTGGCAGGACGTGGTGGAACACGGTCTGCATCTTGGACGCGCCCACACCCAGCGCCGCTTCGCGGATCGACGGCGGCACCGCCTTGAGCGAGGCGCGGGTCGAGATGATGATCGTGGGCAGCGTCATGAGCGTCAGCACCAGACCGCCGACCAGCGGGGCCGACTGGGGCAGGTGCATGAACTGGATGAACACGGCAAGGCCAAGGATGCCGAACACGATGGAGGGCACGGCGGCGAGGTTCGAGATGTTCACCTCGATCAGGTCGGTGAACCAGTTCTGCGGCGCGAATTCTTCGAGATAGATCGACGCTGCCACGCCGATGGGCAGGGACAGGGCCAGCACCACCAGCATCATGAAGAACGATCCGATCACCGAAACGCCGATGCCTGCACCGCCGGGGTTGTCCACTCCGGAATCCGACCCGGTGATGAAGTTCCAATTGAAGTTGCGCACGATGATGCCTGCATCAGCCAGCGCATCCACCAGATCAAGGTCGCTGGCTTCGAAGAAGCGGCTGTCGACAACGGTGTCGCGGCTGACCCGGCCTTTGAAATAACCGTCCACGCGGGACGAGGCGGGCAGGCTGAAGGTCACCGGCGTGCCGATCTGATCGGGGTTTGCCCGGTAGAATTCGCGGATCGTGCTGCCGGGCTTGCCCAGAAGGCGTTCGATGGCGGCGGCGTCGAAGGCAACGGTCAGACCTTTTTCGGTCAGCGCGTCCTGAAGCTTGGCGATAAAGATCCCCTCATAGGCCTTGGTCTTGAGGACCTGGCTTTCTGCGGCATCGAACTCCTCCTGTGTCAGGGTGAATTCGAGCGTCATTTCGGCCTGGGTAAACGCGGGGATGCCCGAGCGCAGGATCGAGACTGCCAGCACGACGAGAAAGAAAAGACCGATGAGGATCGCCACAAGACCATAGGCCTTGAAGCGCTTTTCCGCGGCGTTCCGCTTTTTGGTGCGGGCGTCGACCTGAATCAGGCTGCCCTTGATCGGGGCGCTGTCCATGCTGGCGTCGGTCATTCGTACTGCTCCCGGTATTTGCGCACGATGTAGAGGGCGAAGATGTTGAGCCCGAGCGTGATGACGAAGAGTGTCATGCCAAGTGCAAAGGCAACAAGGGCTTCGGGCGATGCGAAATCCGAGTCGCCCGTCAGCTGCGACACGATCTTTGCGGTGACGGTCGTCATCGCGTCGAACGGGTTGAGCGACAGGCGCGCGGCTGCCCCGGCGCCCAGAACGACGATCATGGTCTCGCCAATGGCACGGCTTGCCGCCAGAAGGATCGCGCCGACGATGCCGGGCAGGGCGGCCGGCAGCACGACCTGACGGATCGTTTCGGACTGCGTGGCCCCAAGCCCGTAGGACCCGTCGCGCATCGCCTGCGGCACGGCGTTGATGATGTCATCCGACAGCGAGGACACGAAGGGGATCAGCATGATGCCCATCACCAGACCCGCGGTCATGACGGCGGTGCCCGCCTGCATCCAGCCGAGGCCGTCATCGCCAAAGACGCTGACCAGAAGCGGGCCGACGGTGAGCAGGGCGAAGAGACCGTAGACGATGGTCGGGATACCGGCCAGAACCTCGAGCATCGGCTTGGCGAAGGCACGCACCTTGGGGCTGGCGTATTCGGAGAGGTAAATCGCAGAGAAGAGGCCGACCGGCACCGCCACGATCAGCGCCACGATCGAGATGTAGAACGTGCCCCAGAGCAGCGGTAGGATGCCAAGATCCGACGCACCACCACGGCCCGAGAAGCTGGGCGCCCAGCTTGTGCCGAAGAAGAAGTCGGCAGCCGGATACAGGCGGAAGAATTCGATGGTGTTGAAGACCAGCGACAGGACGATGCCGAGGGTCGTCAGGATGGCGATGGACGCGGCCGCGATCAGCAGGACGCGCACGCCTTGTTCGACAACATTGCGGGCGCGGAACTTCGGCTGGGTCTCGCGAACGGCCCATGCGCCGCCCGCGATGGCGATCAGCAGAACGACAATCGTCATGATCTGATAGCCGGTGCTGTTGAGCACGCGGAACTGCTGCGCGGCGCGCAGGATCGGCTGGGTAAGCTCAGACGTGATGATGGCCCCGGCAGTGGACAGACGCTCGGTGACATCCGCGACGTCGGCGTCTGTGTTGCGCGCCTCGTCTTCGGTCATGTTGCCGGTGGCGATCGCCAGGTCCATCCCGTCGGCGGCGCGGCGCACCTCAGCCAGAACGAGCCCGCGCGACGAGCTTTGGGCGATGGCGTCGTCGGGGATCATCCCGGAGACCACAGTGTTCACGTAGAACGGTTGCGCGATCAACCAGACCACCAGCACGAGCAGGGCAGGGATCGCGGATTTCATCGCGGCATTGCTGCCGTAGTAATTCGGAAGAGAATGCAGGGAGCGCCGGTCCTGACCGGACATGGCCATGACCCGCATGCGCGCGATGACAAAGGCACCGGCAGCGATTGCGAGAATGAGCAGGAAAAGCCAAAGCAGCGGCATGGTGCCCCCAAGGTGTTCAGCGAGGATGTCTCAAGAAAAAGGAGGCGGCGTTTGCAGCCGCCTCCGCAAGGATTGCATCGCGGGTGCGATTACATGTCTGCGCCCATGACCTTCTCGTCGGCGACCATCTGCTGGGTCTTTGCCAGCTCGGGGTCGGACACGAGGCCGTACTGGGCGAGCGGGCCGTTCGGGCCTGCCAGATCGTCGGAGATGAAGAATTCCGCGTATTCCTTCAGGCCGGGGATCACGCCGATATGTGCTTTCTTCACGTAGAAGAACAGCGGGCGGGAGACCGGGTACTCGCCGGATGCGATGGTGGCGGTTGTCGGCTCGACGCCGGACATGGTGGCCACTTTCAGCTTGTCGGTGTTGTTCTCGTAGAACGCGAGGCCGAACACGCCGATGCCGTTGGTGTTGGCGTCGATGCGGGCGAGGGTTTCGGTGTAGTCGCCGTCGATGTCGACCGACTTGCCGTCCTGACGGACGTCGAGGCAGGCGTCTTCCGCGTCATCTTCGGACATGCCGCCGTCGATCATCGCTTTCATCGCGCCAGTTTCTTCACAACCGATCAGCAGGACTTTTTCCTCGAACACTTCGCGGGTGCCGTGCTTGGTGCCGGGGATGAACATCGCGATTTCGGCATCCGGCAGGTCTGCGTTGAACTCGGACCAGCTGGTGTGGGGGTTGTCGACGATCTGACCGTCCTTGAGAACCTTCGCGCCGATGGCGTTGAAGATGTCGGTCGGTGTGAAGGCTGTGAAGGCCGGGCCGGACTGCTGCGATGCGAACACGATGCCGTCATAGCCGATGCGCACTTCAATGATGTCGGTCACGCCGTTTTCGGCACAGGCCGCGATTTCGCTTTCACGGATGGCGCGCGATGCGTTTGCGATGTCGATGGTGTTTTCGCCAACGCCTTCGCAGAAGCGCTTGAGGCCCGAGGACGAACCGCCGGATTCGACGACCGGTGTCGGAAAGTCGGTGTTGTCGCCGAACGCTTCGGCCACGATCGAGGCATAGGGCAGGACGGTGGACGACCCGGCAACCTGAACGTTGTCGCGGGCTGCGGCAGCGGTTGCGGACACGGCTGCGATGGCCAGTGCAGATACGGAGAGTTTAACGGACATTATGTCAGCTCCTTGGTTGGATATCTCTCGGCCATCCCCCTGATGACCGTTGGCGCCGGGTCTAGAGCGCTTTGGCCATGCTTTTGTGACAGTTGCGTAACGGTTTTATGACACATGAGGATAACGTCCGAAAATTCTGCGGAATGCGCATCAAGACGCTGTTTTTGAATGGTTTTTAATTTTTGCCCTGACGTGGCGGAAAGTACATCGGAACAGTGTGAAACCGTCTTTTGGCGCGAGTCAGTGCCTCGATCAGCCGCTCTGTGTAACATCAACAGGTGACTCGGACATCGGAGCGATTCCGATCTGCGTGGAGTGTTCCTCGAACGGGCGCAGAGTTGAAAAAGGGGAAGTGCACGCTGTCGGCTGCATTAATATCTGCCGGCAACACTTTGAAAACATTTTGAGATGTGTGGATTTCAGGTCATCTATAATTCGTATAATCAGTATTATGTAATATAAAGATGTCCGCAAGTATAGACAAATCGCGCAAAGCCGCCCTAAACACGGATGTTCCTTAACGCCGTGGCTTGCAATGACGCCCGAACAAAGCGCTGCTCTTCTTGACCTGACCCATTCCAACAGCATCGAAGAGCTGTGGGACCTGCATTGCCGTCGGATGGCGGAGTTCGGGTTCGACCGGCTGCTTTATGGCTTCACGCGATTCCGCACCGCGACCTCTCTGGGTGATCCGGATGATTTCATCATCCTGTCGAACATCGACTCGGGCTATGTGAACGCGTTTGTCCATGACGGGCTCTACCGGTCTGCGCCCATGGTGCGTTGGGCGCTCGAGAACGACGGCGCGGCAAGCTGGACGGTTCTGCGGATGATGATGGACAGCGGCGCCGTAACCGAAGCCGAGCGTCGCATCCTCGATTTCAATGCACAGCATGGTTTGACCGCGGGATACTCGATCAGCTTCCGCAGTCTGTCGGATCGCGCCAAGGGCGCCATCGCACTGGTTGCGCGGGATGATCTGACGCAGGATGATGTGGATGCACTCTGGGCGCGCTCGGGCGAATTGATCCAGTTGATGAACAACATCGTGCATCTCAAGATCCTGACCCTGCCCTATACGCCGCCGCACCAGACGTTGACGCGACGCCAGCGCGAGGCGCTGGAATGGGTCGGCGGCGGCAAGACCATGCAGGATATCGCGACGATCATTGGGTTTACACCGGCCACGGTGGAAAAGCACCTCAGGCTCGCGCGCGAGGCGCTCAATGTCGATACAACGGCGCAAGCCGTGCTGAAGGCCGCGTTGCAGAACCAGATGTTCATCAGCGATCGCTAGGCGCGTGAAAAAACCGTGAGGTCAGGAAATCCGGACTTCCTTGACCCAAGGTAAATTGGCAAAGTGGTGATGTTCCGTGAGTGGTGGCAATTTCAGCCAAGGAACGCGGGACCCGCACCCATGATATTACCTTGGCTCTGCGGGTCTCATTCGTAAGTCGCTTGGCTGGCGCCATGGCACGGGCCTGTCCCGGGCAGCGTGTCAGACCCAGTCAAGGGGCCGCGTCATCCCCAAAATGGCGTCGGTCCATTGCTCCCAAAAAAGCGGCGCTGTCCATTATGTCAGCGCCGCTTCCTTTTTCGATCAAATGTGGCTGACTGCCGGGCTCAGCCCTGAGCGGCCTTCGCCACTTCGGCCGCGAAATCCTCGACCTTCTTCTCGATGCCTTCGCCGACTTCGAGGCGGATGAAACCGGTGATCTCGACACCAGCTTCCTTGGCCGCGTCTTCGACGGTCAGGTCCGGGTTGACGACAAAGGCCTGACCCAGCAGCGTGACTTCGCTGAGGAACTTCTTCATGCGGCCTTCGATCATCTTTTCGATGACCTGCTCGGGCTTGCCGGATTCGCGCGCGATGTCGATCTGGATCTGACGTTCCTTTTCGACGACCGCCGGGTCGAGATCGGCTGCGGACAGCGACGCCGGGTTCACGGCGGCGATGTGCATCGCGACCTGCTTGCCGAAGGCTTCGTTGTCGCCGGACAGCGCAACCAGAACGCCGATCTTGCCCATGCCGTCGGCTGCCGCGTTGTGCACGTAGGACACGACCTGACCCCCTTCGAGGGTGGACATGCGGCGCAGCGACATGTTTTCGCCGATGGTGGCGATCTTGTCGGTGATCATGTCCTGAACGGTCTTGCCGCCGATTTCCTTGGTCTTGAGGTCCTCGACATCGCTTGCAGTCAGCGCGGCACCGGAAATGGCATCGACCATCGCCTGGAATTCAGCGTTCTTGCCGACGAAATCGGTTTCCGAGTTCACTTCGACAGCCACGCCCTTGCCGCCATCCACCTTGACCGCGACAAGACCTTCGGCCGCGGTGCGGTCGGATTTCTTGGCGGCCTTGGCGAGGCCTTTGGTGCGCAGCCAGTCAACGGCGGCATCCATGTTGCCGTCGCTTTCGACCAGGGCTTTCTTGGCATCCATCATCCCTGCGCCAGTCAGTTCGCGCAGTTCCTTAACGAGTGCTGCTGTGATCGCCATCTTGGCTCTCCTCATTTCAAATTCGGGCGGTGTGGGCCGTCATGTTCGACGGCCCTGCCCTGTCATATCGATGTAACGACGCGGTAACGCTCAGCTTGCGGCGTCTTCGGCGGCGACTTCTGCCAGAACTTCCTCGACCGGCGTGTCTTCGAGCGCACCGAGATCGACACCGGCCGCACCCATCTGGGCGGTCATGCCATCCAGCGCTGCGCGGGACACGAGATCACAGTAGAGGCTGATGGCGCGGGCGGCGTCATCGTTGCCCGGAATGATGTAATCCACACCTTCGGGCGAGCAGTTGGTGTCGACCACCGCCACAACCGGGATACCCAGCTTGTTGGCTTCGGCCACGGCCAGCGCTTCTTTCTTGACGTCGATGACGAACAGCAGGTCCGGCACGCCGCCCATTTCGCGGATACCACCCAGCGACGCTTGCAGTTTGCCCTGCTCACGCTCCATGCCCAGACGCTCTTTCTTGGTCAGGCCTTCGGCGCCGGATGCCATCTGCTCGTCGATCTGCTTGAGACGCTGGATCGACTTGGACACGGTCTGCCAGTTGGTGAGCGTGCCGCCCAGCCAGCGGTGGTTCATGTAGTACTGTGCGCATTTTTCAGCGGCTTCTGCGATCGGCTGCTGCGCCTGACGCTTGGTGCCGACGAACAGGATGCGGCCGTTCTTTGCCACGGTTTCGCGGATCACGTTCAGCGCTGCGTCGAGCATCGGAACGGTCTGCGTGAGGTCCATGATGTGGATGCCGTTGCGCGCGCCGTAGATGAACTCGCCCATGCGGGGGTTCCAACGCTGCGTCTGGTGGCCGAAGTGCACGCCTGCTTCAAGCAGCTGGCGCAATGTGAACTCTGGAAGAGCCATTGTCGTTTTCCTTTCCGGTTTCAATCCTCAGCGGGGGTATCAGCCAGATGGCCAACCGGTGGACGCTTGGGGATGTCTCCCCCAAAGGCCCGACCCCGCCTGTGGTGTCAGTGGCGCGCGTATAGCGGGGGTTCGCACCATGCGCAACCCCCGGGTTCGACGCGACGCGGCGGGGTTACAGGAACACCCGCTCCACGAACCAATACGCCCCGACCAGCGCAATCGCGGCCGATGCCGGGACGGCGACGTAGCGGCGGTACGCGTCGAGTCGGTCAACCAAAGTCGCCGACAGGATGCAGAGCAATGACAGCGCGGCGAGCGGCCAGAAGAACACCATCGCGGATGCGCCCATGACCTCGGCAAACCCGGGTGTGTTCAGCGCAAGACCAAGGCCGACGAAGATCACCGCCAGTACGGCGTAGAGCCCCTGTGCGGGGGCAACATCCGCCTCGCCGCGATCGACGCAGATGGCATACCAGACGAGGATGAAGGCAATGGCGATCACGGTCAGCTGGCCCAGTTCCACGCCGACGTTGAAGCCGATCAGCGCCGGCACCACCTGCCCGTCCGGAAGGCCGAACTCACCCAGAACGCTGGCAAATCCAAGGCCATGCAGAAGCCCGAACCCGAAGATCACGAAGGGACGCCAGCGGTGCAGCTTGTCCGAGACGATGTTCTCCACCGCCACGTAGACGATCGAGGCCGCGATCAGGGGCTCCACGATGCTGCCCGGCACGGACACGATGCCCAGCACCGCCATGGCGAGCGTCACGGTATGCGCCAGCGTGAAGGCCGAGACCTGCCACAGCAGCGGTGTCATTCGCGTCGACAGGAAGAACAGGCCAAGCACGAAGAGGATATGGTCCAGCCCCTTGGGAAGGATGTGATCGAAGCCGACCGGGATATAGGTTGCGAAGGTCATCCAGCCGCTGGCTTCATCCCCGCCGCCAATGGCGATCGGTCCGCTGCTTTGCCCACCTTCGAGATACCCGGTGTAAGGCTCGTCTACGCCTTGCTGGCGCAGTACAAGCGCACCATAGGCTGCGGGCCAATCAAGGTTCAACGTGCGCGCACCGTCTGGAACCGGACCGCTCAGGATCAGGACCGTGTCACGCGGAAGGTCGGTATTGCCCACCTCGGCCACGTCGATCTGGACAGCTTCAAGCGCGACAGGCGTATCGCCCGCCGTCAGGTCGAGACTGCGGATGAACTCGGGCATCCGCGGCTCGAGCTCGGCTCTCAGAGCATCCGGCTCCAGCGCGCGCAGGCGGTCCACGTCTTCGGACGCGTCGAGGGCATCGGTGTTCTCGATCCCTTCGAGGCTGACACCAGCAACCAAAGCTTCACCATTGAGGGTCAGAGTGATCTCGACCTGCCCCTCGACCACCTCGAGGTCGCCGATCGCCGGTCGCACTTCATGGGCCGACGCCATGGCCGCCGCCACCACCAGACACAGACTGACCCAAAGTGCTTTCATCGCGCGCATTCCTTATCTCACCGTGCAGAAGTCTGTTGCAGCTACGCGCCGCTTCAAGGCAAAGTTTCAGATTTCCGAGATATTTATGCGCCTAGAGCGCAGTGAGTCCGCTGCGGAACCGGCGCATGTTGGCCTGGTAGGCCAGAGCGCTCTTGCGCAACCCGTCGATGGCCGTCTCGTCCAGTGCGCGCACGACCTTGCCCGGCACGCCCATCACCAGAGAGCCGTCGGGGATCTCCTTGCCTTCGGTGATCAACGCCCCTGCCCCGATCAGGCAGTTGTTGCCGATCTTCGCGCCGTTCAGCACCGTGGCCCCCATGCCGATCAGGGAGTTGTCGCCGATGGTGCAGCCGTGCAGCATGACCTTGTGCCCGATGGTGCAGCCCTGCCCGATGGTCAGCGGATAGCCCATATCGGTGTGCAGCACGCAGTTTTCCTGAATGTTGGAGCCTGTGCCCACGGTGATCTGTTCATTGTCTCCGCGCAGGGTCGAACAGAACCAGATGCTGGCCGCCTCTTCCACCACGATCCTCCCGATCAGGTTGGCGTCGGAAGCAATCCACGTGTCCTCGGCAATCTCGGGTGCGATGCCGTCAAGGGCGTAAAGCGTCATGTCAAATCCTCGAATTCCTGCTGCAATTTGCGAACATGATCCACGAGTCCCGGCTGCTGAAGGCGGCGCAGGCGCGTGGCGTCGACGATGGTCTTGAGCTTGTCGAAGGTGGCGTCGAGATCGTCGTTGACCAGCACGTAATCATAGCTGCCCCAGTGGCTGATCTCGTCCCAGCTCTTGAGCATCCGCTTGCCGATGGTCTCGGCACTGTCCTGCCCCCGGCTTTCCAAGCGGCGCCGCAATTCGGCAATAGACGGCGGCAGAATGAAGATCGACAGCGTGTGTGGACCCAGCGCCGAATTGACGATCTGCTGCGCGCCCTGCCAGTCGATGTCGAAGAGCACGTCATTGCCCGCGTCGATGGCGGTTTGCACCGGCTGGCGCGGGCTGCCGTAGAAATTGCCAAAGACGTGCGCGTGTTCGAGCATCTCTCCCGCGCTGACATCGCGCTTGAACGCGTCCTCCGACAGGAAGTGGTAATGCTCGCCATCGACCTCGCCGGGGCGCGGCGCGCGGGTGGTGGCCGAGACCGAAAAGCTCAGGCTCCGGTCCCATTCCAGAAGCCGCCGCGACAGCGTCGATTTGCCCGCTCCCGAGGGCGAGGACAGGATGATCAGCAATCCGCGCCGGGTGCTCATGTCTCACTCCACATTCTGAACCTGCTCGCGCATCTGTTCGATCACGGTCTTGAGTTCCAGCCCGACCGCGGTCAGCGGCGCCGATTGCGCCTTGGAGCAGAGAGTATTGGCCTCGCGGTTGAATTCCTGCATCAGGAAGTCGAGCTTGCGCCCGACCGCGCCTTTTTCGCGCAGCAGCGCGCGCGCCGCCTCGACATGGGTGCGCAGACGGTCGATCTCTTCGGTGACATCGGCCTTGACCGCGATCAGCGCCAGTTCCTGCGCGACGCGCTGTTCGTCGACGCTGTCCTGGTTGTCCATGACCCGCGCCATGGCAGCGCGCATGCGCTCGGCCTGTTCGTCCTTTCGCGCGTCTGCCACGGTGTCGGCGTCGGCCACCAGGGCGCTGATCCGGTCCAGTTGTCCGCCGAGGACGTCGACCAGCGCCGCGCCTTCGGCTTCGCGCGAGGCGATGAAGCTGTCGAGAAGCGGATCGAAATCCGCGACAAGCGCTGCACGGATCTCTGCCGGATCGGTCTGCTGGTGTGCCGTGTCCATCACTCCCCGAACGGTAATCAGATCCGCCGCAGACGAGGCGGTGAGTGACAGGCCGCGCGCCATGGCTTCAGCCTCGATGCGCAGCATCGAGGTCAGCACGCGGTCCAGTTGGGCTTCGTTCAATTCCTGAACGGCGTCGGTGCCGTTCGAATGCAGCCGCAGCGACACGGTCACGCTGCCCCGTGCGATCCGTTTGGTGATCTGGGTGCGCAGCGCCTGTTCCAGGCCATCCACCCAGTCGGGCACCCGCACCCGGATGTCGAGCCCGCGTGCATTCACGCTGCGCAGATCCCAGGACCAGGACAGACCCAGCGCGTCCCCCTGCCCCGAGGCAAAGCCCGTCATGGATTGACGCATGATGTCGTCCTCGCTCCCCCGTGTCAGGAGGTGGGTTACGCTGTGCGCCGGTCCGATGCAAGCCGCTGGCGGCCGCGCATGCATTAACCATTTGTTAAGATCCGCGACGGAATTGCGGCAGAATTGTGGTACGGCCGGCTTTGCGTAACGGGTTGGGACAGCAGACGATGATCATCACGTCGATCACGCGCCATGTGCTGCAGCGCCATGCGATGCGGGCTCTGGACATTCTTGATGGCTATTGGGCCGGATTGGCGGCGCAGGGTGATCTGCCGCTCTGGTCTTCGATTGACCCCGGCCGGATCCAGGATGCGTTGGACCAAGCCTTTCTGGCCGAGATGCATGGCCGGAGCCATGCGCGCCTGCGCGTTGCGGGAACCGCCGTGAACGAGATGGCCGGCCGTCCCTGTGCCGGTCTGCCGCTTGGCTGTTTGGTCGACAGGGATGACCAGCTTCGGTTGCAGGAGGCGCTGCTGCTCTTGGTGCGGACACGTCGTCCCGTGGAGGTCCGACTTGGCGCTGAGCCTTGCGATCACCTCGGTCGGGCGGAGGCCCGGCTGGTGCTCTATCCGCTGCGGGACACGGCGGGACGTGTCACGCAACTTCTTGGTGCGGTTGCGCCAGTGATGGCTGAAAGGTCAGGTGCCGGTCCTTACCGCATTTCGGAGGTCCCGACCCACTCTGCCCCGATCCCGCGCGCGCGCCTGACGCTGGTTGTCAACAATCCATGAAAAAAGGGCGGCCCCGCAGAGCCGCCCTTTCCATCTTGCAAATTGGGTTGATCAACCGGCCTTGGTTGCCAGCTGTGCCTCGCGGCGCGCGGTCAGCTCTTCCGCCACAAGGAACGCAAGTTCCAGCGACTGGGAGGCATTGAGACGCGGATCGCAGGCTGTGTGGTAGCGGTCGCTCAGGTTTTCCTCGCTCACCGCCCGGACACCTCCGGTGCATTCGGTCACATCTTGACCGGTCATCTCGAAATGCACGCCACCCGGAACGGTGCCTTCGGCATTGTGCACGGCGAAGAAGTCCCGCACCTCGCGCAGAACGGATTCGAACGGACGGGTCTTGTAGCCGGTGGACGACTTGATCGTGTTGCCGTGCATCGGATCGCAGACCCAAGTCACGTTGGCCCCCTCTTCGGCCACGGTCTTGATCAGGCGCGGCAGGTGTTCGCCTACCTTGCCCGCGCCGAACCGCGCGATGAGCGTCAGCTTGCCCGCTTCGTTCTCGGGGTTCAGCTTGGCCATCAGCACCTTGAGGTCTTCGGCGGTGGTCGTCGGGCCGCATTTGAGCCCCACCGGGTTCAGCACGCCGCGTGCGAATTCCACATGCGCGCCGTCCGGCTGACGGGTGCGGTCGCCGATCCAGATCATGTGCCCAGAACCTGCGAGCCACTTGCCCGAGGTGCTGTCCTGACGGGTCAGCGCCTCTTCATATTCGAGCAGCAGGGACTCATGGCTGGTGTAGAAATCCACCGTCTGCAGCGTGTGCGCCCGGTCGCTGTCGACCCCGGCGGCCTTCATGAAGTCCAGCGTGTCGCTGATGCGGTTCGCCATGTCGCGATACTTGGCGGCCTTTTCGCCTTCGGTGAAACCCAGCGTCCACTGGTGCACCTGGTGCACATCCGCGTAGCCACCGGTCGAGAACGCACGCAGCAGGTTCAGTGTCGCCGCCGCCTGCGTGTAGGCCTGCAGCATCTTGGCCGGATCGGGAATCCGGGCCTCCGGCGTGAAGGCCAACTCGTTGATGATGTCACCCCGGTAGCTGGGCAGCTCCACGCCATCCACCACTTCGGTCGGGGCAGAGCGCGGCTTGGCGAACTGGCCGGCCATGCGACCCACCTTGACCACAGGCACCTTTGCGCCAAAGGTCAGGACCATGGCCATCTGCAGCATCACCTTGAACGTGTCGCGGATCGCGTTTGCACTGAACTGGTCGAACGCCTCGGCGCAATCGCCGCCCTGCAACAGGAACGCCTCGCCGCGCGATGCCGCGCCCAGAGCCTTCTTCAGCTTGCGGGCCTCGCCTGCAAAAACCAGCGGCGGATACTTCGAAAGCTGGGCCTCGACTGCCTCCAGCTTTTCCTGATCCGTATAGTCAGGCATCTGCACCCGCGGTTTCGTGCGCCAGCCTGATTTTTGCCACTCGGTCATTGTCTCTACTCCGGTATGGTCCAAGTAAGTTAGCGTTAGCGGGGTCGCTATACAGAAACCACCCCGGTCTGACCAGTCAGGAATCGCCCCTCCATGCCTTGACCCCGGTCGTCACTTCTGACCTTCTGGCTTGCAAGGTGCCGCAGAGCACGGACGTAGGCCACGAGAATAGAATGCTACCGACACGCCAGACCGTTGAACTTGATCGCGTTCCCAGCAAGCCGCGCCGGTTTGTGTTTGTACTGCTGCCGGAATTCACTATGCTGTGCTTTGCCGCGGCGGTGGAATCCTTGCGGATCGCGAACCGGATGGCCAATCGCAAGCTTTATGACTGGACCATCGTCGGCGAAGGCGGCGTCGAGATCACCTGTTCGGCCGGTGTGTCGTTCCGGCTGGATTCGGACCTTGTCGAGATGAACCGCGATGACGTCGTGATCGTCTGTGGCGGCATCGATGTGCAGAAGGCCACAACCAAGCGCGTCATCAACTGGCTGCGCCGCGAAGCCCGGCGTGGCCTTGCCATCGGCGGGCTGTGCACGGCGGCCCATACCCTCGCCTCGGCCGGGTTGCTGGATGGCAAGCGCGCGACGATCCACTGGGAAAACCAGGACAGCTTTGCCGAGGAATTTCCCGAGGTCACACTGACCAAGTCGATCTTCGTTGTCGATGGCAGCCGGATCACCACGGCCGGGGGGACCGCATCGGTTGACCTGATGCTCAAGATCGTCGCGGACGATCACGGCGAGGAACTGGCCGGAGCGGTTGCCGATCAGCTCATCTACAACTCGATCCGCACCGATCAGGACACCCAGCGGCTGTCCGTGCCGACCCGCATCGGCGTGCGGCATCCGAAGCTGTCCAAGGTCATCCAGATGATGGAGCAGAACATCGAGGAGCCGATCAGCCCGTCCTTGCTGGCGCAGCAGGTGGGCATGTCCACACGGCAGCTCGAACGCCTGTTCCGCCGCTACCTGAGCCGCAGCCCCAAGCGCTACTACATGGAACTGCGCTTGCAGAAGGCGCGCAACCTGCTGATGCAGACCGACATGAGCGTGATCAACGTGGCACTGGCCTGCGGGTTTGCGTCGCCGTCGCATTTCTCGAAATGCTACCGGGCGCATTACGAAACCACGCCTTACCGCGAACGCGGGGCGCATGCGTCGCGCCTGTCGGTCTGATCCTGTTCCGAGGGCCGCAGCCTGAGGGTCACTTCGGGTAAAGAACCTTGTCGAAGCTTTTCCAGTTGTCCCGCGCGGTTTCCGAGACCTTCCACGAGTCTAGATGCTCGTCGAAGATGTTCTTCTTCATGTCCCGGCAGAACTCCTGCGCGGAGTTGTTGTAGAACATGCGGACCGTCTCGCGATAGGCGGCCTTGCTGTGCCCTTTCAGATCGAGCGCGTTCATCCGGGCCGTCTGTTCATCCCACGCTGTGCGCCATGCGGTGTCGAGCAGCGCCATGTCACGATCATCCCGCAACCATTCATGCCGCTCGCGCGCCTCTTTCGACCGCGTCATCCGCTGTCCGGGAGTCGGCGAGAACACCCAATGCGTTGCAGCATAGGACACGGCAAGCCATCCATAGTGCCGTTCGTTCGTGGTGACGGCTTTCTTCCAGGACATCGTCGCACCGATCGGGAACAGAAAACCGCCGATCATGGCGGACAGGGGGCCAAGTGCCACGCCCCTGGCTCCGATCAAGACGCCGTCGATGATCCCGCAGGCATTGGCGATCTTGCCGACATCCGCAATCCGGCTGAGGACGAACACGAGATCGCCAAAGCGATCCTGATTGCACAGCCAGTTCCAGCCCGACGGGCTGAGATTGCTCTTCAACATCTCGCGGACCTTGGATTGATCAAGGCTGGTCGGGCTCGGCTTGGTCTTGGGGGCAGCCTTGGGTTTTGCCGGAGCAGCCAGCGGCGGATTGGGCGCATTGGCCGGAGTTGCACCTCCGGGAGGCAGCGCGGGGCCTTCATAAACACCTACATCGACGCCGTAACCATAGGGATCCTCGAGGATCAACAGCATGTTGAAGGTGTTGGGCCCGACGATCCCATCGACGGCAAGGCCATGTCGCCCTTGGAACTGGCGTACCCTGGCGTCTGAGTTTCCACCGAATATGCCATCAACCTTGAGCTTCATGTCGCCGCCACGACGCAGAACGTTCAAAAGGCCCTGAAGCCACACCACATCATCGCCACGGCTGCCACGTCTGAGCATACGGTAATCCTCGTCTGTAAATTTCCATTGAGTGTAAACGTCTGTAGTTACTTATCCTTATGCGGGAGTTTGCCCAAAACTGCCTGCCTGACAAACCCTTTTTTCACAGGCGCGTGCGAGGACCCGCCCGCACGTGTTTACCGGGCAATCTCGAACGCGCCATCCAGTATGGTGATGAATTCACACCGTTTTCACTCCAGCAGTTCTTCGCCGCTTGACCGCGGGAGTCGGCGATAGCGCCAGCGTCGGCCGGTCTTCTGTGATACGTTTTACGGGCGCCGTCCATTTCATCGGCGCGTGTTTTGATTTTGCATTTTTCGGAGAAATTACCATGGAAGTCTCATCCTTTGAGCTGATCTACAAACCGCAATCGCCCGTCGGGGCTGCGGATACGGTGTTGCAGGGCTATTTTCTCAACATCACCAATCTCGAAAACGTCCCGTTGCGGTTCACGCTGAACTTCGTCACGTCCTCGGTCAGCGACCCGGACCGGAGCCTCTTCAACAACACCGCCGCCTTTATCGACACGGCGAATTCGAACAACACGCCCGCCTCGCTGCTGGGCGGGCTGACCTCGTCGACCTTCACGCTGAGCCCGTCCATCGTCATAGAACCGAACGAGACGGCAAAGGTGGCAGTGCTGCCCAGCGATCCCTTCCCGACGCCGGTGACACCCGCCAATTTCGAGGCGCGCGGCTATGTGCGGCTTCGCCTGCCGCCGAATTTCCGGTTCTCGTTCCCCGGCGGGCTGACCATCGAGCCACAGCTCGACCGTCCGGCGCGGGTGCTCCTCACGCCGCAGAACCGGGCGACCTATCTGGATGCGAGCGGCGTGATCAACGACCAGACCCAATCCAGCCTGCCCACGGCCTCGGGAGCTGCGCTTGCCGAAGTCGAGCCTGAGACCGGGTTCATTCTCAATCCGGCGGTGATCGCCACACGGATGCAGGAGATCGGCGAGATCGACCGCCCGGATTTCGACGAACGCGACCTTGCCATGATGCTGGCCGCCTTGCCCGCCTCGGGCGTCGATTTCAAAGCGGTGAACGCCGTTCTCAAGGAGGCCGGGATCGGTATGGCGCTGGAGAACCGCAAGGTTTGAGGCCGTTTGATACCGGATCGGATGACTGGGTGCCCCAAGGCGCGTCCGCGCACCTTGGGGTCATCTCGAAAACCTGTGGATAAAGCTTACCTAGGGTAAGTTTTTGCTACTCATAGCGTCAAAGCCGATTTAATCTCCAACATATAGTAGTCCGTTAATGATTTGGGAGGAGTAACATGAATTCGGCTGATACGGTTTGGATTCTGATCGCGACGACACTTGTTTTCTTCATGACCATTCCGGGACTGACGCTGTTCTACGGTGGGATGGTGCGTGCGCGGAACGTCGTCAACATGTTCATGCAGTGCTTTGCCACGGCCTGCCTGATGGTGGTTCTGTGGTATGTTGCCGGCTATTCCATCGCCTATGGCGACGGCGCCGGGTATTGGGGTGGGGTCGACAAGCTGTTCCTGAACGGCGTCACATTGGAGACAACGGTGGGCACCCTGCCCGAGATCCTGTTCTTCGCGTTCCAGATGAGTTTTGCGATCATCACGCCGGTGATCATTCTCGGCGCCTGCGCCGAACGGGTGAAATTCGCCTTTGTGCTGCTGTTCTCGGGGCTGTGGATGCTGCTGGTCTATGCACCGGTCGCGCATTGGGTCTGGGGCGGCGGGTTTCTGTCCGATGGCGGCATCTTCGGCGAGCTTGGTGTCCGCGACTATGCGGGCGGATTGGTGGTTCACCAGACGGCGGGGCTCGCGGCGCTCGTGCTGGCCATCGTCATCGGCCCGCGGCTCAACACCAACACCAATCCGCACAGCCCCGGTCTGGTGATGTTGGGTGCGGCGATGCTCTGGGTGGGCTGGCTTGGCTTCAACGGAGGCTCAAGCCTTGCTGCGGACTCGACCGCTGCGATGGCGATGACCGTGACCCTGATCGCGGGTGCGTCGTCGTCGTTGTCATGGCTGGCCTGGGAATATGTGAAGTTCGGCAAGTTCACCCTTGTGGGCATGGTCACCGGCACGCTGTCCGGATTGGCGTCGATCACGCCGGCGGCGGGGTTTGTCGATCCGAGCTATGCGCTGCTGATCGGTGCGATTGCCGGGATGATGTGTCAGGAAGCGGTGTATCTGCTGCGCAAGCTGGGTGTGGACGACACGCTGGACGTGTTCGCCGTACACGGCGTGGGCGGCATCTACGGCTCGATGATGGTGGCCCCTCTGGGCATCGCCAACTGGACTGCACAACTTGGCGGCATCGCGATCATCGGCGCGTATACCATTGGCGTCACGCTGGTTCTGATCTTCTTCTGCAAGGGCGTTGTCGGCATCCGGGTATCCGAAGACCACGAGAATTCAGGGCTGGACAAGGTGCTGCACGGTCAACGCGGCTATGAATTGCTGACCTGACCGCACGACGCCGTCCTGATTGTCCAATGCACACAATTGGCGCGGGCCCGGAACGGGCCCGCGCCCCTCGGCCGTTCAGCACCAAACGGTGGTTTAGGCTCGATGGTCCAGGCGAGAGGACCCGCAAATGTTCG